>NZ_JBVJRP010000004.1:386373-572627 GCF_055607525.1 Kitasatospora sp. NPDC036993 | reverse complement strand
ACCGGCCGCGACCGCAAGCAGGCCCTCGAACGCGCCCGCCGCGCCCTCAACGAGTTCAAGGTCGAAGGCATGGCCACCGCCATCCCCTTCCACCAAGCCGTCGTCACCGACCCCGCCTTCGCACCCGAGGTCCACGGCAACGACGAACCCTTCACCGTCTTCACCCGCTGGATCGAGACCGAGTTCGACAACACCATCCCGCCGTTCGCCGGCGCGGCCGGTGACGGCGAGGAGGCCGAGACCCGGGAGACCGTGGTGGTCGAGGTCGGCGGCAAGCGGATCGAGGTCTCGCTGCCGTCCTCGCTGGGCGTCGCGGCGGCCCCGGCGGCCGGTGCGACGGGCGCCGCCAAGGCCAAGCGCCGGGTGGGCACCAAGAAGGCCGGCTCGGCCCTCAGCGGTGACACCCTGGCCTCGCCGATGCAGGGCACCATCGTCAAGGTCGCCGTCGAGGAGGGCCAGGTCGTCGCCGAGGGCGAGCTGATCGTGGTCCTGGAGGCGATGAAGATGGAGCAGCCGCTGAACGCACACAAGGCGGGCACCGTCTCCGGCCTCAAGGCCGAGGTCGGCGCGAGCGTCAGCAGCGGCGCCGCGCTGTGCGAGATCAAGGACTGACCGGGGTCCCTGGTTCCACCGACCGGTCCGTACGCCCTCGGGGGCGTGCGGACCGGTCGCGTCTCCGGCCCCCGTACGGGCTCAGCGCCCGCGCGGCAGGCCCATCTCGGCCAGCCTGGCCGGCATGCCGCCCGGGCCGGCCGGCCCCCCGTGCGCACCGGGACGGCGCTGGCCGGGCAGCGGGGCGCCCCCGGGGGGCGGGCCGGCCCGGCGGGCCATCGGACCCGGCTGGGTCTGGTGGACCGGCCCGCTGCCGGTGCCGTGCACCGGGGCGTCGCCGCTCGGCGACGCGCCCAGCGGGGCCAGGTCGACCTGGACCCCGCAGTCGGCGAGCGCGTCCAGCTCACGGGCGGTGGTGTCGTCCGCGGCCGCCTGCTCGTCGGTGACCAGCCGGGTGATGGTCTCGGTGGCGACGGTCTGGAACATGCCGGCCGCGCCGAGCTTGGTGTGGTCGGCGAGGACGATGACCTCGGCAGCCGCCAGCACCATTGCCCGGTCCACGCTCGCGGACAGCATGTTCGCGGTCGACAGCCCGCGTTCGGCGGTCAGCCCGCTGCCGGAGATGAAGGCCTTGGTGACCCGCAGCCCCTGGAGCGACTGCTCGGCACCACTGCCCACCAACGCGTAGTTGGAGCCGCGCAGGGTGCCACCGGTCATCACCACCTCGACCCGGTTGGCGTGTGCCAGGGCCTGGGCGACCAGCAGCGAGTTGGTGACCACGGTCAGCCCCGGCACCCTGGCCAGCCGGCGGGCCAGCTCCTGGGTGGTGGTGCCGGCGCCGACCACCACCGCGTCCCCTTCCTCCACCAGGCCGGCGGCGAAGTCCGCGATGGCGCTCTTCTCCGCCGCGGACAGGTGGGTCTTCTGCGGGTATCCGGGTTCGCGGCTGAAGCCGCCGGGGAGCACCGCGCCGCCGTGCCGGCGGTCGAGGAGCCCTTCTGCCTCCAGCGCCCGCACGTCACGGCGCACGGTCACTTCGGAGGTCTGGACGACGCGGGCCAACTCCCGGAGCGAGACGGCTCCGTTGGCGCGCACCATTTCGAGGATCAACTGGCGACGTTCTGCTGCAAACACAGAACCGACGGTAACCTGCGTGACCGTCTGCTTTCAGGCGTTTGCAGCTGGTAGCGGGAATTGCTCACGCACGAGCGGCGCGTGACCGTAGAATACGCGCCGCCGATGACCCGGAACTGCGCCCGCCGTCCGGGTGACGGCCATGCCCGCGCGAAGGGCGGCCGCGGATCGGCAGCCGCCCCCAACTGCGCGCCGGACGCTCAGGATTCGCCGTCGGCCCGCTTGCGGATGTGCAGCTGGCGGGCCGCCTCGGCGGTCGAGCCCGAGACGGACGGGTAGACGGTGAAGGCACTGGCCACCTGTTCGACCGTCAGATTCGCGTCCACCGCGAGCGAGATCGGGTGGATCAGCTCGCTGGCCCGCGGGGCGACGACCACGCCGCCGACCACGATGCCGGTGCCGGGGCGGCAGAACAGCTTCACGAAGCCGTCCCTGATGCCCTGCATCTTCGCCCGCGGGTTGCCGCGCAGCGGGAGCTTGACCACGACGGCGTCCATCTTGCCGCACTCCACGTCGGCCGCCGTGTAGCCGACGGTGGCGATCTCCGGGTCGGTGAAGACGTTGGAGGCCACGGTCTTGAGGTTCAGCGGCTGCACCGCGTCGCCGAGCGCGTGGTACATCGCGATCCGGCCCTGCATGGCCGCCACCGAGGCGAGCATGAAGACGCCGGTGCAGTCACCCGCCGCGTAGACGCCGGGGGCGGTGGTGCGGGAGACCCGGTCGACCTGGATCTGGCCCCAGTCGTTGAGCTTGACCCCGGCGTCCTCCAGGCCCATCTCGGCGGTGTTGGGGATCGAGCCGACCGCCATCAGGCAGTGGGTGCCCTCGATCACCTTGCCGTCGGCCAGCATGACCTCGACCCGGTCGCCGATCCGCTTGACGCTCTCGGCCCGCGAACGGCCCATCACGTTCATGCCGCGGCGGCGGAAGACGTCCTCCAGCACCTCGGCGGCGTCCGGGTCCTCGCCCGGCAGCACCCGGTCGCGGCTGGACACCAGGGTGACCTTGGAACCGAGCGCCTGGTACGCGCCGGCGAACTCGGCGCCGGTCACGCCGGAGCCGACCACGATCAGCTCGCGGGGCAGCTCCTCCAGGTCGTACACCTGGGTCCAGGTGAGGATCCGCTCGCCGTCCGGCTGGGCGTCCGGGAGTTCTCGCGGGTGGGCGCCGGTGGCGATCAGCACCGCGTCGGCGCGCAGCGACTGCACGGTGCCGTCGGGCCCGTCCACCAGGACCTCGCGGGAGCCGTCCGCGGCCTGCCCGCCGGTGCCGAGCCGGCCGCGGCCGCGCAGCACGGTGACGCCGGCCCGGGTGACGGACTGGGTGATGTCGTGGGACTGGGCGATCGCCAGGCGCTTCACACGGCGGTTGACCTTGCCCAGGTCCACGCCGATCACCCGGGCCGCCTGCTCGAGCGGCGGGGTGTCGTCCGCGACCAGGATGCCCAGCTCCTCGTACGAGCTGTCGAAGGTGGTCATCACCTCCGCGGTCGCGATCAGGGTCTTCGACGGAACGCAGTCCGTGAGCACCGCCGATCCGCCCAGACCGTCGCGGTCGACGACGGTCACCTCCGCGCCGAGCTGTGCGGCGACCAGGGCCGCCTCGTAGCCGCCGGGTCCGCCACCGATGATCACGATCCGAGTCACGCTCCCCATTGTCCCGCACGCCGGGAGGGCCGCCACGCCGGGGTCCCGGCTCGCACCTTCGTCCAGTCGCCGCGGCCCGCACGCCGCCCGGGCTACGCTGGCCCCCATGCCCCTTTACGCCGCGTATGCCACCAACCTCGATGCCCGGCAGATGACCCGCCGAGCCCCGCACTCCCCGCTGCGCGGCACGGGGTGGCTAGCCGGCTGGCGGCTCACCTTCGGCGGCGAGCAGCTCGGCTGGGAGGGCTCGCTGGCCACCGTGGTCGAGGACGAGAAGGACCAGGTCTTCGTCTCGCTGTACGACGTCGCGCCGATGGACGAGGAGGGCCTGGACCGCTGGGAGGGCGTCCAGCTCGGCATCTACCGCAAGATCAAGCTGCGCGCGCAGACCCTGGACGGGGACATCCCGGTCTGGACGTACGTGCTCAACGACTACGAGGGCGGCCTGCCCGCGGCCCGCTACCTCGGCCTGGTCGCGGACGCCGCCGAGAGCGCCGGCGCCCCGCACGACTACGTGATGGACCTGCGCCGCCGCCCCTGCTAGGACGACTGCCGACCCTGGCCCCAGGGCCCTGGCCCGCTCAGGGCCGCGGCCCCCAGCCGCGCACGGTGTCCGCCAGCACCCCGGCCACCACCGCGCGCCTGGCCGGGTCGGTGCGCAGCCCGTTGCCCAGCTCGACATGCAGCCACGGCACCCCGACGCCCGCCGCGAACCGGCCCTCGACGTTGGTGGTGCCGCCCAGCTGCCCGCACTTCTCCCGCCAGGCCCGGCAGACCGCGTAGCCGGCCCGGCCCAGCCCGGAGGCGGTGAGCTCGGCGCCCGGTCCCGGCTGCCCGGCGCCGGGCGAGACCACCGCGTCCTGCCCCGGCAGGCTGCCCTCGTCGAAGCCGTGCACCTGCACGCCGGGCAGGCCCCGTCCGCTGAGCGCCTCGACCACGGCGGCGAAGACGGTGTCGGTGCGGTGCGCGACGTCCGAGGAACCGTCCGCCCCGGCCCTGCGGTGCGCCCCGGCGAGCACCAGCACGCCGCCCGGCACGGCGCGGAACAGGTCCACCCCGAGCGCCTCGGTCCGGGCGTCCGAGACCGGGTGGGGCACCTGCACCGACCAGGCGGGGCGGGCCGAGAGGTCCAGGTAGACCCGGCCCCAGCCGTGGACGCCCTCCGCCGTGGCGTCGGCGAGCTCGACGACCCGGCGCCCGGTGGCGGCCTCGGTGAACTCGGTGCGGCGGTAGCCGGCCCTGGCCAGCGCGAGGTCCGCCCGCCCGGTCTGCCCGTCCAGCAGGCCGAGCACGCCGTCGGCCAGCGCCCGGCGCTGCGCGGCGTCCGGCGCGGTGTACGGACCGCCCGGCGCGAAGTCCTCGGTGAACTCGTCCACCCTGGCCGCCAGGTCCACCGGCGCCGGACCGGTGGGCGCGGACGTCGCCGGCACTGCCGGCGTCCGCTCGGCCCGGCCGCGGGCCGCCAGGGTCAGCACCCCCGCGAGCGCGACCAGCACCAGCAGCACCGCCACCGGCAGCAGCAGCGAGCGTCGCGAACCCCGAGTCTCCATGGCGGTCGAACCTACCGTGCCGTCCGCCACCGCCATGATCCACACCAGGGGTGAGCGGATCGTCACCGAAGCGACACTGAAAAGCCTCCCATTCGTGATAACTCTTTCGAAATCTCCTCGTACGCTGGTGCGGTTTGACCAGTCCTTGATCATCGCTTGACCGAGAAGGCCGGCCGCGGACCTCCCGGAACGGGCGGGCGGGCCCGGAGGAGAACGAGGCCCCTTGTGAGCAGCACGGCAGCCAACCCGCCGCGGCAGCACCGCTACCGCCGCCGGGCCGACATGCCGCTGCTCGGAGGCATCCGTCCCCCCATCGCGCTGCTGCTGGTCCTGCTGCTCGCCGTCGCCGCGATCACCGCACTGGCCGTCGGCGGACTGCGCGTCGACGACACCCCGCAGGCCGTCCGGGAATCCCACCAGTACGCCGCCGAGGACACCGCCGCCTCGCTGCGCGCCGGACTGCACGAGAGCTCCACCGACCTGCGCCGGGCCGCCTCCCGGTACGAGAGCGCCCCCGCCGAGCCCGCCGCGGTGCTGGCCGCGCTCGGCCAGGCGTACCACAAGTGGCGCGGCACGGTGGTGGTCCGCCCCGACACCGGCCGGCTGCTGGCCGCCCGCGGCGAAACCGTCCCGCTGGCCGGGCTGGACCTCACCAAGGTCACCGACACCGCGCCCGCCCCCGTCCTGGTGCCCTCCGCCACCGGCACCCGGCTGCTCACCTTCGCGCTGGTCGCCACCAAGGCCGACGGCCGCGCACTGCTGGTCGCCTCCGACAACCTGCGGCTGCCCGGCATCGCCACCCGCAAGGAACAGACCATCCAGGTCCTCGACGCCTCCGGCGCCGTCCTGGACACCACCGGCGCCGCGCTGGACTCCGAAGCCGACCGCAAGGTGGTCGCCGCCGCCCGCGAGCGCGCCGCCAGGGAGCACCCGGTCCCCGGCGAGACGGCCGCCGGCAGCCTGGCCGGCAACGCGGACGACAAGGGCGTGCGCCGGGTCGCCGGCTGGGCCGCCGTCACCAACCCCGACGGACACGACCTGGCCGCCCCGCTCGGCCTCACCGTGGTCTCCACCAGCAACGTCGACGGCAAGCCCGGCAGCCTGCGCCACCCCACCCTCGGCCTGGCCGCCGCCGGCGCCCTGCTCGGCCTCGCGCTGCTGCTCGCCTGGTACCTGAGCCGCAGCCTCCAGCGCCCGCTGCTGCGGCTGTTCCTGGAGTCCCGCCGGCTCACCCGCGGCGAGCGGCTGGAGCAGCCGGTACGTGGCCCGAGGCGCGGCGAGGCGGCCCGGATCGCCCGCGCGCTGGAGGAGCTGCGGAGGCAGCTGCGCGACCCGTCCCGGCGGCCCTCCCCGGCCCCGGCCGCAAAGCGCCGCCCCGGCACCGCGCTGCCGCTCGCGCTCTGCGCCGTCCTGGTGCTCGGCTGGTCGGGCCCCCTGCTGTTCCTCGGCGGCAACGACTCCACCGTACGGGTGCCCAGCCAGGTGCTGGCCGCCCAGCGCGACCGCACCGACACCGCCGCCGACCGGATCCGCCAGGCGCTCAACGAGGGCTACGCGGACCTGCGTTCACTCGCCCCCTCGCTCACCGAGGCCTCCGTCGGCAAGGCCGAGAACCTGCTCCACGCCACCCTCGCCGAGCACGACCGCTACCGCGCGCTCTACGTTCTCGGCGCCAACGGCGAGGTGCTCGCCCGGGCCGGCGAGACCCCGCACCGCACCGGCCCCGAGGCGCTCGGCCCGAGCGGCGTGCTGCTGCTCAACAGCTCCGGCAAGGAGCCCAGGATCGCCGCCAGGGCGCCCCTGGGCGCCGCCCCGGCCGACACCGAGGCGGACGGCGGCGACGAGGGGAAGGACGGCGGCAAGGAGCCCAAGGGGCCGGTCCTGATCGGGGAGTTCAAGACCGGCTTCCTCAGCTCCCTGCTGGTGCGCCCCGGCCTCGGCCGGGTCTGGCTGGTCGACGACCGGCAACGGGTGCTCGCCGCCAACGAGGGCTACAGCTCGTTCGGCGACCTGCCGGACGGCCGGGCCCGCCGGATCCTGGCCGACGCCAGGAAGTCCGCCGCGGCCGACGTGCTGCGCGGCGAGGGCGACCCCGCGCTGCTCGCCGCCGCCCCGCTCGGCGGCAACGGCAGCGTGGCCAGGCTCGGCTGGTCCGTGGTCACCGCCCAGCCGGTGTCCTGGCTGCACCTGGACCAGAACCGGGCCGACCGGCGGGTGGTGCTGGCCGGCATGCTCGGCCTGGCCGCCGCCGCGCTCTGCCTCGGCTGGCTGTACATCGCCGTCGGCCTGCCGCTGCGCCGGCTCGCCGCGAGCGCCGAGGCGCTGGCGGCCGGCGACCGCCGCACCGTGCTCTACCCCGTGCACCACGACGAGGTCGGCGCCGTCGCCCGCAGCCTGGAGCTGATCCGCCAGGAGCTGGTGCGCGCCGAACAGGCCGAGCGCTCCGGCCGCCGCGCCCCCACGACACCCGCCACCGCAACCGCCACCGCCCGCTGAGCCCCCGCCCGAAGGACCTCCCGTGCTCTTCCTCTACGTCGTGCTGCTGGTGTGCTGCACCGTGCTGCTGGTGGCCGGCATCGTCGAGCAGCGCCGGCACTTCGCCGCCCTGGAACAGATCCCGACCCGGGTGCTGGTGAACGGCATCCGCGGCAAGAGCTCGATCACCCGGCTGTGCGCGGGCGCGCTGCGCGGCGGCGGGCTGGTGACGGTCGCCAAGACCACCGGCACCGCGGCCCGGTTCATCCACCCGGACGCCACCGAGGAGCCGGTCTACCGCAAGTTCGGCATCGCCAACGTGGTGGAGCAGATCGGCATCGTCCGCCGCGCCGCCACCTACCGGCCGGATGCCCTGGTGATCGAGTGCATGGCCGTCATGCCGGCACTCCAGGAGGTCAACCAGACCAAGCTGATCCAGTCCACGATCGGCGTGCTGTGCAACGTCCGCGAGGACCACCTCGCCGAGATGGGCCCCACCCTGGACGACGTCGCCCGCTCGCTGTCCCGCTCGATGCCGGTCGGCGGGGTGTGCGTGACCGCCGAGCAGGAGCGCGTGCACATCCTGCGCGAGGAGGCGGCCAGGCGGGACTGCCGGCTGATCGTGGTGGACCCCGAGTCGGTCACCGACGAGGAACTCCGCGGGTTCAGCTGGTTCACCTTCAAGGAGAACGTGGCGATCGCCCTCGCCGTCGCCGAACTCCTCGGCGTGGAGCGGCAGACCGCGCTCCAGGGCATGTGGGCGGCCCCGCCGGACCCGGGCGTGCTCTCCGTCGAGCGCTACCGGACAGCGGACGGCAAGCGGCTGCGCTTCGCCAACGTCTTCGCCGCCAACGACCCCGAGTCCACACTGATGAACGTCCGCCAGCTGGAGGACCTCGGCGCGATCCACCGCCCGCTCAGCGTGGTGATCAACTGCCGCCCGGACCGGGTGGAGCGCAACGGCCAGATGGGCCAGATCGTCCCGGACCTCGGCCCGGACACGGTCTTCCTGATCGGCCACCCCACCAAGAGCGCCCGCGACGGCGTCCCGTCCGGCTGGTCCGGCCGGGTGGTCGACCTCGGCGGCGACAAGCGCGACCCGGCCCGGCTCACCGCCGAGCTGCTGGCCGAACTCGGGCCCGACTCCTCGCTGGTGGCCGTCGGCAACATCCACGGCCAGGGCGAGCTGTTCCTGGAGGAGCTGGCCGGGCTCGAACCCGACGAGGACGGCGAGGCACCGGAGTTCGCGTACCACGAACCCGAACCGCTCTTCCCCGAGCCGGACTACGACGACCCCGCGTACGCCGAACCGGCCCACCTCGAGACCGGCTACGCCGAGCCGGCGTACGTCCCGCCCCCGTACGTCCCGCCCCCGTACGTCCCGCCCCAGTCGGTCGGGCCCGGATACGCCGAGCCCCGGTACGTGGAACCCGGATACGCCGAGCCCGGGTACGCCGAACCCGGGTACGCCGAACCCCGCTACGCGGAACCGGGGTACGCCGAGCCCGGGTACGGCCACACCGGGCCGGCCCACGGCGCCCCCGCCCACACCGGGCCGGTCTACTACCCCGAACCGGTCCCCGACACCTGGTACGACCCCAACCACCGCACCACCCCCTACGGAGACCAGCAGTGATCCCCACCGAGCTCACCCCCGAGATCGCCGCCATCGGCATCGCGCTCGGCCTGGTCTTCTCGCTGGTCTGCTACCTGACCACCAACCTCTCCCCCGGCGGCATGATCACCCCCGGCTGGCTGGCCCTCACCCTGGTCGAGGACCTCCAGCGGGTGGCCATCGTGATCGGCGTGACCGTGCTGACCTTCCTCGCCACCCGGCTGGTCCAGAAGCTGGTGATCCTCTACGGCAAGCGGCTGTTCGCCGCCGTGGTGCTGATCGGCGTGCTGCTCCAGGCCACCGTGATGCTCGTCCTCCAGCGCGAACTGCCCACCCTGTACGCCAACCAGACGCTCGGCTTCATCGTGCCCGGCCTGATCGCCTACCAGCTGGTCCGCCAGCCCAGGGCGGCCACCCTGATGGCCACCAGCACGGTGACACTCGCCAACTACGTCGTGCTGACCGCCGGCGTGCTGCTCGGCGCCCTGCCCGGCACCTGACACCCCCGGAAGCCCCCATGCCCGTCACCCGCAAGTCCCTGCTCAGCGGCGGCCTCGCCGTGACCCTGCTGGCCGCCAGCGGCTACCTCACCGTCCAGCTCCGGGACCGCGACCGGCAGCCGTCGGCCGGCAGCAGCGCGCCCCTGATCACCTCCACCGGCCCGGCCCCCGCCGGGACGGCCGCACCGGCCGAGTACCGCTACGAGCGGCTGGCCGGGCCCGACCGCACGGTGGTCAGGGACGCCCGCGGCGGCGTGGTCGCCACGCTGACCGACAACGCCCGCACCGCCGTCCTGGCCGGCTCCAGCCGCACCTTCGCCGAGCCGGGCACCACCACCGCCACCGTGGTGACCGACAGCTGGGTCCGGCTGATGCCCCAGCCGTGGAAGCCGGGCGCCGAGCAGGAGGGCTGGTTCCGCACCTGGTTCCAGCAGTCCCTCGGCTCCACCGCGGACGACGTGCTGGCGGTGGCCACCCAGTACGTGGCCGACGCGCCCGCCGAGAAGGACGCCAAGGGCGTGCGCTTCAAGGGCGACGCCTCCTTCGGCCCGCTCAACCCCAACGGTTCGGCCGGCAACGACCTGCGGCTGGAGCAGACCGACTTCTTCGACTACCTCGGTGTTCCGTACACGTTCGCCGACAAGGTCGCCAAGCAGCCCGACAAGACCCGGTACGGCGCCTTCGACTGCTCGGGCTTCGTCCGGATGGTGTACGGCTACCGCTCCGGATACCCGCTGCTCTCCAAGGACGTCGCCGGCCCCGGCCTGCCGCGCACCGCCAACGGCCTGGCCCGGGTCGGCCCCGGCGTCCCGGTGATCCCGCTGACCACCGCGGCCGGTTCGGACACCACCGTGCGCCCCGCCTCGATCGACCCGCTGCAACCCGGTGACCTGGTGTTCTTCGAGATCGACGCGCGCACCGGCGCCCGGCTCGACCACACCGGCATCTACCTGGGCCTGGACACCGACGGCCACCCCCGCTACATCTCCAGCCGGGAGGAGGCGGACGGCCCGACCTTCGGCGACAAGGGCGGCACGTCGCGGCTCGACGACAACGGCATGTACGCGAAGGGGCTGCGCAACGCGAAACGGCTCTGAGTCGCGCGCGGGACGTACGGGTACGGAAGGCGAGGAACACCGTGCGTGCGGGAACCGGTGCCCCGGGTCGCCCCGGAGAACGCCCGCCGAGCTGTGTTTCCGGTCAGCCGGGTAACGATCCGGCACGCCGCGGCGGAATTTCTACGCGCGTAGCCGAATCCCGTCTATCCTCGGACCCGTGAACGCTTCTCCTCAGTCGGTCGTCTCCGCCGACCCCTACGCCGCCGCCCAGGCCGCCGCCGAGCGCCTGCGCGAGCTGACCGGTGCCGAGCGGCACGACGTCGCCCTGGTGATGGGCTCCGGCTGGGTGCCGGCCGCCGACGCCCTGGGCGAGACCGTGGCCGAGTTCCCGGTCACCGACCTGCCCGGCTTCCCCGCCCCCGCCGTCGCCGGCCACGCCGGCACGATCCGCTCGGTGAAGATCGGCGACAAGCGCGCCCTGATCTTCCTCGGCCGCAACCACTACTACGAGGGCCACGGCGTGGCCACCGTCGTCCACGGCGTGCGCACCGCCGCCGCGGCCGGCTGCGGCATCATCGTGCTGACCAACGGCTGCGGCGGCCTGCGCCAGGGCTGGACCCCGGGCCAGCCGGTCCTGATCAGCGACCACATCAACCTGACCGGTGACTCGCCGATCGTCGGCGCCAACTTCGTCGACCTCACCGACCTGTACTCCAAGCGCCTGCGCGAGCTGTGCCGCGACATCGACTCGTCCCTGGACGAGGCCGTCTACGTGCAGTTCCGCGGCCCGCACTACGAGACCCCGGCCGAGGTCAACATGGCCCGGGTGATCGGCGGCGAGCTGGTCGGCATGTCCACCACCCTGGAGGCCATCGCGGCCCGCGAGGCCGGCAGCGAGGTGCTCGGCATCTCCCTGGTCACCAACCTGGCCGCCGGCATGACCGGCGAGCCGCTCAACCACGCCGAGGTGCTGGAGGCCGGCAAGGCCTCCGCCGAGCGCATGGGCGAACTGCTGGCGAAGGTCCTTGAGCGGATCTGACGCCCGCCAGGCGCAGAATCATGACTGACGGGGCCCACGGGCGGCGTGATCCGCTGATCACGCCATCCCGTGGGCCCCGTCCGCATGTGCCCACCTCTTCCTCATTCGCTCTTCCTCACTCGCTCTTCCTCACTCGCGCGGAACCTCCGGCCCACCCACCGACGCACTTCCCGATGGAGCTGGCATGACGCAGGCACCCACCACCGACCTCCTCGCCCGGGCCCGGACCTGGCTGGCCGAGGACCCCGACCCGCAGACCCGCGAGGAGCTCAGCGCCCTGCTGGCCAGGGCCGAGGCCCCGGAGGTCGAGACCGACGGAAAGCTCGCCTGGGCGGAGCTCGCCGAGCGCTTCTCCGACCGGCTCCAGTTCGGCACCGCCGGCCTGCGCGGCGAACTCGGCGCCGGCCCGATGCGGATGAACCGCGCCGTGGTGATCAGGGCCGCGGCCGGCCTGGTCGCGTACGTCAGGCAGCAGGGCCTGGGCGACCTGGTCGTCATCGGCTACGACGCCCGCCACAGGTCGTACGACTTCGCCCGCGACACCGCCGCCGTGGTGGTCGGCGCCGGCCTGCGCGCCGCGCTGCTGCCGCGCCCGCTGCCCACCCCGGTGCTCGCCTTCGCCGTCCGCCACCTGGGCGCGGCCGCCGGCGTCACCGTCACCGCCAGCCACAACCCGCCGCAGGACAACGGCTACAAGGTCTACCTGGGCGACGGCTCGCAGATCGTCCCGCCGGCCGACGCCGGGATCGCCGCCGGGATCGACGCGATCGGCTCGCTGGACGAGGTCCCGCGCGCCGAGGAGGGCTGGGAGGTGCTCGGCGAGGAGGTCGTCGAGGCCTACCTGGACAGGGCCGTCTCCATCGTGGACGCGCGCGGCCCGCGCGACCTGGAGGTGGTCTACACCCCGATGCACGGCGTCGGCCGCGACACCCTGGTCGCCGCCTTCCGCCGGGCCGGCTTCCCCGCGCCCACCGTGGTCGCCGAGCAGGCCGAGCCCGACCCGGACTTCCCGACCGTGGCCTTCCCCAACCCGGAGGAGCCGGGGGCGATGGACCTCGCCTTCCGCACCGCCGCGTCGGTCGGCCCCGACATCGTGATCGCCAACGACCCGGACGCCGACCGCTGCGCGGTGGCCGTCCCCGCCAACGGCGACGCGGCCGGCGGCGGCAGCGGCGGCGCGGCCGGCTGGCGGATGCTGCGCGGCGACGAGGTCGGCGCACTGCTCGGCTCGGCCCTGGTCGCGAAGAAGGCCGAGGGCACCTTCGCCACCACCATCGTCTCCGCCACCCTGCTCGGCCGGATCGCCGAGGCCGCGGGCCTGGGCTACGCCGAGACGCTGACCGGCTTCAAGTGGATCTCCCGCGCCGAGGGCCTGCGCTACGGCTACGAGGAGGCGCTCGGCTACTGCGTCGACCCGCAGGGCGTCCGGGACAAGGACGGCATCACCGCCGCCCTGCTGGTCGCCGAGCTCGCCGCCACCCTCAAGAAGTCCGGCCGCACGCTGTCCGACCTGCTGGACGACCTGGCGCTGGAGCACGGCCTGCACGCCACCGACCAGCTCTCCGTCCGGGTCCAGGACCTCACGCTGATCGCCGACGCCATGCGGCGCCTGCGCGAGCGGCCGCCGACCGTCCTGGCCGGCCTCCGGGTCACCCGCGCCGACGACCTGTCGGCCGGCTCCGCCGACCTGCCGCCCACCGACGGGCTGCGCTACTACCTGGACGGCGAGGCCGTCCGCTCGGCCCGCATCGTGGTCCGCCCCTCCGGCACCGAGCCCAAGCTCAAGTGCTACCTGGAGGTCGTCCTCCCGGTCGCCTCCGCCGCCGACCTGGCCCCCGCCCGCGCCCGCGCCGCCGGTCTCCTCGCCGCCGTCAAGCGGGACCTCGCCGAGGCCGCCGGCATCTGATCCCACCCGTGGCACGGTGCCCCGTCGAGCATCGGCTCGACGGGGCACCGCGGCCTCCGGAGGCTACGGCGTCACGCGGGGCTTCGCCGAAGCCGCGCCGCTGTGGCTCAGAAGCCGGTGTCGTAGGTGTAGAGCGTGGAGTGGTCCAGCAGTTGGGCCGGCGTGGTGGTGTTCCAGGGCTTCATCGGCTTGTTGAGGTCGACCACATTGGCGGTGGGCACCACGGGCAGGTACCCCGAGCCGGGATTGCGGCGCCGCCACTCCGACCAGAGCTTGTCGATGAAACAGTGGTGCAGCCAGAACGCCGGGTCGTTCGGGGACATCCCGGAGTTCATCTGGCCGCCGATCCACACGTGCGCCCGGTTGTGCAGGTTGGGGCCGCGCCAGCCTTCCATGTTGTTGCGGAAGCCGTCGGAGGAGCTGTTCCACGGTGCGGCGTCGTAGGCGGTCATGGCGAGCACGGTCTCCACCTCGGCCCGGGTCGGCAACGCGGAGACCGCGGCGCCGAGCGTGCGGCGCAGGTAGTCGCGGCTGTCGGGGCGCACGTTCACCGTCCACTTGCCGGTGCCGTACGCGAACGGGCCGGTGACCACCTGGTTGTCGCCGCTGCGGCCGCTGCCGCCCAGGAAGTCGGCGCCCCAGATCGACGAGTTCGCCGCCCGGTCGACGGTCCAGTCCCAGTACGGGAGCGTGACGTTCGGGTCGATGCTCTGCAGGTCCCGCTCGAACTGGAGCAGGAACTGGCGGTGCCAGGGCAGGAAGGACGGGGAGCGGTGGCCGACCCGCTCACCGGTGTCGCTGTCGTTGACGATGAAGTAGTTGTGCGTGTCGACGTAACCGTCGTAGCGGCCGAGCCGCTTGAGCTCCAGTACGGCGTCGACGAAGGCGCGCTTCTCCTGGGCCGTCAGGGTCGCCTGGTTCTTGCGGACTGCCATGGTTTCTCCTCGGTGAGCCAGTGGTCCGAACGTGCGGTGGGCCGGTTCAGGCGACGGAAATCGGCACGAGCGTGGCGCCCTGAAGGTCGTCGACGGCCGCGCGGGCGAGCGCGCGGGGGGTGGTGAAGGTCTGGTAGTGGTTGATGACGCTGATCCAGGTGCCGTCGACGTTGCGCATCATGTGCAGCTCCCGGCCGTCGATCAGCACCGTGTACCCGACACCGGCGCCGTGGTGGCCGGCACGGGCGGTCGGCCGGCCCTGGATGCGGCGGCCCTGGTAGGACTCGTCGAACTGGTCGTTCTCCCCCAGGTCGGCGGCGGTGGCGGACTTGCTGGTCGGTCCCGCGACCGCCAGCACGCCCGTGCCGGCCGCGGCGGTGAGCGCGAGCACCGAGCCCTGGAGCATCCGTCGTCGGGTCAGCTCCGTGGTGCGGCTGATTTCGGACATGGTGAAACCCCCTCCGGCGCCTCGGAGAATCGAGGCGCGCGCATGAAAGAAACGTTTCTACAAGGGGACGGAATAGCAAACAGTCCCCAAACCCTGACCATGGGGAGTAATTCCATGGTCGATCCGCCCCATGTCCATACTTTCAATGGATGTGCGCGGTCCGTAACGGGAGCATGACGAATGCGGAGAAGGTTGGGCGCTTTCCGGTCAGCCCACTTGTCGGATGTTCATCATCGTCGGCGGGGAAGTTTCACTTTCCAACCGCTCGCAGGCGATCTTTCGAAAGATCTTCCGGAACCGACCCCGCCTCCCCGCAGACCTTCCCGCGCGACGCGCTCCCGGCGACGCGGCTCACACCCGGAACATGACGGGATGCGGCCCGCCTTCGGTCCGTGGATTCGATCCACCGGCTTGCCGGAGTCCCCGATGCCCGGGTTCGTCACCACCGACGGCATCGGCCCTCCGCGCCCGAACCGACCGCGCCCCGACAGCACTTCGCCCCGCCGGATCGCATCCGGCGGGGCGAGGTGAAGCGGTCAGCACCCTCGGCCGTCCGACAGCGCCGGGCGCGCGGCCGGCCCCTCCTGCGTGGCTCAGACGGCGATGACGGTGATCAGCGCGGCCAGGCCGATCAGGGTGGGGGCGATGATCCACCAGCACCAGCGGACCTCGACCGGGCCGGTGGCCCCGGGGCGGCCGGCGTTGCGTTCGGCCATCTCCTGGAGGACCGCGGTGACCTGGTCGGACCAGGCGCGGGTCGGGTCGGGCGAGCCCTGGACGACCGGGTTGGTCCGCTTGGCCAGCCCGAGGCCCAGGCCGGTCCTGGAGGCGTGTTCGGCGGCGCCGGTGCTCATCGCCCGGGTGGCCCGCTTGCGCTGCCGCAGCGACACCGGCACCGCCCAGACCTGGTACTTCTTCCCGCCCGCGAGCAGTTCGACCGAGTACCCCGCGCGCAGCGCGTCCACCGAGGCCCAGGGCGCGACGACGGTCCGCCACGGGTTGCGCACCACCAGCCGGTCGCGGCCGGCCGTCACGACCGGGCGCAGCGTGTACGCGATCACCGGGAAGGCGAACACCGGCACCGCCGCCAGCGAGACGTACGGGGTCTTCCCGGTCCCGTTCAGCGCCGCGTCGCCGACCAGCCAGGCCGCGACGGCCAGCAGCAGCACTCCGGAGATCACACCGGGGACAGAGCGGTACACGCGGTCCGCGTACTCGGGCTCCCCGTCGGGGGCGGCCGGGCCCTGGTGGGGCGTGCCGTCGGAATCGGTCATGGCGTCGATTCTGCCCCATGCGCCCGAAGAGTCCACAGGCCTCGACGATCACCGTTCGACGGCGGTTCGGTACCTAACGGATGTGCACGGTCTTGATCCGGAAGCCCCCGGCGAGCCGTTCCACCACCGACCACGCGCGGTCCGTGGTCAGGACGGGCAGGTCGAGGCGTTCGGCGATGGCGATGCACAGCGAGTCTGCGGTGGACAGGGTCCCGGGCTTGCCCGACCTGGTGTGTCGCAGATCGTCCTCGGTCCACCGGGATCGGGTGGTGTACGAGAGGTGGCGCAGCTCGGCGGCACGGACGGCGTCGGCCTGGGTGACCTCCTCGACGATGACCAGGCCGGCACCGACAAGGTCGTCCGCGATACGGCAGGGCGGGCTGTGGTGTCCGTACGCCTGGGCGCGGCGGAGCACCTCGGTGAGGCAGACGGTGGGGAGCCGGGCGCCGTCGAGGACGTCCTCGACCTGGGCCGCTCCGGGCTCGTCGGCCATCCAGGCGAGGACCGCGCCCGCGTCGAGGAGGTGGCTCACGCGGCGCCACGCTCCTCGTCCTCGTCCGCCTCGGCGCGGTCGTCGGTCGCGAGATCGACTCCGACGGGGAGGCGGAACTTCAGCCGGCGCTTGATGTCGTCGGCCGTCTCGATGATCACTCCCCCGCCTTCGAGCACCCGCAGGTGGACTCGCGCGCCTTCCCGCATGTGCGCGGCACGCTGAATGGCGACGGGCAGGATGATGCGCCCCCGGTGCCCGACCGTGGTCGTCGCCTCCGCCGGGCGGTCGTCTGTGACACTCATGGCTCCAGGTTACCCATTCGACGAAATATGGGCCATGACGTTTTCTGCTCACCATTCTCGAAATTGATCACCACGGCCCGGCCCCGGGGGCCTGGCCTCCACCCCGACCCCGCAGATCTCGGTCCGGCCACGAATGGCAGGCGCCCTGGCGGCCCACTACGCGCGTAGATATGCTGGTCTGGTGACTATGTCCACTGTTGCAGCCAATGCCCTCGGCGTTGCGGGCAGCGGCCTTCAGGACGTTGCGGCGTCCGAGGCCTCGCTCCGCCGTTTCCTGCACGGCCTGCCCGGCGTCGACCAGGTCGGCCTGGAGGCGCGTGCCGCCACTCTCGGTACCCGCTCGATCAAGACCACGGCGAAGGCGTACGCCATCGACCTGGCGATCTCGATGATCGACCTGACCACGTTGGAAGGCGCGGACACGGTCGGCAAGGTGCGCGCCCTGTGCGCCAAGGGCAGGACCCCCGACCCGACCGACCCGACCACCCCCCGTGTCGCCGCCATCTGCGTCTACCCGGACATGGTCGCCACCGCGAAGGCCGCCCTGAAGGGCACCGGCATCCAGGTCGCCTCGGTGGCCACCGCCTTCCCGGCCGGCCGCGCCGCCCTCCCGGTCAAGCTCGCCGACACCGCCGACGCGGTGGCCGCGGGCGCCGACGAGATCGACATGGTGATCGACCGCGGCGCCTTCCTCTCCGGCCGCTACCTCGACGTCTTCAACGAGATCCTCGCGGTCAAGGAGGCGTGCCAGCGCCCCGACGGCAGCTCCGCCCACCTCAAGGTGATCTTCGAGACCGGTGAGCTCCAGACCTACGACAACGTCCGCCGGGTCTCCTGGCTGGCGATGCTGGCCGGCGCCGACTTCATCAAGACCTCCACCGGCAAGGTCGCCGTCAACGCGACCCCGCCGGTCACCCTGCTGATGCTGGAGGCGGTCCGCGACTTCCGCGCGGCCACCGGCGTCCAGGTCGGCGTCAAGCCCGCCGGCGGCATCCGCACCACCAAGGACGCCATGAAGTACCTGGTGATGGTCAACGAGACCCTCGGCGACGACTGGCTGACCCCGCACTGGTTCCGCTTCGGCGCCTCCAGCCTGCTCAACGACCTGCTGATGCAGCGCCAGAAGCTGGCCACCGGCCGCTACTCCGGCCCCGACTACGTGACGGTGGACTGATCACCATGGCCAAGAAGAAGAACACCGAGGAGCCCGCGGCCAAGCCCGCCGGCGGCCTCTTCGCCTACGCCCCGGCACCGGAGTCCCCCGCGGCCGCCGGCGACATCGCCAGCTCCTACGGCCACTTCATCGGCGGCGAGTTCGTCGACTCCTCCGGCAAGGAGGCCCTGAAGACGGTCAACCCGGCCACCGAGCAGGTGCTCGCCGAGTTCGCCCGGGGCACCGAGGAGGACGTCGACCGCGCGGTCGCCGCCGCCCGCAAGGCCTTCGCCGGCTGGTCGGCGCTGCCCGGCAGCGAGCGCGCCAAGTACCTGTTCCGGATCGCCCGGATCGTCCAGGAGCGCAGCCGCGAGCTGGCCGTGCTGGAGTCGATCGACAACGGCAAGCCGATCCGCGAGACCCGCGACGTCGACCTGCCGCTGGTCGCCGCGCACTTCTTCTACTACGCGGGCTGGGCCGACAAGCTGGACCACGCCGGCTTCGGCCCCGCCCCGAAGCCGCTGGGCGTGGCCGGCCAGGTCATCCCGTGGAACTTCCCGCTGCTGATGCTGGCCTGGAAGATCGCGCCCGCGCTGGCGACCGGCAACACGGTCGTCCTGAAGCCGGCCGAGACCACCCCGCTGACCGCGCTGCGCTTCGCCGAGATCTGCCGCCAGGCCGGTCTGCCGAAGGGCGTCGTCAACATCGTCACCGGCGACGGCCGCACCGGCGCGGCGCTCACCGCGCACCCGGACGTCAACAAGGTCGCCTTCACCGGCTCCACCCCGGTCGGCCGGGCCATCGCCAGGCAGCTGGCCGGCACCCGCAAGAAGCTCTCGCTGGAGCTGGGCGGCAAGGCCGCGAACATCGTCTTCGACGACGCGCCGATCGACCAGGCGGTCGAGGGCATCGTCAACGGCATCTTCTTCAACCAGGGCCACGTCTGCTGCGCGGGTTCGCGCCTGCTGGTCCAGGAGTCGGTCCAGGACGAGGTGCTGGACGCCCTGAAGCGCCGGATGGCCACCCTGCGGGTCGGCGACCCGCTGGACAAGAACACCGACATCGGCGCCATCAACTCGGCCGAGCAGCTGGCCAGGATCACCGCCCTGACCGAGGCCGGCGAGGCCGAGGGCGCGGAGCGCTGGTCGCCGGCCTGCGACCTCCCCGGCACCGGCTTCTGGTTCAAGCCGACCCTGTTCACCGGCGTGAGCCAGGCCCACCGGATCGCCCAGGAGGAGATCTTCGGCCCGGTCCTGTCGGTGCTGACCTTCCGCACCCCCGCCGAGGCGGTCGAGAAGGCCAACAACACCCCGTACGGCCTCTCCGCCGGCATCTGGACGGAGAAGGGCTCGCGCATCCTCTGGATGGCGAGCCGGCTCAGGGCCGGCGTGGTCTGGGCCAACACCTTCAACAAGTTCGACCCGACCTCGCCGTTCGGCGGCTACAAGGAGTCGGGCTACGGCCGCGAGGGTGGCCGCCACGGTCTGGAGGCCTACCTCGATGTCTGATGTCGCAACGCGTCTTGACGTCCTCAAGACCTACAAGCTGTACGTCGGCGGGAAGTTCCCGCGCTCCGAGAGCGGGCGGGTGTACGAGGTGACGGACTCGAAGGGCGCATGGCTCGCCAACGTCCCGCTGGGCACCCGCAAGGACGCCCGCGACGCCGTCGTGGCCGCCCGCAAGGCGGTCAAGGGCTGGGCCGGCGCCACCGCGTACAACCGCGGCCAGGTGCTGTACCGGGTGGCCGAGATGCTCCAGGGCCGGCGCGAGCAGTTCGCCACCGAGGTGGCCGTCTCCGAGGGCATCGGCCCGAAGAAGGCCGCCGCCCTGGTGGACGCCGCGATCGACCGCTGGGTCTGGTACGCGGGCTGGACCGACAAGGTCGCCCAGATCGCGGGCGGCGCCAACCCGGTCGCCGGGCCGTTCTTCAACCTCTCCACCCCGGAGCCGACCGGCGTGGTCGGGATCGTCGCCCCGCAGGCCGGGTACGGGCACTCGCTGCTCGGCCTGGTCTCGGTGATCGCCCCGGCGATCGCCACCGGCAACACGGTCGTGGTCGCGGCCGCCGCGGACGCCCCGCTGCCCGCGCTGTCGCTGGGCGAGGTGCTGGCCACCTCGGACGTCCCGGGCGGCGTGGTCAACCTCGTCTCGGGCCGGACCGCGGACATCGCCCCCACCCTGGCCTCGCACCAGGACGTCAACGCGCTGGACCTCACCGGGGCGATCGCCACCGACGGCCCCGGCGCGGCGCAGGCGCTGGAAGCCGCCGCTGCGGATACCCTGAAGCGGGTAGTCCGTCCCGTGCTGGACCCGTTCGCCCAGGACTGGACCAATGCGCCCGGTACGGACCGGCTACTCTCGTTCCTGGAGACCAAGACGGTCTGGCACCCGATGGGGATCTGACCTCCGCCGCTCCGCCCGACGGAACGACAGCACAACTCCACAGACTGGCCGTCCCCAGTGCCCTCACCCCCCCAGGGCCCGGACGGTCACAGGACGGACCCGCGCCTCTCCCCCCCTGGCGTGGGTCCGTCGGCGTTCCGGGGTGTTCCGGTGCCGCCCGGCATTCCAGCCGTTGCCGGTCGGCGCCCGTCGGCCTCCCGTCGACTTTCGTCGGCCGTGCCGCCGACTTTCGGCGCTCCCGCGCGCCCGTCCGCCCCGGCCAGAATCGCCGGTGACGGAATCGACCGGGGGGGACGATGGGCGAGTTCATCGGCGAGCTGATGGCACTGTTCGCGGACGGCTTCTACCGCAGGTGGCACGTGGCCCGCACCACTCGCCGGCTGGCCGCCGGCCGCCCGGTCCGGGTGCCCTGCTCGGCCCGGTCCGGCCGGCAGCCCGGGTACGTCAACGGCAGCCTGCACATCACGCCGGGCGCCGGCACCGTGGCCCTCGTCGCCCGCGACACCGGCCGGCGCGAACTGTCCGCCGGCGGCACCTTCCACGATCCCGAGCCCGACACCTGGCACAGCCAGGACTGGGCCGCCACCGCCTACCGGCCGCCCGGCACCGAGGAGCCGGTGTACCTCCAGGTGGACAGCCGCTACCTCCCGATGGTCCACGTCGCCCTCGCCGACCCGCAGGCGCAGTCACAGCCGCCGTCGCGGTAGAAGGCCGGGACCGGCAGGTTTCGGCAACCGGCCGGGATGCGTCAGACTGGTGTCCCGTGAGTGACTCCCCCATGAACCCCGCACCGGCCGCGCATGCCCGGGTGATCCTGCTCTCCGGGCCCTCCGGGTCGGGGAAGTCCTCGCTGGCCGAGCGCAGCGGTCTGCCGGTGCTCCAGCTCGACGACTTCTACAAGGACGGGGACGACCCGACCCTGCCGCGGCTGCCGGACGGCGCCGTCGACTGGGACTCCCCGCTGGCCTGGCACCGTGACCAGGCCGTCGCCGCCATCCGCGCCCTGCACGAGCACGGCCGCACGGACGTCCCGGTGTACTCGATCCCGGACAACGGCAGGACCGGCACCCGCGGCCTGGAGCTGGGCGGGGCCGCCGCGTTCATCGCGGAGGGCATATTCGCCGCCGAGATCACCACCGAGTGCGCCGGCCTCGGCCTGCTCGGCGACGCCCTGTGCCTGCGCAACGGCTCGCTCACCACGGCCTGGCGCCGGCTGCGCCGGGACGTCAGGGAGGGCCGCAAGTCGCTGCCGGTGCTGCTGCGCCGGGGCCTGCGGCTGATGCGGGCCGAACGGTCCATCGTCGGACGGCAGGTGGCACTCGGCTCGTACGCGTGCGCCGGCCCCGAGGCCGAGCGGCGGATCCGCGCCACGACCATGGCCACCGAACTCTCCGCGGCCTGACCCCGCGGTCCCGGGCCCCGCTCCGGAGCCGCGCAACGGAGTCACGGTCCGAAGCCGCCGTCCGAAGCCGCCGTCCGCACCCGGGCCGGCTCCAGGGCACGACGAAGGCCCGGTGCGTCTCCCCCGCACCGGGCCCTTCGCCTTCCCTGGACGGTCCTCGGCTCCCCCACGGGCATGCTCCCCCGAGCCGCTGCCCCCGGACCGTGACCGTCCGCTACCCGTCCCCCGACGGGAGTCCTCGTTACGCGACCAGCTCGCCGAACGCCCGGACGGTGTCGCCCGACTTGTTCAGGTGCTCGTCCTCGCGCAGCCGGCGCAGGGCGCGCCAGATGCTGCTCTTGACCGTGCCGACGCTGATCCCCAGCACGTCGGCGATCTCCGGGTCGGTCTTGCCCTCGTAGTACCGCAGCACCAGCATGGTGCGCTGGTTCTCCGGCAGCTTCGCCAGCGCCTGCCAGAGCACGGTGCGCAGCTCGGTGCCGCCCATCGCGTCGGTGTCGCCGGCCGTCTCCGGCAGCTCCTCGGTCGGGTACTCGTTGACCTTGCGGCGCCGCCAGGCGGAGATGTGCAGGTTGGTCATGGTGCGGCGGAGGTACCCGCCGACCGCGGCCTTGTCGGTGATCCGGCCCCAGGCGCGGTAGGTGCTGAAGAGCGCGCTCTGCAGCAGGTCCTCGGCCTCGTAGCGGTCACCGGTCAGGTGGTAGGCCGTGGCGTACAGGGAGGCGCGGCGCTCCCGCACGTACGCGGTGAACTCCGTGATGTGGTCCTCCGCGACGGCCGGGTGCTCCCCCTGCGCGCCTTCCTGTCCGGCCTCGGTGGTGCGGGCCGCGGCGGGGTTCAGCCGCAGCAGCGTCGCACCGGCGGCCTCGCGACCGGCCGGCTCCCCCGAGCCGGCCGTCCGCGGACCGTTCCCCCCGGTCCCCCGGTTCCCCCCCGGGGCGTCCTTGCCCTCGACGCGGACGGGGAGGATCCCCCGCAGCGTGAGGGTGCCTGCGGAGTCGGCCGAACTCCCCAGCCGGCCGATTCCGTACAGCTCCCCCGTCCTGCCGCCGCCGCTCACCCGACGGGCGACAGGGTTTCCACCGGTGCTGTGCGCGCACCCCCGCACGGTCACGGCACCGGAGTTCTCGTCGGTCCTGACCTCGTACCGGGTCTGGGTGGACGTGGCTGACGAACGCGCGGTGCGGACAGCCGGGTTGGTCCGGGTCTGAAGCGTGGCGTTCATCGTGCGCCCCCTGGGTCGGTACGAGCGGTTCCGGTAGCCGCCCTTCAGCCGGCCTTCCGGCCCGCTGTCCTGCGGCGACACGGAAAATCCTGCCCGCCGGTTGTGATGGCGCTGTCCGCCGACTGTCACAGGGGTGTCACAGGAGCGGGCCGGAGACCCCGGTTCGCTTCCCTCCGTTCCGGACGCCGGTGGCCCTCCTTCCGGTTCCCGCGGGGAAGGTGATCGGTCCGGGGGGTGATTCACGGCTGCGGGTGGGCCAAAATGGGGCCGTGCCTTTCCTCCTACTGATCGAGGACGACGACGCCATCCGGACCGGCCTCGACCTCGCCCTCACCCGCCAGGGCCACCGCGTGGCCACCGCCGCCTCCGGTGAGGACGGTCTGAGGCTCTTCAAGGAGCAGCGGCCCGACCTGATCGTGCTGGACGTGATGCTGCCCGGGATCGACGGCTTCGAGGTGTGCCGCCGGATCCGCCGCACCGACCAGCTGCCGATCATCCTGCTCACCGCCCGCTCCGACGACATCGACGTGGTGGTGGGCCTGGAGTCCGGCGCGGACGACTACGTGGTGAAGCCGGTCCAGCCACGCGTGCTGGATGCCAGGATCCGGGCCGTGCTGCGCCGCGGCGAGCGGGAGAGCTCGGACTCCTCCGCGTACGGCAGCGTGGTGATCGACCGGGCGGCGATGACCGTCACCAAGGACGGGCTGGACCTCCAGCTCACCCCGACCGAACTGCGGCTGCTGCTGGAGCTCAGCCGCCGCCCGGGGCAGGCGCTCTCCCGCCAGCAACTGCTGCGGCTGGTCTGGGAGCACGACTACCTCGGCGACTCCCGTCTGGTGGACGCGTGCGTGCAGCGGCTGCGGGCCAAGGTCGAGGACGTGCCGTCCGCGCCGACGCTGATCCGCACCGTCCGGGGGGTGGGCTACCGGCTGGATCCGCCGGCGTGACCAGGAACGCTTCCGACCAGCCCCACCCGCCCCCTGAACTCCCGTACCACGACAGGCTCCTGTGACTGACCATCAGACGACTGCCCGGCGGTTCCCGACCGGCCGGTGGCGTCGGCTGCGCTCCCTGCGGGTGCGGCTGATCGCGGTGTTCGCGGCCGTCGCGCTGCTCGCCGCCGTCTCGGCCTCCGGCATCGCGTACTGGCTGAACCGCGACGCGGTGCTCAAGCGCGCCCAGGACACGGCGCTGAACGACTTCCGGGTCTCGCTCACCCGCAACGTCTCCGAGCTGCCGCTGAACGCGAGCTGCCCGGAGCTGGCCGGGCTGGCGTCCACCGTGGCCAGCTCCGGCCTGACGTACGACGTGGTGGTGGTCGACCCGGCCCACCCGGAGTGCACGGCATCCTCCGACCCCGCGAACTTCACCCTGGCCGACGTCCCGGCCCCGTTGCAGACCGCCGTCGCCAAGCCGCGCGAGCTCAACGAGAACAACCCGTACCCGTACCACCTGTACTGGCAGCGGCAGAACCTGGAGGGCCGGCCGTTCGTGATCGGCGGCACCAAGGTGGTGCCGAGCGGTCCGACGGCGTACATGTTCAAGTCACTGGAGAACGAGCGGGCCGACCTCAACACCCTGGGCTGGTCACTGGCCATCGCCACCCTGCTCGCGCTGATCGGCTCGGCGCTGCTGGCCCAGGCCGCCTCGGCCACCGTGCTGCGGCCGGTCAAGCGGCTCGGGGACGCCGCCCGGCGGCTCGGCGAGGGGCGTCTCGACACCCGTCTGGAGGTCGAGGGCTCGGACGAACTCGCCGACCTGGCCCGGACGTTCAACCGGGCCGCGGAGTCGCTGCACGAGCAGGTCGAGGAGCTGAGCGCGCGCGAGGCGCAGAGCCGGCGGTTCGTCGCCGACATGTCGCACGAGCTGCGCACCCCGCTGACCGCGATGACCGCCGTCACCGACATCCTGGAGGACGAGGCCGAGTCGCTGGACCCGATGATCGAGCCGGCCGTCCGGCTCGTGGTCAGCGAGACCAGGCGGCTGTCCGACCTCGTGGAGAACCTGATGGAGGTGACCCGCTTCGACGCCGGCACCGCCAGGCTGGTCGCCGACGAGGTGGACATCGCCGACCTGATCATGTCCTGCATCGACGGCCGGGCCTGGTACGACGCGGTCGAACTGGACGCCCCGCGCGGCATCCTGGCCGTGGTCGACCCGCGCCGGCTCGACGTGGTCTTCGCCAACCTGATCGGCAACGCGCTGAAGCACGGCGGCTCGCCGGTGCGGGTCGGGGTCCGGCAGGACGGGGACTCGGTCGTGGTCGAGGTCTCCGACAGCGGCCCCGGCATCCCCGAGGACGTGCTGCCGCACGTCTTCGACCGCTTCTACAAGGCCGACCGGGGGCGGGCGCGCTCGGAGGGCAGCGGCCTCGGGCTGTCGATCGCGATGGCCAACGCGCAGATACACGGGGGGACGATCACCGCGGCGAACGGGGAGGTCGGCGCGGTGTTCACCCTGACCCTGCCGCTGGCCCCGCCCCCTCCGCCGTCCGCGGGCGAGGCCGGGGGCGGCCCCGCCGGCGACGCCGCCGAGGACAAGGACGCCACGTGACCACCCCCACCAGCACCCCCCGCACCGACCCGGCCGCCACCCGCACCGCCCTGCGGCGCGGCGCCGGCGTGCTGCTGCTGCTCGCGCTGGCCTCCGGCTGCGGCATCCGGCCGACCGCCGTACCGGTCGACGCCGGCGCGCCCGCCAGCCGGACGGCCTGCCCGACCACCCCGCACATACCGGCGGCCCTGGTCACCCCGCCGGGCCCGGCCCCGACCGTGACCCAGGCCCGCGGCGCCAAGGCCGCCGCGAGCCCGAGCCCGTCGCCCAGCCCGGTGCCGCCGGGCAGCCCGCCGCCGGACAACGTGTTCGGCGCGGTGCCGACGTCCTCGCCCTGCAAGTAGTTGTCCGGAGGGGGCGGGGACCGCCCTGGAGGGGCGCGTTCGGAATGTTCACGCCCGGTGTGGAACCGACGTGCCGTCGGCTCACGTCCTTCCCCCCGTGCAGCGAGATGGCACCAGGACACGCGACGAGCGTTCCGGCGCGGGGACCGACAGAAGCCCGGCGGCGGCCGCCCACCGTCCCCTCCGAGCGGCCGGGCTGGCAGGTCTCACCGGCCACCTGGCGCTGGTGCTCTGGCTGGTGCTGAGACCGATTCCGGTGACCTGGGTGTACGACGCCAACCTGACGCCGCTCGCCTCGCTCCGCTCCTCGACCGGCTGGCAGGTGGTCGGCGAACTCCTGCTGCTGGCCCCGCTCGGAGTCCTGCTCCCGCTGGCCGGCGGCCGGCTCCGGGCACGCTGGCTGCCGTCCTTCCTGCGCACCACCGGCGCGTCCGCGCTGCTGGCCACCGGGCTGGAGTTCCTCTCCTCCTGGGCGCCGGGGCACGTCCTCAACGTGGACCACATCCTGCTCGCCGTCGTCGGCGTGGCCGTCGTCCACCTCGCGCTCGTCCCCGGCCTGCGGCACCTGCTGCGGGACCGGCGGCCGCCGACGCCCCGGCTGACGGTGCTCTCCGTGCCGCCGGGGCCGGCCGTCACCCCGGTCGCCGCCGCCCTCCGGCCGGCCGGAGGGTCCGCCGGCCGGCGGAGGGCCTACGCCGAACCGACGCCGCCCGCCCGCTGAGCCCGGCCCCGGACCACCAGGCCGCCGACCTCGACCAGCCCGCCGCGCGGCCCGGCCAGCAGCCGCGAGCCCCGGCCCTGGGTGATCGTCAGCGGCCGGCCCAGGCTCGCGGCCAGCAGCAGGGCGGCCGCACCGGTCGCCTCGTCCTCGTCGATCCCGTCGCCCCGCCCGGGGAAGGCGCGCGCCCGCACGGTGCCGGCCGCCTCGTCCCGCCAGGCCCAGGCGTAGACCCACTCCCCCGGCGGCGGCACCTCCAGCGCCTCCACCTCGGCCGCCGAGCCGTACCGCCGCAGCGTCCGGCCCGAGAGCCACTCCGGGCGGGCCGCGATCCGGGTCAGCCCGTCCTCGCGCCGGACGGCCACCTCCCCGGCCGCGGTGACCAGCCGGTCCACCCCGAGCAGCCAGGCGGCGCCCACGCACGGGTGGCCGGCGAACGGCAGGCGCACCGACGGGGTGTAGATGTCGATCTCCCCGCGCTCCGGGTCGTCGACGAACACCGTCTCGCTGTACCCGAGTTCGCGCGCGATCCGCTGCCGGTCCGCGCGCTCCGGCACGGCGGCGCCGTCGCGCACCACGCCGAGTTCGTTCCCGTGGCTCCCGCCGGGCCCGCAGAAGACCCGCAACACCTCGAACTCCGTCATTCCCCACCTCTTCGATCGCCGCTCCGGCACCGTGCGATGACAGCCTGACGCGGAGGCCGCGCCGCAGGCCGTCCCGCCGGTCCTGACGGTCCTGACTGCCTCGCCGGTCTCGCCGGTCCCGACGGATCATCGCCTCGACGGAGGCGCTCGTCGAGCGCGGCGGCGCCAAGCGGCGGCGGGCCCGGGGCGGGCGAGCGCGCCGCGCCCTCCGTACGGGCGCCGGAAGGCCCGTCAGAAGCGCCTCCCGGCACCGCCCCGCACCCGGTTGCGTCGGCGCGCCACCACCAGGGTGCCGATGCCGAGGGCGATCGCGGTCACGCCGGTGATCGCCATCGGCTCCGCGGCCGTACCGCCACCGGTGGAGGCCAGCCGGTTGCCGGGCTCCGGGGCAGCGGCGGCGACCGGCCGCGGGCCGCCGGTTGCCGGGCTCGGCACCACCGGGACGGGCGCCGCGGCCGCCGCGGCCGGGACGACCGGGGCGGTGGACGGCTCGGTCGCGACCGGGGCCCGGCCGGTGGCCGAGGAGGCCGGCGCGGGCGGGGCGGTCGCCGCGGCCACGATGATGAAGTCGGCCTCCTGGCCCACCGCCTCGGCCGCGCTCTCACCCTCCCCGGGCAGGGTGCCCGCGAGGGCCGTCAGGGATTCGGCGCGGGGCGGAGCGTCCTTGGTGAAGGCCAGCCGGAGCTCGATCGTGTGGCTCTCGCCGTTCGCCAGCGTGACGGTGTCGGTGTTCCTGTCCCCGGTCCGCAGCGTGCAGTAGAGCCAGGTCGGGTGCTCCTGGCTGCCGACGCGGGTGGCTCCCCGCCACTGCCCGTCGGCGGCACGGAACTCCAACCCGACCACGTCCGACGGGAGTTCGGACTCCCCCTGGAACACGACCGCGGGCAGGACCCGCAGCGGCCGGCCGCTCCGGTTGGTGAGGACCAGCCTGAACGGCTTCGCCTCCGCGCCCGCGGTGAAGGAGACGGGCACCGAGTCGAACCCGACCTCCACGGCGGCCGCGGGGGTGGCCGGCGGGGTCGTGGGCGGGGTGGTGAGCGGGGTGGTGGGCGCCACCGCCGGGGCTATGACCAGGTCCGGGTGGCCGCTGCTCGCCGACGTGGTGCGCTGCTCCGGCGGCAGGGCCGGATCGGAGACCACGGAGTCGAAGCCCGGCGTCACCCGGCCGGCCGGGGCGTCGGCGGTGACGGTGAGCCGCAGCCGGTAGCCGGCCTCGGCGCCGGCCGCCAGCGACAGCACGGCGGGCTGGTCGAACGTCCAGCGGGCCCGGGCGTCCGCGGCGTCCACCCGGGCGTCCTGCCACCGGGTGCCGCCGGGCGACTGGTACTCCAGCCTGAACTGGCTCTGCCGGGCGCCGGTGCCGGTGTCCCCGACGGCGAAGGCCGAGGACGGGACGGACACCAGGTGGTCGGCGGTGTTCCTGAGCGTCACGGAGAACTCCACCGGCGCGCCGCCCGCCCGGACGGTGCCGGGAAGGCCGCTGAAGGCGATCACGACCGGCGACGGCCGGGGCTGGACGTCCCGGACCGCCAGGACGGCCTCCTCCGCGGCGGAGCCGGCCGGAGCCTCGACCACGGCCAGGGCGGAGGCCAGCGCGACGGCAGCGGTCGCGGCCAGGAGTCTGCGGTGCCGAATGCGCAACTCAACCTCACGAGAGAATTCGGATGGAACCCGTCAGGACGTGAAATCGCTTGCACGAGAGGTCATTCCACAACAATGCCGGTCTCTTGGTCCGCCCCCCGGCCGACTGCGATCGGCGGCATCCTATCGAGCCGCTTCCCGGCTCCCGAACGGACCCGGCCCGACACCCTTCCGGCCCGGATGTCCGAGGAGGCTCCCCCCTCCCTCAGGGTCACCCTGAGAACGACCCCGACACCCGGCTACGCCACCCCGGCGACCCCTCGGGGCTGGGAAATCACCTGCTGGACGGAGGTTCCCCGGCCGACGGCGACGGACCATGGAAGTAGCCCGCCGGACCGCCCGGACCGGGCCGCCACCGTACGGAGTAGGCCATGAGTGCGCGTCTCGCCCGTCCCCGCCACAACCGTGTCCTCGCCGGCGTCTGCGCCGGGATCGCCGAACGCTTCGGCCTGACCCCGTGGACCGTCCGGCTGATCTTCCTGCTCTCCTGCCTGCTGCCAGGACCGCAGTTCCTGCTCTACCTGGCCCTCTGGCTGCTGCTCCCCCAGGAACCGTGAGCCGGGCGGCCTGGGGCCGCGACCGGTGTGGCCCGGGGCCGCGCGCCGGGCGACCGGGAGACGTGAGCGGGGCGGCCGGGAGACGTGCCGAGTGCGTGCCCGCCGGGCCCGGCGGGCACGGCCCGGCGGACGCCGCGACCCCGGCGAACGCCGACGGGCCGCCCGCCCCGGGATCCCCGGGGTGGACGGCCCGTCGCCGTGCCGTGGGTTCCGGCTCAGCCGGCCAGACCGGGGAGGCCCGGGAGCAGACCGGTCAGCCCGCCGACCGGGGTCTTGTCCAGGCCCGGGACGGTCGGGAGGGCGGCGCGCTGCTGGGTGACGCCGGCCAGCGGGGTGTCGCCGGCCGGGACGGCCTTGCCGACGGTCGGGGCGAGGGTGCCCAGCGTGCCGGTGACCTTGTCGGCCCCGGGCAGCTTGGCTGCGGTGTCGGTGACCGCGCCGGTCACCGCGGGGTTGGTGAGCGCCCCGGTGGGCAGCCCGAGGCCGCCGGCCGCCTGGCCGTCAGCCGCGGAGGCGGCGCCGGCGCCGACCGCCGCGATGGCGATGCCGAGAGCCGCGGTGCCGGCGGCCTTGAGAGCCTGCTTCATGGTTGGTCCCCTTTGGGTCCTCGTCGGTGGCCGACTTCGCGCGAGGGAGCGACGGACGGGCGACCGTCGCGGCGCGTGTCGGCAGTGACTGGCACACCGTAGTGAGCAGGTCGCGCGGGAACCAAAGGGTGTTCACTCACCCGAGTGAGTAGTCGGATGAACGCCAACTCGCTTGCAGGAACGTCGCGTTCATCCGACCGGCCGGACCGGCACCTAGCCCACCGGCTCAGTTGCCGCCGGTGCCCGCGCTGAACAGCCACTCCGCCTTCAGCTCGGCGTACCCCGGCTTGATCACGTCGCTGATCATCGCCAGCCGCTCGTCGAAGGGCAGGAACGCGGACTTCATCGCGTTCACCGTGAACCACTCCAGGTCCCCCAGCGTGTAGCCGAAGGCCTCCACCACGTGGCCGAACTCCCGGCTCATGCTGGTGCCGCTCATCAGCCGGTTGTCGGTGTTCACGGTGACCCGGAACTTCAGCCGGCTGAGCAGCCCGATCGGGTGCTCGGTGTAGGAGGAGGCGGCGCCGGTCTGGATGTTGGAGGTCGGGCACATCTCCAGCGGGATGCGCTTGTCGCGCACGTACGCGGCCAGCCGGCCGAGCTCGACGCCGCCGTCCTCGCCGACCGTGATGTCGTCGACGATCCGCACCCCGTGGCCGAGCCGGTCGGCGCCGCAGCACTGGAGGGCCTCCCAGATCGACGGCAGGCCGAAGGCCTCGCCCGCGTGGATCGTGAAGTGGTTGTTCTCGCCCTTGAGGTAGTCGAAGGCGGCCTGGTGGCGGGTGGGGGGGTAGCCGGCCTCGGCGCCCGCGATGTCGAAGCCGACCACGCCCTGGTCCCGGTAGCGGTTGGCCAGTTCGGCGATCTCGGTGGAGCGGGCGGCGTGCCGCATCGCGGTCAGCAGGGTGCCGACGCGGATCCGGTGGCCGGCCTCGCGGGCGTTGGCCTCGCCGAGGCGGAAGCCCTCCTGGACGGCCTCGACGACCTCGTCCAGGGTCAGCCCGGCCTCCAGGTGCTGCTCGGGGGCGTAGCGGACCTCGGCGTACACGACGCCGTCGGCGGCCAGGTCCTCGGCGCAGTCCGCGGCGACCTTGATCAGCGCCGCACGGGTCTGCATCACGGCGCAGGTGTGCGCGAAGGTCTCCAGGTAGCGGACCAGCGAGCCGGAGTCGGCGGCCTCGCGGAACCACTCGCCGAGCTCCTTGGGGTCGGTGGTGGGCAGGCCCTGGTAGCCGCAGGCGGCGGCCAGCTCGACCACGGTCTCCGGGCGCAGCCCGCCGTCCAGGTGGTCGTGCAGGAGGACCTTCGGCGCGCGGCGGATCTGGTCGGCGGTGGGGATGCGCGGGCCCGTGCCCGCGGTGGTGACGGGGATCTGCTGTTCCATTGCGGAAATATAGCCCCTACGCGCGTAGACCCACCACCGCCGACACCACCGGATGGTCCAAACTCCACCGGGAATTCCACCGCCCGGTCCATACGATCCACCAAAGCGTCAGCCCGTCGCGGCGAGCGCTCGCAAAGACGTCAGTCGTGCTGCAACAACCGCCCGCGCCGGGAGAGCACGAAGTCCCGGAAGGCCGCGGCCGGCGGGCTCAGCGGCCGCCCCGCCACCCAGGCCAGCCCGATCGCCCGCCGGGTGCGCGGCGCCGTCACCTCCAGCTCCACCACCCCGGGCCGCGGCACCAGGGCCGGCGGCAGCAGCGCCACCCCCAGCCCGGCCGCCACCAGCCCGCGCAGCGTCTCCGCCTCCTCGCCCTCGAACGCCGGCCTGGGGACGAAGCCCGCCTCCGCGCAGAAGCCGTCCGTGATCGCGCGCAGCCCGTACCCCTGCTCCAGCCCGACGAACGGCTCCTCGGCCACCTCCGCCAGCCGGATCCGCCGCCGCCCGGCCAGCCGGTGGTCCGCCGGGACGACCAGGTTCAGCCGCTGCTCGTCCAGCAGGCGGGCGGTGAACGCCGGGTCCTCCGGCAGCGGCGCGACCAGGCAGAGGTCCAACTCCCCCGCCCGCAAACGCTCCAGCATCGCCGCGCCGTAGTCCTGCACCAGCTGGAACCGCACCCGCGGGTGCGCCGCCCGGAAGCCCCGCAGCAGCGCCGGCACCGCGTCCGGCCCCATCGTGTGCAGGAACCCGAAGGCCACCAGGCCCACCGCCGGGTCCGCCGCCGCCCTGGCCGCCGCGGCGCCGCGCTCCACCTCGGCCAGCGCCCGCTCCACCGAGGCCAGCAGCAGCCGGCCCGCCCTGGTCAGCCGGACCGTACGGCCCTGACGGGCCAGCAGGTCCACCCCCAGGTCCTCCTCCAGCCCGGCCACCGCGCGCGACAGCGTCGGCTGCGGCACCCCGAGCAGCGCCGCCGCCTGGGTCACGTGCTCCAGCCGGGCCACCGCCGCGAACCGGGCCAGCCGTGGCGCCAGCAGCACGGCCGGCTCCTCCGGCCCCAACTCGGCGACCCGGTACCGCTGCTCGCCGCCGTCCACCGGTTCGGCACCCGCCATTCCGTCACCACCTCGACTCATACGCCAGTGCATCGATCATCCCCGCTTCATGCATTGGACGCATCAAAGGCGGCAGGCCTACCGTCGACGCCATGCAGCCCTCCGATACCAGGGCATCCGTGACCGCCCCGGATGCCCCCGCCCCCGACCCCTCCCCCTCGGCCGCCCCCGCGGACGACCGCCTCGGCCCCGGGCAGCGCGCCTTCCGCCGCGCCAACCTCGCCCTGTTCGCCGCCGGCGTCGCGACCTTCGTCCTGCTCTACTCCACCCAGGGCCTGCTGCCGGTCCTCTCGGCCGACCTCGACCTCACCCCCGGCCAGGCCAGCTGGACGGCCTCCGCCGCCACCCTCGGCCTCGCCCTCGGGCTGCTCCCGGCCAGCGCGCTGTCCGACAGGTACGGCCGCACCGCGGTGATGACGGCCTCCACCCTCGCCGCCTCCGCGCTCGCCCTCGCCCTGCCGTTCGCCCCCGACCTCACCACCCTCGTCACGCTGCGGGTCCTCCAGGGCGCCGCCCTAGCCGGACTCCCCGCCACCGCCATGGCCTACCTCGCCGAGGAGGTCCGCCCCGGCGCGCTGCCCTCCGCGATGGGCCTGTACGTGGCCGGCAACAGCATCGGCGGGATGGGCGGGCGGCTGATCTCCGGCTGGACCGCCGCCGGGCTCGGCTGGCGCTGGGGCCTCGCCGCCTCCGCCGTCCTCGCCCTGCTCGCCACCCTCGCCTTCCGGCTGCTGATCCCTGCCGCCCGCCACTTCACCCCGGCCTCGGTGGACGCCCGCGCGCTCACCCGCACCGTCGGACGGCACCTGCGCAACCCGCTGCTGGTACGGCTGTACCTGCTCGGAATGCTGTTCATGGCGGTGTTCGGCGCGGTCTACAACACCGTCGGCTACCGGCTGATCGGCGCGCCGTTCCACCTGCCGGAGTCGATCGCCGCCTCGATCTTCGTGGTCTACCTGGTCGGCACCGGCACCTCCGCCGCGGCCGGCCGGCTCTCCGCCCGGCTCGGCCGGCGCGGCGCCCTCTACGTCTCCGTCGGCGTGACCGCGGCCGGCCTGCTGCTCTCCCTCGCCGAGTCCCTGGTCTGCGCCCTGCTCGGCCTGGTCCTGATCACCGCCGGCTTCTTCGCCGGCCACGCCACCGCCTCCTCCTCGGTCGGCCGCACCGCCACCGAGGGCCGCGCCCAGGCCTCCGCCCTGTATCTGATCGCCTACTACCTCGGCAACAGCGTCGGCGGCACCCTCGGCGCGGACGCCTACCACGCCACCGGCTGGCCCGGCGCCGCCACCGTCGGCCTCACCGCCATGGCCCTCGCCGCCGCCGTCACCCTCTACGCCACCCGCCAGGCCCACGCGGCGCGGCGGATGACCTCGGCACGCTCCCGGGCGTGAGGGCGAGCACTCGGGCAGCCGGGCAGACTTTCCGCCAGGTAGACTTTCCCTATGGCAGACCTCAAGCGCCGCCGTCGCCCCCACCTGGTGTCCACACCCGTGCGGAAGAAGGGCGTGGTCACCATCCCCCAGGAGATAAGAGAGCAGTTGGACCTCCAGGAGGGCGATCAGCTGGTGGTCGCGGTCGAGGACGGCCGCATCGTCCTGACCCCGGCCTCCGTGATCCCCGACGACCAGGCCTGGTTCTGGAGCCCCGCCTGGCAGGAGAAGGAGCAGGAGGTCGAGGCCGCCATCGCCACGGGCGAGCGCGGGGACGTGTTCCAGGACGGCGACTCCTTCCTGCAGTCGCTCGCCGACGAGGCCGGGCTGGACCTGGAGGAGATCAAGCGCCGTGCCGACGTATGAGTCGCTGGCCCACTTCCTACGCGACTGGAAGGGCCTGACCCCGGCGCAGAAGGCCGCCTCCCTCGTCGCCGTCGCCCAGTTCGTCACCGACCTGCGGGCCGGGCAGGGCTTTCGGCGGAGCCTCCGGGTGAAGAAGATGCAGGGGCATCCGGACGTCTGGGAGCTGACCTGGGCCCCCGACGGCCGGGCGACCTTCAGCTACGGCGCCTCCGTCCAGGACGGCGAGCCGCACATCGTCTGGCGCCGGATCGGCACCCACGACGTCTTCCACCGCCCCTGACCGCGGCCGCCGATACACTCCGGGCGTGAGCATCGATCCCGCCGCGTTCGCCCGGTTGCGTGAGATCGCCGACCAGCTGCCCCGGATTCCAGGGATAGGGAAGATCGAGATCGCGGACGGCGAGATCGTCATGAGGATGTCGCCCGTGAGGCGCCGCGAGCTCGCCGTCATCCGTCTGGCGCGACAGCTCAACACCCAGCTGGCCCAGACCCATCCCGGCTACATCGCCCACGGCGGCGCGGACTTGGAGGATGTCGGCCTCGGCCGGCTCCGGAACCCGGACCTGATGGTGTTTCCCGAGGCGAATCTGGACGACGACAAGCCGGCTCTCCTCCCTCACGAGATCCTTCTGGTCGTGGAAATCGTCTCCAAGTCCAACCCTGAGAACGACTACCACGGCAAGGTCCGCGACTACTCGGCCATGGGCATCCCGATGTATCTCCTGGTCGACCCCCGCAAGGGCACCGGAATCATCCACGACGAGCCCGGCTACACCCGCCGCAAGGAGTTCGCCTTCGGCGACATCGTCACCGTCGGCCCCTGGACCCTCGACACGGGCGTCCTGCGGACGTACGCCTGAGCGAAGGAGCCCGCACCCGGGGGCGGGTGCGGGCTCCTCAGCGGCGTTCAGGCGACCGGAGTCTGGAAGCGAAGCTCCGGCCCCGAAGCTCCCGCAATGGCCCGCCCAGGTGCCGCGAGAGCGGCTCACCAAGTGTCGTCGGATGCTCTGCCAGGTAATCGAGGTGATCCTCAACGCCGGCATAGTGCCGCGCCGGAAGCGCCGCGAGCCAGTCACGGACCTCAGGTTCGATCTCGACCACGAAGCGGTCGACTCCCATGTGCGGCAGCGTAGACCACACCGCCGCACACGGAGTAGTCGTATGACTACGCGATGCGGTCGAGGACGATCGGGTCCGGAGTGAACGCCGTGCCCGCCGGGGCGACCTCGATGGCGCCGGACAGGGCCTCGATCGCGTAGTCGAAGCGCTCCGGGGTGTCGGTGTGCAGGGTCAGCAGGGGCCGGCCCGCCACCACGGTGTCGCCCGGCTTGGCGTGCATCTCGACGCCGGCGCCGGCCTGGACCGGGTCCTCCTTGCGGGCGCGGCCGGCGCCCAGGCGCCAGGCGCAGACGCCGATCGCGTAGGCGTCCAGCGCGGTGAGCACGCCGGAGGCGGGCGCCGGGATGACGTGCTGCTCGCGGGCGACCGGGAGCGGGGCGTCCACGTCGCCGCCCTGGGCGGCGATCATGCGGCGCCAGTGGTCCATCGCGGAGCCGTCGCGCAGCGCGTCCGCCGGGTCCTTGCCGTGCACGCCGGCCGCGGCGAGCATCTCGCGGGCGAGCGCGAGGGTCAGCTCGACGACGTCGGCCGGGCCGCCGCCCGCCAGCACCTCCAGGGACTCCCTGACCTCCAGCGCGTTGCCCGCGGTGAGGCCGAGCGGGGTGGACATGTCGGTGAGCAGGGCGACGGTGTTGACCCCGGCGGTGGTGCCCAGGCCGACCATGGTGCGGGCCAGTTCGCGGGCGTCGTCCAGGTTCTTCATGAACGCCCCGGAGCCGACCTTGACGTCCAGGACCAGCGCGCCGGTACCCTCGGCGATCTTCTTGGACATGATCGAGGAGGCGATCAGCGGGATCGCCTCGACGGTGCCGGTGACGTCGCGCAGCGCGTACAGCTTCTTGTCGGCCGGCGCGAGGCCGTCACCCGCGGCGCAGATCACCGCGCCGACGGAGCGCAGCACGTCGAGCATCTCCTCGTTGGAGAGCAGGGCGCGCCAGCCGGGGATGGACTCCAGCTTGTCCAGGGTGCCGCCGGTGTGGCCGAGGCCGCGGCCGGACAGCTGCGGGACGGCGGCGCCGCAGGCGGCGACCAGCGGGGCGAGCGGCAGGGTGATCTTGTCGCCGACGCCGCCGGTGGAGTGCTTGTCGCTGGTGGGCAGCGGCAGCGAGGAGAAGTCCATCCGGACGCCGGAGCGGATCATGGCGTCGGTCCAGCGGCTGATCTCGCGCGACTGCATCCCGTTGAGCAGGATCGCCATCGCCAACGCGGACATCTGCTCGTCGGCGACCTCGCCGCGGGTGTAGGCGTCGATGACCCAGTCGATCTGAGCGTCGCTCAGCTCTCCGCGATCGCGCTTGGTCCTGATGACGGAGATGGCGTCCATGCGTGCTCCAAGAGGGGTTTCAAAAGCGAAGAGTGTCGCGAGATGACCGGGTTCCGGCCCACTCGCGACACTCTACGCGCGTAACAATTGCCGGGGCTAGAGCCGCTCCGGCCCGAACGCGTCGGGCAGGACCTCACTCATCGGCTTGACGCCCGAGGCCAGTTCGATCAGCAGCCCGGGGCCGCCGTGCTCGTACAGCAGCTGGCGGCAGCGCCCGCACGGCATCAGCAGCTCGCCGGCGCCGTCCACACAGGTGAAGGCGACCAGCCGGCCGCCGCCGGAGGCGTGCAGCGCGGACACCAGCCCGCACTCGGCGCACAGCCCGAGCCCGTACGAGGCGTTCTCCACGTTGCAGCCGGTGACCACCCGGCCGTCGTCCACCAGCGCGGCCGCGCCGACCGGGAACCTGCTGTACGGCGCGTACGCGTGGCCCATGGCCTCGCGCGCCGCCGTGCGCAGCAGCTCCCAGTCGACCGCGGACGGCGCCGCGGGCACCGGGGCGGTCACTTGCCCTGGCCCTTGCGGTAGATCTGGCCGTCCGCCTTCGGCATCCGCAGCCGCTGCGAGGCCAGGGCGAGCACCACCAGGGTGATCACGTACGGCGTGGCGACGATCAGCGGGCGCTGCACCTCGTCGGTGAACGCGTACCAGGCGATCAGACCGGCGGCCGCCGCGGCGGCGATCGCCGTCGCGACGTACTTGCGGCGGTACAGGTGCCAGAGCGCGAGCAGGATCATCGCGATGCCGACGATCAGGATCAGCACGTGCACCGACTCCGGGTCGCGCAGCTGGAGGCTGTCGGTGAAGCCGAACAGGCCGGCGCCCATGGCGAGACCGCCGGGCATCCAGTTGCCGAAGATCATCGCGGCGAGGCCGATGAAGCCCCGGCCCGCCGTCTGGCCGTCCTTGTAGAAGTGCGCGGCGACCAGCGAGAGGTACGCGCCGCCGAGGCCCGCGAAGGCGCCGGAGGCGATGACCGCCAGGTACTTGTACTTGTAGACGTTGACGCCCAGCGACTCGGCGGCGGTCGGGTTCTCGCCGCAGGAGCGCAGCCGCAGGCCGAACACCGTGCGCCAGAGCGCGAAGTAGCTGGCCACGATCAGCGCGGCGGCCAGCAGCACGACCACCGAGATGTTGGTGACCAGGCCGCCGAGCACGCCCGCGACGTCCGAGACGAAGAACCAGTGGTGGGTCTCGATGTCCTTGAGCCAGGAGGACAGGCCGGGGACGGTGATGTACGGCAGCGGATCGGCCGGCGGGGACTGGTTCTGGCCGGCACCGACCGAGACGTAGTCCTTGTAGTAGATCCGGTTGACGTACGCGCAGATACCGGGGATCAGCAGGTTGATGCCGACGCCCGAGACGATGTGGTCGACGCCGAAGGTGACGGTGACGAGCGCGTGCAGCAGACCGCCGAGCGCGCCGCCGGCCATGCCGGCCAGCAGGCCGACCCACGGGTTGACCAGGTAGCCGGCCCAGGCGCCGCAGAAGGTGCCGGCGACCATCATGCCTTCGAGACCGATGTTGACCACACCGGCCCGCTCGGACCAGAGACCGCCGAGACCGGCCATGCCGATCGGCACGGCCGCACCGAGGGCGGCGGTGACCTGCCCGGAGGAGGTCAGCGAGTGGCTGCCGGTGGCCATGCCCACGGCCGAGAACAGCACCAGGGCACCCGCGATCAGCAGGAGCACCACCGGCCAGGACAGCTTGCGCTTCTTCGCGGGTGCGCCCGACGCCTTCGGACGAGCAGCGGTGGCCGTGCTCATGCGGACACCTCCTTCTTCTCACTGTTCGCGGCAGCCTGGGCGGCGAGCTCGGCGCCGACCCGCTTCTGCTGGCGGGTCAGGCCGTAGCGACGCACCAGCTCGTACGCGACGACGACGCAGATGACGATGGTGCCCTTCATGACGTCGACGATCTCGAAGGGGAACTCGCCGTTCATGGGCAGCGGCAGCACCGAGCCGGCGGCGTCCAGGAAGGCGAACAGCAGCGCCGCGAAGGCGATGCCGATCGGGCTGTTCCGGCCGAGCAGGGCGATCGAGATGCCCAGGAAGCCCAGGCCGGGCTGGAAGGTCTGGCCGAAGTAGTACGAGTTCTGCAGCAGCTCCGGCAGGCCGATCAGGCCGGCGATCGCGCCGGAGACGACCATCGAGACGACGACCATCTTCTTGACGTTGACGCCGGAGGCGGTGGCGGCGGTCTCCGAACGGCCGGTGGCGCGCAGGTCGAAGCCGAAGCGGGTGCGGGTCAGCACGAACTGGAAGACCACGCCGACCACGACGGCGACGATCAGGAAGCCCCAGAGCCTGCCGCCGTCCGTCTCGATCGAGAAGAAGTGGCTGGACTCCGAGACCTTCTCGGTCTGGATCGAGTTGCTGGTGCCGCTGACCTTGGGCGCGAAGATCCCCGGGACGAGCAGCACACCGACGATCGCGGTCGCGATCGAGTTCAGCATGATGGTCGAGATGACCTCGCTGACGCCGCGGTAGACCTTGAGCAGGCCGGCGATGCTCGCGTACAGACCGCCGACCAGCATCGCGGTGATGAGCAGCAGCGGGATCTGGATGAACGCCGGCAGGTCGAGCTGGCCGCCGACGAAGGCCGCGAACAGCGCCGCGACCTTGTACTGGCCCTCGACGCCGATGTTGAACAGGTTCATCCGGAACCCGAACGCGGCGGCCGCGGCGGCCAGGTAGTAGGTGGTGGTCCGGTTGAGGATGTTCACCTGGCCGTCCGACTTGGTGGCGTACGTGATCATCACGTTCCACGCGTCGAACGGGTTCTTGCCCGAGGTGGCCAGCAGGGCGGAGCAGATCACGAGGGACAGCACGATCGCGAGCACCGGCGCGGCCAGGGCCAGCGTGATCCGCTCGCCGCTGAACCGCTGCGCCAGGCCGGGCTTCGCGGCGGCGGGGTTGGGACTGGTCATGGGTTACTCCCCCGCCTGCGGGTCGTCGGCGGTGTCGGTGGGCTGGTGCCCGGCCTCGGCCTCGGTGCCCTCGGCCGCGACGGCCTGCGCCTCGGCGACGGCCTCCGGCTCGGACTCCAGGTGGCCGCTGGCGGCACCGGTCATCGCGGTACCGAGGTCCTCGGCGGTGACGGTGGCCGGGTCGGCGTCGGCGACCAGGCGGCCGCGGTAGACGACCCGGATGGTGTCGGACAGGCCGATCAGCTCGTCCAGATCGGCGGAGATCAGCAGGACGGCCAGGCCGGCCCGCTGGGCGACCCGGATGTGCTCCCAGATCTGCGCCTGCGCGCCGACGTCCACACCGCGGGTCGGGTGGGCGGCGATCAGCAGCTTGGGCCGGTGGCTCATCTCGCGGCCGATGATCAGCTTCTGCTGGTTGCCGCCGGAGAGCGAGGCCGCGGTGACCTCGATGCCGGGAGTGCGGACGTCGTACTCCTCGACGATCCGCCAGGTGTCCGTACGGGCGGCGGCCCGGTCGAGCAGCAGGCCCTTGGAGTTGGGCGCCTCGGTGACGTGACCGAGGACGCGGTTCTCCCAGAGCGGGGCCTCCAGCAGCAGGCCGTGCCGGTGGCGGTCCTCGGGGATGTAGCCGATGCCGGCCTCGCGGCGGGCCCGGGTCTGGGCGCCGGAGAGGTCCTCGCCGTCCAGGGTCACGGTACCGGCGTTCAGCGGCAGCATGCCCATGATGGCCTCGACCAGTTCGGCCTGGCCGTTGCCCTCGACGCCGGCGATGCCGAGGATCTCGCCCTTGTGGATGCGCAGCGAGATGTCGTCCAGGACGACGCGCTCGATGCCCTCGGCGTCGGTCTTGGCGATCCGCAGGCCCTCGACGTCGAGCATCACGGTGTCGGTGACGGTCGACTCGCGGCTCTCCGGGGAGGGCAGCTCGGCGCCGACCATCAGCTCGGCGAGCTGGCGGGCGGTGACGGCCTTCGGGTCGGCGTCGCCGACCGTGGTGCCGCGCCGGATGACGCTGATCGCGTCGGCCACCGCGAGCACCTCGTGCAGCTTGTGCGAGATGAAGATGACGGTGACGCCCTCGGACTTGAGGTCGCGCAGGTTGTCGAACAGCGCGTCGACCTCCTGCGGGACCAGCACGGCCGTGGGCTCGTCGAGGATGAGGATCTTGGCGCCGCGGTACAGCACCTTGAGGATCTCGACGCGCTGGCGGTCGGCGACCCCGAGGTCCTCGACCAGGGCGTCCGGGCGCACGCCCAGGCCGTACTGGTCGGAGATCTCCCTGATCTTCGCCTTCGCCCTGGCGCCGATGCCGTGGAGCTTCTCGCCGCCGAGGACGACGTTCTCCCACACCGTGAGGTTGTCGGCGAGCATGAAGTGCTGGTGCACCATGCCGACGCCGCGGGCGATGGCGTCGCCGGGGGTGTTGAACTCGCACGGCTCGCCGTTGATCGCGATGGTGCCCTCGTCCGGCTTCTGCATGCCGTAGAGGATCTTCATCAGCGTCGACTTGCCGGCGCCGTTCTCACCCATCAGGGCGTGCACGGTGCCGGTGCGGACGGTGAGGTTGATGTCGTGGTTGGCCACGACACCCGGGAAGCGCTTGGTGATGCCGCGCAGTTCGACGGCCGGTGTCGCCGCCCCCGCGCTGGGGGTTCCGTCCTTGCGCAGGGGGACGGGATCGGATGCGGTGATGGCGATCTCCTGGTGGTCTGGAGGCGCGTCGTTGCGCACGGAGGGCCAAGGGAAACGGAGAGACGGAACGGGGCCCGGGGGTACGCGTTGAGCGCACCCTGCCGGGCCCCTCCCGTGAACTGTGTGGATGCGTCGCGCTGCCTGGCAGGCGGCAGCGCTGCGGCGTCCGGGACGCGCGGTCGTTACTGGGCGGCCGGCGCGGTCGGGATGGTGGTGGCGCCGGACTTGATCGACTCGGCGGCGGCCTTCAGCTTGTCCTGGATGTCGTCGATCTTGTTGCCGGTGGTGGCGAGCGAGACACCGTCGGACTTCAGGTCGAACAGCTTGACGCCGGTCGGGCTCTGGCCCTTCTTGACCGAGTCGATGTACGAGAACACCGCGGTGTCGACGTTCTTGACCATCGAGGTCAGGATGCTGTTCTTGTACTTCGCCAGGGCCGGCTGGTTGGCCTGGTCGGAGTCGACACCGATGGCCAGGGCGCCCGACTTGTTGGCGACGGCCTCGATGGCACCGTTGCCGGAGGAGCCGGCGGCGGTGTAGATGACGTCCGCGCCCTTGTCGAGCTGGCCCTGGGCGGCCTCCTTGCCCTTGTCGGGCGAGGTGAAGCCGGTGAAGTCCGGCGGGGTGGTCAGGTAGGTGGTCTCGACCGTGATGTTCGGGTCGACGGACTTCACACCCGCCTTGTAACCGGCCTCGAACTTCTTGATCAGCTCGGACTGCACACCGCCGATGAAGCCGACGTGCTTGCTCTTCGACTTGTTCGCGGCGGCGACACCGGCCAGGTACGAGCCCTCCTGCTCGGCGAAGAGCAGCGAGGTGACGTTGGCCGGCTGGTCCTTGTCGTTCGAGTCGATGATCGCGAACTTGACGTTCGGGTTGTCCTTGGCGACCTTGTTGACCGCCGGCTGGTAGACGAAGCCGACCGCGACGATGGTCTTGTAGCCACCGTCGATCAGGTTCTTGAGGCGGGTCTCCTTGTCGGCCTCGGCCTCGCCCGGCTTGGCCTCGGCCTCGGTCACCGAGACGCCCAGCTCCGACTTGGCCTTGTCCAGGCCGCGGGCGGCGGAGTCGTTGAACGACTGGTCGCCACGGCCGCCGATGTCGTAGGCCAGGCCGACCTTGAGCGAACCGTCGCCCGAGCCGGAGGAGGAGGAGTCGGTGCTCTTTGCGCCGCAAGCGGCGAGCGAGGCCATGCCCAGGGAACCCGAGAGCACAACCGCGGCGAGCTTCATTGAACGGCGCAAGGGGATATCTCCTTCTACACGCACCCGTTTGGCGCGGTCGGACGCCACCGTAACGCGCGTAGAACACGGTTGTGTTACAGGGTGCCGGAGCGTTCGGGTTGTTATCAAACCGTGGTCTGATGTTCTCCCCGACGCTCTATCCCCCACGCGGACGGTGATCCGAGGTCGGTCCGGCCAGTCTACGAAACCGTCCCGGAGCCCCGGATCCGACGGTTCCGGAACGGGCCGGCCGCACCGCCCCCGGGTCCGCCGTCAGTTGCCGTCCGCCTCCAGGGCCAGCGCCGAGAACAGCTCCACGCCGATGCCGATCGCCCGCTCGTCCACGTCGAACCGGCCCTGGTGCAGGTCCCGGACGGTGGCGTCGCCGGGAGCGCGGACGCCCAGCCTGGCCAGGGCTCCCGGGGCGTGCTCCAGGTACCAGGAGAAGTCCTCGCCGCCCAGGCTCTGCTCGGTGGCCTCCACCACCTGGGCCCCGTCCCGCCCGAACCGGGCGTTCATCGCCTCGTCCAGCAGCGCGACCGAGACCGCCTCGTTCACCACCGGCGGCACCCCGCGGTGGTAGTCCAGCGTCCACTTGGCCCGGTGGGTCTCGGCCACCTTGGCGATCAGCTCGTGCAGCAGGTCCGGCGTCTCGCGCCAGCCGTCCAGCTCCAGGCAGCGGACGGTGCCCTCCAGTTCGGCGTGCTGCGGGATGACGTTGGGCGCGGAGCCGGCGGCGATCCGGCCCCAGACCAGGCTGACGCCCCAGCGCGGGTCCATCCGGCGGGCCAGCGCCCCCGGGAGGTCGGCGGCCATCCGGGCGACGGCGGTGACCAGATCGGTGGTCAGGTGCGGGCGGGCGGTGTGCCCTCCCGGCCCGTCCAGGTGGAGCACCAGGCGGTCGCAGGCCGAGGTGATCGCCCCGACCTTCAGGGCGATCCGGCCGACCTCCACCTTGGGGTCGCAGTGCACCGCGAAGATCCGCCCGACGCCCGCCATCCCGCCGGCCTTGACCACGTCCAGCGCGCCGCCCGGCATGACCTCCTCCGCGGGCTGGAACACCAGCCGGACGGGGCGGCGCAGTTCGCCGGCGCGGAGCGCCTCGGCCAGCACCAGGCCGGTGCCGAGCAGCACCGAGGTGTGCACGTCGTGGCCGCAGGCGTGGGCCCGGCCGGGGACGGTGGAGCGGTACGGCACGTCGGTCTTGGCGTCGCCGATCGGCAGCGCGTCGATGTCGGCGCGGAAGGCCAGGAACTCGGTTCCCGGGGCGGTGCCGGGCGGGACGATGTCGACCAGCATTCCGGTGCCGCCGGGCAGCACCCTGGGGTCGAGGCCGGCGGCCACCAGCCGGTCGCGCAGCAGCCCGGTGGTACGGAACTCCTGGCGGCCCAACTCCGGGTGCCGGTGCAGGTCACGGCGGAAGGCGATCAGCTCGGGCTCCAGCGCCCGGACCCGCTCGCGCAGATCGGCGGCGGGGCGTGCGATGGCGAGAGTGACGCCCGACTGAGCGGGCTCAGGACGGTTCATCTCCCCAATCGTAGGCCTGTTGGGGGGATTTGGCCCGACTTCCGGAAAACTAGTGCCCGGATGGGCGCATACCAGCCGGACAGGTGGGTATGACATCTCGTTTCAGCCGCCTTCCCCGGGTCGCGTGACCTGTGCAACGATCCCCCGGGCCGGCGGTCACGGCCGCCACTTCCCGGGCGGCACCGGCAGGTTGACGAGCGGTCGACGGCCCGTCAGAAGCGCTCCACCGGCTCGTACGTCCCCCACACCCCGCGCAGCGCGTCGCACACCTCGCCGACGGTGGCCCGGGCGGCCAGCGCCTCCTTCATCGGGTACAGCACGTTGTCCGTCCCCCCGGCGGCGCGGCGCAGCCCGTCCAGCGTCCGGGTGACGGCGCCGGCGGAGCGCTCGGCCCGCAGCCGGGCCAGCCGCCGCGCCTGCCGCGCCTCGATCGCCGGGTCCACCCGCAGCGGCCGGTAGGGCTCCTCCGCGTCCGACCGGAAGCGGTTGACGCCGACCACCGTCCGCTCGCCGGAGTCGGTCTCCCGCTGGATCCGGTAGGCGGTGCGCTCGATCTCGCCCTTCTGGTAGCCCCGTTCGATCGCGGCCACCGCGCCGCCCTGCTCCTCGATCCGGTCCATCAGCACCCGCACGGCGGCCTCCACCTCGTCGGTGAGCGACTCGACGGCGTAGGAGCCGGCGAACGGGTCGACGGTGGCGGTCACGTCGGTCTCGTACGCGAGCACCTGCTGGGTGCGCAGGGCGAGCCGGGCGGCCTTCTCGGTGGGCAGCGCGATGGCCTCGTCGAAGCTGTTGGTGTGCAGCGACTGGGTGCCGCCGAGCACCGCGGCGAGCGCCTGCACGGTCACCCGGGCCAGGTTGACCTCGGGCTGCTGGGCGGTGAGCTGCACTCCCGCGGTCTGGGTGTGGAAGCGCAGCATCTGCGAGCGCGGGTCGCGGGCGCCGAAGCCGTCCCGCATGATGCCGGCCCAGATCCTGCGCGCGGCACGGAACTTGGCCACTTCCTCCAGCAGGGTCGTCCGGGCCACGAAGAAGAACGAGAGCCGGGGCGCGAAGTCGTCCACCGCCATTCCGGCGGCGAGCGCGGTGCGGACGTAGGCGATGCCGTTGGCCAGGGTGAAGGCGACCTCCTGAGCGGGATCGGCTCCGGCCTCGGCCATGTGGTAGCCGGAGATGGAGATGGTGTTCCAGCGCGGGATCTCGGCCCGGCAGTACCGGAACACGTCGGCCACCAGCCGCAGCGAGGGCTGCGGCGGGAAGATGTAGGTGCCGCGGGCGATGTACTCCTTCAGCACGTCGTTCTGGACCGTGCCGGTGAGCGCCGCCGGTGCCACTCCCTGGGCCTCGCCGACCAGTTGGTAGAGGAGCAGGAGCAGGGCGGCGGGCGCGTTGATGGTCATCGAGGTGGACACCCCGCCGAGCGGGATGCCGTCGAACAGCACCGCCATGTCCTCGACGCCGTCCACCGCGACGCCCACCTTGCCGACCTCCCCCGCGGCGAGCGGCGCGTCCGAGTCGTAGCCCATCTGGGTGGGCAGGTCGAAGGCGACCGAGAGGCCGGTGCCGCCGCCGGCGATCAGCTGCCGGTAGCGGGCGTTGGACTCGGCGGCGGTGCCGAAGCCCGCGTACTGGCGCATGGTCCAGGGCCGGCCGGTGTACATCGTCGGATAGACGCCCCGGGTGTAGGGGTACTCCCCCGGCCGGCCCAGCCGGGCGCCGGCGTCCCGGCCGGCCGGGGACCCGGGACCGTAGAGCGGTTCGATCGCGAAGCCCGACTCGGCGCGGCGCGGCTCGGCTGCCATGGGGTCCTCCGGAACTGGGGAGCGGGGTCCTCGCAATATCGGGGTTCCCCCCGCTGTGACGCGACCGGCCCGCCGGGGCGACGGCGCGGTTGAGATGATCGGGTGAACGACCGACGAGCCCAGGGAGTGGCAATGACCGAGCAGAAGGTGGCCGTGGTCACCGGTGCCAGCAGCGGAATCGGCGCGGCGACCGCCCGCCGGCTGGCCGCCGAGGGCTTCGACGTGGTGCTGACCGCCCGCCGCACCGACCGGATCGAGGCGCTCGCCGAGGAGATCGGCGACCGCGGCGGCTCGGCGCGGGCGGTCACGCTGGACGTCACCGACCGGGCCGCCGTGGACGCCTTCGCCGCCACGGTCGGCCGGGTGGACGTCCTGGTGAACAACGCCGGCGGCGCGATCGGCGCCGAGACCGTCGAGCACGGCGACCCGGCCGACTGGCGGGCCATGTACGAGGTGAACGTGCTCGGCGTGCTGCACGTGACCCAGGCCCTGCTGCCGGCCCTGCGGGCCACCGGCGACGGCACGGTACTGGTGCTCTCCTCGACCGCCGCGCTGGCCGCGTACGAGGGCGGCGGCGGGTACGTCGCCGCCAAGCACGCCGCGCACACCATCGCGGCCACGCTGCGGCTGGAGCTGTGCGGGGAGCCGATCCGGGTGATCGAGATCGCGCCCGGCATGGTGAAGTCCGAGGGCTTCGCGGTCACCCGCTTCCGCGGCGACGAGGAGAAGGCCGCCGCGGTGTACGCGGGCGTGGCCGAACCGCTCACCTCGGAGGACGTGGCGGACACCGTGGCGTGGGCGGTGACCCGGCCCCCGCACGTGAACATCGACCTGCTGGTGGTCCGCCCCCGGGCGCAGGCCGCCAACCACAAGGTCCACCGCGGCTGAATCCCGGCCCGGGCCCGCGACGACCGGGCGTTCCGGGCGTTCCGGGCGTTCGGCATTCGGTATTCGATATGCGGACTTCGGACTTCGGACTTCGGACTTCGGCGGAGCCGATTATCAGAGGAAGACGGGGAGGGCACTGACGCCCAGGTGTCAACGTCACAACTTGATAGCTCGTCCGGATGAATTCGGCGCGCGCCCTCCCCAACTGATGACCGCTCAACTACCTTGGAGGCGCAGTCGGACCGGCGCCCGAGCGCCCCTCCGCGGCCCCTACCCCACCCGTCTCACCACCCCATTTCACCGGCACCTTCCCGCCCTCACGAGGAGGACCCGCTGGCCACCGACATCCCGCCACAGCGGCTCGACGTCAGAACAGAGCCGACCCTCCTCGGGTTGCACCGCTTCAACGAAGCCGACGCCGGCGCCGCCGAGGAGGCCCTGCTCGCCTGCTGCGGCAGCCACCGCTGGGCCCTGCGGCTCACCGCACACCGCCCCTACCCCGACATCGAGTCCCTGCTGGCAGCCGCCAGCGAGGCCTCCTACGACCTCCGCCCCGCCGACCTCGCCGAGGCGCTGGCCGACGAGGGCTGGATGCCGCAGCCGCTGCTCGGCATGCGGGCCCCCGGCAGCCAGGCAGCGCACACCGCACTGCGGGCGGCGCACGCCGCGTACGAGGCGCGGTTCGGCCACGTCTTCGTGGTCTGCCTGGAACGGGTCGTCCCGGAGGAGATGCTCGACACCGTGCTCTCCTCCATCCGCACCCGCCTCGCCAACGACCCGGACGAGGAGCGGCTGATCGCGGCCGACGAACTCCGCCGGATCGCCCTCACCCGCCTGGAGCACCTGGTCGCCACCCACACGGAGGCCGCGGCGCGCTGAGCCGGCGTCCGCCGTCCCCGTTTCACCCGCGCGAGTGAGTTCACTCATGAATTCACCCGCGCGAGTGAGCGCCGACCCGTCACGCCCCGCACCTCCCGGGTGCGGGGCGCGGTCATGCCCTCACCCACCGTCACAAAAGCCGCCCCGGTTCCCGCCGCACTAGGCCAGAAGTGCCTGATTGATCACACCTGGGACCCCCGGAGGCGGTTCACCACAAGGCGTCGATAGGATGCTGGCGGCCGGTGGACCGTACCCGGCCGGGCTGACCGACACCGAAGCCGGCCGAGCCCCCAATCGCTTCCGGAGGGTTTTTCCGTGCCGGCTGGAACGCTGTACCGCGGCCGGGAAGGCATGTGGAGCTGGGTGGCTCATCGAGTCACCGGCGTCCTCATCTTCTTCTTCCTGTTCGCCCACGTCCTGGACACCGCCCTCGTGCGAGTGTCGCCGGAGTCCTACGACACCGTCATCCAGACGTACAAGACTCCCCTGGTGAACCTGATGGAGTACGGCCTGGTGGCCGCCATCCTGTTCCACGCCCTGAACGGCCTGCGCGTCGTCGCGGTGGACTTCTGGTCCAAGGGCCCGAAGTACCAGAAGCAGATGCTCTGGAGCGTCGTCGGAGTCTGGGTCGTCCTGATGGCCGGTTCCTTCTACGGGATCCTCCAGCACACGCTGATCTCCTGGTTCGGGAAGTGAGCCGAGACATGTCCACGGAAATCTCCGACGCCATCGTCGTCCCCTCCAAGCAGGCGCACACCGGCAAGGGACTGGGCACCGGCAACCCGGCCGACGCGTTCGTCATCGAGCCCCCGCGCAAGCGGACCAAGAAGACGCCGCGTCGCACCCGCACCAACTTCGAGATGCTGGCCTGGCTCTTCATGCGCCTGTCCGGTGTCGTCCTGGTCGCGCTGATCCTCGGCCACCTGTTCATCATGCTGATCCTCGACGGTGGCGTCTCCAAGATCGGTTTCGCCTTCGTGGCCGGCCGCTGGGCCTCGCCGTTCTGGCAGGGCTGGGACCTGCTGATGCTCTGGCTCGCCATGCTGCACGGCGCCAACGGCATGCGTCAGGTCATCAACGACTACGCCGAGAAGGACTCGACCCGGCTCTGGCTCAAGGGACTCATGGGTGTCGCCACGGTCTTCACCGTGCTGCTCGGCACCCTGGTGATCTTCACCTTCGATCCCAACATCTGAGCCGCGAGCACCATCGACCATCGGCAGAGGCCAGAGGCGAGTTAAACCCCCATGCAGATTCACCAGTACGACACCGTCATCGTCGGCGCCGGCGGCGCCGGCATGCGCGCGGCCATCGAGTCGACGCAGCGCAGCCGCACCGCCGTCCTGACCAAGCTCTACCCGACCCGGTCCCACACCGGCGCGGCCCAGGGCGGCATGTGCGCCGCCCTGGCCAACGTCGAGGAGGACAACTGGGAGTGGCACACCTTCGACACGGTCAAGGGCGGTGACTACCTGGTCGACCAGGACGCCGCCGAGATCATGTGCAAGGAGGCCATCGACGCCGTCCTCGACCTGGAGAAGATGGGTCTGCCCTTCTCCCGCACCGAGCAGGGCCGGATCGACCAGCGCCGCTTCGGCGGTCACTCCCGCAACCACGGCGAGGCCCCGGTCCGCCGCTCGTGCTACGCGGCCGACCGCACCGGTCACATGATCCTCCAGACGCTGTTCCAGAACTGCGTCAAGCACGGCGTCGAGTTCTTCAACGAGTTCTACGTCCTCGACCTGCTGCTCAACGAGGGCAAAACGGCCGGCGTCGTCGCGTACGAGCTGGCCACCGGCGAGATCCACGTCTTCCAGGCCAAGTCGGTCGTGTTCGCCTCCGGCGGCACCGGCAAGTTCTTCAAGGTCTCCTCCAACGCCCACACCCTCACCGGTGACGGCCAGGCCCTGGTCTACCGCCGCGGCCTGCCGCTGGAGGACATGGAGTTCTTCCAGTTCCACCCGACGGGCATCTGGCGCATGGGCATCCTGCTCACCGAGGGCGCCCGCGGCGAGGGCGGCATCCTCCGCAACAAGGACGGCGAGCGCTTCATGGAGCGCTACGCCCCGGTCATGAAGGACCTCGCGTCCCGTGACGTCTGCTCCCGCGCGATCTACACCGAGATCCGCGAGGGCCGCGGCTGCGGTCCCGAGGGCGACCACGTCTACCTGGACCTGACCCACCTGCCGCCGGAGCAGCTGGACGCCAAGCTGCCGGACATCACCGAGTTCGCGCGCACCTACCTCGGCATCGAGCCCTACACGGACCCGATCCCGATCCAGCCCACCGCGCACTACGCCATGGGCGGCATCCCGACCAACGTCGAGGGTGAGGTCCTGCGCAACAACACGGAGGCCATCCCGGGCCTGTACGCGGCCGGCGAGGTCGCCTGCGTCTCCGTGCACGGCGCCAACCGCCTGGGCACCAACTCGCTGCTGGACATCAACGTGTTCGGCCGTCGCGCGGGCATCGCCGCCGCCGACTACGCCAACGCCAACGAGTTCGTGCCGCTGCCGGAGAACCCGGAAGAGCTGGTCCAGGGCATGGTCGACAAGCTGCGCGAGGCGACCGGCACCGAGTCCGTGGGGCAGATCCGCAAGGAGCTCCAGGAGACCATGGACACCAACGCGATGGTGTACCGCACCGGCGCCACCCTGAAGCAGGCGGTCGAGGACATCGCCGCGCTGAAGGAGCGCTACAAGAACATCTCGATCCAGGACAAGGGCTTCCGCTACAACACGGACCTGCTGGAGGCCGTCGAGCTGGGCAACCTGCTCGACCTGGCCGAGGTGCTGGCCGTCTCCGCGCTGGCCCGCGAGGAGTCCCGCGGCGGCCACTACCGCGAGGACTTCCCGACCCGTGACGACGTGAAGTTCATGCAGCACACCATGGCGTACCAGGAGGTCGCCGCCGACGGCAGCACCTCCATCCGCCTCGACTACAAGCCGGTCGTCACGACCCGCTACCAGCCGATGGAGCGTAAGTACTGATGAGCACTCCGACCGTGGAGACGCACTCGGCCGCTCTGGACGCGGTCGAAGCCGGTGCCGTCCAGCCGATCACCGTCACCTTCCGGATCCGCCGGTTCAACCCGGAGGAGCACCCGGACCCGGTGTGGGTCGACTACCAGCTGACGCTGGACCCGAAGGAGCGCGTCCTGGACGCGCTCAACAGGATCAAGTGGGAGCAGGACGGCACCCTCACCTACCGCCGTTCCTGCGCGCACGGCATCTGCGGCTCCGACGCCATGCGCATCAACGGCCGCAACCGGCTGGCGTGCAAGACCCTGATCAAGGACGTCAACCCGGAGAAGCCGATCACGATCGAGGCCATCAAGGGCCTGACGGTCCTCAAGGACCTGGTCGTGGACATGGACCCGTTCTTCCAGGCGTACAAGGACGTCATGCCGTTCCTCATCACCAAGGGGAACGACCCGACGCGCGAGCGCCTGCAGTCCGCCGAGGACCGCGAGCGCTTCGACGACACCACCAAGTGCATCCTGTGCGCCGCGTGCACGTCGTCCTGCCCGGTGTTCTGGAACGACGGCCAGTACTTCGGCCCGGCCGCCATCGTCAACGCGCACCGCTTCATCTTCGACTCGCGCGACGAGGGTGCCGAGCAGCGCCTGGAGATCCTCAACGACCGTGAGGGCGTGTGGCGCTGCCGCACCACCTTCAACTGCTCCGAGGCCTGCCCGCGTGGCATCGAGGTCACCAAGGCGATCCAGGAAGTGAAGCGGGCGCTGGTCACCCGCCGCTTCTGATCCCACCCGCCGTACCGAGGGACCCCGCCCGATCCTCCGATCGGGCGGGGTCCCTCGGCGTTTGCTAGCGCAGGGCGGAATTCAGTCGGTGGCCGGGGTGCGGCGGGTGGCGCGCAGACCGCGCAGGCCGATGGTGCCGACGGCGACGCCGAGCACGAAGGAGGTGATCGCCAGCAGGAGGTGGACCCAGAAGAACGCGGTGGGCTGGGAGTGGTCGCCGCCGGTGAAGGCCTGGCCGCCGGAGTCCTTCCAGAGGTTCTTGACGAAGGTCGTCCAGATGATCATCGACCAGACCCCGAAGGCGGTCAGGAACCAGGAGGTGCGGCGGCTGAGCTTCATGGGGGTCCTCGCATGTGAAGGCGGTGTGCGTCCCCAGTATGCGCGGGCCGCCGATCGGCGTAGGGCGGGCCCCTCCTGCGGAGTACGGGCCCGGAGGGGCGGGCGCCGGGCGCCCGGAGTGGGTACGGTCTGCTGGTGCCCACACCCCGTCACACGTTCGCGCGCCTGTGCGCCGCGCTCACCGCGGCCCTGCCGGTACTGCTCGCCGCCCCGGCGGGCGCGACTCCGCAGCAGCCGCCGCCGGCCGCGGTCGGCGGCGAGCGGCTCGGGCTCCCCGGGGTGCAGGTCGCCCCGCAGCCGGGCGCCCCGCCACTGCCCGCCGAGCTCACCGGCCAGTCCTGGATAGTCTCCGACGCGGCGTCAGGCGACGTGCTGGCGGCCAGCAATCCGCACCTCCGGCTGCCCCCGGCGAGCACCCTGAAGATCCTCTTCGCCGACACCGTGCTGCCCAAGTTCGACCGCGACGCGGTGCACCGGGTCGCCGACGAGGAGATCCAGGGGATCGGCCCCGGCAGCAGCCTGGTCGGCATCAAGGAGAACCTGGACTACCGGGTCGAGGACCTGTGGCGCGGGGTCTTCCTGAGCTCTGGCAACGACGCGGTGCACGTCCTGGCGCACATGAACGGCGGCGTCCAGCAGACCGTCGCCGAGATGCAGGCGCGCGCCGACGCGCTCCAGGCCCGGGACACCAGGGTGGTCTCCCCGGACGGCTACGACATGGACGGCCAGCTCTCCTCGGCCTACGACCTGTCGCTGTTCGCCCGGGCCGGCCTGCGCAACGCGGACTTCCGGGCGTACTGCGCCACCCGGGACGCGCTGTTCCCCGGCGGCGTCGACAAGAACACCGGACAGCGCGGCAGCTTCGGGATCGCCAACACCGACCGGCTGCTGGGCAAGTACCCGGGCCTGATCGGCGTGAAGAACGGGACCACCACCAACGCCGGCTCGACCTTCGTCGGCGCCGCCGAGCGGGACGGCCGCACCCTGCTGGTGACGGTGATGCACCCGGCGAGCTACCAGAAGGTGTACGACGAGACGGCCGCCCTGCTGGACTGGGGCTTCGCCGCGGCCGGCAAGGTCCAGCCGGTCGGCCGGCTGGTCGACGAGCTGCCGCCGGGCGGCGCCGAGCCCACCGGCCAGGCCGGTGGCGCCGACACGCCCGCGCCGCCGCCGCACCCCTCGGCCACCGCCGCCGCGGCACCCGCCGCGGCGGCCGGGGGCGGCGGGCTCGGTCTCGCCGGCTGGTCGGCCGTGGTGCTGGCCGGGGCCGCGGTCGGCGGCGGCGCGGTGGTGCTGCGCCGGCGGCGCTCCGCCGGCTGATCCGACGCCCGGCGGGAGGGCCCGGCCTCAGTCCCGGGGCCGGACCCTCCCCCTGCCCTTCTCCTCCTCGGTGAGCCCGGTGACCCCGGCCGCGGTCTCCGTCTCGGCCTCCGCCGCGGCCTCCGCCTTGTCGGCCGCCTCCAGCAGCGCCCGCCCGTACGCCCTGGCCCGCCCCCGGGCGGCCACCGGGTCGGCCGTCGCCGTCCAGGCCACGCAGTACATCAGCAGCCGGGAGACGAAGTTGATCCACAGCAGCAGCGCCACCGGCGTGGCGAACGCCCCGTACAGGTTCCGCCCGGCGACCGAGCCCAGGTAGGAGGCGAGCAGGAGCTTCAGCAGCTCGAAGCCGACCGAACCGATCAGCGCGCCCTGCACCAGGTCCCGGCGGCGCTGGCCGGTGATCCCGGGGAAGGGCGCCAGCAGGTAGGCGAAGAGCAGCATGTCGCAGGCCGTGGCGATCAGCACGCCGACCGCGGTCAGCAGGTAGCCGCTGTTGAGACCGATCGCGTCGGCGATCCGGCCGGCCAGGGTGGTCCCGGCGGCGGAGGCGGCCAGCGAGAACAGCGACACCAGGCCGAGGCCGGCCAGCACCGCCACGTCCCAGGCCTTGCGCAGCACCGGGTTGCCCTCCTCCTGGGGCAGCTGCCACAGGTCCCGGATCGAGGTGCGCATGGTGTCCACCCAGCCGAGGCCGGAGACCAGCAGCAGCGCCCCGCTGACCAGCCCGACGGTGCCCGCGTTGGACACCAGGGCGGGCAGGTTGATGGCGTCCGAGATCCCCGGCAGCTGGTCGGAGATGTGCTCCTGGAGCTCGTGCACCCGGCCGTCGCTCAGCGTCGCGGCGGCGATCGCCAGGCCCACCGTGAGCAGCGGGAACAGGGCGAGGAAGCCGAAGAAGGTGACGGCGCCGGCCAGCCGGTTGCCCCGGGCGGCGGCGAAGTGCTCGTACACCCGGTACGGGCGGCTGCGCAGCACCCGGGCCACGAGCGGGCCGACGACCGGCAGGCGGGTCAGGAAGTCCACCCGACCGGTTATACCGAACCTTCGCCCGAATGGGCGTCAGGTTGACGTCAGCGCTTGACGAGTCGGCGGGCCTTGGCGAGGGCCCGGACGGCCTGGTAGGCGCCGTAGCGGCCGCGGCCGAGCAGCTCGGTGCGCACGCCGTCCACGCCGGCCGGGGGGCGGTAGCCGGCCGGGCGCAGCCGGGCGCAGTGCGCGGCGGCCCGGCGGAAGTACTCGCGGCGGTCGCCGGGCGGGACCCGGCCGGGCTTGGAGACCACGGTGTTGAGGTGGTGCAGCATCCGGCCGTAGACGACCGGGCGCCAGCGGTCCAGGTCGGGGCGGCGGTCGAGGAAGGCGAAGACCAGGTCGTACTGGGCGAAGACGTCGAAGTGCTTGCGGCTCGCGGTGGCCAGGATGTTGCCGCCCTCCTGGCGCTGGCGGTAGTGCACGCCGACCCGGTCGAGCAGGGTGATCCGGGCCGCGGCGAGCAGCGCCGGGTACGTCCAGGGGGTGTCCTCGTAGTAGCCGGCCGGGAAGACCAGCCGCTGCTCGGTGACGAAGCCCCGGCGGTAGGCCTTGTTCCAGACGACCTGGAGCAGGTCGAGCAGGTCGGGGCGGGCGGTGAGGTCGAAGACGTCGGGCGAGGCGGCGCCGAAGACGTGCGCGGAGGCGGCCCTGGTGATCCGGCCGTCGGCGTAGGTGCGGGCGTAGTCGTAGACCAGGACGTCCGGGTCCCCGGTGGCGGCGAGCCGCTCGTCGACGCTCTTCAGCAGGCCGGGGGTGAGCGTGTCGTCGCTGTCCAGGAAGACCACGTAGTCCCCGGTGGCGACCTCCAGGCCGGCGTTGCGGGCCCGGCCGAGGCCGACGTTCTCCGGCAAGTGCAGCACCCGGACCCGGGCGTCGGCGACGGCGGCCTCGTCCAGCATCGCGCCGCAGCGGTCCGGGGAACGGTCGTCCACCGCGATCAGTTCGAAGTCCGGGCCGTCCTGGCCGAGCACCGAGTCGAGGCACTCGACGAGGTAGTCCTGGACCTGGTACACGGGGACGATCACGCTGAAGCGGGGCACCGGCCCAGCGTAGTGGCCCCGGGGAGCGGTGGGGCCCGGAGGTAGGATCGGGTCGCACGTACGCACCGATCCAAAGTGCGGTCAGGCCCCTCAGGGGCCGCCACGCTCCTCCCGAGAAAGGCCTGCGTAGCCGATGGCTCCCCGCCTCTCCATCGTCGTTCCGATCTACAACGTCGAGCGCTACCTCGTCGAATGCCTGGACTCGATCGCCGCCCAGACCTTCACGGACTTCGAGTGCGTCATGGTCGACGACGGATCGAAGGACGGCAGCGCGGCGCTCGCCGAGGCGTACGCGGCCAAGGACTCCCGCTTCCGGCTGGTACGCCAGGTCAACAAGGGCCTCGGCGCGGCCCGCAACACCGGTATCCGGCACATCGACCCGGACGCCGAGTTCCTGTGCTTCGTGGACAGCGACGACTCGATGCCGCCGAGCGCGTACGAGCTGATGATCAACACGCTGGACGAGACCGGCTCGGACTTCTGCACCGGCAACGTGCTGCGCTTCCGCGCCGTGGGCTACTACCAGTCCGGCGGCCACTCGAAGCCGTTCAGGGAGACCAAGCTCAAGACCCACATCACCGAGGTCCCGGCGCTGGTCACCGACCGCACCGCGTGGAACAAGGTGTACCGCCGCACGTTCTTCGACGCGGCCGACCTGCTCTACCCCGAGGGCATCCTGTACGAGGACGCCCCGGTCAGCGTGCCGCACCACTACCTCGCCAAGAGCGTGGACGTGCTCTCCGAGCCGATCTACCACTGGCGCGAGCGCGAGGTCGGCGAGATGTCGATCACGCAGATGCGCACCAACCCCAAGGGTCTGATCGACCGGGTCACCTCGGTCGAGCTGGTCCGCGGCTGGCTCCGGAAGCAGACCGAGCCGCGCTTCGCCGAGTACCTGCGCTCCTACGACGAGAACACCCTCGTCGAGGAGATCCCGATGTTCTTCTGGTCCGTCGTGGACGGCGACAAGGAGTACCGGGACGCCTACGTCCAGAGCGTCAGCCGGCTGCTCCGGGCGATCGGCCCCGAGCAGGTCCGCAAGCTGCGCGCGCCGCTGCGGCTGAAGTACCACCTGACCCTGGCCGGCCGGGTGGACGAGCTGGTCGAGCAGATCAAGTACGAGGGCGAGAGCAGCGGCGGTGTCCAGGCCCGCGGCCTGCTGCGCCCGTACGCCGACTACCCGTTCCTGCGCGGCGGGCGCAAGAGCGTGCCGGCCGGCGTGCTCAAGCTGGACAACTCGCTGGTCATGCGCAGCCGGCTGTACGAGAGCGCCTGGGTCGGCGGGAAGCTCCAGCTGACCGGGCACGCCTACCCGGAGCAGCTGGGCGCGGCCAACAAGCGCGACATGGTCCGCACCCTGGTGCTGCGCGAGACCAAGGGCCGCCGGGTGCTCGCGGTGCCGATGAAGACCACGTACAGCCCCGAGGCCACCGCGAGCTGCAACCACGACCTGTACAGCTGCGACTGGTCCGGCTTCACCGTCGCCCTCGACCCGAAGAAGCTCAAGCACCGCGGCCAGTGGAAGGACGGCCACTGGCGCCTCCTGGTGGCCGGCGCGGGCAAGGGCGGGGTGTACAAGGGCCGGATCTCGGCCGGCTGGAGCGACACCGCGCAGTACATCCCGGCGCAGTGGGTCGAGCCGGACGTGCGGATCGTGCCGTGGGTCCGGGACAACTTCGTCTACCTGCGGGTGGAGACGGTCCAGGCCCGGGTGACCGGCCTGGCCGTGCAGGGCGACCGGGTGGAGGTCTCGGGCGCGGCCCGCTCCGGCCCGAGCTTCGCCGGGGCGCAGCTGCGGCTCACCCACGTCGAGTCGGACCGCGAGGTGACCGTCCCGCTGGAGCTGGGCGCGCCGGTCGGTTCGCTCCAGCCCTTCACCGCCTCCTTCACGGCCGCCCAGCTGACCGCCGTCCGGGAGGCCTGGGCCGAGCTGGACCCGGTCGCCCCCGACCGCAGCCGGGACCGCTGGGACACCGCGCTGCTGCTGACCGACGGCAGCACCGTCCGGCTGGCCTGGGACGACCGCAACCCGCCCGAGCGGCTGCACCTGGCGCTGAACCCGCAGGCCCCGGCCGGCGAGCGCCGGGCGCTCTACTCCAAGCCCTCCCCCGGCGGGCACCTCCAGTTCTCCGACCAGGTGCTCCAGCCGCTGGTGGAGGAGGTCGCCGCGCGCGGCGCCGACGGCTTCCTGCTGAGCGGCTCGTTCCCGCTGCCCGGCGCGCACCGCTGGGAGCTGGTGGTCCGTCACAACTGGCGCGAGGAGGAGCACGTCTACCCGGTGGAGATCTCGGACGGCCGGTTCCGCACCGCGCTGCCCACCGTCCCGACCGCCTCCTTCGCCGGCCGGGTGCCGCTCGCCAAGGGCACCTGGAACGTCGCCTTCCGCCCGGTCGGCGTGCCGGCGGAGGACCTGCCGGACGGCCACGCGCTGATCGCCCCCGAGTGCTTCGGGACGCTGCCGGTCGAGGTGGAGTCCCGCGGCAAGCGGATCGGGCTGGAACGCCGCCACCACGACGGCCTGTCGCTGGAGTCGTACGCGGTGCTGCTGCCCGAGGAGCGGTCCGGCTTCCGCCAGCGGCTGATCCGCACCGTGGACTACCCGGCCGCCCGCCGGCTGCCGGTGCGCGACACGGTGCTGTACAACGCCGGCAACAGCAGCATGTACGCCGACTCGCCGCGGGCGGTCCACGAGGAGCTGGTCCGCCGCGGCCTGCCGCTGGAGCACCTGTGGGGCAACGACGACCTCCAGGCCGAGCTGCCGCAGAGCGCGGCCTCGATCCGGCTGTGGAGCCCGGAGTGGATCGAGGCGCTGGCCACCTCCAAGTACATCGTGACCAGCACCCACCTGCCCGACTTCTTCGTCCGCCGCCCCGGCCAGGTGGTCGTCCAGACCTGGCAGGGCACCCCGCTGAAGCAGATCGGCTTCGACTTCGAGAAGGTCTGGTTCACCGACGCCCACTACCTCAAGGGCCTGGCCCGCGAGGTTCCGAACTGGAGCCTGCTGGTGGCCGGCAACCGCTGGTCGGCCCCGGTGCTGCGGCGCGCCTTCGACTTCAAGGGCGAGATCCTGGAGAGCGGTTCGCCCCGGAACGACCTGCTGTTCGCGTCCGACCGGGAGAAGACCGCCGAGCAGGTCAGGGAACGGCTCGGCCTGCCCGAGGGCAAGAAGGTCGTGCTCTACGCGCCGACCTGGCGCGAGGACCGGCGCCGGCCGGACGGCGGATACCAGATGGACCTGCGGATCGACCTCGCGGCCGCCAAGGCCGCGCTCGGCGACGACCAGGTGCTGCTGGTGCGCCGGCACAACCTGATGTGCGGCCAGATCCCGGGCGCCGGCAACGGCTACATCTGGGACGTCGGCAGCTACCCCGACATGGCGGAGCTGCTGCTGATCGCCGACGTACTGGTGACCGACTACTCGGCCAGCGTGTTCGATTTCGCGTCGACCGGAAAGCCGATGCTGTTCTTCACCCACGACCTGGAGCACTACCGGGACAACCTGCGCGGTTTCAGCCTGAACTTCGAGGCGGAGGCGCCCGGCCCGCTGCTGGCCACCTCCGAGGAACTCGTCTCCGCGCTCGGCCGGGTGGACGAGGTCGCCGCCGAGCACGCGGACAAGGCCGCCGCGTTCCGCGAGGCGTACTGCGACCTGGACGACGGCCAGGCCTCCGCCCGGGTGGTCGACGCGATGCTCCGCATCGAGGGGTAGTCACCGGCCCGCAACAGGAGCGCCCGGCGCGGTTCGCGCCGGGCGCTTCGGCATTTCCTGGGAATTTCCTGGGAGGATCACCGCCCTTTACGCCCGCATTGCACTCGAACTCACGTTTCGCCAGCGAATTTCCGAGGAAATTCGCCGAACCGTACAGTTGACCCCGGGTGGCGTCCCGGTATGGGATGTCAATTCGGTCCCGGCCCGATCGAAACCGGCCCGGCGACCCCTTCCCGGTGCACCGTCATGCACCGGGACCCCGTCCCCGAAGGGCCCGTCCAGCGATGCCTGTGCTCACACGGTTCGTCCTGCCACACGCCGCTCCCCGTGTGACCACCGGCCGCCCGGACGACGACCAGGACGTCGTCTTCGGGCTGCTGCGCGCCCGCTGGCACGGCCGCGGCCTGGAACTCACCGGCTTCGCCCGCCCGAACGACCGTGACACCGGCCGCCCCGGCTCCGCCTGGACCTGGCTGACCCTGCGCCACCAGGACCCGTCCGAACCGCCGGTGCACCTGCGCTCCAGGCCCCGCCGGATGCCCGAGGTCACCGACGACAGCGCCCAGCCCGAGCACAACCACGACTGGTCCGGCTTCACCGCGCTGATAGAACCCGACCGGCTGCGCCGCGGGGGCGACTGGCTGCTCGGCGAATGGCAGATCGAGACCACGCTCTTCACCCGCCCGCGCCCCACCAGGGTGCGCCGCCAGTACGGCGCCCTCGCCCCGCACTGGTGCGGCTCCGGCGAGTACCCGCCGGCCCGCTGGGTGGACCGCGACGTCCGGCTCCAGCCCTTCTTCGCGGACGACCGGCTCCGGCTGCTGCTGGAGCGCCCGGCCGTCCGGATCACCCGGGTCACCCCCGCCGACGACGGCCTCGACCTCGCCGGCGTCGCCGACGACTGCCCCCCGGGCACCGTGCTGCGGCTGCGCCACCGGGAGAGCGACGCGGCGGCCGAGCAGCCGCTCGACCGCACCGGCAACGGCTTCACCGTCCGGCTGCCGTACCGGCCGTTCACTGCCGACGGACGCGGCGGCGGCGGACTGGAGCACTGGGACGCCGAACTGCTGCGCCCCGACGGCGGCACCGAGCAGCTCTGCCTCGACGAGCGCGGCGGCCCGGTGGCCGGCCAGCACCGGCTGCCCGGCACCCCGGACCGGGTGCTCTACCTCAAGCACCTCGCCGACGGCCGGCTCCAGGTCTGCGTCCAGCCCGCGGCCGGCCTGGTCGACCGGATCGCCGTACGGGACGACGGCTTCGAGCTGTCCGGCCACTGCCCGGATCCGGCCGCGGACCGGCTGGAGCTGGTGCTGCGTCACTCCGGCACCGCGAGCGAGGTCCGCACCCCGGTCGACACCGGCCCGGACGGCCGCTTCCGGGTCCGGGTGCCCGCCACCCGCACCGGCTCCGACGGCGCCGCGCTGCCGCTGCGCAAGGGCATCTGGGAGGCCGCGCTGGAGCCGGCCGGACGCCCCGGCGACGGCCGCCCGCTGCTCGCCGCCCCCGCCGCGCTGCCCACCGTCCCCGCCGCCGCCACCGCGGGCGGCAAGCGGATCCTGCTGCAGCGCCGCTGGCACGACACCCTGCTGGTGGACTCCACCCCGGTGCTCACCCCCACCGAGCGCAGCGCCTGGGCGCAGAGCCGCCAGCGCGCCGAGCGCTACCCGGCCGCCCGCCACGAGCCGCTGCGCGAGGCGGTGCTGTACGACGTGTTCGGCGGCCGCGGCTACGCCGACTCGCCGCGCGCGGTGCACGCCGAACTCTCGCGCCGGGAGCCGGAGTCCGAGCACCTGTGGGTGGTCGACGACGCCCAGGCCGAGGTCCCGCCCGGGGTCGTCCCGGTGCGGATCTGGAGCCCGGAGTGGTACCGCGCGCTGGCCACCTGCCGCTACCTGGTCGGCAACACCCACTTCCCCGACTTCCTGGAGCGCCGCCCCGGCCAGGTCGTCGTGCAGACCTGGCACGGCTCCCTGCTGAAGCGGATCGCCCACGACGTCGAGAACCCCTGGCTGTCCGACCACGGCTACCTGGAGGCGCTCGACCGGGAGACCCCGCAGTGGAGCCTGCTGCTCTCCCCCAGCCCGTTCGCCACCCCGATCCTGCGGCGCGCCTTCCACTACGGCGGCGAGGTGCTGGAGTCCGGCTACCCGCGCAACGACGTGCTCGCCCGCCCGGACGAGCGGACCGCCGCGGCCGTCCGCCGCCGGCTCGGCATCCCCGAGGGCAAGCGGATCGTGCTGTACGCGCCCACCTGGCGCGAGGACCAGCAGCGCGGCGACGGCGACGGGTTCCGGCTCGACCTCCGGCTGGACCTCGACCACGCCCGGCGCCTGCTCGGCTCCGACCACGTGCTGCTGGTCCGTCCGCACGCGCACGTGCGCGAGCCGCTGCCCGGCGCCGGCGACGGCTTCCTGTACGACTGCGGGGACTACCCCGACCCGCAGGAACTGCTGCTGGTCGCGGACGTGCTGGTGACCGACTACTCGTCGATCATGTTCGACTTCGCCATCACCGGCCGTCCGATGTACTTCTTCACCTACGACCTGGAGCACTACCGCGACACCCTGCGCGGCTTCTACTTCGACTTCGAGTCGAACGCCCCCGGGCCGCTGGTGCCGACCTCGGCCGAACTGCTCGGCGCGCTGCGCGGACTCGCCGACGGCGACGCCGCGCTGCCGCCCGGCTACGCCGAGCGCTACCGGCGCTTCCAGGCCGAGCACAGTGTGCTGGAGGACGGCGGCGCGGCCCGCCGGGTGGTCGACCGGATGCTCGAACTGGGGCGGGCCGCGGGCTAGTTCGGGCCCGGCTCGGACCCGGTTCGGGCCCGGCTCGGGCCTGCTCCGGCAGCTCAGCCGAAGGAGTGGCTCCGCCAGGGCCGCCAGACCTCGTCCGTGCCGAAGCGGGAGAGGCCGAAGCCCGACACCGTGAAGGCCGCCCGGAAACCGCGCGCCTGCTCGTACGCCTGGTCCAACACGTCGTCCGGCAGGCCGTGGGCGACCGTCACGTGCGGGTGGTACGGGAAGGCCAGCTCGCGGGCCAGCGGGCCGGAGCGGATGTCCGCCTCCAGCAGCCGGCACTCCTGCGCGCCCTCCTCGACCCGGACGTACACCACAGGGGAGACCGGGCGGAAGGTCCCGCTGCCGCGCAGCAGCATCCGGAACGGCCGGTGCGCGGCCGCCACCGCCGCCAGGTGCTCCTCGATCTTCGGCAGCTCCCCGGCGGGCACCTCGGTCGGCGGCAGCAAGGTGACGTGCGTGGGTATCGACCGGGCCAGCGGATCGCCGTGCCCGGCCCTGGCGTCCTGGATCGCCGTGCCGTACGGGTCCGGGACGCTCACGGACACGCCGATGGTGACGACCTCGGGGAGGTCGCCACCACCGGGCAGGTGCGTGAGGGGAGTCACCGCTTGGCGGCCGGGAGGAAGCCGATCCGGTCGTACACCGACTCCAGCGTCCTGGACGCCACCTCGCGGGCCTTCTCGGCGCCGTTCGCCAGCACCCGGTCCAGCTCGGCCGGGTCGTCCAGGAAGGTGCGGGTGCGCTCCTGGAAGGGGGTGACCCACTCGGTGAACAGCTCGGCCAGCTCGGTCTTCAGGGCGCCGTACATCTTGCCCTCGAAGTGCTCGACCAGCTGGTCGACCGACTGCCCGCTGAGCGCGGAGTGGATGCGCAGCAGGTTGGAGACGCCGGCCTTCTGCTCCTCGTCGTAGGAGACCACGGTGCCGGTGTCGGTGACGGCGCTCCTGAACTTCTTCGCGCTCGCCTTCGGCTCGTCCAGCAGGCTGACCAGACCCTTGGGCGAGGACGCGGACTTGCTCATCTTCACGCCGGGGTCCTGGAGGTCCATGATCTTCGCCGTCTCCTTGAGGATGTACGGCTTCGGGACCGTGAAGGTCGACCCGAAACGGGTGTTGAACCGGTCCGCGAGGTCCCGGGTGAGCTCCAGGTGCTGGCGCTGGTCCTCACCGACCGGGACGGCGTCCGCCTGGTAGAGCAGGACGTCCGCGACCATCAGGACCGGGTAGGTGAACAGGCCGACGGTGGTGCTGTCGGCGCCGTGCCGGGTCGACTTGTCCTTGAACTGGGTCATCCGGGAGGCCTCGCCGAAGCCGGTGATGCAGTTCATCACCCAGGCGAGCTGCGCGTGCTCGGGCACCTGCGACTGGACGAACAGGGTGCAGTGCTCCGGGTCGAGGCCGGCACCGAGCAGCTGGGCAGCGGAGACCCGGGTGTTCTCGCGCAGCTCCTTCGGGTCCTGGGCGACCGTGATGGCGTGCAGGTCGACCACCATGTAGAAGGCGTCGTTCTCCTTCTGGAGGTCGACCCACTGGCGCACCGCGCCCAGGTAGTTGCCGAGGTGGAACGAGCCGGAGGTGGGCTGGATGCCGGAGAGCACCCGGGGACGGTCCTTGACCGGACCAGTGACCGCTGCGTTGACCATGCGGGCCATTCTTCCAGTTCCACCGCTCGCTCAGGAAACCTCCGTCCCCGGAGGTCCGGCCAGTGTGACCGCACTCACCCCCACCCTGGCGATCCGCCGGCCCTCGACCTTGGCCACCGTCAGCAGCACCTCGCCGTCGCCCTCGACCGGGACGCGCACCTGGTCGCCGTCCCTGGGCAGCCGGCCGAGCGCGGCGACCAGGCAGCCGGCCACCGTCTCGTACGGCCCCTCGGGCAGGGTGACGCCGGTCTCCTCCGCGAAGTCGCCGAGGTTGAGCAGACCGTCCAGCTCCACGCCGCCGCCGGCCAGCCGGCGGGTGGGGGCGGCCTCCGGGCGGTCGTACTCGTCCCTGATCTCGCCGATCACCTCCTCGACCAGGTCCTCCAGGGTGACGATCCCGGCGGTGCCGCCGTACTCGTCCACCACGATCGCCAGGTGGTGGCCCTCCCGGCGCATCTCGCCCATCGCCTCCAGCACCCGCTTGGTGCCGGGCAGCAGCTTGACCGGGCGGGACAGGTCGCGGACCTTGGCGGCCTGCTCGCCGCGCGCGCCGTACAGGTCGCGGACGTGGACGAAGCCGACCACCGCGTCGGCGCTGCCCTCGACCACCGGGTAGCGCGAGTGCGGCGAGGTGTCGGCCTGGTGCCGGACGGCGGCCAGCGGGCGCTCGGCGTCCAGGAAGGTCACCTCGGTGCGCGGGACCATCACCTCGCGCAGCTGGCGCTCCCCCGCGGAGAACACGTCCGCGATCAACGCCCGTTCGTCGCTTCCGAGTTCGGTACTGGCCGCGACCAGGCCGCGCAGCTCCTCGGAGCTCATCGAGCCGCGGCCGGCGGCCGGGTCGCCGCCGAGCAGCCGGACCATCAGGTTGGTCGAGTGGCCGAGCAGCCAGATCGCCGGGCGCAGCACCACCGACATCACGTCCACGACCGGGGCGGCGATGACCGCGATGGACTCGGCGCGCTGAAGACCGATCCGCTTCGGGGTCAGCTCGCCCAGCACCAGCGAGGCGTAGCTGATCACCAGGGTGAGGCCGACCAGTGCCACCGCGTCGGACACGCCCTCGGACAGCCCGGCCCGGACGAACAGCGGGGCGACCTTGCCGGCCAGGGTGTCCGCGCCGAAGGCGGCGGACAGGAAGCCCATGCAGGTCACCCCGACCTGCACGGCGGCCAGGAAACGGTTGGGGTCGGCGGCCAGGTGCGCGGCCCGCGCCGAGCGCCGGGTGCCGCGCGCCTCCAGCGCCCGGATCTGGCCCTCGCGCAGCGAGATCAGCGAGATCTCGGCGACGTTGAACAGCCCGCCCAGCATGATGAAGACGAGGACGAGCGCGGCGTCCCCGAGGGTTTCGTTCACAGCGGGCCAGTGTAGGGCGGCCGGTGCGGGCGGGCGCCGGACACGACGGGCGGGCCGGAGCCTGACACGACGGCGGCCCGCCGCTTCCGGGAGGGAAGCGGCGGGCCGCCGGTACAGCCGTGCGGGGCGGGCTCAGATGAGGCCGAGCTCCTGGACCGCGTCGCGCTCGTCGGCCAGCTCCTTGACCGAGGCGTCGATGCGGGCGCGCGAGAAGTCGGAGATCTCCAGGCCCTGGACGATCTCGAACGCGCCGTTCTTGGTGGTGACCGGGAAGGAGGAGATCAGGCCGGCCGGAACGCCGTAGGAGCCGTCGGAGACGATGCCCATGGAGGTCCAGTCGCCCTCGGCGGTGCCGTTGACCCAGGTGTGCACGTGGTCGATGGCGGCGTTGGCGGCCGAGGCGGCCGAGGAGGCGCCACGGGCGTCGATGATGGCGGCACCGCGCTTGGCGACGGTCGGGATGAAGTCGCCCTCCAGCCAGGCCTGGTCGCTGCCGACGGCCTCGAAGGCCGGCTTGCCGGCGATCTCGGCCTGGAAGATGTCCGGGTACTGGGTCGCGGAGTGGTTGCCCCAGATGGTGACGCGCTTGATGTCCGAGACCGGGGCGCCGGTCTTGATGGACAGCTGGCCGACGGCGCGGTTGTGGTCCAGGCGGGTCATCGCGGTGAAGCGCTCGGCCGGGACGTCCGGGGCGTTGCGCTGGGCGATCAGGGCGTTGGTGTTGGCCGGGTTGCCGACGACCAGGACCTTGATGTCGTCCGCGGCGTGGGCGTTGATGGCCTTGCCCTGCGGGCCGAAGATGCCGCCGTTGGCCTTGAGGAGGTCACCGCGCTCCATGCCCGCGGTGCGCGGACGGGCGCCGACCAGCAGCGCGACGTTGGCGCCGTCGAAGGCCTCGTTCGGCTGGTCGGTGATCGTGATGTCGCGCAGCAGCGGGAAGGCGCAGTCGACGAGCTCCATGGCGGTGCCCTCGGCGGCCTTCAGGCCCTGCGGGATCTCCAGGAGGCGCAGGTTCACCGGCACGTCGGCGCCGAGCAGGTGGCCCGAGGCGATGCGGAAGAGCAGCGCGTAGCCGATCTGGCCGGCCGCTCCGGTGATGGTGACGTTGACGGGGGTGCGAGTCATTTCTACCTTCTCCAGCAAATCGCCAGGCGCCCCAGGCACACCGGCGCTGGAGCCGAGGACGGTCTCTCGACATCGAGAGACCGGCGTCAGGTTATCGCAAAGGGAAGCCTACGCCGCGGGTACCGGCCTGGCTGATGCGTCACAGAACGCGCCGCGGCCCCCGCGCGATCCCCCGGATTCCGGGGGATCGGGCGGGGACCGCGAACGACCCGCGCGAACGACCCGCGCGAACGGCCCGTGCGGGCCGTCGGTGCGGGCCGGTCAGTGCTTGGGCCGGCCCATCAGCTGGCCGATGTTGTCGAGCAGCGGGATCTGCACCCACGGGTTCGGCTGGGCCACCAGCGTCAGCAGCACGATCGAGGCGCCCAGGAAGGTCAGCACGATCACGTCGGTGAAACGGCTGCGCACCGCCAGCATCCCGACCTCGGGCAGCACCAGCCGCAGCACCGCGCCGAGCAGCACGCCGCAGCCGAGGATCAGCAGCCCATACTTGAAACCGTCCTTGAAGTCGGCGAACCAGGTGACCGCGAGGCCCGCGCCGACCACCAGCAGGACCAGCGTTATCGGCCACTGCCGCACCGGCAGGGCGTGGTCGCGTCCGAAGGCCGCGCCCGCGCCCTCGGGCGGCAGGGTGCCGGTGGTGCCGACCGGCCTGCGCCGGGGCTTCGCCGGTCGCGGTTCAGTCATCGCTCGCCGTCCCTCGGGTGTCAGACGCCGGCGCGGCGCTCGGCCGCCTCGACGATGTTGTTGAGCAGCATCGCGCGGGTCATCGGGCCCACACCGCCGGGGTTCGGGGAGATCCAGCCGGCCACCTCGGCCACGCCCGGGTGGACGTCGCCGACGATCTTGCCCTCGCTGCGGCTGACGCCCACGTCCAGCACCGCGGCGCCCGGCTTGACGTCCTCCGGCTTGACCAGGTGCGGCACGCCGGCGGCGGCCACGATGATGTCGGCCTTGCGCAGGTGGGCGCCGAGGTCCTGGGTGCCGGTGTGGCACAGGGTGACGGTGGCGTTCTCGCTGCGGCGGGTCAGCAGCAGGCCGATCGAGCGGCCGACGGTGATGCCGCGGCCGACCACGACCACCTCGGCGCCGTTGATCTCGACGTCGTGGCGGCGCAGCAGCTCGACGATGCCGAGCGGGGTGCACGGCAGCGGGCCGTCGATGCCCAGGGCGAGCCGGCCGAGCGAGGTCGGGTGCAGGCCGTCGGCGTCCTTGTCCGGGTCCATCAGCTCCAGGACCGGGTTCTGGTCGAGGCCCCTGGGCAGCGGCAGCTGGACGATGTAGCCGGTGCAGGTCGGGTCGGCGTTGAGCTCGCGGACGACGTTCTCGACGTCCTCCTGGGTGGCGGTGGCGGGCAGCTCGCGCTGGATCGAGGCGATGCCGACCTCGGCGCAGTCCTTGTGCTTGCCGTTCACGTACCAGCGGCTGCCCGGGTCGTCGCCGACCAGGACGGTGCCGAGGCCGGGCGTGACGCCCTTCGCCTTGAGGACCGCCACGCGGGCGGCGAGTTCGGACTTGATCGCGGCGGCGGTGGCCTTGCCATCGAGAATCTGGGCAGTCATGACCCCATTCTCCCGGATCGCGCGGGCTCCCCGTACCGAGGGCGCCCGACCGGCGCGGGACGGTCCCGGACGGCCGTGCGGACGGGTGGACACGCGGTGGACGAGCGGGTGAACGGACGGGTACGAAGGTTCGCCGCACGTTGCGGTTGCGCCACAGTCTTGACCCGGCGCGCGGAACCGGCTGGACAGGGCGCCATCGTCCGGTTGACGATAAGCGCATTCCCGCCGCGAACCGGCCCGGTGACGGGCCGACGGCCCTCGCGGCGGAGCGTTGTACCCCGGGGGAAAGAGCCAGTGAGCCGATCACAGCAGAACGAGCAGTCCGACCGCGGCGGCACCGCCCCGCCCGTGCCTCACCCGTCGGCCGACTCGCTTCCCTGACGCTCACCACTCTGCCGAGCCGCGGCGCCCGTCACCGCCGCCGGGCTGTCACCCCGCCGCGCTAGCGTCCCCTTCGGCCGGTGACCCGACTCACCAGCCGGCACCGGGCCGTCAGCGTCCCGTCCCCGCGTCCCCGTAACTGCCCGGAGGCATCCATGAGTTACCCGCCCGACCCGAACAACCCGTACGGCCAGCCGCAGGCCGCGGCCCCGGGCTACGGCCAGCCGCAGGCCGCCCCCGGCTACGGCTACCCGCAGCAGGCCCCGCCGCCGGCCGCCGCCCCGGGCTACGGCTACCCGCAGCAGGCCCCGGCCTACGGCTACGTGCCGGTCGCGCCGCCGTCCATGCCGGGCCTGATGACCACCGCCCGGGTGCTGCTGTTCATCGTCGGCGGCGTGCAGACGCTCGCCGCGATCTCCTACATCATCATCGGGGCGGCCGCCAAGGACGTCACCACCGCCGCCAGCAGGACCACCAGCGACGACAACCCGTTCACCGCGCTGGGCGACGCCGCCGCCGGTGTCCTGCTCGTCGTCGGTGTGGTGTTCGGGCTGTTCGCCGCGCTCTCCATCACGCTCGGCGCGAAGTTCGGCAAGGGCGGCAACGCCGTCCGGGTCACCACCATCGTGTACGGCTCGCTGGGCGCCCTGGTCGGCCTGCTGATCCTGCTGGGCGCCGTCTCCGGCGGCACCGCGGTCGGCCTGGTGATGGCCGTGCTCTGGCTGGCGATCAGCATCATCTGGATCACCGCCATGTGCATCCAGGACGGCGTCAACTGGTTCAACCGCCCGCGGTACTGACCGGCCCCCGTGACAGAGCGGCCCGGCTCCCTCCTCGGAGGGGGCCGGGCCGCTCTGTCACACCGTCACGCCGTGGGCGGGATCAGTGGAAGAAGTGCCGCGCACCGGTGAAGTACATGGTCACACCGGCCTCGGCGGCCGCCGCGACGACCTCCTCGTCGCGGATCGAACCACCGGGCTGCACGATCGCCCTGACACCGGCCGCGATCAGGATCGCCGGGCCGTCCGCGAACGGGAAGAAGGCGTCCGAGGCCGCGTAGGCGCCCTTGGCGCGCTCCCCGGCCCGCTCGACCGCGAGCTTGCAGGAGTCCACCCGGTTGACCTGGCCCATGCCGACGCCGACCGAGGCGCCGTCCTTGGCCAGCAGGATCGCGTTGGACTTCACGGCCCGGCAGGCCCGCCAGGCGAAGGCCAGCTCGGCCAGCTCGTCCGCGGCGAGCGCCTCACCGCTGGCGAGGGTCCAGTTCGCCGGGTCGTCGCCCTCGGCGTGCACCCGGTCGGCGTCCTGGAGCAGCACGCCGCCGGAGACCGGGCGCACCTCCTGGCGGTTCGCCGGGGCCCCGGGGGCCAGCAGCACCCGCAGGTTCTTCTTGCGGGTGAGCACCTCCAGGGCGCCCTCCTCGTAACCGGGGGCCACCACGACCTCGGTGAAGATCGGGGCGATCTGCTCGGCCAGCGCGACGGTGACCGGACGGTTGACCGCGATCACGCCGCCGTACGCGGAGACCGGGTCGCACTCGTGCGCCCTGCGGTGCGCCTCGGCGACGTCGGCGCCGGTCGCGATGCCGCACGGGTTGGCGTGCTTGATGATCGCGACGGCCGGCTCGGCGTGGTCGTAGGCGGCGCGGCGGGCGGCGTCGGTGTCGACGTAGTTGTTGTACGACATCTCCTTGCCGTGCAGCTGCTGCGCGCCGGCCAGGCCGCCGGTGCCGTCGCTGTACAGCGCGGCGCCCTGGTGCGGGTTCTCGCCGTAGCGCAGCACGTTCTGCCGCTCCCAGGTGGCGCCCAGGAACTCGGGGAACCGCTCGTCGCTGGGCGCGTAGCCGTCCTCGAACCAGGAGGCGACGGCCACGTCGTAGGCGGCGGTGTGGGCGAACGCGGCACCGGCCAGGCGCTTGCGGGTGGCCAGGTCGAAGCCGCCCTCCCGCGCCGCCTCCAGCACGTCGCCGTAGCGGGCCGGGTCGACCACCACGGCCACCGAGGGGTGGTTCTTCGCGGCGGCGCGGACCATGCTCGGGCCACCGATGTCGATCTGCTCGACGCACTCGTCCGGGGTCGCGCCGGAGGCGACGGTGGCCTTGAACGGGTAGAGGTTCACCACGACCAGGTCGAAGGGCTCGACGCCCAGCTCGGCCAGCTGCGCGCGGTGCGACTCCAGCCGCAGGTCGGCCAGCACGCCGGCGTGCACGCGGGGGTGCAGCGTCTTCACGCGCCCGTCCAGGCACTCCGGGAAGCCGGTCAGCTCGGAGACCTCGGTCACCGGGACGCCGGCGGCGGCGATCCGGCCGGCGGTGGAGCCGGTGGAGACGATGGCGACCCCGGCGGTGTGCAGGCCCTGGGCCAGCTCCTCCAGACCGGTCTTGTCGTACACGCTGATCAGCGCGCGACGGATCGGACGAACGTTCTCCGAAACGGGCGTGGTGGTGGAGCTGGCACTCATGCCGGAATCCATACCTTTCGGTCCTCGATGCGGTGACCTTCGCGGGCCAGTCGGCCCACGACGTCGACGAGCAGCTTCCGCTCGACAGTCTTGATGCGCTCGTGCAGCGCTTCGCCGCCATCGGCGTGGTCGGCGTCGGTGACCTCGACGACGCCCTGCGCGATGATCGGCCCGGTGTCCACGCCGGAGTCGACCAGGTGGACGGTGCAGCCGGTGACCCTCACGCCGTAGGCGAGCGCGTCGGTGACGCCGTGGGCGCCGGGGAACGACGGCAGCAGCGCGGGGTGGGTGTTGACGATCCGCCCGGCGAAGGCGGCGACGAACTCGGGGCCGAGGATCTTCATGAAGCCGGCCGTGACCACCAGGTCCGGCTGGTACCCGGCGACGGAGGCGGTCAGCGCGCGGTCCCAGCCGGCGCGGTCCCGGAAGTCCTTCACCCGGTGGACGAAGGTCGGCAGGCCGGCCTTCCCGGCGCGCTCCAGTCCGGCGATCCCGTCCCGGTCCGCGCCGACCGCGATGATCCCGGCGCCGTAGGCCGGGTCGGCGACGGCGTCGATCAGCGCCTGGAGGTTGGTGCCGGAGCCGGAGACCAGCACCACCAGTCGGGCCGGACCGGGCGTACGGGGCGGGAAGTGCTGGGCGGGGGCGGCCACTGCGCGTTTCTCCGTAGGTCGGGCGCCGTCCGCTGGTACGTCCACCGGCGGTGGGGCCACTACGAACGGCAGGTCGAGCGAGGGGGAACTCCGGGGAAACCCACCGCGACGCGGGCCCCGGGGAACCTCTGTGGGCTGCTGACCGTCACCACGATAACGGCTGGTCGGACGGCCTCCGCACCCTCCCGGCGGCGCTACGCGCGTAGTTGAGACGGGGATCTCCTCCGGCCCGCCGCACCGGAGTTGCCCCGGCCCGTACCGGCCCTCCCGGGCCCCGGGCACGGCCCGCCGACGGCCCGGCGGGCGGCTGCGGGATCATTGGGGCGCGGGAGACCGCTCCGACGCGAGACCCTCCGAACGAGGCCCCGACCGAGAAGGAATGGCTGAACCCATGAGCAGCGGCGACGACACCGGCGAGCGCAACCCCTTCGCGCCGCCGCCGGCGGATGCCCCGGACGAGCCGTGGCAGCCGCGCAGCCCCTGGGCCGGCGGGGGCCAGGACGGTACCGGAGGTCAGGGCGGGCCCGGTGGTCCCGGCGGGCAGGGGGGTCCCGGCGGGCAGGGGGGTCCCGGCGGGCAGGGGGGCGAGCGCCCGCGGCTCCCGTCGCCGTGGGGCCCCGGCAGCGGCGACGGCCGTCCCGGCCAGCGCCCGCCGGCCCCGCAGCCGCCCCGGCTCGACCCCGCCGACCCGGTCCACCGCAAGGCCCGCAACGCCGCGCTGGCCGGGCCGTTCGCGCTGGTCTGCCTGTTCGCGGGGTTCCACTGGATCGCCCTGCTGGTGGGGGCGCTCGGCATCGTCTGGGGCGTCGGCGCGCTGCGCGGCCGGCAGCCCGCCCCGGCCGCCGTCGCGATCGCCGGCCCGGCCGGCCCCGTCCCCGCGGCCCCGGCGTCGAACCCGCTCACCCCGGCCGCGCTCGCCGGCATCCTGACCGGCGCGATGACCATCGTGGTCGCCACCACGGTGATCGGCCTCGGGTACCACTACCGCGACTACGTCACCTGCGTCCAGGACTCGCTGACCAGCGTCGGCGCCCAGAACTGCGACCGGTACGCGCCGCAGTGGTACGTGGACTTCAGCGGGAACACCGAGTAGGTCAGCCCGCCGGGTCCGGGTCGTCGGGGCCCGGCCCGCCGGCGCCCCCGGCACCCGGTGCGGACAGCCGCACCACGAGGGCGTGCGTACGGGCGCGCAATCCCAGTACGCTCCGGCGCGCCTGCCCCGCGAGCGGGGCGTACGCGCCCCTGCCGTCCGCCGGGCCCAGGGTGCGGTACCGGACCAGCAGGGCGCCGGGAACGGCCACCAGCGCGATCCAGCCCGCCGCCGCCAGGCCCGTCCACCCCGGCACCGGCCCCACCCAGGCCATCCGCTCCCCCGCCAGCGCCCCGCCGGAGAGCCGGCCCAGCAGCGCCGCGCCCGCCCCGACCGTCAGCGCCACCGCCAGGGCCGCCACCGCCGTCGCGGCCCACGGCCAGGGCTCCGGCCGCTCCCCCGACCCGGCGGCCGGGAGCCGCCGGCCCGCCGCCGCCCGGCCCAGCAGCACCGCCGGCACCACTCCGGCCAGCAGCGGCAGGGCCGACACCACGAACCGCCAGCCGCCCGGGCCGTCCGCCGGCAGCAGGGCGAACAGCGGGAACTCGGGCACCGGGCCCAGCGCCGTACCGGCCGGCGACACCACCGTCCCGGTGCCCACCACGAACCCGGGGCCCAGCGCGTACGCGGCGCCCCACAGCACCGCGTTCGGCAGCAGCACCACCGTCAGCAGCAGCAGCCCCAGCAGCGCGGCGGGCCCGCCGCCCAGCAGCGCCGTCCCGCGCCCGCCGCCCGCCACCGCGTCCAGCACCGCCGAGCCCGCCACCAGCAGGGCGCCCGCCGCGACCAGCCCGGCCCCGGCGGCCAGCGCCGCGGCCCGGAGCACCGGCCCGGCGCCGGCCGGACGGTACGGCGGCGGGAGGCGGTCCAGCGGGGAGCCGGCCGGCGCGTCGAGGACGGTGACCGAGCGGGCTCCGGCCGCCGTCGCCAGGCCCGCCACCAGGGCCACCACCAGGACGTCCGTCAGCACCCGGCTGCGGAACAGCCCGGCGCCCGCGCAGTGCAGCGCCACCGCGACGGCCACCGCGCAGTACCCCGCCCAGAGCGCCACCGGGCCGCCCCAGCGCGAACGCAGCCCGCGCCGCGCCGCCACCCCGGCGCCCGCCCGGTAGAGCCGGACCACGGCCAGGGCCCCGATCAGCAGCGGTGTGACGGTCAGCGGGGCGTCCGCCGCGCCGCGCACCACCGGCGCGCCGTGCCCGAGCAGCCAGAGCACCCCCGCCAACCGGGTGGCAGCGGTCGCGCCGTCGTCCGCGTACGGCGTCACCACCCAGAGCCCGAGCACCGGCACCCCGACCGCCGCCAGACCGACCAGCGCCGTCCGCACCCCCGCCAACAGGTCGGCCAGCGCGGGGCGTCCGCGCAATTCGCCGGACGATTCGATGATCGGACGGCCCATCAGCTGCGTCATGCGCCACATGGTGCCAAGGCGACTCGCCATGCTCCGTGAAGCGCGAAACCGCCGCCGTGTCCCAGATTATTGGCTTATGCGCATTTTCAGACCTTGCCCCCAAGCCGCCGGCGCCCCGGCCCGGAGCGTCTGATGGCCACGCCGCCCACCGCCGACTCCCCCACTCCGGAGCGCCACCGCAGCCCAGCCCGCGCCGAGACCGACGCGGGCCGCCTGCTGCGGAAGCTGACCCCCCGTGAGGCCCAGGCCCTGGCCCACCTCGCGGCCGGCCACGACCTCCCCCGCACCGCCGCCACCCTCGGGGTCACCCCCACCACGGCCCGCAGCTACCTCCAGCGCGCCCTGCGCAAGCTCGGCGCCCGCACCGAGGCCGAGGCCCTCGCCCTGCTGGCCGGCTCGCTGCCGCCCCCCGCGGACCCCGCCCCGGCCGGCCCGGAAGCGGCCGCGGACGCCGAACCCCCCTCGGCGGGGCCGATGCCGACGGGACCGGCCACAGCGACGGGCGCGAAGGAGCCGAAGGGCACGAACGGGAAGCGTCGCCGCCCCAGGACCGGGAAGCCCACCCCTGGTGCCCTCGGCGACGCAGGGCCGGGGACTGCGGCCGGGAACCCGTGCCAGGGCTCCTCCCCCGCCCCACCCGGCGGCGCGCCACCGGCCGCCGGGCGCGCGCAGGAGGAATGCGCGCCCACCGGCCCGGCGGCACGCCCCGCCGCACCGACGGCGGGCGACGGGCATGGTCAGCCCTCCGGTACGAGCCGCACACCGGCGCCCCCCGCGGACCCCGGACCGGTCAGGCCGGAGAGCACCCAGGCCCCCGACGGGCGCCCGTCCCCTGGCGTCGGCCATGGGCCGACAGCCCCGACCGGCGCTGCCGGCGACGGCGGCCCACCCCGTCGGCCCCCGGCCGCGCAGCAGACGGACGACGGGCAGCCTCAGGCCGCCGGGCCCGTGGAGCCCATCGCCGCCGAGCCCGACCGCACCCGGGAGACCGGACAGCACGACGCCGCCACACCCCCGCCCACACCCCCGGCCCTGCCCGTCGGCCCCGGGCAGGCGGCGCTGGCCGCCGTCGCGCCCTCGGGCGCGGACGACGACCTCGACGCGGAACCCCCGTTCCCCCCGGTGATCGGTTTCGAGGAGCTCTACGAGTCGGCCCACACCCGGCTGGTCCAGCAGGTCTTCCTGCTGACCGCCTGCCGGCACCGGGCCGTGCACTGCGTACGGCGGGCGTTCGGGGACGCCCGGCGGAGCTGGGGCGCGGTGGCCCGCTCGGGGAGCCCGGAGGGGTGGGTCCGGGTCAGGGCCTGCGAGCTGGCGCTGTCGCCGTGGCACCGGGGCGGCCCCCGGCGGGCGCACGCGTGGCGGCTGCCGCACCGGCGGATCAAGGTGCGGCCCGCCGACGAGTCCCAGGCCGTGCTGCCGGACCACGACCGGCTGACCGACCGGGACCGGGCGCTGCTGAAGGCGCTCAAGCGGCTGTCCAGGCCGCAGCGCCGGGCGCTGGTGCTGCACGACGGACTCGGCCTGCCGGCCGTGGCGGTCGCGGTGGAGGTGGAGTCCACCCTGGCGGCGGCCGAGGGCCGGGTGTGGGCCGCCCGGGCGGCGCTGGCCCGGTGGGTGCCCGAGCTGGTCGGTGCCGACCCGGCGGCGCCGGGCTTCGCGGACGGGCTGAGCGGACTGCTGCACCGGGCGGCGGTGCGCGGGTGCCCGGAGCCGTACCGGACGCCGGTGCCGGTGCTGTGGGCCAGGCACCGGCTGTGGGCGGCAGGCCGGACGGGCGCGGCGGCGCTGCTGACGGTGGCGGTGGGCGGGGCGACGCTGGCGACCCTGGCGGGGGTGCGCCCGGCGGAGCTGTTCCGGCCGCCGGCCCCGCCGGCGCCCGCGCCGTGCCTGTCCGCCGGAGCGGAGGCGGAGGAACCCGGCGTGCCGCTGCGGCCCGGCCGGGAGCCGAACGGCATCACCAGCATCTGGTGCAGCCCGGCGCCCGGGCTGGAGGCCGTCCTGATGGAGCCGCAGCCGCAGGCGGCCGCGCGCTGGGAGCTGCCGGCGGCGGCCCGGGGTGCCGCTCCCCCGCCGCAGGGCCCGGTGGCCTGTCCGCTGTGGTCGCCGCTGCCCTGCACGACGGGGCCGAAGGGCCGCTGAGCCGGAACGACGAGCGCCCCCGCCCGGGAAGGGCGGGGGCGCTCGTCACGCGCGGGGCGGGATCAGGCCTGGGCGGCGATGATCTCGCGGGCCAGGCGGGCGGTCTCGGACGGCGTCTTGCCGACCTTGACACCGGCGGCCTCGAGGGCCTCCTTCTTCGCCTGGGCGGTGCCCGAGGAGCCCGAGACGATGGCGCCGGCGTGGCCCATGGTCTTGCCCTCGGGAGCGGTGAAGCCCGCGACGTAGCCGACGACCGGCTTGGTCACGTTCGCCTTGATGAAGTCCGCGGCACGCTCCTCGGCGTCGCCACCGATCTCACCGATCATGACGATGAGCTCGGTCTCCGGGTCCTCCTGGAAGGCCTTGAGCGCGTCGATGTGGGTGGTGCCGATGACCGGGTCGCCACCGATGCCGACGGCCGAGGTGAAGCCGATGTCCCGCAGCTCGTACATGAGCTGGTAGGTCAGGGTGCCGGACTTCGAGACCAGGCCGATCTTGCCGGAGGTGGTGATGTCGGCCGGGATGATGCCGGCGTTCGACTGCCCGGGGCTGATCAGGCCGGGGCAGTTCGGGCCGATGATGCGGGTCTTGTTGCCCTTGGCACCGGCGTGCGCCCAGAAGGCGGCGGTGTCGTGCACCGGGACGCCCTCGGTGATGACGACCGCGAGGCCGATCTCGGCGTCGACGGCCTCGACGACGGCGTCCTTGGTGAACTTCGGCGGCACGAAGATGACGGTGACGTCGGCACCGGTCTTCTCGATGGCCTCGGCGACGGTGCCGAAGACGGGCACCTCGGTGCCGTCGACGTCTACCGTGGTGCCGGCCTTGCGCGGGTTGACACCGCCGACGATCTGGGTGCCGGAGGCGAGCATGCGGCGAGTGTGCTTCATGCCCTCGGAGCCGGTCATGCCCTGGACGATGACCTTGCTGTCCTTGGTAAGGAAGATAGCCATGGTTGTGAAGTCCCCTTCCTTACTTGTTGGCCAGCTCGGCGGCGCGGTCAGCGGCGCCGTCCATGGTGTCCACACGCTGGACCAGCGGGTGGTTCGCGTCGTCGAGGATCTTGCGACCCAGCTCCGCGTTGTTGCCGTCCAGGCGGACGACCAGCGGCTTGGTGACGTTCTCGCCCTTGCTCGCAAGGAGCTCCAGGGCCTGCACGATGCCGTTGGCGACCGCGTCGCACGCGGTGATGCCGCCGAAGACGTTGACGAAGACCGACTTGACGTCGGGGTCGCCCAGGATGATCTCCAGGCCGTTCGCCATGACCTCGGCGGAGGCGCCGCCGCCGATGTCGAGGAAGTTGGCGGGCTTGACGCCGCCGTGGTTCTCACCGGCGTAGGCGACCACGTCGAGGGTGCTCATGACGAGGCCCGCGCCGTTGCCGATGATGCCGACCTGGCCGTCGAGCTTGACGTAGTTCAGGCCCTTGGCCTTGGCGGCGGCCTCCAGCGGGTTGGCCGCGGCCTTGTCCTCCAGGGCCTCGTGCTCGGGCTGGCGGAACTCGGCGTTCTCGTCCAGCGAGACCTTGCCGTCGAGCGCGATGATCTTGCCGTCACCGGACTTGATCAGCGGGTTGACCTCGACGAGGAGGGCGTCCTCCTTGATGAAGACGGTCCACAGCTTCTGCAGGACGTCGGCGACCTGGTCGGCGATCTCGGCCGGGAACTTCGCCGCGGCGACGATCTCGGCGGCCTTCTCCGGGGTGCAGCCCTCGTTGGCGTCGACCGGGATCTTGGCGAGCGCCTCGGGGTTCTGCTCGGCGACGACCTCGATCTCCACGCCGCCCTCGACGCTGGCCATGGCCAGGAAGGTGCGGTTGGTACGGTCCAGCAGGAACGAGACGTAGTACTCGTCCTTGATGTCCGCGGTCTGGGCCAGCATCACCTTGTGAACGGTGTGGCCCTTGATGTCCATACCGAGGATCGCCTCGGCCTTGGCGACGGCGTCGGCCGGGTCGGCGGCGAGCTTGACGCCACCGGCCTTGCCGCGGCCGCCGACCTTCACCTGAGCCTTGACGACGGCGCGTCCGCCGAAGCGCTCGGCGATGGCGCGAGCCGCTTCGGGGGTCTCGATGACATCACCGTCAAGCACGGGCACACCGTGCTTGGCGAAGAGGTCCCTCGCCTGGTACTCGAACAGGTCCACGTGTGTTCGTCCTTGTTCGTGGTCGCGGATTGTGTCTCTACGAGCGTGCCACGGCAGGATCTTCGCTGCGGGTCGTCGGGGCGGTGCGGGTACGCAGAGGTACGGCCTTGCGGCCCACACAGCCACGGGCGCTCACGTCAATCAACACGCGCGTCACGTCCGTCTGGCAGGTTATCCCCGTGGGACGGGACCATTCCGCCCGGGGCCTGCCCGTCTTGGGTGAGAACCGTCACAGAAGGCCAGGAAGGACCGGGTGGACGCCCGGTCCGCCGATCCGGCCGATTAGCGCATCCGGGTGAACCCTCAAGCTCCCCCGCCGGCCCCCTCGATCAGACTCCGCGGGATCGGGCGCTTCTCGATCGCCGCCGCCATGATCTCGGGGAAGGCGTCCGGGGTGCAGGCGAAGGCGGGCGCGCCGAGCGAGGCGAGGGCGGCGGCGTGCGCGTGGTCGTACGCCGGGGCCCCCTCGTCGGAGAGCGCGAGCAGCGCGATGAACTGGACGCCGGCCGCCTTCATCGCGGCGACCCGCTTGAGCATGCCGTCCCTGATGCCGCCCTCGTACAGGTCGCTGATCAGCACCACGACGGTCTCGGAGGGCCGGGTGATCTTCGACTGGCAGTAGGCGAGCGCGCGGTTGATGTCGGTGCCGCCGCCGAGCTGGGTGGCGAACAGGACGTCGACCGGATCGGTGAGCTGTTCGGTGAGGTCGACCACCGAGGTGTCGAAGACGACCAGCCGGGTGTCCAGGGTGCGCATCGAGGAGAGCACCGCGCCGAAGACCGCCGAGTGCACGACCGAGGGCGCCATCGAGCCCGACTGGTCCACGCAGAGGATGACGTCCTTCTTCACGGCGTGCTGGGCGCGGGCGTAGCCGACCAGCCGCTCGGGGACGACGGTGCCGTGCTCGGGCAGGTAGTTCCTCAGGTTGGCCCGGATGGTGCGGTCCCAGTCGATGTCGCGGTGGCGCGGCCGGTTCACCTTGGCGCTGCGGTCGAGGGCGCCGCCGAGGGTGGCCCGGGTGCGGTCGGCGAGCCGGCGCTCCAGGTCGGCGACCACCTTGCCGACCACCGCCCTGGCGGTCTCCCTGGTGGTCTCGGGCAGCGCGTGCTTGAGCGAGAGCAGGGTGCCGACCAGGTGCACGTCCGGCTCGACGGCCTCCAGCATCTCCGGCTCCAGCAGCAGCCGGTCCAGGCCGAGCCTGGTGATCGCGTCCTGCTGCATCAGCTGGACGACGGTGGACGGGAAGTACTCGCGGATGTCGCCCAGCCAGCGGGCCACCTGCGGGGCCGAGCCGCCCAGCCCGGCACTGCGGCGGCCGCCGCGGGCCGTCCTGGCGCCCTCCTCGGGGGCGCCGCGGTAGAGCGCGGCGAGGGCGCCGTCCATCGCGGCGTCGCGGCCGTGCAGGGTGCGGCCGGTGCCGTCGGCCTCGCCGCCGAGCACCAGCCGCCAGCGGCGCAGCCGTTCGTCGGTCGTGGGCGCTGCCATCTCGTCCTCCTCCTTCAGCGGGTCCTGCGGTGGGGCAGGTGATCGGTACGGCGGGTGCCGGCGGTACGGCGGGTGTCAGGTGTCGCGGCCGGCGGCCTGCCGGGGGATCTTCGGGCGGATGCCGAGCAGCAGGGCCACCACCGGGACGGCGGCGTCGGCGCGGGCCCGGTCCAGCTCGCGGGCCGCCGCAGGGGCCGCCGGGGGCTCGCCGAGCGGGCCGGCCGCGACCCGGCCGCCGACGGTGCTGCGCACCCCGGCCTCCAGCCCGGCGAAGGTACGGCGCAGCAGCGGCAGGACGTCGGTGAAGACCTCGCCGCTCACCCCGGTCAGCCACTCGTCCAGCAGGGCGAGCAGCCGGGGGTCGTGCAGCAGCAGGGCGCCGCCGCCGGTGAGGAAGCCCTCGACCCAACCGGCCGCGTCCGCGGGGGCGTTGGCGACCGAGAGCACCAGCCGGAGCCGCCGGCCGGCCTCCTCGGAGTCGAGCCGTCCGTCGTCCAGCAGCAGCCGTACGGCCCGGCCGCGCAGCAGTCCGGGGGCGCCGGTGGCCGGTCCGCCGGCCGGCTCGCGGCGGGCCAGCGAGCGCAGGGCGGCGGCCCAGCGGTCGGCCAGACCGGTCAGACCGTCGGGGTCATCGGGACCCCCCGGGCCCTTGGGGTCCGAGGGCCCCGGCCCGGTGGCGGCGGTGCCGCCGGTGTCGGAGGCCAGCAGGCCGATCGCGCCGTGCACCTCGTCGAGACGGCCGCGCATCGCCGCCGCGCTCTCCGCGTCCAGGCCGACGCAGGCGGGCGGCAGCCCGACGCAGATCCGCTCGGCCAGGCCCGAGGCCGCCCCGGCGAGCGCGCCGTGGTCGGTGCCGCGCACGTCGCCGTAGCGCAGCGCGCGGACCAGGGCGGGCAGCGCGCCCGCGAGGTGGGCCACGTCCGTGTCCAGGGCCGCGCAGTCGGCGAGCACCCGCATCACGGCGGGCAGCGCGCCGGACAGCCCGGCCAGCAGGCAGGTCTCCACCAAGCCGGTCAGCTCGGCCAGTTCCCCGGCGGCGCGGGCGGTGCCGACGGCCTTGTTGACCGCCGCCTCCTCGACCGTGGTGCCCCACTGGGCGGCCTCGGCGATCCGGACCGCGAACTCGGGCTGCCAGCACAGCCGCCAGCTCTCCCGGAACGTCCCGGTCGAGTTCACCGAGGAGCGCGCGGGCACCCCCCAGTCCACGCCCAGCAGCCGCAGCCGGTGCAGCAGCCGGGAGCGGGCCGCGTCGGTCTCCTTGCGCAGGTCGAGGCCGACGTCCTTCGGCGCGGCCTCGGGCTTGAGCCGCAGCGAGCGCTGCAGCCGGGTCAGGTCGCGCTGGAGCGGCACCGCGGGGGCGGCGTCGGGGACCTCGCCGAGCGCGTCGCCGACCACCAGGCGGTCCCTGACCAGCTCCAGGGCGACGTCCGAACCCTCGCAGAGCACCGCGCGGACGGCGTCCAGGGTCTCGGTCAGCCCGGCGAGCGGGCGGCCGCGCAGCACGGCCAGGGTCCCGGCCAGCCGGACCGCCTCGATCACGTGCGCGGAGGAGACCGGGTGGTCCTCGGCGCGCAGCAGGCCGGCGGCCCGGGTGAGCCAGCGCGGCACCGGGTCGCCGTCGGTGGTGAACAGGTGGTGGTACCAGCCGGGCGACCGCACGCCCGCGCCGTAGCCGGTGGCCTGGGAGAGCCGGCGGTGCGTCCACGGCACCCAGGTGATGTCCGTCCTGGTCTTCTTCGGCAGCTCGGCGAGCAGCGCCCGGTCGTGGGCGGCGGTGGGCATCCGTTCCAGCGCGGGGACGTGGAAGGCCCCGCAGACCACGGCGATCCTGCGGTGCCCGGCCCGGCGGGCGGCGCGGATCTGCTGACGCATGTACGCCTCGCGCCGGAGGTCCCGGCGGGACTCGGCGAGGCCCTCGGCGCGCAGGGCGCCCATCGCCTCGGCGACGGCGGCGAACGGCGCCAGCGCGTCGGCGCCGGGCGCGCGGTGCTCGACCACGTCCTCCCACCAGCGCTCCGGGTCGTCGTGCCCGGCCGCCTCGGCGAGCAGCGCCAGCGGGTCGGCGGGCAACTCGGCGTCGGCATCGGCATCGGCGGCGGCGCCATCGGCGTCCTCCGGGGCCGGCGCGAAGCCGTACCCGGCGGGCAGGTCGATGAAGCGGACCGGCAGGTCGAGCTCCACGGCGTACCGGATCGCCACCCACTCCGGGGAGAACTCGGCGTACGGCCAGAAGGCGGCCTTCGCCGGGTCGTCCACCGCGTGGGCGAGCAGCGCCACCGGCGGGACCAGGTCCTTCCCTGCGGCCAGGTGCACGATGCCGTCGGCCTCCGGCGGGCCCTCGATCAGCACCGCGTCGGGCCGCCACTGCGCCAGCGCGGCGGCCACCGCCCTGGCCGAGCCGGGGCCGTGGTGGCGGATGCCCAGCAGGGCGACCTCGGCCTCGGTCATACCGCCACCTCGCGGGCGGCGCGGTAGAAGTCCTTCCAGCCGTCGCGCTCGCGCACCACCCCTTCGACGTACTCGCGCCAGACCGCCCGGTCCGCCACCGGGTCGCGGACGACGGCGCCGAGGATGCCGGCCGCAACGTCCCCGGCGCGCAGCACGCCGTCGCCGAAGTGGGTGGCCAGGGCCATCCCGTTGGTCACCACCGAGATCGCCTCGGCGGTGGACAGGGTGCCGCTCGGGGTCTTGACCTTCGTCCGGCCGTCCACCGTGATCCCGGCCCGCAGCTCGCGGAAGACGGTCACCACCCGCCTGATCTCCTCGGCGCCGCCGGGCAGTTCGGGCAGTTCCAGGGAGCGGCCGAGCTGGCCGACCCGGCGGGTGACGATGTCGACCTCCTCGTCCAGCGAGCCCGGCAGCGGCAGCACCACGGTGTTGAAGCGGCGGCGCAGCGCGCTGGACAGCTCGTTGACGCCGCGGTCGCGGTCGTTGGCGGTGGCGATCACGTTGAAGCCGCGCACCGCCTGCGTCTCGGATCCCAACTCCGGTATCGGGAGCGTCTTCTCGGACAGGATGGTGATCAGACTGTCCTGCACGTCGGCCGGGATGCGGGTGAGTTCCTCGACCCGGGCGATCTTGCCGTCGGCCATCGCCCGCATCAGCGGCGAGGGCACCAGCGCGTCCGGGCCGGGGCCGCGGGTGAGCAGCCGGGCGTAGTTCCAGCCGTACCGGACGGCCTCCTCCGGGGTGCCGGCGGTGCCCTGCACCAGCATCGTGGAGTCGCCGCTGATCGCCGCGGCCAGGTGCTCGGACACCCAGGTCTTCGCGGTGCCCGGCACGCCGAGCAGCAGCAGCGCGCGGTCCGTCGCCAGGGTCGTCACAGCGACCTCGACGACCCGGCGCGGGCCGACGTACTTGGGGGTGATCCGGGTGCCGTCGGGCAGTTCGCCGCCGAGCAGGTACGTCGCCACGGCCCACGGCGAGAGCTTCCAGCGCTCGGGACGCGGACGGTCGTCCTGCCCGGCCAGCGCGGCCAGTTCACCGGCGAAGGCGTCCTCGGCGTGCTGCCGCAGAACGTCGGTCATCTCGGGCTCCTTCGGGTCGGCCGCCGGGCACACGGGTGCCCCGGGCGGCAGGGTGATCGGGGGGAGCCAGGTCGGCGTCCCGGCCTGTGGGAACCACCCTGCACCGGGCCACTGACATCGGCCGCCGGCCCGGCGCGGGGCTCCGGACGGGCCGTCAGCCACTGTCAGTGGCCCCGCCTACGGTCGGTCGCATGGAGGAACGCTGGAGCACCGAACACGTCCTGTCCCTGGCCCCTGACGCCCCCTCGCAGAAGGCCGCGGGCAAGCTCTCCTCGCCCGCGCCGTGGTCCGGCACCGGCACCGACGGCGACGCGGTCTGGGGCGAGTGCAAGGGCAGCGGCCGCACGCCGTACCGCACCGCGATCGAACTCGCCACGCCCGCCTACCAGTGCAACTGCCCCAGCCGGAAGTTCCCGTGCAAGCACGCGCTCGGGCTCCTCCTGCTGTGGAGCGGCTCCCCGGAGGCCGTCGCGGCCGGCGAGCCCGCCGAGTGGGCGGCCGAGTGGCTCGCGTCCCGCCGCAAGCGCGCCGAGGAGGGTGCGAAGGGCGCCAGGAAGCCGGTCGATCCGGAGGCCGCCCGGCGCCGGGCCGAGAAGCGCGCCGCCAACGTCGCGGCCGGGGCCGCGGAGCTGCGGCTGCGGCTGGCCGACCGGGTGCGGCACGGCCTGGCCGACCAGTCCACCGCCGGGCCCTGGGGGGAGGTCGCCGCCCGGATGGTCGACGCCCAGGCCCCCGGCCTGGCCACCCGGGTCCGCGAACTGGACGCGCTGCCGCAGGAGCGGCTGCTGGAGGAGTACGCGATGCTGCACCTGCTCGCCACCGCCGCCACCCGGACGGACGAGCTGCCGGCCGGGCTGGCCGCCACCGTCCGCACCCGGGTCGGCTACCCCGCGGACACCAGCCGGACGGACCCCACCGTCCGCGACCGCTGGCTGGTGCTCGGCACCAGGACGGCGCCGATGGAAGGGGGCACCGACGAGCGGCTCACCACCCGCCGGATCTGGCTGCGCGGCGCCAAGACCGGCCGCCTGGCCCTGCTGCTCTCCTTCGGCCACCAGGGCCAGGCGCCCGCCCTCGCCCTGCCGACCGGCCGGGTGGTGGAGGCCGGCCTCGCCTACTTCCCCGGCGCCCACCCGCTCCGCGCCGAGCTCGGGGAACGCTACGGCGCCCCCGAGCCCGGCCCCGCCGACCCGCCCGCCGGCCTCACCGTCGCCGAGGCGGTGGCCGGCTACGGCACCGCCGTCGCCGACGACCCGTGGCTGGAGAGCCGGCCGACCGTCCTCGCCGACGTCGTCCCGGTCCGCACCCCGGACGGCTGGTACCTGACGGACGGCCACCACACCGTGCCGGTCCACGCCTCGGCCGTCCCGGAGACGGCGCTGTGGCGGCTGGCCGCGGTCTCCACCGGCCACCCGCTGACGGTCTTCGGCGAGTACGGCCACCAGGGCTTCACCCCGGTCACGGCCTGGGCCGCCGGCCGGCGCCCGGTCGGCCTCACCAACGCTTAGGAGGACCCGGCATGACGACCACCCAGGACCCGTGGGAGACCCTGCGCACCAGCGCCCTGCTCGGCACCGAGCGCCGCCCGCTCCCGGCCACCGCCCTGCCGCTCGCCGACGCCGTGGACCGGGGTGACCCGGCCACCGCCCTGCTGGAGCTGGCCGCCCTGGCCACCGTCCGCCGCCGGGCCGGGGCACTGCCCGTACCGGCCACCGATCCGCCGGGACCGCCCGCGGCCGAGGACGCCCGCCCCGAACTACCCGAACCGGCCGCCCGCCGGCTGGCCGTCCTGCTCTCGGGCCGGTCCGGCAGCGGCGGCGGCGCCCAGGCCAACCTCGCCGAGCTGCTCCCGCAGTGGCTCGGCACCGCCAGGGCCCTGGGCCTGCGCCCGCCCGCCGCGCTGATACCCGGCCTGCTCGACGCCGCCCGGGCCCGCGGCGAACTGCGCGCCGACGCCGTGGCGCTGGCCGGTCCGCCCGGCCGCTGGCTGGCCGAGCAGAACCCCGACTGGCGGTTCGTGCTGCGCACCGCCGACCAGGACGCGGTCCGGCGTGAGGACGACCCGGCCGACCACCAGGTGTGGCACGAGGGCCTGTTCGCCGAGCGGGTCACCCATCTCACGCTGCTGCGCCGCCACGACCCCGCCGCGGGGCTGGAGTTGCTGCGCGGCACCTGGTCCACCGAGCGCGCCGAGGACCGCCTGCTCTTCCTGGACGCCCTCCAGGACGGCCTCTCCCCCGCCGACGAACCGTTCCTGGAGGCCGCCCTCGGCGACCGCAGCAAGAACGTCCGGGCCACCGCCGCCGAGCTGCTCTCCACCCTGCCCGGCTCGGCGCTGGCCGGCCGGATGGCCGAGCGGGCGCGGGCCGCCGTCCGGCTCGCCTGCGCCGGCACGCACCTGCTGGTCACCCCGCCCGCCGAGTGCGACCCGCGGATGCAGCGCGACGGGATCGCGCCCAAGTCGCCCACCGGGCGCGGCGAACGGGCCTGGTGGTTCGGCGAGGTGGTGGCCGCCGCACCGCTCCGGGTCTGGTCGGAGAGCACCGGGCTGACGCCCGGGCAGCTGCTCGCCCTGCGGGTCGGCGACAGCATCGACGAGACCAGCAGCAGCTGGGCCGACGACCTGCGGGAGGCCTGGGCACGGGCCGCCGTCCGCCAGCAGGACGCCGGCTGGGCCCGGGCACTGCTCGGCCCGGCGCCCACCGGACGCGGTGCGCGGGCCCGCGCGCCGCGCACCACCGGCGCCCCGGCCAAGCTGCTGGCCGTCCTCCCGCCGCGGGAACGGGCCGTCTGGACGGCCGCGTTCATCGAGGCGCACGGGCTGGGCGAGGCCTTCCAGCTGCTCGGCGCCTGCGCCACCCCGTGGACGCCGCCGCTGTCCACCGCCGTGGTCACCGCCCTGGCCGGGGCCGCCGCCTCCGGGGCGTACCCGTGGAGCCACAGCGGGGTGCTCGGGATGACGGAGCGCGCGCTCGCCCCGGAGACGGCCGCCGCGGTGGAACGGCTGGCCGCCGAGGCCGCCCCCGACTCCGCCTGGTCCGAGACCTTCGCCCGGCTGGCCGGCACCCTGCGCTTCCGGGCGGCGATGCTCGCGGAGCTGACGGGCTGAGCCCGGGGCCCGGAGCCGGGGTACGGCGGAGCGCCCGGGCACGACGGAGCGGGCCGGCCCCCGAGGGGACCGGCCCGCCCGGCGCGTCCGTCCTCAGCCGGCGGCGCGCAGGTTCGCCTCGACCCAGGCGACCACGTCCCTGGTCGGCGTGCCCGGGGTGAAGATGTCGGCGACGCCCATCGCCTTGAGCTCGGCGATGTCCTCGTCCGGGATGATCCCCCCGCAGAAGACCTTGATGTCCTCCGCGTCGCGTTCCTTCAGCAGCTCCAGCACCCGCGCGCACAGCGTCATGTGGGCGCCGGAGAGGATCGACAGCCCGATGCCGTCCGCGTCCTCCTGGATCGCGGTGTCGACGACCTGCTCGGGCGTCTGGTGCAGTCCGGTGTAGATGACCTCCATACCGGCGTCGCGCAGGGCGCGCGCGATGACCTTGGCACCACGGTCGTGACCGTCGAGCCCCGGCTTGGCGACCACCACACGGATCGGCCCCGACACACTCATGACTGCCTCCTGGACCTCGTCGTCCACCCTCCGACCGGACCTCGTGGGCCGCCGGCGCGGTTAACGGTCGATAACCAACCTGAGGGGAGGTTAGCGCCACCCGGCGCGGTTGGCCGTGCCACCCCCGAAGAGGAGGGCAAAGTCACAGCTCCGGCCCTTGCTACCAGCGGGTATACCCGTCCTTCCCGCAACCTCCGCACAGACCCCCCGGCCGACCCCTTGACATCCGGGGGGTTTTCCGGGGCGCCGGCCTTGGAGCTACAGTCACGGCTGTTTTCCCTCGTCCGACGACGTCCGAGGCCCACCGAGGAGGCAGCCCCCGATGGCTCCCGAAGCAGCCGCCCGTCCGACCCGCGCGGAGCTGCGCCTCGCCGCCCGCGAACAGTCCCGCGCCCAGCGCCGCGGCGCCGCCAGGGCGGCCACCCGGACGGCGCTGCTGCGGGTGGCGCTGCCGTCGGTGGCCGCGCTCGGGGTGGCGGCCGCGGCGGCGATCACGGTGCAGGGGGAGGCGGACCAGCAGCGCGCCCAGGCCGCCGGGCCGGTGCGGCCGCAGGTCGCGGCGGACGAGGCCCCGGGCGACCCGGCCGCGAAGGCGGCCGCCGCACAGGCGCTCGCGACCGGCGACCAGCCGGCGGCCTCGCGCGGCGACGCCCGGCAGCCGCTGGCCGGCACCCAGCCCACCGAGGCCCCCACCGCGCAGCCCACCCCCGAACCGGCGCCCGAGCCGGTCAGGCCCGCGGTGGTCATGCCGGTCGCCCAGCACGGCCTCGGCGAACTGTTCGGCGAGGCCGGCACCCACTGGGCCAACCGGCACACCGGCATCGACTTCCCGGTGGACGGCGGCTCCGAGGTCCGCGCCGTGACCGACGGCACCGTCCGCACCCAGTGGAACGCGTTCTACGGCTACATGACGATCCTCAAGATGCCCGACGGCACCGAGGCCTGGTACTGCCACCTGCGGGCGTACAAGGTGCGCAAGGGCCCGGTGAAGCAGGGCGACGTGATCGCCTTCGTCGGCAGCAGCGGCAACAGCACCGGTCCGCACCTGCACTTCGAGATCCGGCCGCAGGGCAGCGGGCCGGTCGACCCGCTGCCCTGGTTCCTCTCGAACGGACTGGACCCTCGCTGAGGTCCTACAGCTTCTCCACCGGCGCGTAGCGCAGCAGCAGCTGCTTGCGCCCCTCGGTGCCGAAGTCGACGGTGGCCTGCGCCCGGTCGCCGAAGCCCGTGACGCCGACCACCATACCCAGCCCGAAGCTGTCGTGGGTGACCCGGTCGCCGACCGCGAGCGAGACGGCGTCGCGCTCCACGACGGGCTTGCCGGCGCGCCGCGCGGACTGCCCCCAGCCCGCCTTCGGCGCGGCCGAGGACGACGGGGAAGTCCGCGGACTCCCGCCCCCGGACGAGGACTTGCCCCAGGACGAGCCCGAGGAGTAACCGCGCTGGACCGGCGCCTGGGCAGCCCCGGTGCGCTTCCACTCCACCAGCGTCTCCGGGATCTCCTCCAGGAACCGCGAGGCCGGGTTGTAGGCCGGCTGCCCCCAGGCGCTGCGCAGCACCGAGCGGGTCAGGTAGAGCCGCTCGCGCGCCCGGGTGAGCCCGACGTACGCGAGGCGGCGCTCCTCCTCCAGCTCCTTGACCTGGTTGAGCGCCCGCATGTGCGGGAAGATCCCGTCCTCCATGCCGGTCAGGAAGACCACCGGGAACTCCAGGCCCTTGGCGGTGTGCAGGGTCATCATCGTGATGACGCCCTGGCCCTCCTCGGCCTCGTCCGGACTTCCTCCTTCTGTCCCGTACTGCTTCGCGTCCGGGCCTCGCTTTTCTGTCCCGTACTGCTTCGCGTCCGGGCCTCGCTTTTCTGTCCCGTACTGCTTCGCGTCCGGGATCTGGTCCGAGTCGGCGACCAGCGCGACCCGCTCCAGGAAGTCGGCCAGCGAGCCGACCGGCGGCGTGCCCTCCTCCCCGGCGTCCGGCCGCTCGCCCGGGTCCTGCTCGTACTCCAGTGCGACGGAGGCCAGCTCCTGGAGGTTCTCCACCCGGGTCTCGTCCTGCGGGTCGGTGGAGGCCTGGAGCTCGGCCAGGTAGCCGGTCTCCTCCAGGACGGCCTCCAGCACCGCCGCCGGGCCGGCGCCCGACTCGACCACCTGGCGCAGCCCGGCCATCAGGGTGTTGAACTTCTTCACCGCGTTGGCCGAGCGCGCGGCCATCCCGTACGCCTCGTCGACCCGCACCAGCGCCTGGGCGAAGGAGATCCGCTCCCGCGCGGCCAGCGCGTCGACCATCGCCTCGGCCCGCTCACCGATGCCGCGCTTGGGCACGTTGAGGATCCGGCGCAGCGGCACGGTGTCCTCCGGGTTGGAGAGCACCCGCAGGTACGCCAGGACGTCCCTGACCTCCTTGCGCTCGTAGAAGCGCACCCCGCCGACCACCTTGTACGGCAGGCCGACCCGGATGAACACCTCCTCGAACACCCGGGACTGGGCGTTGGTCCGGTAGAAGATCGCGACGTCGCCGGGCTTGGTCTCGCCCCGGTCGGTGAGCCGGTCGATCTCGTCGGCGATGAACTGGGCCTCGCCGTGCTCGTCGTCCGCGACGTAGCCGACGACCTTCTCGCCGTGGTCCCCGGCCGTCCAGAGCTTCTTCTCGCGGCGGTTGGCGTTGCGCTCGATGACGGCGTTGGCGGCGCTCAGGATGGTCTGGGTGGAGCGGTAGTTCTGCTCCAGCAGGATCGTGGTCGCGTTCGGGTAGTCCTCCTCGAACTGGAGGATGTTGCGGATCGTCGCGCCGCGGAAGGCGTAGATCGACTGGTCCGCGTCACCGACCACGCACAGCTCGGCCGGCGGCACCTCGGCGAGCTGCCCGGCGGCCGGGTTCACGAAGTCGCCGTCCGCGGTGCGCTTCGGCGCGGCCCCGACCGACCCCCCGCTCAGCTCCCGGACCAGCGTGTACTGGGCGTGGTTGGTGTCCTGGTACTCGTCGACCAGGATGTGCCGGAACCGGCGCCGGTAGTGCTCGGCGACGTCGGGGAAGGCCTGGAGCAGGTTCACCGTCGTCATGATGATGTCGTCGAAGTCCAGCGCGTTGGCCTCGCGCAGCCGCCGCTGGTAGAGCGCGTACGCCTCGGCGAGCTTCTTCTCCGTCGGGTTGGCGGCCTGGTCGGCGAAGGTCTCCTCGTCGATCAGCTCGTTCTTGAGGTTGCTGACCTTCGCCGTGAAGGACTTCGGCGGGAACTGCTTCGGGTCCAGGTCGAGGTCGCGGCAGACCAGCGACATCAGCCGCTGCGAGTCGGACGAGTCGTAGATCGAGAAGCTGGAGGTGAAGCCCAGCTGCTTGGACTCGCGGCGCAGGATGCGCACGCAGGCGCTGTGGAAGGTGGAGACCCACATCGCCCGGGCGCGCGGGCCGACCAGCGCCTCGACGCGCTCGCGCATCTCGCCGGCGGCCTTGTTGGTGAAGGTGATCGCCAGGATCTCGCCCGGCTGCACGCCGCGGGCGCCCAGCAGGTAGGCGATCCGGTGGGTCAGCACCCGGGTCTTGCCCGAGCCGGCGCCGGCCACGATCAGCAGCGGCGAGCCCGCGTGCAGCACCGCCTCGCGCTGCGGGTCGTTCATCCCCTCCAGCAGCTGCGCCGGATCCACCGCCGTCCGCGCGGCACCGTTGCGGTACCAGGCGTCCCGCTCGGTCTCGGCGGCGTGGTCGGTCCGGAACAGCCCCTCCGGGATGGACTCCTCGTACGCGTCGTACGGGACGTCGTCCTCGTACGGCGGAGGCTCCTCCTCGGCGGGTGCGGCGGGCTGCTTCGACCCGGCGGCGGGTGCCTCGAAGCCGGGGAGCGGAAGGTCGTCAAAGAGGCTACTCATGGCACATCGAGTCTATGGCCACCCGCCGACAACCCCGCCCGCCCCGGAGGAACCGGGGCGGGCGGCCTCGACGGCGTGCGGCCGGCGGGGGCGGGTCAGACCAGGCGGCGCGCGGTGGCCCAGCGGGTCAGCTCGTGGCGGTTGCTCAGCTGGAGCTTGCGCAGGACGGCGGAGACGTGGCTCTCGACCGTCTTCACCGAGATGAAGAGCTGCTTGGCGATCTCCTTGTACGCGTAGCCGCGGGCGATCAGCCGCAGCACCTCGCGCTCGCGCTGGGTGAGCCGGTCCAGGTCCTCGTCCACCGGCGGGGTGTCGGTGGCGGCGAAGGCGTCCAGCACGAAGCCGGCCAGCCGGGGCGAGAACACCGCGTCGCCGTCGGCGATCCGGAAGACCGCGTTCACCAGGTCGGTGCCGGTGATGGTCTTGGTGACGTAGCCGCGCGCGCCGCCGCGGATGACGCCGATGACGTCCTCGGCGGCGTCCGACACCGACAGCGCCAGGAACTTCACCCCTCCCTGCTCGCCCATCACGCCGACCGACCGGCGCAGCACCTCGACGCCGCCGCCGCCCGGCAGGTGGACGTCGAGCAGCACCACGTCGGGCCTGGTCTCGGCGACCACGCGGACCGCCGAGTCCACGTCGTCGGCCTCGCCGACCACGTCGATGCCGGTCACCTCGGTACGGCCGATCTCCGCCCTGACCCCCGTCCGGAACATCCGGTGGTCGTCCACCAGCACGACCCGGGCGGTCCTCCCCCAGCCTCCGGCCGGGGGGACCGCCGTCGGCGTTTCCTCAGTCATCCGCTCTCTCCATCTCCAGCTCGACCTCGGTACCGCCGCCCGCCGCGGGCCGCACCCGAGCGGTGCCGCCGTTGCGCTTCATCCGGCCGATGATCGACTCCCGTACGCCCATCCGGTCCTCGGGCACCGTGTCGGGGTCGAAGCCGGGGCCGTGGTCACGGATGAACACCGACACCGTCCTCCCCTCCACCTCGGCGTAGACCTGGACCGGTCCCCCGCCACCGTACTTGGCCGCGTTGACGGTCGCCTCCCTCGCGGCCTGCATCTGTGCCGCGATCCTCTCGTCCATCGGGCAGTCGCCGACGATCACCACCTCGACCGGGACGCCGTGCCGGTCCTCGACCTCGGCGACGGCGGCCCGCAGGCTCTCCGCCATGGTGTCCGGCGCGGCCTCGGCGGCGGCCTCCGGGCGGTACAGCCACAGCCGCAGCTCGCGCTCCTGCGAGCGGGCCAGCCGCAGCACCTCCTTGGGGTCCTCGGCCCGGCGCTGGATCAGGGTCAGGGTGTGCAGCACGGAGTCGTGGATGTGCGCGGCGATCTCGGCCCGTTCCTGGGCCCGGATGCGGGCGGTGCGCTCGGCCCCGAGGTCCTGCCACAGCCGCAGCCCGTACGGGCCGAGCAGCACCAGCACGCCGGCCAGCACCGCGATCGAGGCCTCGATCACCGAGCCGAGCGGGGAGCCGCCCTGCATGGCGAGCAGCGCGATGGTGCCGGCCACCGCGAGCAGCACGCCCGCGCCGACCCGGGTGTAGGCGCCGCGCCGCTTCTCGCCCTCCTCGATGCCGAACCAGCGCTGCCAGCGCGAGTCGTCGGCCTGCCGCCAGACCAGCGCCACGCCGACGCCGATCGCCAGCAGCGGCCAGGTGTACGGCTTGGCGGTCTGCCAGCCGAGCACGTTGAGCAGGGCGATCAGGCCGATCACCGTCATCACCAGCGCGGCGAGCTGGCCCAGGCCGCCCTGCCCGCCCTTGTCCGCCTGCCCGTCCTCCTCGCCCTCGACGGGGGCGGTCACCGGCTCGCCCTGGAGGGTGTGCTGGAGCAGCCGGCGCATCCGGCCGAGCCAGCCGCCGACCGCCGGGACCTTGTTCAGCAGGCCGCCCTGCACCCCGGACGAGGCCGGCACGAACGTCCCGTTGAGGTACACCCACTGGGCGCCGCCGCGCTGCGAGGGCTCGCCGATGCCGATCGGCACCACGAACCAGAACGCCGCGTACAGCAGCGCGCCGATCCCCTGCGCGAAGAACAGCACGACGAAGGCGATCCGCACCCACCGCACCGGCAGTCCCAGGTGCACCGCCAGGCCGTTCGCGACGCCGCCCAGCATCCGGCCCTGCGGGCTGCGGTAGAGCCGCCGGTACGGCGGCTTCCCGTCGTCGGACGCGTTCGGGTCGGCGCCGGCCGACGACGCGGCGTCGGGGGCGATGGGTCGGGGATCGGTACCGGGGGCTGCCACGCCACCGATGGTTCCACGCGGGCACCCGCGGGCGCATCAGGGTGTGTCCCCATCCCGTATCAGGGACAAGTCAGGGTACGGACAGGGGTCCACCCGGTTGGGCCGGACCGGCCCCTGCCGGAAGGATGGTGTCCATGACCGAGGACCCCCGCATCGAGGAGGCCGGGGCCGCCGCCCCGCCGGAACCGGACCGCCCGCCGCTGACCAGGGCCGAGCACCGCCGTGTGGTGGCCGGCGTCTGCGGCGGCCTCGGCCGTCACCTGGACATCGACCCGGTGGTCTTCCGGGTCGTCACGGTGGTGCTGTGCCTCTCCGGCGGCCTCGGCCTGTTCCTGTACGGCCTGGCCTGGCTGATCGTCCCCACCGACGACGACGCCAAGGGCCGCGGCGGGCGCACCGAGCTCCAGCGGGTGCTCACCGGGCGGGTGGACGGCCAGTCCATCGGCGCGGTGCTGCTGACCGTGATCGGCACCGGGGTGTTCTTCTCCTCGATGGGCGACGGCGACCAGATGTTCCCGCTGCTGCTGCTCGCCGCCCTGGTCTTCCTGGCGGTGCGCTACGACCCGGAACGCCGCCGCGGACGGGGGCGCGAGCGCCGCCACTGCGGCCCGTACGACCGCCACTTCCCGGAGACCGGGGGCGGCGGGGCCACCGGCGACACCACGGGCACCGGGGCCTACCGCTGGCCGCGGCCCGAGCAGAACGAGCAGGACGAGCAGGCCGACGCCGGGCCCACCGCCGACCGGACGGCGGGGAAGGCCCCCGCCGACGGCCCGGCCCCCGGCGGCTACCTGTGGGACCCGCGGCACCCCGAGCGCAACCCGTACGGCGCCACCTCGGCCACCCCGACCCCGCCGTTCGGCACCCCGGTGCCGCCGGCCGGCGGCCCGGCCCAGCCCTGGTGGCAGCGCGCCGACCTGCCGGCGGGCGACCCGCTGCGCAAGGAGCACGCCAAGCGCCGCCCCGAGCCCGCCGTCGTCCGGCACCCCAAGGAGCGTTCGCCGCTCGGCTTCTTCGGCTTCCTGCTGGCGGTCGGTGCGGCCGCCGCGGTCTGGGCCGTCTCGTCCGGGCGCCACGGCAGTACCACGGTGCTGAGCGCGACGGTGCTGGCCACCGCGCTGCTGGTGGTGGGCCTGACGCTGGTGGTCGGCGCGAAGTTCGGCCGGGCCCGCAGGCTGGCGATGACCGGTCTGGTGCTCACCCTGGCGCTGGCCTTCGTCGGCCACTCGCCGGACTCCATGCGCAACGCCGTCGGCGATCGCGACTGGACCGTCACCACGGCGGCCGAGCTGCACGACCGGTACAACCTGGGTGCGGGGCAGCTCCGGCTGGACCTGTCCGGACTCGACCCGGCCGGCGAGACCCTCGCCACCAAGGCCGACCTCGGCGCCGGCGACATGACCGTCACCCTGCCGGACGACGTGACGGTGAACCTGGTGGCCCGGGTCGGCCTCGGCAACGTCACCGTTCCGGGTGACCGCAGCAACAGCACCGGGCGGCACAGCTACCTGATCAGCCCTGCCAACGGGCAGCCGGCCAAGGGCACGCTCAATCTCGAACTCGGAATCGGGCTCGGCAACATCAAGGTGGTCCAGCAGTGAGGAAGCACCGGCTCGACCTGTTCTCGCTGATCGCGGGCGCGCTGTTCACCGTGATCGCGGTGCTGTACCTGGTCGCGGCGCTCAACGACCAGTCGGTGAACGGGCGGATCGTCATCCCGGTCACCTTCATCGTGCTCGGCGTCGGCGGCCTGGCCGGCGCGGTCGCGGCGGTGGCCCGGCGCGGCCGCCCCGACCGCGAGGACTGACCCCGAGGACTGACCGCGCGGGCCGGCCGTCCGAACCGACCGCTCGGCCCCCGGCCGTACCCCTGGGTCCTCAGCTCTGCTGCGGGCCCAGGGTCAGCTGGTCCCCGTCCTTGGTCACGGCGTACCTGGGCAGCGGCTTGACCGCGGGCCCGTTGACCACCGCACCGGTCTCGGCGTCGAACCTGGAGCCGTGGCAGGGGCAGTACAGCCGGCCGTTCTTCGGCGCGTCCACCGCGCAGCCGGAGTGGGTGCACACCGCGGAGAAGGCGCAGTACTGGCCGGACTTGGGCTGCACGATGTAGACGGCGTCCCCGGTGGCCGGGTCCTTGACCTGGGCCGAGCCGCCGACCGGCACGCTCGCGGCGGGCACCGCGGGGGCCGGCGCCGGGGCGGCCGAGACCGGAGCCGCCGACTGCTTGGGCGCGGCCTCCTCGTCCCTGCCGAAGGTGCGGGTCAGCGAGCCGGTGAGCAGCCCGGCCCCGCCGATCGCGACGGCCGCGATCCCGCCGTCCACCAGCGCCCGGCGCTTGACGTGGTCCTCGCCCAGCCCGCGCGCCCGGTCCCGCCCGGCCCGGCGGGCCAGGTAGCCGTCCACCGACAGGTACGGCGTGCCGGCCAGCAGCAGCGGGGTCCAGGCCATCAGGTAGGCCAGGTCGTTGCCGAGGTAGTACGGCGAGACGCTCCAGCTGACGGTCAGCCAGAGGCTGAGGTTGAGCAGCGCGCCGCCGAGCGCGGCGACCCGGCCCCAGAGGCCGAGCAGGGTACCGAGGCCCACCGCCAGCTCGCCGAAGGCGACGGCGAGCGCGAACAGGGTCGGGTGGTCGAGGGCGGGGCCGAGCAGGAAGGAGATCGGGCTGCCGCCCGCCTTGGCGGCCTGGGTCTGCGAGACGAAGGAGGCCGGGTCGCCCGCCCCGGCCAGGAAGTGCGCGTCGGAGAGCTTGTCGAGCGCGGCGTAGACGAAGGTGACACCGAGGAAGAGCCGCAGGGGCAGCAGCGCGTACCTCGACGCGAGCGCCCGCCACCGCGCCGCCCGGCCGGTCGCTCCCCCGCCGGCCGGCACCGGGTTGCTGGCCTCCGACATCGCTCACACCTTCCCTCGCCGCCTGCCACTCCCTGACAGGTCCGGTCCGCATTCTGCCCGCTCCTGCGCGCTTTCGGTGGGAGGTCCCACCCGGGGAGCGGCGCCCGTACGGCGAAACGGCCGCGCCGTCGCTCCCTTCAGTACGGGAACGACGGCGCGGCCGTTCAGGCATCGGCCTCAGGACGAAGAAGGGCCCCGGCGGCCGGCGGGAGTGGTCACTCCCACTCGATGGTGCCCGGCGGCTTGCTGGTGACGTCGACGACGACGCGGTTCACGTCGCGGACCTCGTTGGTGATCCGGGTGGAGATCTTCGCCAGCACGTCGTACGGCAGGCGCGACCAGTCGGCGGTCATGGCGTCCTCGGACGAGACCGGGCGCAGCACGATCGGGTGACCGTAGGTGCGGCCGTCGCCCTGCACGCCCACGCTGCGGACGTCGGCGAGCAGCACGACCGGGCACTGCCAGATCTCGCGGTCCAGACCGGCCGCGGTCAGCTCCTCGCGGGCGATCGCGTCGGCGTCGCGGAGCAGGTCCAGACGCTCCTTGGTGACCTCGCCGACGATCCGGATGCCCAGACCCGGGCCCGGGAACGGCTGGCGCTGGACGATCTCCTCCGGCAGGCCCAGCTCCTGGCCGACCATCCGGACCTCGTCCTTGAACAGCTTGCGCAGCGGCTCGACCAGCTGGAACTGGAGGTCCTCGGGCAGGCCGCCGACGTTGTGGTGGGACTTGATGTTGGCGGTGCCCTCGCCGCCGCCGGACTCCACCACGTCCGGGTACAGGGTGCCCTGGACCAGGAAGTCGACCGACTCGCCCTGCTCGCCGGCCTCGGCGACGATCTCGGCCTGGGCCTGCTCGAAGACCCGGATGAACTCCCGGCCGATGATCTTGCGCTTCTCCTCGGGGTCGCTGACCCCCTTCAGCGCGTTCAGGAAGCGCTCGGAGGCGTCGACGACCTTCAGCTGGACGCCGGTGGCGGCCACGAAGTCCTTCTCGACCTGCTCGGTCTCGCCCTTGCGCATCAGGCCGTGGTCGACGTAGACGCAGGTCAGACGGTCGCCGATGGCCTTGTTGACCAGGGCGGCCGCGACCGCGGAGTCCACGCCGCCGGACAGGCCGCAGATCGCGCGCTTGTTGCCGACCTGCGCGCGGATCAGGGCGATCTGCTCGTCGACCACGCTGCCGGTGGTCCAGGTCGGGGAGATGCCGGCGCCGCGGTAGAGGAAGTGCTCCAGGACCTGCTGGCCGTGGTCGGAGTGCAGCACCTCGGGGTGGTACTGGACGCCGTAGAGCCGGGCCTCGTCGTTCTCGAAGGCCGCGACCGGGACCAGGTCGGTGGAGGCGGTGACGGCGAAGCCCTCCGGGGCGGCGGAGCAGGCGTCACCGTGCGACATCCACACCGAGTGCTGCGCCGGAACGCCCTCGAACAAGGTGGAGCCGGCGCGGGAGACGCTCAGCGGGGTGCGGCCGTACTCGCGGGCGCCGTTGTTGTCGACGGTGCCGCCGAGGCTCTTGGCCATCAGCTGGAAGCCGTAGCACATGCCGAAGACCGGGACACCGGCCTCGAAGATCGCGCGGTCGATCTGCGGCGCGCCCTCTTCGTAGACCGACGACGGGCCGCCGGAGAGGATGATCGCCTTGGGGTTCTTGGCGAGCATCTCGGCGACCGGCATGCTGCTCGGCACGATCTCGCTGTAGACCCGCGCCTCACGCACCCGACGGGCGATGAGCTGGGCGTACTGGGCACCGAAGTCGACCACCAGGACGGGGTCGTTGTCCGGCGCGGACTGGACGGGAATTGCAGAGGACACGGACGGCCTTCCGGCAGCGGTATCGAGGTGTCGCACACGGCCGTCTCCCCGTCGGGGGGCTGCGGCGGCGGACGGTGTGGGGTGTCTGGACACCGATTCTACCGGGCTGTCCGGTTTCACTCGTCTGCCCGTCCGGTGGACCGTGACCGGGCGGGGCGGCGGTTCGTTGCTCCTGACGAACGTACGGCCGCGGCGCGTCCGCCAGACGCGCCGCCCGCCCCCGCGGGGGCACCGCCGTACGGATGCAGGACCACGCGTGGAGTTCCATCCCAGTCCACCGGCGCACGTGGTGCCGCCGCCCGGCCCGCCGGGCGCGGCTCCGTGGGACCGTGCGCGGGTGCCGCGGCCGGCCAGCAGGGGACAGCGACCCCGGCCGCGACTGGGCCGAGAGGTGGGACGGCCGGGATCCGGGGACGCCCGGGACCGGCCGTCGCACCCCCGGTCCGATCCGGCGCACGCCCAGGCGCACTCCCCGCCGCCTCGCACCGCTACGCGCGTCTCCGTGCGCCGCAACCATCCAGGCCGCTACACACCGTGATCATCGACGACGGTCCTGACAGGAAATGCTCTGCGTCGAACTGTGCCGAACCGGTTGCAGAGCGAGCCCTTCGTCCAGCACGATGCTCGTTGTAAGCGGTTCTCCCGGCGCCTCACGGCTCACCGAGGAGGCCGCGACGGCGTTCTCCGCAGCCGCGCCGCAGGGCCGTGGCAGCGGTTTACAGTTCACGCTCCGTGAGCGATGGAACCGGCGCAGACCTGCGCGCCGAACCCCCGCGCACGAGCGTGCGCGCCCCGCGCGGCCGGCCACCCACGCCGGAGCCGCACGGCGCGCCCCGAAGCCGACCGACACGACGGCGCCCCTCCCCCGGCGCCGTCACCCAGCACCGGCGCGGCCCTGACGCCGAGTGCTGAACGACAAAGGGCCCCGTTCCCCCGCGGGGCCCTTTGCCCGTTTCCGGACCGTCCTGCTTCAGCCGTTCTGCTTCAGCTGTCCTGCTTCAGCCGTCCTGCTCCGGCCCTGCCTTCGCCGGACCGGCCTGCCCCGGCTCAGGGGTGCTCGCGCCAGACGCTCGGATCGACCGGCTCCTCGGCCGGAGGCGGCACCGCACCGGACACCGGCGTCCGGCCGGCCGGGGCGGGCGGCACCTCGTGCGAGGCGAGCACCTCGCTCACCCCGCCGCCGGTGGCGAACGGCGCGTCCTGCGCCGCCATGGCCTGCGCCGGAGCACCCTGCGCCGGGACACCGTGCGCCGGCGTCGCGTACGGCACCTCCGGCGGCACCGCCGGGTACGGCACGGAGCCCCGCGACGGGGCGAACGGGGACTCGGCGTACGGGACGGCGCCGCTCGGCGCTCCCGCGCCCCGGCCCCGGACGGCCGCCAGCAGCGGCGGCACCAGCAGCACGCCGGCCAGCGCCCAGAGCGCGTTGGCCACCAGCACGCTCAGGAACACCAGCCCGGACGACTCCTCCTGGGAGAGCTCCGTCCGCGCGGAGCCGACCCAGCCCGTGGTGGACGTGGTCCGCGTCACCAGCGTGCCCGCGAAGGTCATCAGCAGGGTGAGCGCCCCCGCCTGCACGGCCGCCAGGCGCAGCCGGTCGACGGTGTCCAGGCGCCGGCGGAACGCCGCCCAGCCGAGCAGGCCCGCCGCGAGGAGTGCGAGCAGGCCGGCCCACCGCCAGTCCGCGGTCTGGTCCTGGAGGTCGAAGAAGGAGAACTCCGTCTCGGTGTCGCCGTCCTGCCAGGAGTCCCCGGCGGCTTCGCCGTCCTCGAACAGTCCGGACTGCGAGCGGAAGGTCGCCCCCGAGCCGAAGCCGAGCAGGGTGAGACCGAGGTTGGGCAGGAAGGCCAGCGAGATGCCGGTCCGCGCCCCGCTCTCGCCGTTCACCGCGACGAGGACGAAGGCCGCCACCGAGGACAGGCCCACCGTGACGGCCATCGCCTGACCGGCGGTCAGCGCGGCCACCGCCCAGCCGCGCACCGCGCGGTTGCGCCAGGCGGCCCAGCGCAGCGCGTCGGTGCCGTAGACGACGAAGGCCAGCAGGCCGGCCAGCACCGCGGTCCAGGCGACCGCCTCCGGCCAGCCGGAGCCCGCGGTGATCAGCGGCCCGCCGGGCTTCCCGCTGCCCGGGTCGACGAAGGTCAGCCCGCCGGTACGGCCCGAGGGGTGCCACCGGGTACCGGCGAACAGTCCGATCAGCGCGGTCACCGCCGCGAGGACCAGGGCGGTGCGCAGCGCCTCCCCGGCGGCCCGGCCCCGGCCGAGCTGGCCCTCCAGCGCCTTGCGCCGGCGCAGCCCGGCCCGCAGGCCGAGCCAGAGCGCCAGGCACCACAGGGCGGTGACGGTCATCGGCAGCACCCGGTACGCGACCTCCATCCGGCCGGCCCCGTCCCGGGCCATCGGGCTCTGGAGGCCGAGCCGGAACGGTGCGCCGAGCGCGTTCAGGGCCATCGACAGCGACGCGCCGAAGCGCTCGCCGAAGCCTGCCGCCGACGGGAACCAGTACTCGTACCGGTAGTCGCCCGGGATCGCCGCGATCAGCGCCGCGGCCAGCAGCACGAGGGTCGGCGCGACGGCCGCCCTGACCGCCGGGCGCCAGTCCGCCCCGGTCAGCAGGCGCCGGAGCGCCGGCTCCTGGTCGGACGGCTGCCCGGCGCCGCAGCTGCCCAGGGCGGGCGGGGCGACCGCGGATCCGCCGGGACCGTACTCCGGCGCACCCCCTGGCGGCGGACCGGACGGCGGCCCGTACCCGGACGGCGGGCCGTACCCGGGCGGCGGGACGGACGGAGCCGCACCCGGCGGAGGCGGCGGGACGGCGGGCGGGGCCTGCGGCGGCGCGGGAGGCGCGAACGGCCGGCCGCAGGAACCGCAGGCGGCCGCCCCCTCCCCCGAAGTCGCCCCGCACGATGCGCAGTTGGCCATGGACCGCGTTCCCCCCGCTCGACGAGCCCCTGGGTGCCCCCGGGAGCCCGTTTATCCCATCGGATCCGAACGGATGTCAACCGGTCGCAGGGGCAGGCGGATCGGCCGGGACGGGGGCGTCAGCCGCCCTTCTTCGGGACCTCGGGGACGGGCAGCAACGGCAGCCGCAGCGCGCCGAACGCGCCCTCGGGCACGGCCGGCCGCACCGGTGCCACGGCCGCGACCCGCCGGTACTCCCCGCCCTGGTCCGGCCGCGGGTCCGCCTCGCCCTTGTTGGGCCACATCGACATGGCGCGCTCGGCCTGCGCGGTGATGGTGAGCGAGGGGTTGACGCCCAGGTTGGCGGAGACGGCCGAACCGTCCACCACGCTGATCCCGGGGTACCCGTAGAGCCGGTGGTACGGGTCCACCACGCCGGTCTCCGCGGCGTCGCCGATCGGGCAGCCGCCGAGGAAGTGCGCCGTCATCGGGATGTCGAAGATCTCGCCGACGGTGCTGCCGGCGAAGCCGTTGATCTCGTCGGCCAGGGCCTGGGCGCCCTTCTCGGCGGCCGGGATCCAGGTCGGGTTGGGGGCGCCGTGGCCCTGGGAGGAGGTCAGCCGCGCCTTGCCCAGCGGCCCCTTCTTCAGCGAGACGGTGATCGAGTTGTCCAGCGACTGCATCACCAGGCCGATGATCGTCTTCTCGGACCAGCGGTGCTGGTTCATCGAGCGGACGAAGTTCACCGGGTGGAGCGCCGAGTTGCCCAGGTAGCGCAGCCAGCGCGGCGTCTTCCCGCCGCCCCTGACCTGGGCGATGGACAGCGCGCCCATCGCGTTGGAGCCCTTGCCGTAGCGGACCGGCTCGATGTGGGTGCTGGCGTCCGGGTGGATCGAGGAGGTGATCGCCACGCCCTTGGTGAAGTCCGCCCGGGTGCCGTAGCGCCGGTCGGTGGTCTGCGCGCCCACCAGGGCCTCGGAGTTGGTGCGGGTCAGCTCGCCCAGCCGGTCGGAGATCCGGGGCAGGTGGCCGGCGTCGCGCATCCGGTGCAGCAGCGACTGGGTGCCGTAGGTGCCGGCCGCGACGATCACCCGGGCCGCGGTGATGGTCCGCGCGCCCGCCTTCACCGGGTCGGTCCTCGAACGCGAGTCGGTGCGGCGCACGTCCACCGCGAAGCCCCGGTTCCCGTCGGCGCCGTCGCCGCCGATCTCCCGGATCCGGGCCACCGTGGTGAGCGGGTGGATCTCCGCGCCGCCCCGCTCGGCCAGGTGGAGGTAGTTCTCGGTGAGCATGTTCTTGGCGCCGTGTCGGCAGCCGGTCATGCACTCGCCGCACTCCACGCAGGCCCTGCGGGCCGGGCCCGCCCCGCCGAAGTACGGGTCGGCGACCTCGCCGCCGGGCGCCGCCCCGGCACCGCCTCCCCCGGGCTCCGTCCCGGAGCTGCCCCCGGCGTCCCCGCCGTCGCCGAAGAAGACCCCGACCGGCGCCATGTGGAAGGTGTCGCCGACACCCATCCGCTCGGCGGCCGCCTTGAGGTGGACGTCGGAGGGGGTCAGGGTCGGGTTGAGCCGGACCCCGAGCATCCGCTGCGCCTGGTCGTAGAAGGGCGACAACTCCTGCTGCCAGTCGGTGATGTGGCGCCACTGGCGGTCCTCGAAGAACGCCTTCGGCGGCACGTACAGGGTGTTGGCGTAGTTCAGCGAACCGCCGCCGACCCCGGCGCCGGCCAGGATCAGCACGTTGGCCAGCAGGTGGATGCGCTGGATGCCGTACAGCCCGAACTGCGGTGCCCACAGGTAGTTCTGGAGGTCCCAGGAGTTCCTGGGCAGTTCGTCCCGGTCGAAGCGCCGACCGGCCTCCAGGACGGCGACCCGGTAGCCCTTCTCGGTCAGCCGCAGGGCCGCGACCGAACCGCCGAAGCCGGACCCGACCACCACCACGTCGTAGTCGAACTCCGCCGCACCGCCGGACTGCACCATCTGCCACTGCTCCTTCGCCGGGTGAACCTGCCTGTGGGTGCCGCGGTCCGGGCCCCGCCGGAGCGCGGGGCCCGCGTGCCGCCGGGGCCTGGCCGGGGACCTGCCCGGCCGGCGGCCTACTTGAAGCGCAGCGCCTTGAGCGCCCGCAGCCCGCCGGTCATCACGGCGGCGAACTGCTTGTCGTCCAGGCCGAACGAGGGCGCGATCGGCAGCAGCCGCTGGGTCGCGATGGTCTGCGCCTCGGTGAAGCGCAGGATGCCCTCGGCGCCGTGCCGGCGGCCGAGCCCGGAGTCGCCCATGCCGCCCATCGGGGAGCCGACCGAGCCGTACGCGGCCGCGTAGGCCTCGTTGACGTTGACCGTGCCGGTGCGCAGCCGGGCCGCGACCGTCCGACCGCGCCGCAGGTCCCTGGTCCAGACGCTGGAGTTCAGGCCGTACGGCGTGGAGTTGGCGGCGGCCACCGCCTCGTCCTCGGTGTCGAAGCGGTAGAGGGAGACGACCGGGCCGAAGGTCTCCTCGGCGCAGACCGCCATGTCCGGGGTGACGCCGTCGAGGATGGTCGGCTCGAAGAAGAACGGGCCGAGGTCCGGCCTGGCGCGCCCGCCGGCCACCACGGTGGCGCCCGCCTTGACCGCCTCCTCCACGTGCCGGGTGGTGGTCTCCAGCTGGCGGACGGAGACCAGCGAGCCCATGTCCGCGCCGTACGCGAGGCCGCCGCCGAGGCGCAGTGCCCGGGTGCGGGCGGCGAAGCGCTCCAGGAACTCGTCGGCCACCGAGCGGTGCACCAGCAGCCGCTCGATCGAGATGCACAGCTGCCCGGCGGAGGAGAAGCAGGCCCGGACGGCGCCCGCGGCGGCCGCGTCGAGGTCCGCGTCGGCGAGCACCAGCATGGCGTTCTTGCCGCCGAGTTCGAGCGAGGCGCCGACCAGCCGGGCGGCGGCGCGCTGGGCGACGTCGCGGCCGGTGCGGGTGGAGCCGGTGAACGAGACGTAGTCGGCCCGCTCGACCACGGCGGGGCCGATCACCGGGCCGTCGCCGATCACGATCTGCCACAGGTCGGCCGGCAGTCCGGCCTCGACCAGCAGCCCGCGGGCCCACAGCGCGGTCAGCGCGGTCTGGGTGTCGGGCTTGTTGACCACCGCGTTGCCGGCCACGAAGGCGGGCAGGGCGTCGCCGACGGACAGCTCCAACGGGTAGTTCCACGGCGAGATGTGGCCGATCACGCCCTTGGGGCGGCGGGCCTCGACCGCGTGGGTGAGCACCGGCAGCGCGCCGCCGCGCCGCTTGTCCCTGAGGTACCCGTGCGCGGCCCGCCCGTAGTGCCGGGCGGCCATGGCGACGGCCAGCACCTCCTCGAAGGCGTGCGGCCTGGCCTTGCCGGTCTCCGCCTGGATGAGGTCCAGCACCTCGTCCTGCCGCTTGAGCAGCAGGTCGTGGAAGCGCAGCAGGACGGCGGCGCGGCGGCGCACCGGCAGCGCGGCCCAGGCCGCCTGGGCGCGGCGGGCCAGCTGGAAGGCGACCTCGACGTCGGCCGGGGTGGACCGCGGCAGGCTGGCCAGCCGTTCCCCGGTCAGCGGGGCGACGGTCTCCACCAGGTCGGGTTCGCCGGTGGCGGTGACGCCGGCGGCCAGCCTGGTGACCAGGGCCGGCGGGACGGCCGCCGCGACGGTCCTGCCGCCGCCGGGGGCCGCCGGGTTGCCGGCGCCGGGGTGTTCGGTGGCCACTGCGTCTGCTGTGAGGTCCGACATACGGCGCAGCCTAGGCGCTCGACGGCCGGTCCGGTACCCGTCGGTAACAAGAATCTGCCGCAGTCGGGCGAAAGCGGACGCCTTCGCCCGCCACCGGTCAGCGGGTCGGGCTGAAGTTGTTCAGCACCGCGTAGAAGCGCTGCTCGGCCTCGTTCCACTCGCTGCCCCGCTCCGGGCTGGACGAGTAGATGGCGTAGCTGGTGCCGTCCTGGCCGATGAACTCGGTCTCGATCGCGCGCCGGCGGCCGCCCTCCTTGGCCGCGTAGCTGAACTCCCAGACCGCCGCCTCCTGGCCCTTCACCGCCGTGCCGGCCATCCGGTGCTGCTTGTAGTCCCTGAGCGACTTGGAGACGCTGGTCTCCATCTGCCGCATGTGCTCCAGCGGCTTGACCGACTGCCCGACGGTCACGGCGAACTGGAGGTAGTGCACCTTGGCGTCGGGGCTGTAGAAGATCTGGTTGTCACCCGAGCTGATCCGCTGCCAGGACGGGGTCCCGTTCGGCAGCGGGAAGCGGAATCCGGCCGGGTCGTCGACCCAGTGGTAGCCGCTGGGCGCCGCCAGTGCGGGGCCGGCGTCGCTGGTGGGCTCCGGCCCGGTGGACTCGGCGGGCGCGGTCGGCGTCGGGTCGTCGTTGCCGCCACCGCCCAGCACGTTCCGGGTGGTGAGGAAGGTGCCCGCGGCGGCCAGCAGGCCGACGGCCACCGCGATGCCGACGATCTTCAGCAGGTTGCGGCGTCTCGCCGGTCCGCGCACGGGTGTGTGGGAGTGCGGCACCGGCGCGACGGGCCCGGTGTGCGCCCGGGCGGCTGCCTGCGCGCCCCCGTCCGTGTCCGGTCCTGCGGGGACGGCGGGGCTGACGGGGACGGCGGGAACCGCGGGGCCGGCCGGCCCGGAGGCCTTCGGCTCGGTCGGCTCCTCGGAGCCCTCGACCGGCTCCGCCACGCCCTCCGAACCCTCGCTGCGGTCCACCACCGGCACCGACTGGGTGGGCACCCGACCCGCCGCGACCGACTTGAGGCCCATGGTGTGCCCGGCCTGCACCTCGGCCAGCATCCTGGACGCCTCGTCCGCGGTGGGCCGCTCGGCCGGGTCCTTGGCCATCAGCGCGGACAGCACGGGCCCCAGCGGACCGGCCCGCCGCGACTCCGGCAGCGGTTCGTCGACCACCGCGGCGAGCGTGCTGATCGGCGAGTCCCGGCGGAACGGCGACTGGCCCTCGACCGCCGCGTACAGCGTCGCCCCGAGGCCCCACAGGTCGGAGGCCGGCCCGGGCCGCTCGCCCTGGGCGCGCTCCGGCGCCAGGTAGTCCGGCGAGCCGACCAGGTCGCCCGGCCGGGTCAGCTCGGTCGAGCCCTCGTACTTCGCGATGCCGAAGTCCAGCAGCACCACCCGGCCGGTGCCGCGCTCCAGCAGCACGTTGGCCGGCTTCACGTCCCGGTGCAGCACGCCCAGCTGGTGGCCGCGGTGCAGCGCGGCCAGCACCTGGCTGCCGACCTCGGCGGCGGCGCGCGGCTGCAGGGTGCCGTCCTGGCTGATCACGTCGGCCAGCGAGCGGCCGTCGACCAGTTCCATCACGATCCACGGCCGGCCGTCCTGCTCCAGCACGTCGTGCACGGTGATCACGCCGGGGTGCTTGATCCGCGCGGCCGCGCTGGCCTCGCGCTTCATCCGGGTGTGCAGGATCTGGAGGTCCTCCTCCGGCAGGTGGTTGACGGTCAGCTCCTTGACCGCGACCTCGCGGTCGAGCATCCGGTCCCAGGCCCGCCAGACGGTACCCATGCCGCCCCGGCCGAGCCGCTCGCCGAGCTCGTACCGCCCGGCCAGCAACCGCTCCGCCTCGGCCGCCTCCGGCCCGTCCTGCACGCCCATCTGCGCCCGCTCCCCCACACGTTCCGCCTGCCGTCACCGCCGACGGAGGGCCTGGTGCAGACCACTGTTCGAACAAATCCCACGCACACATTAAGCGCACCTCGCCGCCCCCGGTAACCACGCCCGCCCGCTGGACCCGAAGGCCGGAATCCAGGCGGACCGTCAGCCCGCGAACAGCACCACGGCGGCGATTCCGAGCACCAGCAGCACGAACACCCCGCCCACCAACAGCGGGCCCAGCAGGGCGGGGGGTATCCGCGGCGGTTTCGCCCCGTTTCCCGCCCCCGGATCCCCGGTGCTGCCGCCCTTCCGGGCACTCCTCCCGACCCTGGAGCCCCTCGCCTTCCCGCCCCGCGTGCGCGGCACCAGCGGCGCCTCCGGCTTCAGCACCGGAACCCCGCCCGTCCGACGCTGCGCCGCCCGCTCCTCGTCGACCGGCTCCGGCGCCCCCGCCAGCAGCTCCGCCAGCTCCCCGCGCGCCGCCTCCGCCGTCGGCCGCAGCGCCGGATCGGGCTGCACCAGCCCCTCCACCAGCGGTCCGAGCGCCCCGCACACCACCGAGGGCTCGCGCCGCCCGTCCCGTACGGCCGTCACCAGCTCCGGCACGCTCCGCTCCGGGTACGGCGAGCGGCCGGCGACCAGCCGCTGCACCAGCACCCCGAGCGCCCAGCAGTCGCCGGCCGGGCCGCCGTCCAACGGCCAGCGCTCCGCCACCGGGCCGACCAGGGTGGCCCGCACCTCGTAGCGGCGCCGCCCGCCGGGCCCGCCGAGCTCCTCGGACAGTGCCTCCTCGGCCACCCCGGCGAGCAGCCCGCCGAGCATCGCCGCGCCGTCCTCGCACACCAGCACCGACTCCGCTGTCAGGTTGCCGTGGGTCAGCCCGGCGGCGTGCAGCGCCCGCAGCGCGCCGGCCAGATCCGCCGCCAGCTCGGCCGCCCGGTACGGCGCCAGCGGCCCGGCGGCGAGCAGCTCGGCCACCGTGACCCCGGCCGGCCGCTCCTCCACCGTCCACAGCAGCTCGTCCTCGACGAACGCCCCGACCCCGCGCAACAGCCGCGGGTGCGCGACCGGCGCGGCCGAACCGACCGCCGCCACCCGCCGCACCAGCCGGTCCGCCTGCGCCGCGGACGCCTCCTCCGGGTCCTGAGCGGCCGTCAGCACCCCCGGCAGCTCCAGGGCGCGCAGCAGCACCGACTCACCGGTCCGATCGTCCACCGCGTGGGCGCACAGCGGTCCGGGACGGTCCGTCAGCCGGTACCGTCCCGCCAGCAGTTCCCCGGGGCCGCCTCGCATGCCAGTTCCTCTCACTCACCGAGCAGCCTACTGAGCGGCTCCTTTAGGCTCGGCCCCATGGACTGGACCGATCTGATCGACACCGCCTTCGAGGCCGCGGGAAACAGCGGCAAAGCCAAGGCCGAGGCCGTACGCGCCGTCGAGGCGACCGTGATCGACGGCGAGAAGCCGGTCGCCTCCACTGCCGGTCGCCACCCCGACCACTTCCGCAAGGGAGTGCTCGTGCTGACCACCCACCGGCTGCTCTTCCTGAAGGACGGGAAGCCGCCGGTACCGGTTCCGCTCGCCGCCGTCAGCGACGTCTCCGTGACCCGCACCAAGCTCAACGGCGAAGTGCTCCTGGTGGTGGCGATGACCGGCTCGCACCGTTTCGAGGACGTGGTCAAGGCCGACTTCTTCGCCGAGCAGCTCCGGGCGGCCGCCCGGGCCGCCAGGAACGCCCCGAAGGCCGTGGCCGCCGCCGAACCCGGCACCGGTGAACAGCTCATCGCCCAGCTGGAGCGGCTGGCCGCCCTGCGCGCCTCCGGCGCGCTCACCGAGGACGAGTTCACCCGCGCCAAGCAGCGCCTGATCGGCTGACCTCAGGGCGCGGGCTGGAAACTGTCGAAGACGACGTCCCGGACCGGGGCCTGCGCGGCCCACTCGGAGTCCGGGACTATCCAGTAGATCGAGTACCCGTACTTGGCCGGCGTCCCGGTCACGAAGCCGCGGTTGAGCGAGTGCGTCTTGGGCGTGCCGTTGGTCCACTCCCAGTCCGCGGCGTTGCTCCACTGCCGGTAGCTGATCGCCGACAGGTTCAGCCGCTGGTAGTTGGTGACCTGCCCGCGGACGTTCGGCTCGGACTCCTGCCAGTCCGCGACCGCGCTCGCACCCGGCGAGGCGGTCCACTCGATCCGCAGCTGACTGCCGTCCGCCGCGTTCTTGAAGATCCGCCGGTTGGCGTCCGACCCGGTCGGCTGAAGACCGTCCGGAAGCACCACCGAGAAGCCGCTCGGGTCCTTGTACTCGTGGTACCCGGCCGGCACCGACCCGCCCGGCGTGGGCTGCGCCGGGGGCTCCACGGGGGCCGCCGGCGCGGAGGCGGACTGCGCGGGCGCGTCCGGCGCCGCGGCCGGATCGGTCGTCCGGACGGGCTCGGGCGCCGGCGCGGGGGCGGGCCCGCTGGACGGAGCCGCCGCACTCCCGCTCGGCACCGGATCCGTGTCGGCCGCCACCGGAGCGGTGGCCCCCGCACTCTGCGAGGCCGCGCCGTTCGAGCCCCCGTCCCCGTCACCGACCGCCTGGAGCAACGCGACCACTCCCGCGATCAGCAGCAGCACCACGATCACGGTCGCGATCGCCAGCCGCCGCCGTCCGGTGCGCGGGTCGGCCCCGGCCGCCTGGGTCGCGCCCATCGTCCACTCACTGGTCACCGGCCGGATCGGCTCCGGCCCCGCCGCGGCGGGCTCGGCCTCGGCGGGCTCCGCCACCGGCTCCGCGTCCTTGGCCCGGCTCCCCACCCGGACCGTCCCCAGCAACCCGCCCACGGTCCGCTTGCGGCCGTCCCCGGGCTTCTCCCCCACCGGCTCCGAAGCCTCCGCCGGCTTCCCCGCCTCCGCCGACTTCCCCGACCCCTCCGACTTCTCCGCCGACGTCTCCACCGGCACCGCGTGCTCGGTGGTCGACTCGGCCCGCGCGGTCGCCTCCGCGACCACCCGCTTGAGCATCGACCGGGTCTGCGAGGCGTCCAGCCGCTCGGCCGGGTCCTTCGCCAGCAGCCCCTCGATCACCGGCCCCAGCGACCCCGCGTTCGCCGGTGTGGCCAGGTCCTCGGTCATCACCGCGGTCAGCGTGGCCAGCGCCGAGCCCCGGTCGTACGGCGGCCGGCCCTCGACCATCGCGTACAGCGTGCCGCCCAGCGACCACAGGTCGGCCGGCGGCCCCGGCTTCTGCCCGCGCGCCCGCTCCGGCGAGATGTACGAGGGCGCGCCGACCAGCATCCCGGTGGAGGTGACGGAGGCGTCGCCCTCCACACTGGCGATGCCGAAGTCGGTCAGCACCACCCGCCCGTCCTCGCCGATCAGCACGTTGGACGGCTTGACGTCCCGGTGCAGGATGCCCAGCGCGTGCGCCGCGCTGAGCACGCCCAGCACGTCCAGCGCGATCTCCGCCGCCCGGGCGGGCGCCAGCGGCCCGTCCTCCCGCACCACGTCGGCCAGCGAGCGGGACTCGACCAGCTCCATGACGATCCACGGCCGGTCGTCCTCGTCGACCACGTCGAAGACCGTCACCGCCGAGCTGTGCCGGATCCGCGCCGTCGCCTTCGCCTCGCGCAGCGTCCGGGTGATCAGCCGGTGCTTCTCCTCCTCGTCGACGCTGGCGTTCATCCGCAGTTCCTTGACCGCGACGGTCCGGCCCAGCATCTCGTCCTCGGCGCGCCACACGGTGCCCATGCCGCCACGCCCGAGCACGCCGTTCAGGCGGTAGCGGCCGGCCAGGAGGCGGCCGGTGGAACCCTTCGCCTGGGTCATACGGAACGTTCCCCCATGTGCTGCCGGCGGTCGTGGTGACGGCGCATCGGCCCGACCTGGGTCCCGAACGCCCAAGCCTCCATCATCCCCTGTCCCGAGGGTCCGCGACCACCCGGCCCCCGCCCCAACCTGGGACGAACCGGAACGGGTGCGGCGCTCCGTGCCCGTTCTGTGATCGAAAACTCGCCAAGATCTGTCCGGGCCACTGCTACCGTTCGGCAGCTCATCGTCTTTCCGGGGGGATTCGACGCCCATGACCGCACCCGCCCCGGGCGCTGACGGCCCATCGACCAGGCCGCACACCGCCCGGCACTACTCGGTCGCACCACCCCCGGTCTTCCCCGAAGGCTACGTCGCCCCCGGCATGCCAGGCGCCCCGGTCCCCGGCTTCGAACCCGCCGAACCCACCCCCCGGACCACCCCCCGCCGCCGCACCGCCCTGGCCGTGGCCCTCGCCCTCCTCGCCATGCTGCTCGGCGGCCTGGCCTACGGAAGCGCCCCCCTGCGCGCCGCCGACAGCCTCGGCTGGCTGGCCATCGCCCCCGCCGGCCTGGTCGCCCTCCCCCTGGGCCTCCTCGGCGGCCAGAGCCGCTTACTCCCCCCACTCGGCGCCCTCCTCGCAGCCGGCGCCCTCCTCCTCGGCCAGCTGACCGAACACCTCCGCCTGGTCCACGCCGACGGCCCCGGCCCCCGCGGTCTCCTCCATGACACCCTCACCACCTGGCGCACCGACCTCCGCCCCCTCGACGCCGCCTTCTACACCATCGCCCTCATCGGCGGCTTCCTCCTCACCCGCCGCACCGCCAACCGAAGTTGACCCCACAGCCCCCCAGCGCCCCTCCCCCTGCCCCAGCCCCTGCCCCCACCACCCTTCCCCTTTGCCCCAGCCCACCTCCCTGTCCCACCCACCTCCCTGTCCCACCCACCTCCCTGTCCCACCCACCTACCTGTCCCACCCACCTACCTGTCCCACCCACCCGCCCACCTGTCCCCACCCACCCACCCGCCCTTCCCCCTCCCGGCGAGAGGGACGCGCCGCGGGCGGGGGCGGCGCAGGGGGTGGCCCGGAGAGGGGCGTGACGGGTGATTTTCAGACTGCCACCGCTGTCCGGCGTCGCACCCACGAGCAGGGCAGTCCGAAAATCACCCAGCCCCCGGAGCGGCCACCCCCGGAGCCGACCCCGCCACCCCACCCTCCCGAAAGCCCCCCGACAACCACAGAAACCCCGAGGGCCCCCACCGTTCCCGGCAGGGGCCCTCGTCAACACTCACCTCAGCGGTGATCAAGCGCCGGATTCACCGTCACCTCGACCCGCTGGAACTCCTTGAGCTCCGTGTACCCCGTGGTGGCCATCGCCCGCCGAAGCGCCCCGAACAGGTTCATCGTCCCGTCCGGCGTGTACGAGGGCCCGGTCAGGATCTCCTCGGTGGTGCCGACCGTCCCGAGGTCCACCCGCTTGCCCCGCGGCAGCTCCTCGTGGACGGCCTCCATCCCCCAGTGGAACCCCTTGCCCGGCGCATCCGTCGCCCGGGCCAGCGCGGCGCCGATCATCACCGCGTCCGCCCCACAGGCGACCGCCTTCGGGATGTCGCCGCTGTAGCCGACGCCACCGTCCGCGATCACGTGCACGTAGCGCCCACCGGACTCGTCCATGTAGTCGCGACGGGCGGCCGCCACGTCGGCCACGGCCGTGGCCATCGGCACCTGGATGCCCAGCACGTTGCGGGTGGTGTGGGCCGCGCCCCCACCGAACCCGACCAGCACCCCGGCGGCGCCGGTCCGCATCAGGTGCAGCGCCGCGGTGTACGTGGCACAGCCGCCGACGATCACCGGAACGTCCAGCTCGTAGATGAACTGCTTGAGGTTGAGCGGCTCGGCGGCACTGGAGACGTGCTCGGCCGAGACGGTGGTGCCACGGATGACGAAGACGTCGACCCCGGCGTCCACCACGGCCTTGGAGAACTCGGCGGTGCGCTGCGGCGAGAGCGCGGCGGCGGTGACCACACCGGAGTCGCGGACCTCCTGGATCCGCTGCTTGATCAGCTCGGCGCGGATCGGCGCGGCGTAGATCTCCTGGAGCCGGCGGGTCGCGGTGGACGGGTCGGTGATCGCGGCGATCTCGTCCAGCAGCGGCTGCGGGTCCTCGTAGCGGGTCCACAGGCCTTCGAGGTTCAGCACGCCCAGACCGCCGAGGCGGCCGATCTTGATGGCCTGCTCCGGCGAGACCACGCTGTCCATGGGGGCCGCCAGGAACGGCAGCTCGAAGCGGTAGGCGTCGATCTGCCAGGCGATCGAGACCTCCTTCGGGTCCCGGGTACGACGGCTGGGGACGACGGCGATGTCGTCGAAGGCGTACGCCCGGCGGCCGCGCTTGCCACGCCCGATCTCGATCTCGGTCACTTCGAGCCCTTCTGCTGTGTTGCTCATGCCCGCCGGGTCACCCCGGCCGCACCCCAGTATCCCGTACTGCCGCTGGTCCCGCCCCGACGGCCCGTACCCGGCCCCGACGGCCGGGCCCGTACCCGCGGAGGGTCCGGACACGCGAGGAGGGCCCGCGTCGGCGGGCCCTCCGGCGTTCAGCGGATCAGCGGGTCGAGTAGTTCGGCGCCTCGACGGTCATCTGGATGTCATGCGGGTGGCTCTCCTTGAGCCCCGCCGAGGTGATCCGGACGAAGCGGCCCTTGCTCTCCATCTCGGCGACGGTGGCGGCGCCGACGTAGCCCATGGTCTGGCGCAGGCCGCCGACCAGCTGGTGCAGCACGGCCGACAGCGGGCCGCGGTAGGGCACCTGGCCCTCGATGCCCTCGGGGACGAGCTTGTCGTCCGAGGCCACCTCGGCCTGGAAGTAGCGGTCCTTGGAGTACGAGCGGCCCTGGCCGCGGGACTGCATGGCGCCCAGCGAGCCCATGCCGCGGTAGGACTTGAACTGCTTGCCGTTGATGAACATCAGCTCACCCGGCGACTCCTCGCAGCCGGCCAGCAGCGAGCCGAGCATCACGGTGTCGGCACCGGCGGCCAGCGCCTTGCCGATGTCGCCCGAGTACTGGAGGCCACCGTCGCCGATGACCGGCACGCCGGCCGCCTGGCAGGCCACCGCGGCCTCGTAGATGGCGGTGATCTGCGGCACGCCGATGCCGGCGACCACGCGGGTGGTGCAGATGGAGCCGGGGCCGACGCCGACCTTGACGCCGTCCACGCCGGCGTCGATCAGCGCCTGGGCGCCGTCGCGGGTGGCGACGTTGCCGCCGACCACGTCGACCTTGACGGCCGACCTGATCTTCGCGATCCAGGCCAGCGCGTTGTGGCTGTGGCCGTGCGAGGTGTCCACCACCAGGAAGTCCGCACCGGCCTCGACCAGGGCCTGGGCCCGGTCGAACGCCTCGGCGCTGGCACCGACGGCGGCGCCGACCAGCAGCCGGCCCTCGGAGTCCTTGGCGGCGTTCGGGTACTGCTCGGCCTTGACGAAGTCCTTGACGGTGATCAGGCCCTTGATCCGGCCCTCGTCGTCGACCAGCGGCAGCTTCTCGATCTTGTGGCGGCGCAGCAGGGCCATCGCGTCCACGCCGGAGATGCCGACCCTGCCGGTGATCAGCGGCATCGGGGTCATGATCTCGCGGACCTGGCGGCTGCGGTCCGACTCGAAGGCCATGTCGCGGTTGGTGACGATGCCGAGCAGCTTGCCCGCCTCGTCGGCGATCGGCACGCCGGAGATGCGGAACTTGGCGCACAGCGCGTCGGCCTCGGCCAGGGTGGTCTCCGGGCCGACCGTGATCGGGTCGGTGACCATGCCGGACTCGGAGCGCTTCACCAGGTCGACCTGGTTGGCCTGGTCCTCGACCGACAGGTTGCGGTGCAGCACGCCGACGCCGCCCTGGCGCGCCATCGCGATGGCCATTCGCGACTCGGTGACCTTGTCCATCGCCGCGGAGAGCAGCGGGATGTTGACGCGCACGTTCCGGGAGACCCGCGAGGAGGTGTCCACCTGGTTCGGCAGCACCTCGGAGGCCCCGGGCAGCAGCAGGACGTCGTCGTACGTGAGCCCGAGCATGGCGAACTTCTCGGGTACGCCTGCGGCGTTGTAAGACATTTGGGGGGTACCTTCCGTGGCCGGCCTAATCCGCTCACGCCCTGAGGGTGGGGGCGCATTCATCGCTCACTCGCGCAGACCGCCGAAGCCGGGTGCAATGGGAGGATCCTCCAAGGGGACCCCGCGCGCACCCGTCAAACTTTGGTGACCCGCCCAGGCGCCGATACCCCATGGTACTGGCACCGCGAATGTGTCCTCGTGTGCCCTTGACAACAACCCCACCCCGTGGATCATTCCTCCACAATCGGCGGAAACGGCACGGATCAGGAGGACTCCTCCGCGAGCGCCCGCAGCCGGCTGAGCGCCCGGTGCTGGGCCACCCGGACGGCACCCGGTGACATCCCGAGCACCTCGCCGGTCTCCTCCGCCGACAGCCCCGCGGCCACCCGCAGCAGTACCAGCTCGCGCTGACGGGCCGGCAGGTTGGAGAGCAGCTCCTTCGCCCAGGCCGCGTCGCTGCTCAGCAGCGCCTGCTCCTCGGGGCCGAGCGCCTCGTCCGGCACCTCGGGCAGGTCGTCCTGGGGCACGACCGTCGAGCCGGGCCCGCGCATCGCGGCCCGCTGGAGGTCGGCGATCTTGTGCGCGGCGATCCCGTACACGAAGGCCTCGAACGGACGCCCCTGGTCCTTGTACCTGGGCAGCGCGCAGAGCACCGCGACGCAGACCTCCTGGGCGACGTCGTCCACGTGGTGCCTGGCACCGCCGGGCAGCCGGACCAGCCTGGCGCGGCAGTACCGCTGTGCCAGCGGGTGGACGTAGGCGAGCAGCGCGTCGATCGCCGGGCCCTCGCCGCGCACCGCGGCCGCGACCAGCTCGCCCACCAGCGGCGAGCCGCCCGTGCCGAGCACCGGCGGGCGGCCTGGCCCCGCCTGGCCGGCGGAGTCGCCGGGTTCCGCGTACGACGGATCGTGGCCCGGGCCGGAGGGCTCGGCCTCCACCGGGTCCGCCTGGCCGGGCGCACCGGCGACGTCGTCGCGCATCGGTCCATGGTGCCTGGTCGAGCGGGAAAACGCGGCACCGCGTCCGGAGTTGTGCACCGGAACGTTATGCGCTGCGGCACCGTGCGACGTGCCGCGCACCACCGGCCCCTCCTGCACCGTGCCGCCTCCCGCCCCGTCGCCGTCGGTGGTGGTCCCGTCCGTCGCGCCGTCCGCCGAGTGTCCTGCGGCTGCGTGGTCCGCCGCAGTGCCTGTCCGCTGGTCCCCGAGGTGCTCCACTCCTCCATGGTGCAACCTCGGGACCGTAACGTCACACGCCCGTGCGGCAGCCGCTCCGGGAACCGCCGACGGCACGCCGCACCCGGCGGCGCCGCCGGTGGTCAGCGGACCAGGCCCCAGCGGAAACCCAGCGCCACCGCGTGCGCCCGGTCGGAGGCACCGAGCTTCTTGAACAGCCGCCGGGCGTGGGTCTTGACGGTGTCCTCGGAGAGGAACAGCTCGCGACCGATCTCGGCGTTGCTGCGACCGTGGCTCATGCCCTCCAGCACCTGGATCTCACGCGCCGTCAGCGTCGGCGCCGCACCCATGTCGGGGCTGCGCAGCCGGCGCGGGGCGAGCCGCCAGGTCGGGTCGGCGAGGGCCTGGGTGACGGTGGCCCGCAGCTCGGCGCGCGAGGCGTCCTTGTGCAGGTATCCGCGGGCACCCGCGGCCACCGCGAGCGCGACACCGTCGAGGTCCTCGGCGACGGTGAGCATGATGATCCGCGCGCCCGGGTCGGCGGACAGCAGTCGCCGGACCGTCTCGACCCCGCCGAGGCCGGGCATCCGGACGTCCATCAGAACGAGATCGGAGCGGTCTGCCACCCAACGGCGGAGGACCTCCTCCCCGTTCGTCGCGGTGGTGACCCGGTCCACACCGGGTACGGTCGCGACCGCGCGGCGAAGCGCCTCGCGGGCAAGCGGGGAATCGTCGCAAACGAGAACGGAAGTCATGACCGTCGTCCTCCGCAGCTGATCCGCGTCACGTTGAGCCTCCTGGCTGGTACGAACCTCTCCGACACGGCCGATCGGCGACAGACTCCGTGCTGATCGCCCCAACCTGCCCGCGATCTTTCCCGACGTCCGGCGCCCGCTAACCGCCTCCGCACTTCCAACGACCGTCACTCGAATGAGTTACGGCCTTCGGGGCCATCTCCACCACTGTACGTGGCCAACCCATTACCGATCAGCCGCATCGCGGTGCACACGCCGCACTTTTCCGCAGCTCGCGCGCGGTGGGCGCACGACCCGCACACCGATTCGCCGCGTCGCGCGCCCGGCGGCCACCCGATTGCCACGCCCGCGCCGGGCGGAGCCCTTGCCCACTATGCCCGTTTTTATAGCTTTCGTATGGTCATTGACTGTTGTGCCAGTGTGTGGGTGACTTGTCCATGGAGTTGCCTTAAGTCATATTTCCAGGTGTCCACACCAGTGCATCGAAGCCCCGCCGCACCGCTCGGCAGCAGCCCCGCCGAACGCCCGGCGGACGGCCGACAGCCTCTGAAGGGAATGAGCCATGGCAGATTTCTCCCGCCTCCCCGGTCCCAACGCGGACCTCTGGGACTGGCAGCTCTCCGCAGCCTGCCGTGGCGTGGACAGCTCGCTCTTCTTCCACCCCGAGGGCGAGCGCGGGGCCGCGCGCAGTTCGCGCGAGGCCAGCGCCAAGGAGGTCTGCATGCGCTGCCCGGTGATCGCCGAGTGCGCGGCGCACGCGCTGGCGGTCCGGGAGCCGTACGGCGTCTGGGGCGGGATGACCGAGGACGAGCGCGAGGAGATGCTGGGGCGCTCGCGGCACCGCCTGGTCGAGGTCCCGCTGGCCCCGCCCGCGGTGGCCCAGCACTAGCCCTGTCTTCCGATGCGCCGTGAGGAAACGTTTTTTCGCGGCGCTTCAGCCTGCTCGCTCACGGCGAGTTCCGGACCACCGCGCCCCGGTCACCCACCGTCAGCGGTCGGCGGCCGCCCCCGCCAGCCGCTCCAGCATCAGCGCCACGGCCGGCACCTCGGCCAGGTCCGGCAGGGTCAGCGCGACCACCTGGCGCACCGCGGACGCTCCGGAGGCCGTCCGCACCGGCACCGTCGACACGCCGTCAGGGCGCACCGAGCGGAGCGCCAGCCCGGGCAGCACCGCCACCCCCAGCCCCGCCGCCACCAGGCCGACCACCGCCGGGTAGTCGTCCGTCGCGAAGTCGATCCGGGGCTCGAAGCCCGCCCCGGCGCACAGCTCCACCAGATGCCCCCGGCACTGCGGGCAGCCGGCGATCCACTGCTCCTGCGCCAGCTCGGCCAGCTCCACCGCCCCGCCCCGCCCCGCCAGCGGGTGGCCGGCGGGCAGCAGGCCCACCAGCGGGTCGTCCAGCAGCGGGGTGACCACCAGGTCGGACCAGTCGGTCCCGGCGGTCAGCTGCTGCGCCTCCAGGTTGGCCTCGGCCCTGGCCTCGCGCGGCGTGCCGTGGCCGGGCGCGGGGAGCGCGGCGCCGCCGTCGGCCCTGGGGTAGCGGAAGGCCAGCGCGATCTCGCACTCGCCGCCGCGCAGCATCGCCAGCGACTCCGGCGGCTCCGCCTCGACCAGCGACACGCACACCCCCGGATGGCCGTCCCGCAGCCGGGCGACCGCGGGCGGCACCAGGGTGGAGCTGGCGGTCGGGAAGGAGACCAGCCGCACCCGTCCGGCCCGCAGCCCGGCGATCGCGGCCACCTCCTCCTCGGCGGCGGAGAGCCCGGCCAGGATCCCGGTGGCATGCTTGAGCAGGACCCGGCCCGCCTCGCTGAGCTGCATCCCGCGGCCCGAACGGACCACCAGCGGGGTGTCCACCGACTTCTCCAGGGCCTTCATCTGCTGGCTGATGGCGGGCTGGGTACACCCCAGCTCACGGGCGGCGGCGGAGAAGGAGCCGGTGCGGGCGACGGCACGCAGGACGCGCAGATGGCGGGCCTCGATCATGCCTCAGTTATAAGGCAATCTTTGCATTCTGCAAAATTCTACTGATAGCTGACCGCCGGCACACCGCCCGGGCCGGAGGACCGGGCCGGGCCGGCAACGGCCGGAGGCCCGGCCCGCCTCCCGAGGGGAGCGGACCGGGCCTCCGGTCAGGCGGTGGGGCCTCAGTGCGAGTGGCCGTGCGAGTGGCCGTGGCCGCTGTCGGCCTCCTCTTCCTTCTTCTCCACCACGAGGGTCTCGGTGGTGAGGAGCAGGGAGGCGATCGAGGCGGCGTTCTCCAGGGCGGAACGGGTGACCTTGACCGGGTCGATGACGCCGGCCTTCACCAGGTCGCCGTACTCGCCGGTGGCGGCGTTGTAGCCCTGGCCGATCTCCAGCTCGGAGACCTTGGAGGTGATGACGTAGCCCTCCAGACCGGCGTTCTGGGCGATCCAGCGCAGCGGCTCGTGCAGCGCCTTGCGGACCACGGCGACACCGGTGGCCTCGTCACCCGACAGGCCCAGGCCGTCCTCCAGCACCTTGGCGGCGTGGACCAGGGAGGCGCCGCCACCGGCGACGATGCCCTCCTCGACCGCGGCGCGGGTCGCCGAGATGGCGTCCTCCAGGCGGTGCTTGCGCTCCTTCAGCTCCACCTCGGTGGCGGCGCCGACCTTGATGACGCAGACGCCGCCGGCCAGCTTGGCCAGGCGCTCCTGCAGCTTCTCGCGGTCCCAGTCGGAGTCGGTGGCGGCGATCTCACCCTTGATCTGGGCGACGCGGCCGGCCACGGCCTCGGCGTCACCGGCACCGTCGACGACGGTGGTCTCGTCCTTGGTGATGGTCACGCGGCGGGCGGTGCCCAGCACGTCCAGGCCGACCTGGTCGAGCTTGAGGCCGACCTCCTCGGAGATGACCGTGCCGCCGGTCAGGGTGGCCAGGTCGCCGAGGATCGCCTTGCGGCGGTCGCCGAAGCCCGGGGCCTTGACGGCGACGGCGTTGAAGGTGCCACGGATCTTGTTCACGACCAGGGTCGACAGCGCCTCGCCGTCGACGTCCTCGGCGATGATCAGCAGCGGCTTGGAGGCACCGCCCTGGAGGATCTTCTCCAGCAGCGGCAGCAGCTCCTGGATGGAGGAGATCTTGCCCTGGTTGATCAGGATGTACGGGTCCTCCAGGACCGCCTCCTGCCGCTCCGCGTCGGTGACGAAGTACGGCGACAGGTAGCCCTTGTCGAACTGCATGCCCTCGGTGAAGTCCAGCTCCACGCCGAAGGTGTTCGACTCCTCGACGGTGATGACACCGTCCTTGCCGACCTTGTCGATCGCCTCGGCGATCAGCTCGCCGACCTGGGTGTCCTGCGCGGAGAGGGAGGCGACGGCGGCGACGTCGTCCTTGCCCTCGATCTCGCGGGCGACGGACAGCAGGTGCTCGGAGACGGCGGCGACGGCCTTGTCGATGCCCTTCTTCAGGGCGGCCGGGCCGGCACCGGCGGCGACGTTGCGCAGACCCTCGTTGACCAGGGCCTGGGCCAGCACGGTGGCGGTGGTGGTGCCGTCACCCGCGACGTCGTTGGTCTTGGTGGCGACCTCCTTGACGAGCTGCGCGCCAAGGTTCTCGTACGGGTCGTCCAGCTCGACCTCGCGGGCGATGGTGACACCGTCGTTGGTGATGGTCGGGGCGCCGAACTTCTTGTCGATGACGACGTTGCGGCCCTTGGGGCCGATGGTCACCTTGACGGTGTCGGCCAGCTTGTTGACACCGCGCTCCAGCGAGCGGCGGGCGTCCTCGTCGAACTGCAGGATCTTCGCCATGTTCCCTATTCCCTCGGGGCTGCGGCCGGCCCACCGGCCGCCGAACTACGTGAACCAACAACCACGCCCCGGGCCCCTGTCACTTGGGACACGGATCCGGGGCGGGTCGGAACGACTTACTTCTCGATGCTGCGTTTACTTCTCGATGATGGCGAGAACGTCGCGAGCCGAGAGGACGAGGTACTCCTCGCCCTGGTACTTCACCTCGGTGCCGCCGTACTTCGAGTACAGGACGATGTCACCGACGGCGACGTCGAGCGGCAGACGCTGGCCGTCCTCGAAGCGGCCCGGTCCGACGGCCAGGACGACGCCCTCCTGGGGCTTCTCCTTGGCGGTGTCCGGGATAACCAGGCCGGAGGCCGTGGTGGTCTCGGCGTCGAGCGGCTGGACCACGATGCGGTCCTCGAGCGGCTTGATGGCAACCTTGCTGCTGGTGGTCACGTCCGAGCTCCCCTTCGGAGATTACGGGGTTTTCTAACGGGTAGGGCGATCCTGCGGGCCTGCCGTCGCGGGGGTCAGACACACGTCGTCGCATTAGCACTCTCCCGGTGGGGAGTGCCAAGGACGACCATAGGGCCGGGTTAGCACTCAGTCAACCAGAGTGCCAACGGCGCGCCCTGAGATCCCTGGTTCCGGGATGAGTAGTCGTACTCATGTGCGGCCGGTCCCGGCCCGGACAGACTCCCTGCCATGACTCCGATCCCGGCCCGCATCGGCCCGTCCCGGCTCAAGGACGCGGCCCTCGCCGTACTGTCGCTGCCCCTCCTGGGAGCCGCACTGCCGTTCGTCGCCTTCTTCGTCGTCGCCTCCCTCGGCAACGGCCCCGGCCACGGGGACGACGGGGACGGACTCGGGTGGGCCTTCCTCGGCATCGGGATGCTGGCCGCCCCGGTCGTCGCCCTGGCGGCGGGCCTGGTGGTCGCCTTCCGCAGCCGGCGGTCCGGCTACCGGCTCCTGCCGTTCGCGGCCGCGCTCTCCCCGTTCGCGCTGCCCGTGGTCCTCTCCTCGGGCGTCCTGTGGCGGTGAACCGGCCGCTGCCCGCGAGAATGGCCCCGTGGACACCGAGAACCTCCAGCCCCTGCTGACGCCCGAGGGCCAGGCCCTGCTCGCCGAGCTGCGCGAGTTCACCCCCGAGGAGGAGCTGGCGCTGGCGACCCGGTTGCGCCGGGAGCACCCGGCGGAGCTGGTGTCCGCGGCGTTCGGGCAGGCGCGGCTGCGGCAGCGGGCCCGGGCGAAGTTCGGGGCGGACGCCGACCTGATGTACTTCACGCCCAACGGGGTCGAGCAGTCCACCAGGCGCAGCGTGGCCGAGTGGCGGGCGCAGCGGTTCGCCGGGCTGGGCGTACGGCGGCTGGCGGACCTGTGCTGCGGCATCGGCGGGGACGTGCTGGCGCTGGCCCGGGCGGGCATCGAGGTGCTGGCCGTCGACAAGGACCCGGCGGCCTGCGCGGCCACCGCGGCCAACGCCGCCGCGCTGGGGCTGGCCGAGCTGGTGGAGGTGCGCTGCGCGGACGTCGCCGAGGTGGACGTCACCGGCTACGACGCGGTGTTCACCGACCCGGCCAGGCGCACCTCGCGCGGCCGGGTGTTCGACCCGGAAGCGTACGCCCCGCCGCTCTCCTGGGCGATCGAGGCCGCCCGGCGGACCCCGGTCGGCGCCCTGAAGGTCGCCCCCGGCATCCCGCACGAGGCCGTGCCGCGGGACGCCGAGGCCGAGTGGGTCTCCGACCACGGCGACGTCAAGGAGGCGGTGCTCTGGTTCGGCACCCGGGCCGCGCACCCGCACCGCGCCACCCTGCTGCCGCAGGGCGCCGGCCTGACCGGGGGCGACCTGCCCGACCCGCCGGCCGGCCCGGTCGGGCGCTACCTGTACGAGCCGGACGGCGCGGTGATCCGGGCCCACCTGGTGGCCGAGGTGGCCGGGCAGGTCGGCGGCCGGCTGATCGACCCGAAGATCGCCTACCTGACCTCGGACGAGCTGGTCGCCACCCCGTACGCGCACGCCTTCGAGCTGACCGACGTGCTCCCGTTCGGCATCAAGAAGCTGAAGGCGCTGCTGCGCGAGCGGGCGGTCGGCACGGTGGTGATCAAGAAGCGCGGGATGGCGATCACCCCGGAGGAGCTGCGCCGCCAGCTCAAGCCCTCCGGGCCGAACACCGTCACGGTGATCCTCAGCCGGACCGACCACGGCCCGCTGATGATGCTGGGGCAGCCGGTCTGAGCTACGACGCGGGCGCCTGGATGTAGTCCTCCAGCCGGGCCACCGAGAAGCCCTGCTCCTGGATCCGGGCCAGCAGGTCGCCGAACATCTGGGTCATCGTGGCGCCCTTGAGCTCCTTGGGGCCGCGGAAGTGCGCCAGGATGATGTCGCCGGACTTCAGCTTCTTGTCCCCCGACTGGTACTGCATGTCGTGGATCTGCATCGACTCGCGCCACAGCACCATCGCGCGCGGGCCGCACTGCTGGACCGAGGTGTTGAGCGTCGGGGTGCTGGCGCCGTCGCCGAAGGGCGGCCGGAACAGCAGCGGGGCGGTGCCGTACTGCTGGGTGAGCGCGGACTGCGCGTCGCAGATCTCGGACTTCTGCTTCTCCGCCGGGATCTTGCTCATCACCGGGTGGTCCACGGTGTGGTTCTGGACGTGGTTGCCCAGCGCCTGGAGCGGCTTGAAGTAGCCGTAGTCGTTCTTGACGATGTCCCGGGTCAGGAACATCGAGATCGGCACCTTGAGGTCGGTCAGCATCTCGACGAACTTCGGGTCCTTCTCGGCACCGTCGTCGATGGTGATGAAGACGACCTTGTCGTTCGTCTTCACCTCGCTGAACACCGGTACCGGGCCGGTCCGTTCGAGCTTGACGGGCTTGTCGGCGGGCGGCGCGGGAGCGGGGGCGAGCGGGGTGAGGTTCCACTTGGCCCAGGCCGCCGCGCCGGCGCCGGCCGGGGCGGGGGTGGTCGGGGCGGCGCCGGCCGGCGCGGCCCCGGTGGGCGGGGGCGTGCCCGGCCCGGTCGTGGCAGCCGTGGTGGCCGGGGCGGCGCTGCCACCGCCTCCGCCGTCGCCGCAGGCGGTGGCGAAGGCCAGCAGGGCCAGCGCCCCCACCGCGTACGTCCTGGTCCTGCTCCGCCCGTCCCTGATCACCGCAGCGCGCTCCCGGTTCCCGTCCAGCTCTCTCGGCTATGCACGGTAACGGCTGCCGCCGCGGTTCCCGATCCGGGGTTACTCGACGTGTTCGCTGCTGAAGGACCAGCGGTGCACCGGTCGGCCGAGCAGCTCGGCCGGCGGGTCGGCGACGGGCCGGGGCTCGCCGCTCCACCAGCTGATCAGCAGCACCCGCTCCCCCGCGGCCGTGAGCAGTTCGAGGCGTTCGAGACCGGCCGCTCCGCGCAGCGCGGGCAGCGCCGACTCCCTTGCCCAGGCGGCGAGTTCGGCCCCACGGCCGGCCGCGGCCCGGGCCTCCCACATCGCGGCGACGGTCATCAGGCGCCGCCGCCGAGGGCCTGGTAGGCCTGGCCGTGGACGTCGCCGTGCTCCAGGTGCGCGGCCGGGACGTGGACGTCGGTCACCGGCAGCGAGGAGTCCGCCGACAGGTCGAGCGAGGACGGCGCGCGGTCGCGCCACACCATCTCTGCGCCCAGCGCCGCGACCATCGCGCCGTTGTCGGTGCACAGGCCGGGCCGGGGCACCCGCAGCCGGATGCCGGCCCGGTCGCAGCGCTGCTGGGCCATCTCGCGCAGCCGCGAGTTGGCCGCCACGCCGCCGCCGATCATCAGGTGGTCGACGCCGCTGTCCCGGCACGCCTTGACGGCCTTGCGGGTGAGCACGTCGGTGACCGCCTCCTGGAAGGACGCCGCCACGTCGGCGATCGGCACCTCCTCGCCGGCCCGGCGCTTGGCCTCCACCCAGCGGGCGACGGCGGTCTTCAGGCCGGAGAAGGAGAAGTCGTACGCCGGGTCGTTCCTGCCGCTCAGGCCGCGCGGGAAGGCGATCGCCTTCGGGTCGCCCTCGCGGGCCGTGCGGTCGACGATCGGACCGCCGGGGAAGCCCAGGCCGAGCACCCGTGCGACCTTGTCGAAGGCCTCACCGGCCGCGTCGTCGATGGTCGCGCCGAGCGGGCGGACGTCGCTGGTGATGTCCTCGCTGAGCAGCAGCGAGGAGTGCCCGCCGGAGACCAGCAGGGCCATCGTCGGCGAGGGCAGCCGGCCGTGCTCCAGCTGGTCGACGCAGATGTGCGAGGCGAGGTGGTTGACCCCGTACAGCGGCTTGTCCAGCGCCCAGGCGTACGCCTTGGCGGCGCTGACGCCGACCAGCAGCGCGCCGGCCAGGCCGGGGCCCGCGGTGACGGCGATGCCGTCCAGGTCGCTCGCCTTGACCCCGGCGGTGTCCAGGGCGCGCTGGATGGTCGGGACCATCGCCTCCAGGTGCGCGCGGCTGGCGATCTCGGGGACGACGCCGCCGAAGCGGGCGTGGTCGTTGACGCTGGAGGCGACCGCGTCGGCCAGCAGCGTGGTGCCGCGCACGATGCCGACGCCGGTCTCGTCGCAGGAGGTCTCGATGCCGAGGACGAGCGGTTCGTCAGCCATGGCGGGTGTCCTCAATGTCCTTCGGGTCAGTGCTGTCAGTGCTCGGGTGGTCGAGGCGCATCACCAGCGCGTCGACGTTGGCGGGCTGGTAGTAGCCGCGCCGGATGCCCACCGGTTCGAAGCCGTGGCGCTCGTACAGCCGCTGGGCGCGCGGGTTGTCCACCCGCACCTCCAGCAGCAGCTCGGCGCACTCGCGCCGGGCGGCCTCCCGGATCAGGTCGGTGAGCAGCGCCGTGCCGAGGCCGCCGCCCTGGTGGCGGTCGTCGACGGCGATGGTCTGGACGTCGCCCTCGCCCGCGATCACCATCAGCCCGGCGTAGCCGACGATCGCGCCGTCCGGGGCGGCCGCGACGGTGTAGTGGCGGGTGCCGCCGGGATGGGACTCGGCCAGCTCGGACCAGAACATCCCGGCGGACCAGGCGTCCTCCGGGAAGAGCCGCAGCTCCAGCTCCAGCACCGGGGCGATGTCCCACCAGCGCATCGGGCGCAGGGTGGTGCCGTGGTTCACGCGGGGAGCACCGCCTTGTAGCCCGCCGGGACCTGGGCGTCCGGGCGGCGCAGGTACAGCGGGACGTTCGGCAGCAGCTCGCGCCCGGCGGTCAGCTCGGCGGCGGCGAAGCCGGCCAGGGCGCCGGCCGAGACGTGCTCGGGGCCGTGCGCGCCGGGGAACGCCTCGGGGTAGAGCACCGCGCCGGCGCCGACGGAGCGCTCCCGCGGGGTCAGCTCGGCCGGACGGTCCACGCCGGGGCCCTCGGTGCGGCGGCCCTCGGCATCGTACGAGGCCCAGTAGACCTCCTTGCGGCGCGCGTCGGTGGCCACCGTGAACGGCCGGCCGGCCAGGCCCTCGGCGCGGGCCTGGAAGGCGATCGCGTCCAGGGTGCAGACGCCGTGCACCGGCAGCCCGAGGGCGTGGCCGAGCGCGGCGGCGGTCACCAGGCCGACCCGGAGGCCGGTGTACGGGCCCGGGCCGACGCCGACCGCGATGCCGGTCAGCCGGTGCTTGTCCACACCGGCGGCCCGCAGCACCTGGTCGATCGTGGGCAGCAGCAGTTCGCCGTGGCGCCTGGCGTCGACCTGGTGGGTCTCGGCGAGGACAGCCGTGCCGTCGTGGACGGCGGCGGTGACGGCGGGGGTAGCGGTGTCGAACGCGAGCAGCAGCACGGGGTCAAGGTTAGACCGACGTTGGGCCGACCGGCCGATCGGCAGGGTGTACCACCCGGGAACACACATCCGAGGCGCTGCGACCCGACAGGATGAACCTGGCACGATGGGGCCGTACGTAAAGGGACGGCGGCGGGAGCGGCAACGTGGCGAAGATGGGTCCTGGAGTGGTGGTCACGGGGTTGACCCTGGGGGCCCTGGCGGTGGTGAGCCTGTTGGCCTTCCAGGCGAACGGCGCCCAGGACCGGGCGGGCGGCGCCAAGCCCACCGTGACCACCAGCGCGACCGGCACGGCCACCACCGCGGCGCCGACCGCCTCGGCCACCCCGACCGTCCCGCCGGTGCCGACCACCACGGGCACCGGCCCCCGGGTGGTCTACTCGATCGGCAGCCACTACGTCTGGCTGGTCGACCCGAAGAAGAACCCGCAGGTCGCGGCCGCCTTCCCGGTCACCCCGGGCTCGGTCGAGCCGACTCCGGGCAGCTACGCGGTGTACAGCCGCACCCCGACCACCACCGGGACGGACGGCAAGCAGATCGAGCACGTGGTGCGCTTCGCGCAGCAGAACGGCGTGGTGTTCGGCTTCAGCGCCGCGGTGGACGGCGCGACGCCGACCACCGACCCGAGCGCGAAGACCGGCGGCATCCGCAGCGGCCGCGCCGAGGGGCAGCTGCTCTGGGACTTCGCGCCGAAGGACACCAAGGTGGTCGTGGTCGCCTGATCCGGGACGGCCCTGAACCGCCCGGGTGGTTCCGGGCCCGGAAGAACCGGCCTCACGCGGCCCGGGGCGCCTGCGCCTCGGGCCGTTCGTCGTGCCCGGGCCGCGGTTCGGGCGGGGTGGACACCGCCTCGGCGGCCGCGCGGGCGGCCAGCAGCGCCCGCATCGGCTCTCCCGGAGCGCGGTGGGCGGACTCTCCGGCCCCGGCGGCGCGGACCGGCCGCTGCGGGGCGGGGGTGGTGCTCGACATGGCGCCTCCCTAGTTAGGCAGACCTAACCGCAGCACCCATCCCACCACGCCCGGCGCCCCGCCCGCAACACCTTCCCGACAGCCTGTCGGCAAGATGCCGGCGACCCGGCGCGGCCGCTACCCGAGGTCCGCCAGCGGCACGTCCGCCCAGCGCGGGCCGATGCCGGTCAGCAGCACCCGGCGCGGGTCCTGGTCGTCCCCGTCCGCGGTGTCGCCGATGGCGCGCTCGATCCGGACCTCCAGCCGGTCCTCGGAGAGCCGCTCGACCTTGCCCTCGCCCCACTCGACCACGACCACCGACTCGGGCAGCGAGACGTCCAGGTCGAGGTCCTCCATCTCGTCCAGGTCCCCGCCCAGCCGGTACGCGTCCACGTGCACCAGCGCCGGGCCGCTGACCAGCGAGGGGTGCACCCGGGCGATCACGAAGGTCGGCGAGGTCACCGCCCCGCGGACCTGCAGGCCCTCCCCCAGGCCCCGGGTCAGCGTGGTCTTCCCCGCCCCCAGCTCGCCGGAGAGCAGCACCAGGTCACCCGGCCGCAGCAACGCGGCCAGCTCCCGGCCGAGCCGGCCCATCCGCTCCGGGGTGGGGACGGTGAGAGTGGCGTGCGAGCCCATGCGCGTGTCTTGCCCTTCGGTCCGTACCGGCGCACCGACCACCGGCCGCCACCGCTACCGTGCCACATCGGCGCGCCCCGCTGCGGCGGGCGGGGCCCCACGGAGGCTCAGGCCGGATCGGCCGCCGGGTCGAGGGCGGGGTCAGGGTCCCGGGGCCGTCGGCCCGCCAGGTCGAGGACGGCCGCGGGCAGCGGCGCCGCCCCCGCGAAGCCGGCGGCCCGGCGCAGCAGCCGCGCCAGCTCGTGGTCGACCAGCTCGGGGCGCTCCAGCATCACCAGGTGCCCGGCGCCCTCGGCCAGCACCAGCTCGGCGCCCGGCAGCCGCTCGGCCATCGCCTCGCTGTGCGTCGAGGGCGTCAGCAGGTCCTTCGTCCCGGCCAGTACCAACGCGGGCAGGCCGCGCAGGGCGGCGAGCGCCTCGTACTTCTCGTGCGCGCCGAACACCGGGTAGAACTCGGCGACCACGTCGATCGGGGTCGCGTCCAGCAGCTGCTCGGCGAAGCGCACCACACCGGGGTCGACGTCCCGGCCGCCGAAGGAGAACCTCCGGTAGAAGACGGCGGCCACGTCCGAGCCCAGCCGCCTGGTCGCCTCGACCAGGTCGACCTGGCGGCCCAGCAGCTTCACCACCCCGGGTGCGACCTTCTTGAACAGCTTCGCGCCGGCCCTCGGCAGGCCGAGGCTGACCTCGTTCCAGTCCCCGGCGAGGGTGCCGATCAGCGCGACCCCGGCGACGCGCTCGCGGAACAGCTCCGGGTGCTGGTCGGCCAGCGCCATCACCGTCATGCCGCCCATCGAGTGGCCCACCAGCACCAGCGGCCCGGTCGGGGCGACGACGTCGATCACCGCCTTGAGGTCGCCGCCCAGCTGGTCGATGCCGGCCGGCTCGCCCGCCAGGTAGGAGCGGGAGCGCTCGGAGCGGCCGTGGCTGCGCTGGTCCCAGAAGACCAGCCGCATGCCCTCGCGCAGCGCGGCCCGCTGGAAGTGCCAGCTGTCCTGGTTGAGGCAGTAGCCGTGGCAGAACACCACGGTCAGCGGCCCGGCGCCGTCAACCGCCCGCCCGCCTCCGGGACGAAGACCGTCCGCCCCCGGGCCGGCGCCGTCCGGCTCGTCCCAGCCGGTGCCGTCCAGCTCCACGTACAGCTCGGTGCCGTCCGGTGCGGCCACCCTCCTCGGGCGCCCGCGCAGCGAGCCGAACGGGGCCTTCGCGTCCAGCTCGGCCCGGGCCCGGCGGCGCATCGCCCGGCCGACGGTCAGCCGCTCGATCGCCACGCCCGCGGCCGCTCCGGCCGCCAGCACACCGACGGAGATCCCGATCACACCGGCCCGGCTCACCCCGGAGGCGGCGCCGGCCACCCTGGCCACCGCCGCGACCGGGTTGCCCTCGGCCGGCGCGTCGGTCATGCCGTCGGGCCCTCGGCGTGGCTGCCGCCCAGGTAGCGGCGGGGCACCCGGGCACCGATCCGGGTGATGATCTCGTACGAGATGGTGCCGCAGGCACGGGCCCAGTCCTCGGCGGTGGGCTCGCCGTGCTCGCCGTTGCCGAACAGCAGCACCTCGTCGCCGATCGCCGGGGTGTCGCCGCCCAGGTCCACCACGAACTGGTCCATCGCGACCCGGCCGGCCACCGTGCGCCACTTGCCGTCGATCTGCACCGGGCCGGTACCGCTGGCGTGCCGCGGGATGCCGTCGCCGTAGCCGACCGGGACCAGGCCCAGGGTGGTCTCGCCCGGTGTCGTGTAGTGGTGGCCGTAGCTGACCCCGTGCCCGCCGGGGACGTGCTTGACCAGCGCCAGCCGCGCGGTCAGCGCCATCACCGGGCGCAGCCCGAAGTCGGCCGGCGAACCCACCTCGGGCACCGGCGACAGCCCGTACGCGGCCAGGCCGGTGCGGACCAGGTCGAAGTGCGACTCGGGCAGCAGCAGGGTGGCCGGGGAGTTCGCCAGGTGGCGGACCTCGGGGCGCAGCCCGGCCGCCTCGGCCACGGCCAGCGCGGCCCGGTAGGAGTCCAGCTGGGCCTGGATCGACGGGTGGCCGGGCTCGTCCGCCGCGGCGAAGTGCGACCAGACGCCGACGACCCTCAGCAGCCCCTCGGCCTCGGCCCGGCGGGCGTCCGCCACCAGTCGCGGCCAGTCGTGCGGCTGGCAGCCGTTGCGGCCCAGACCGGTGTCGGCCTTCAGGTGCACCCGGGCCGGGATGCCGGTCTCGCGGACGGCCGGCAGCAGCTCGTCCAGCGCCCACTGCCCGCTGACCGAGACGTCCAGGTCCGCGCGCAGCGCCTCGCGCCACGGCCCGCCCGGCGTCCACAGCCAGCACAGGACGCGGGCCTGCTCCGGGCGGATGCCCGCGGCCCGCAGCGCCAGCGCCTCGTCCGGCGTCGCGCAGCCGAGCCAGCCGACCCCGTTCGCGACCGCCTCCCGGGCGCACTCCACCGCGCCGTGGCCGTAGGCGTTCGCCTTGACCGCGAGCATCACCGCCGCGCTGCCGACGCGCTCGCGCAGGGCCGCGAGGTTGCCGCGCAGGGCGGCGAGATCGATGGTCGCCTCGGCCCGTACGCCTTCGGTGAGGGTGGCCGTGCCGGTCGTGTTCGCAGTTGTCATCAGGGTCAGTCTCCCAGACGTCCCGGAGTCCTCGCCGAACGGCCCGTCGGCGCGGCGGCCCCCCACGACGCGCCGGCCTGCGGCGGACCGCCCGTTCACCCTGTCCAGGACGCCCTGACCGGATGGTCCGGTTCCGTCGGTCACCCCTCGCGGACCGCCCGCCACACCGCCGGCAGCGCCCCGGCCACCGCGAGCGCCGTGGTCGGGGCGCCCGGCCGGCCCGCCGCCTCGCGGCCGGCCAGGCCGTGCAGGTAGGCGGCCGCCGACGCGGCGTCCAGCGGCGCGAGGCCCGCCGCCAGGAGGGAGCCGGCCAACCCGGCCAGGACGTCGCCGCTGCCGGCGGTGGCCAGCCAGGAGGTGCCGGTGGGGTTCACCCGGACGGCCCCGCCCGGATCGGCGACCACCGTGGTGGAGCCCTTCAGCAGCACCGTCGCGCGATAGGCGGCCGCCAGCCGGCGGGCGGTGGCCAGCCGGGCCGCGGCCAGGTCGTCGGCGGCCGGCGGCGGGCCGCCCTCGGCGCCCGCGAGCAGCCGGGCGGCCTCGCCGGTGTGCGGGGTGAGCAGGGTGGGCGCGGTGCGGCCGGCCAGCGCGTCCGGGCCGAGCCGGCCCAGCTCGGTCAGCCCGTCCGCGTCCACCAGCACCGGGACGTCGCTCGCCAGCGCCTCGGTCAGCGACTGCCGTGCCCCCTCGCCACCGCCGGGACCGACCACCCAGGCCTGCACCCGCCCGGCCCCGGCCGGCCCGCCCTCGGTGACCAGCACCTCGGGGAAGCGCCGCACCACCTCCTCGGCCGCCGTGCCCACGTACCGGACGGCGCCCGCGCCGCCGTGCAGTGCCCCGGCCACCGCCAGCAGCGCCGCCCCCGGGTACGTCGCCGAACCGGCCGCCACCCCGACCACGCCGCGGCGGTACTTGTCGCTCTCCGCGCCCGGCTGCGGCAGCAGCGCCGCCACGTCCGCGTGCTGGAGCGCCGTCACCTCCGCCGCGGGCGGTTCGAGACCGATGCCGACCAGCTGTACGGCGCCCGCGTACGAGGCCCCCGGGTCGACCAGCAGTCCGGGCTTGTAGGTGCCGAAGCAGACCGTGACGTCCGCGCGCAGCGCCGCGCCGGGCACCTCGCCGGTGTCGGCGTCCACCCCGCTCGGCAGGTCCACCGCCACCACGGTCCCGGACCGCCCGGCCCGCGCGTACGGCCGGGCCCCGGGGCGCAGCCCGCCCCGGCCGCCGATGCCGACGATGCCGTCCAGCACCAGGTCGGCGCGCGAGAAGTCGGCCAGGCCGACTTCCTGCTCCACCGTCACCCGCCCGCCGGCGGCCCGCAGCGCGGCCAGCCCGCCCGGGTGCGTCTTCTCCGGCGCCAGCAGCACCGCCGTCACCCGCGCCCCGCGCCGGGCCAGGGCGGCCCCGGCGTACAGGGCGTCACCCCCGTTGTCCCCGCTGCCCGCGAGCACCGTCACCCGGCTGCCGTACACCCGCCCCCGACGCCGGGTCAGCAGCCGCGCACAGGTCGCGGCCAGCCCCGCGGCCGCCCGCTGCATCAGTACGCCCTCCGGCAGCCGCGCCATCAACGCGGCCTCGGCGGCCCGGACGGTGTCCACACGGTGTGCATGACGCATGCGGGAGCTCCTTCAGCGGTCGGCTGTCACCGACGCTAGCCCGCGTCTCCGCCCCGCGGGAGCCGGGCCTGCGGCACACTTTCGAGTGACAACCACTTCGATTCCCCGCCGGTGTCGGTCCGTACGCCTACCTTGTGGCTCGGCACGGACCCACAGGAGGGAGAAGGGCCATGGTCGCCATGCCAGCTGTCGAGGGCCCGCTGGGCCGGGGCAACCTCCTCCAGGCGTTCCTGGAGCTGGACACGCCGCCCGGCTACAAGGCAGAGCTCATCGAAGGGGAAATCGTCGTGACACCACCGCCGGACGGAGAGCACGAAGCCGCGTTCTCCCTGCTGGCCAAGCAGTTCTTCCGCAAGGCCGCGACCGACCTCGACCTCTCCGGCAACAAGGGTCTGATCGTGCCGACGGGCCGGTTCATCCCCGACGGCACCGTCAGCCCGGTCGGACACTTCCTGAACGCCGACTCATGGGCGGAAGCCGCCGGCGTCCTGCTGGTCTTCGAAGTCACGTCCACCAATCCGCGCCGAGACCGGGAACAGAAGCGCCGTGGCTACGCCGCCGCCGGTATCCCGTGCTACCTGCTGGTGGACCGCAGCGCCGGTACGGTCACGCTGTTCACCGCCCCCGAGGGCGACGACTACAGCGAGAAGGAGCCGGTCCCGTTCGGCAAGCCGATCGACCTCCCCGCCCCGTTCTCCTTCACGCTCGACACGGCGCCCCTGCGGTAGGTCGCAGCCACCGCAGGGGCGCCGTCGCCGACGAGCGCCGGACTACTCGACGGTGACCGACTTCGCCAGGTTGCGCGGCTGGTCGACCTCGTGGCCCTTGGCCGTGGCCAGCTCGCAGGCGAAGACCTGGAGCGGGACGGTGGCGACCAGCGGCTGGAGCAGCACCGGGGTGGCCGGGATGCGGATCAGGTGGTCCGCGTACGGGACGACGGCCTCGTCGCCCTCCTCCGCGATCACGATCGTGCGGGCGCCGCGGGCCCGGATCTCCTGGATGTTGGAGACGATCTTGTCGTGCAGGATCGACCGCCCGCGCGGCGAGGGCACGACCACCACGACCGGCAGCCCCTCCTCGATCAGCGCGATCGGACCGTGCTTGAGTTCGCCCGCCGCGAAGCCCTCGGCGTGCATGTACGCCAGCTCCTTGAGCTTGAGCGCGCCCTCCAGGGCCACCGGGAAGCCGACGTGGCGGCCGAGGAACAGCACCGAGCGGGCGTCGGCCAGCGAGCGGGCCAGCTCGCGCACCGGCTCCATGGTCTCCAGGACCTGCTCGACCTGCTTCGGCGCGTCGCCGAGCTCCTTGATGACGGCGAAGATCTCGTCGCCCCACTTGGTGCCGCGCACCTGGCCCAGGTACAGGGCGACCAGGTAGCAGGCGACCAGCTGGGTCAGGAACGCCTTGGTGGACGCGACCGCGACCTCGGGACCGGCGTGGGTGTACAGCACCGCGTCCGACTCGCGCGGGATGGTCGAGCCGTTGGTGTTGCAGATCGCCAGCACCTTGGCGCCCTGCTCACGGGCGTGACGCAGGGCCATCAGGGTGTCCATGGTCTCGCCGGACTGCGAGATGGCGATGACCAGCGTGCCCGGGCCCATGATCGGGTCGCGGTAGCGGAACTCGGAGGCGACCTCGACCTCGCAGGGGATGCGGGTCCAGTGCTCGATCGCGTACTTGGCGATCATGCCCGCGTGGAACGCGGTGCCGCAGGCCACGATGACGACCTTGTCGACCGAGCGCAGGTCGGCGTCGGAGATCCGCAGCTCGTCCAGGGTGAGCCGGCCGTCGGTGCCGATCCGGCCGAGCAGGGTGTCGGCGACGGCCTTCGGCTGCTCGGCGATCTCCTTGAGCATGAAGTAGTCGTAGCCGCCCTTCTCGGCGGCGGAGGCGTCCCAGTCGACGTGGTACTCGCGCACGTCGGCCGGGGTGCCGTCGAAGTTCGTGACGGTCACGCCCTCCCGGCGCAGCTCGACCACCTGGTCCTGGCCCAGCTCGATCGCCTCGCGGGTGTGCGCGATGAAGGCGGCGACGTCGGAGGCGAGGAAGTTCTCGCCCTCGCCGCGGCCGACCACCAGCGGCGAGTTGCGGCGCGCGCCCACGACCACGTCCGGCGCGTCGGCGTGCACGGCGACCAGCGTGAAGGCGCCCTCCAGCTGACGGCAGACCACCCGCATGGCCTCGGCGAGGTCGCCCGCGTAGGCCTCGCCCAGCAGGTGGGCGACGACCTCGGTGTCGGTCTCGGACCGGAGGGTGTGGCCGCGCTCGGCGATCTCGGCGCGCAGCTGGGCGAAGTTCTCGATGATGCCGTTGTGCACCACGGCCACCCGCTGCCGGTCGTCCAGGTGGGGGTGGGCGTTGGCGTCCGTCGGGCCGCCGTGGGTGGCCCAGCGGGTGTGGCCGATGCCGGTGGTGCCGCCGGGCAGAGGGGACTCGGCGAGCGACTTCTCCAGGTTGGCGAGCTTGCCGGCCCGCTTGTCGGTGGCCAGACTCCACTGCCCGTCGGAGTCCTGGACCTGCACCGCGACACCGGCCGAGTCGTAACCCCGGTATTCCAGGCGCTGCAGGCCTGCGATTACTACGTCGAGGGCGGCCTGAGCGCCCACGTATCCAACAATTCCGCACATGCGTGCCAGCATAAGGGCGGTTCTGTGGCCGTTTTCCCGCCTCGCGGGAACGCTGCGTGACCGACACCACAACCACCGTGAACGCCGCGACGGCTCACAATGGAGCATGTGCTGACCGAACTCTGTACGCGGGGCGCCGCCACGCCCGGCCCGTCACCGTCTCCCTACGTGGACCTCAGCCGGGCCGAGTGGAGCGCGCTGCGCGAGCGTACGCCGCTGCCGCTGACCGCCGAGGAGGTGGAGCAGTTGCGCGGCCTCGGTACCGCCCTCGACCTGGACGAGGTCCGCGACGTCTACCTGCCCCTGTCCCGGCTGCTGAACCTGTACATCCACGCCACGCACGAGCTGCGCGGCACGCTGGGCACCTTCCTGGACACCCCGGACACCGAGCGCACCCGCACGCCGTTCATCATCGGCGTGGCCGGCTCCGTCGCGGTCGGCAAGTCCACGACCGCCCGCCTGCTCCAGGAGCTGCTCGCCCGCTGGCCGGAGCACCCCCGGGTCGAACTGGTCACCACCGACGGCTTCCTGCTGCCCAACGCCGAGCTGCGCCGCCGCGGTCTGATGGCCCGCAAGGGCTTCCCGGAGTCGTACGACCGCCGGGCGCTGACGCGCTTCGTCGCGGACGTGAAGGCGGGCAAGGAGCGGGTCAGCGCGCCGGTCTACTCGCACCTGGTGTACGACATCGTGCCGGACCGGCGGCTCACCGTGGAGCGACCGGACATCCTGATCGTCGAGGGCCTGAACGTGCTCCAGCCGGCCCTGCCGGGCACCGACGGCCGCACCCGCCTCGCGGTGGCCGACTACTTCGACTTCTCGATCTACGTCGACGCCAGGACCGACGACATCGAGCACTGGTACCTGGACCGCTTCCGCAAGCTGCGGCAGACCGCCTTCCAGGACCCGAGCTCCTACTTCCGCCGCTTCACCGAGGTGCCGGAGGAGGAGGCGATGGAGTACGGCCGGCAGGTCTGGCGCACCATCAACAAGCCCAACCTGCTGGAGAACGTGCTGCCGACCCGCGGCCGGGCCACCCTGATCCTCCAGAAGGGCGCGGACCACAAGGTCCGCCGGGCGCTGCTGCGCAAGCTCTGACCGCACGCCGAAGGGCCCCCGCGTCGCGGGGGCCCTTCGGCGAGTCCGGGGCTCAGCCCAGGTGGGCGCGCACCGCCTCGGCCAGCCGCTGCCCGACCGTCTCGGCCTGCGCCGGGTCGGCGGCCTCGACCATCACCCGGACCAGCGGCTCGGTGCCCGACGGGCGCAGCAGCACCCGGCCGGTGGAGCCCAGCTCGGCCTCGGCCTCGGCGACCGCGGCGGCCAGCTCGGTGCTGGTCCTCACCCGGGACTTGTCGACGCCCTTGACGTTGATCAGCACCTGCGGCAGCCGGGTCATCACGGCGGCCAGGTCGGCCAGCGGCTGCTTGGTGGCGGCCAGCCTGGCGCCCAGCATCAGGCCGGTCAGGGTGCCGTCGCCGGTGGTGGCGTGGTCCAGCAGGATCACGTGGCCGGACTGCTCGCCGCCCAGCGCGAAGCCCCGCTCCTTCATCGCCTCCAGCACGTAGCGGTCGCCGACGGAGGTCTCCACCAGCTCGACGCCCTCGCGCTCCATCGCCAGCTTGAAGCCCAGGTTGGACATCACGGTGGCCACCGCGGTGTTGCCGCGCAGGGTGCCGGCCTCCTTCATGGCGACCGCGAGGATGGCGATGATCTGGTCGCCGTCCACCTCGTTGCCCTCCGCGTCGGCGGCCAGGCAGCGGTCGGCGTCGCCGTCCAGGGCGATGCCCAGGTCGGCCCGGTGCTCCTGCATCGCGACGCGCAGCCGGTCCAGGTGGGTGGAGCCGACGCCGTCGTTGATGTTGAGGCCGGTGGGCTCGGCCCCCAGGGTGTGGACCACCTCGGCGCCGGCCCGGGCGAAGGCCTCGGGGGCGACGTAGGCGGCCGCGCCGTGGGCGCCGTCGATGACCACCCTGATGCCGTCCAGGCGGTTGGGCAGCACGCCGATCAGGTGGGCGACGTACTTGTCGAAGCCCTCGGTGTACTCGCGCACCCGGCCGACGGCCGCGCCGGTCGGGCGGTTCCAGTCCTCGTCGCCGAGCGTGTGCTTGCGGTAGTGGGTCTCGATCGCGTCCTCGATGCGGTCGTCCAGCTTGTGGCCGCCGCGGGCGAGGAACTTGATGCCGTTGTCCGGCATGGCGTTGTGGCTGGCGGACAGCATCACGCCGAAGTCGGCGCCGAGCGCGCCGGTGAGGTAGGCCACGGCCGGGGTGGGCAGGACACCGACCCGCAGGACGTCGACGCCGGCGCTCGCCAGACCGGCGATGACGGCGGCCTCCAGGAACTCGCCCGAGGCGCGCGGGTCACGGCCGACCACCGCGACCGGCCGGTGGCCCTCGAAGGCGCCGGCCTCGCCGAGCACATGGGCCGCCGCGACCGACAGGCCGAGCGCCAGCTCCGCCGTCAGGCCCTCGTTGGCCACCCCGCGCACGCCGTCCGTACCGAAGAGTCGTCCCACTGTCCCGTTCCTCCATCACCACTGCTCGGAACCCAACCGATGATCCCGGCCGCCGCACAGTAGCCGGGGAACACGTCGCCCCGGAGTACACGGGGTACTCCGGGGCGACGGTTTCGCGCAACCAGGGGGTGCGCCGCCAGGGCGGGCCGCACCCCCGGGGAGGCGATTAGCGCTTGCTGTACTGCGGCGCCTTGCGGGCCTTCTTGAGACCGGCCTTCTTGCGCTCGACGGCGCGGGCGTCACGCATCAGGAAGCCGGCCTTCTTCAGGGCGGCGCGGTTGTTGTCCACGTCGGCCTCGTTCAGGGCACGGGCGACGCCGAGGCGCAGCGCGTAGGCCTGGCCGGAGGTGCCACCACCGCTGATGCGGGCGACGACGTCGTAACGGCCGTCCAGCTCGAGGAGCTTGAAGGGCTCGTTCACGGTCTGCTGGTGCACCTTGTTGGGGAAGTAGCCCTCGAGGGTGCGGCCGTTGATCTTCCACTGGCCGGTGCCGGGGACGATGCGCACGCGGGCGATCGCCTCCTTGCGACGGCCGAGGCCGGCGCCGGGGACGGCCTCGCCGAAGCGGCCGGCCAGGGACTCGGAGGTGTAGCTCTCCTCGGAGGTGTACTCGCCCTCGACGGCCTCAACGGCGTCGTCGAACTCGACCTCAAGGGTTTCAGTGGTCTCGGCCACGGTGTTCCTCAGCTCTTTTCAGTGTTGGGGGGCTTGGTGGCCGAATTACTGCGCGACCTGGGTGATCTCGAACGGCACCGGCTGCTGGGCAGCGTGCGGGTGCTGGTCGCCCGAGTAGACCTTCAGCTTGGAGAGCATCTGGCGGCCCAGGCTGTTCTTGGGGATCATGCCCTTGATGGCCTTCTCGACGGCCTTCTCCGGGTTGTTCGCCAGCAGGTCGTCGTAGCGCACCGAGCGCAGACCGCCCGGGAAGCCCGAGTGGCGGTAGGCCAGCTTCTGGGTCTTCTTGTTGCCGGACAGGTGCACCTTGTCGGCGTTGATGATGATGACGAAGTCACCAGTGTCAACGTGCGGCGCGTAGATCGCCTTGTGCTTCCCCCGGAGGAGGTTGGCGGCCTGGGAGGCCAGGCGGCCGAGCACGACGTCGTTCGCGTCGATGACGTGCCACTGACGCTGGACGTCGCCGGGCTTGGGGCTGTACGTACGCACGGTCGTAGCCTTCGCTTTTCAGTGAGTGAGTCCTGACAGGAGCACCGGGACGGAAGATCAGCCTGGCCAACCTTGGACGCAATTCAAGGGGGACCGCTGGTCGACGACCTGATGTCTCCGGCGTACCGACCTCTCACGTGAGATAGAGCGAGCCAATACGCACATCAAGCGTCCAGATTACCGGCACGACCCGGAGCGGTCAAAAATCGCCGGGAACCCCCCGGGTCGTCACTCAGCGTTCGCGCTCCACCCGGGTCACGTCCCAGACCGGTTCGGACGACTCGTACACCCGGCCGTCCGCGCCGAACACCAGGAAACGGTCGAAGGTCTTGGCGAACCAGCGGTCGTGGGTGACGCACAGCACGGTGCCCTCGAAGGCCTCCAGGCCGGTCTGCAGGGCCTCGGCGCTCTCCAGGTCCAGGTTGTCGGTCGGCTCGTCGAGCAACAGGGCCGTCACACCGGAGAGTTCGAGCTTGAGGATCATCAGCCGGGCCTGCTGCCCACCGGACAGCGACTCGAACTTCTGCTCCTCCTGGCGGTCCAGCTCGTACCGGCGCAGTGCGCCCATCGCGGCGCCGCGGCTGAGCGCGTGCTCCTCCTCGACGATCGAACGGACGGTACGGCCGAACAGCTCCGGGTGGGCGTGGGTCTGCCGGAAGTGGCCGGGCACGACCCGGGCGCCCAGCTTCCAGCTGCCGCCGTGCGCGACCGTCTCGTCGCCCGCCAGCAGCCGCAGCAGGTGCGACTTGCCGGCGCCGTTGGCGCCCAGCACCGCGACCCGCTCGCCGTAGAAGACCTCCAGGTCGAAGGGCTGCATCAGGCCGGTGAGCTCCAGCCGCTCCAGGGTGAAGGCGCGCACGCCGGTGCGTCCGCCCTTGAGCCGCATGGAGATGCTCTGCTCGCGCGGGGGCTCCTCCGGCCGCCCGGCCTCCTCGAACTTCTTCAGCCGGGTCTGCGCGGCGGCGTAGCGGGTGGCCAGGGCGTGGCTGACGGCCGCGGCCTGACGCAGGGTGACGACCAGCTTCTTGAGCTTGGCGTGCTCCTCGTCCCAGCGGCGGCCCAGCTCCTCGAAGCGCTCGAACCTGGCCTTGCGGGCCTCGTGGAAGCTGTCGAAGCCGCCGCCGTGCACCCAGACGCTGCTGCCGGCCGCGCCGGTCTCGACGCTGATGATCTTGTCGGCGGTCTTCGAGAGCAGCTCGCGGTCGTGCGAGATGAACAGGACGGTCTTCGGAGTGGCCTTGATCGCCTCCTCCAGCCAGCGCTTGGCCGGGACGTCCAGGTAGTTGTCCGGCTCGTCGAGGAGCAGGACCTCCTCCGGGCCGCGCAGCAGCGCCTCCAGGACGAGCCGCTTCTGTTCGCCGCCGGAGAGGGTGTTCAGGCCGCGCCACTGGGCCTTGTCGAAGGGCGTGCCGAGGGCCGCCATGGTGCAGACGTCCCAGTCGGTCTCGTAGTCGTAGCCGCCGACGTCGGCCCAGTCGGAGAGCGCCTGGGCGTAGGCCATCTGCGTCTTCTCGTCGTCCTGGGCGATCATCGCCAGCTCCGCGGCGTCCACCGCGCGGGCCGCCTTGGCGATCCGCTCGGGGGCAACGGAGACCAGCAGGTCGCGCACCGAGGCGTCGGCCGGCAGCGCGCCCGGGGTGGCCTGCTGGTCCTCGCGGCCGGTGGTGCCGACGAACTGGCGCATCACGCCGAGCCCGCCGCTGATCGTCACCGAGCCGCCGTGCGACTGGAGGTCCCCCGCGATCATCCTCAGCAGGGTGGTCTTGCCGGCCCCGTTCGCGCCGACCAGGGCGACCGCGGCGCCCTCGCCGACCCGGAAGGACGCGTCGTCGAACAACACGCGCCCGTCCGGCAGGTAGTACTCCAGGTGCGAAATCTCGACGTGTCCCATGGGAACGATTGTCCCAAGCGGACGCGCCCGACCAAAACGGATTTAGCCCTCGACTCCGTAATCCCCGGTGGCCACCGGCTGCCCGGGCAGGGTGCGCATCCGGCGGGCCAGCCGGTTGCGCTCGGCCAGCTTGTCGTCCGGCGGGTAGCCGACCTCCTCCAGCGTGAGCCCGTACGGCCTGATCACGTTGACGGCGGAGTTGCGCACCCCGCCGGCCAGCACCTCCCCGGGGAACTCCACCGGCCGGTGCCCGTCGCCGACCAGCAGCATCGCGCCGACCAGCGCCCTGACCATGTTGTGGCAGAACGCGTCGGCCCGGACGGTGGCGACCGCGAGCGAGCCCTCCTGGGCGGCGTACGGGTCCACCGGGACGCGGTCCCAGTGCAGCTCCAGCAGGGTGCGGATGGTGGTCGCGCCCTCGCGCTTCTTGCAGTACGCGGCGAAGTCGTGCTCGCCGAGCAGCAGCTTCGCCGCCGCGTTCATCCGGTCCAGGTCCAGCGGCCGGTCGTGCCAGAGCACGTGGCCGCGCAGCAGCGGGTCCACCCCGCCCTGGTGGTCGGCGACCCGGTACGCGTACCGGCGCCAGATCGCCGAGAAGCGGGCGTCGAAGCCGGCCGGCGCCTCGCCGACCCGGTAGATCCGGACGTCCCCTGGCAGCCGGCCGGCCAGCCGGCGCAGCAGCTTCTCCCGGTGCGCCGCCCACAGCTCGGCGGGCAGGTCGACGTGGGCGACCTGGCCGCGGGCGTGCACCCCGGCGTCGGTGCGGCCGGCCACGGTCAGCGGGAACGCCTCGGAGCTGCGCGTGACGATCTGCAGCGCGGTCTCGATCTCCTCCTGGACCGTCCGGCGGCCGCCCTTCTGGCGGGCCCAGCCGGAGAACTCGGCGCCCTGGTAGGCGAGGTCGAGCCGGACCCGGACGTACCCGTCGGCCGGGCCGTCCTTCACTGGGGGCTGCTCGGCGCAATCGTTGACCACTGCTTCTCTTCTCCCGGACTGCTCTGGTCGGCCAAGGGGACGGGAACGGGCCCGCTCCCCCGGTAGTGGGGAAACGGGCCCGCGAACACCTTGGAGGTGTCAGGCCTGCTCGGCCTCGGCCTCGTCGGCCTTGGGGGCCTCGGCCTTGGCCTCGGCCTCCTTGACGGCACGCTTGGTGGCGCCCTCGGCCTCGCCGACGGCGGTCTGCGCGACGGTCAGCGACTCGACCAGCTCGATCACGGCCATCGGGGCGTTGTCGCCACGACGGGGACCGATCTTGGTGATACGGGTGTAACCACCCGGGCGGTTCTCGTAGCGCGGCGCGATCTCGGTGAAGAGGGTGTGCAGCACGGCGATGTCGGTGATCGTCTTGCGCACCAGGCGACGGTTGTGGATGTCGCCCTTCTTCGCCTTGGTGATCAGCTTCTCCGCCAGCGGGCGCATCCGACGGGCCTTGGCCTCGGTCGTGGTGATGCGGCCGTACTGGAACAGCTCCCGGCACAGACCGGCGAGCAGCAGCGGCTCGTGGTGCGGGCCGCCGCCGAGGCGGGCACCCTTGGTGGGACGCGGCATGGAATTACTCCTCGAATCTCCGACTGCGGCCGTACCAGGTACCACAGCGGGCGTACGGGCACTGTGCCCGCACGACTTTCACGACGACGGAGGCGGTTCCGGAGAACCGCCCCCGCGGTCAAGTCTCTCAGTACTGCTCGGTCTCGGCGAAGTGCGAGTCGTCGAGGTCGTCGGCGCCGAAGGCGTCGGCGGCAGCGGTCGGGTCGAACCCGGGCGGGCTGTCCTTGAGGGCCAGGCCCATGCCGGCCAGCTTCGCCTTGACCTCGTCGATCGACTTCGCACCGAAGTTGCGGATGTCGAGCAGGTCCGCCTCGGAGCGGGCGACGAGCTCACCCACGGTGTGGATGCCCTCGCGCTTGAGGCAGTTGTAGGAGCGGACCGTGAGCTCCAGCTCCTCGATCGGCAGCGCCAGGTCGGCGGCCAGGGCGGCGTCCGTCGGGGACGGGCCCATGTCGATGCCCTCGGCGTCGATGTTCAGCTCGCGGGCGAGGCCGAACAGCTCCACCAGGGTCTTGCCGGCCGAGGCCATGGCGTCGCGCGGACGCATGGCGGGCTTGGTCTCGACGTCGACGATCAGCTTGTCGAAGTCGGTCCGCTGCTCGACACGGGTGGCCTCGACCTTGTAGGTGACCTTCAGCACGGGGCTGTAGATCGAGTCGACCGGGATGCGGCCGATCTCCTGGCCGGAGGCCTTGTTCTGGACGGCGGAGACGTAGCCGCGACCGCGCTCGACGGTCAGCTCCATCTCCAGCTTGCCCTTGCCGTTCAGGGTGGCGAGGACCAGCTCGGGGTTGTGCACCTCGACACCCGCCGGCGGGGCGATGTCGGCGGCGGTCACGACGCCCGGGCCCTGCTTGCGCAGGTACATCACGACCGGCTCGTCGTGCTCCGAGGAGACGACCAGCTGCTTGATGTTGAGGATGAGGTCGGTCACGTCCTCCTTGACGCCCGGCACGGTGGTGAACTCGTGCAGGACGCCGTCGATGCGGATGCTGGTGACAGCGGCACCCGGGATCGACGACAGGAGCGTGCGGCGCAGGGAGTTGCCGAGGGTGTAGCCGAAGCCCGGCTCCAGCGGCTCGATCACGAACCGCGAGCGGAACTCGTCGACGACCTCTTCGGTCAGCGAGGGACGCTGAGCGATAAGCATGGGGAAGAACCCTCCAGTTGTCTTCGGCACCCACTATTTGATGCCGACAGGACCAAGCGTACGGGGTCCCGCAGGCAGCGACGAATCACTGCGTGGGACCCCGTACGAGGTTGAAGCAGAACTGCGTGCCCGAAGGCGCTGCGTCAGACGCGGCGGCGCTTCGGCGGACGGCAGCCGTTGTGCGGGGTGGGGGTGACGTCCTGGATCGAGCCGACCTCCAGGCCGGTGGCCTGGAGCGAACGGATCGCGGTCTCGCGGCCGGAGCCCGGACCCTTCACGAAGACGTCGACCTTGCGCATGCCGTGCTCCTGCGCGCGACGGGCAGCGGCCTCGGCGGCCATCTGCGCGGCGAACGGGGTGGACTTGCGCGAGCCCTTGAAGCCGACGTGGCCGGCGGAGGCCCAGGAGATCACGTTGCCCGCGGGGTCGGTGATCGAAACGATGGTGTTGTTGAACGTGCTCTTGATGTGCGCGTGGCCGTGAGCGACGTTCTTCTTTTCCTTGCGGCGGATCTTCTTCGCGCCGGCAGCCTGACGACCCTTGGGGGGCATAAGTCTGTTCTCCTACTGAGGTGGTCGGTCCGCTGACCCGCGGGCCGGAGGGATGTCCGGTTACGGGACGGACTACTTCTTGCCCGGCTTCTTCTTGCCGGCGATCGCGCGACGCGGGCCCTTGCGGGTACGCGCGTTGGTGTGGGTGCGCTGGCCGCGGACCGGCAGGCCGCGACGGTGACGCAGACCCTCGTAGCAGCCGATCTCGACCTTGCGGCGGATGTCGGCGGCCACCTCACGGCGGAGGTCACCCTCGACCGTGTAGTTGGCGTCGATGTACTGGCCCAGCTTCACGAGGTCTTCCTCGGAGATGTCGCGAACGCGGACATCCGGGTTGACACCGGTCTCGACCAGGGTCTGCTGGGCGCGGGTACGGCCGATGCCGTACACGTAGGTAAGGGCGATCTCGATCCGCTTCTCACGGGGGAGATCAACGCCGGCGAGGCGTGCCATTCAAGGCTCCTGTGCTTTTTCAGAGGTCTTGCGTGCTGCCTACTCCGACACCTCACGGTGAGGGAGCCCCGGCCTCTGACCGGGGGTGGCAGTCCGTTCCCTGTGGGACGGATCGGGCAGCCCGCTTATGACGTTTTCGCGTCGCGCGAAGTACTACGAGAAATGCTGGGGGCGATCAGCCCTGGCGCTGCTTGTGGCGCAGGTTGTCGCAGATCACCATGACCCGGCCGTGACGGCGGATCACCTTGCACTTGTCGCAGATCTTCTTGACGCTCGGCTTGACCTTCATGTTTCAGGTTCTCCGGGTCTAGATCTGACGTTCTTACTTGTAGCGGTAGACGATCCGGCCGCGCGTGAGGTCGTAGGGGCTGAGCTCCACGACGACCCGGTCGTCCGGCAGGATGCGGATGTAGTGCATGCGCATCTTGCCACTGATGTGCGCGAGGACCTTGTGACCGTTCTGCAGCTCGACCTTGAACATCGCGTTCGGAAGAGACTCGATCACGGTGCCCTCGATCTCAATGGCGCCTTGCTTCTTAGCCATGAACTGCGAGATCCACCTTCCGGGACCGGCTACCGTATGCGGAACGCTCGTGCGAACCTGGGTTCACCCCGCCCCCGAGGGGAAGAGGGCGTGCTGAAGCACGCTACGAGTGAGCCGACGGTCCATCCTACGCCAGCGCGTCCGGCGGACCAAAACGGGGCCCCGGAAGGCGGTCGCCGTCACATCTGCTACGTCAGGCCCCGACGGTGGCCGTCAGCGGGTCCACGTGGGCGGTGCAGGCCGCGCAGCGGCGGGCGGCCAGGGGGATCTCGGTCAGGCACTCCGGGCACGGGCGCTTCGGCGTCTTCGGCGCCTTCGGCATGTAGCGCGCGGTCGCCTTGGTGATCGGCAGCACCACGCAGAAGTACAGCACCGCCGCGGTCATCAGGAACGCGATCAGCACGTTGAGGAACTGCCCGTACGGGAAGGTCACCCCCGCGATGTGCGCCTGGTACGAGCTGAAGTCGCCGGCCGCGCCGACCACCACGCCGACCAGCGGGGTGAGGAAGGCGGACACGAAACCGGTCACCACCGCGGTGAACGCGGCCCCGATGACGACACCGACCGCCATGTCGACGACGTTGCCGCGCATCATGAAGTCGCGGAATCCCTTGAGCACGTTCTCTCCTGCTGCTCGTAAAGCCACTACTGACCACTGCCAGCGCATAAAAATAGGACAAAAGCCCTGGAGGTCCAAACCTCCAGGGCTCTGATCCCTTGTCAGCGACGGCAGTTGGGCGCCGCCGGGACTACGCGAGGGGGTCCGGAGCTGCGGTGATGCCCAGCTTGGCCAGTTCCGCCCTGCCACCGTCGAAGGCGGTCAGCACCAGCGGGCCCTGCTCGGTGACGGCCACCGAGTGCTCCCAGTGCGAGGCCCAGGTGCCGTCGTTGGTGACGACCGTCCAGTCGTCCTCCAGCACGGCGGTGTGCGGGGTGCCCAGCGAGACCATCGGCTCGATCGCCAGCACGGTGCCGGGGACCAGCTTCGGGCCCTTGCCGCGGCCGCGCTCGACGTAGTTCAGCACGTGCGGCTCCATGTGCATCGCGGTGCCGATGCCGTGGCCGCCGTAGCCCTCGGTGATGCCCCACTTGCCCTTCGGCGGCAGCGGCTGCCGGCGGATGTAGCCCTCGATCGCCTTCGAGACGTCCACCAGGCGGTTGTTCTTCTTCATCTGGGCGATGCCGGCCCACATCGAGCCCTCGGTGACCCGGCTCAGCATCTCGACCTCGGGGCGGACCTCGCCGACCGCCACGGTGATGGCCGCGTCGCCGTGCCAGCCGTCCAGGATGGCGCCGCAGTCGATCGAGATGACGTCGCCCTCCTGGAGCACCCGCTCGCCCGGGATGCCGTGCACGACCTCGTTGTTCACCGAGGCGCAGATCACACCGGGGAACCAGAGCCCGCCGTGGTCGGCCCGGAAGTTCGAGGTGGCGCCGTGGCCGGTGATGACCTTGTCCGCGATGTCGTTGAGCTCCTGGGTGGTCACCCCGGGGGCGACCGCCTCGCGACAGGCCTTCAGGGCCTCGGCGACGACCAGCCCGGCCGCTCGCATCTTCGCGATCTGCTCGGGGGTCTTGATCTCCACCATCTGGTCACGCCTTCCAAGTCCGGATTACCACTGCTACCACCGTACGACGCCGAAACGGCCGGGCCACCCGCGCTGGGCGGGCGATCCGGCCGTGCCGTCGTACGTTCGCCGAGAGACTCAGCTGTCCTGCTTCAGCGCCTCGATCGAGCGGGCGGTGACCTCGTCCACCTTGCCGAGGGCCGAGATCGTCGCCACCAGGCCCTGCTGGGCGTAGTAGTCGATGATCGGCTCGGTCTCCGTGTGGTAGACCTCCAGGCGCGTCCGCACCTTCTCCTCGGTGTCGTCGGAGCGCTGGTACAGCTCGCCGCCGCACTCGTCGCAGACGCCCTCGGCCTTCGGCGGGTTGTAGTCCACGTGGAAGACGTGGCCCCCGTCGTTGCGGCACAGGCGACGGCCGGCGATCCGGCGGACGACCTCGTCCTCCGGGACCTCCAGGTCCAGCACGCCGTCCAGCTTGATGCCCTGCTCGGCGAGGAACTCGTCCAGCGCCTTGGCCTGCCCCAGGTTGCGGGGGAAGCCGTCGAGCAGGAAGCCGCGGACGGCGTCCTCCTGGAGCATCCGGTCCTTGGCCATCCCGATGGTGACCTCGTCCGGTACCAGGTGTCCCGCGTCCATGTAGCTCTTGGCCTCGAGCCCCAGCGGGGTGCCCTGGCTGATGTTCGCGCGGAACAGGTCACCGGTAGAGATATGGGGGATGGACAGGGTCTTGGCGAGCAGGTGCGCCTGAGTACCCTTCCCGGCCCCGGGAGGACCAACGAGGACGATACGCATCAGCGGAGGAACCCTTCGTAATTGCGCTGCTGGAGCTGGCTCTCGATCTGCTTCACAGTTTCGAGTCCGACGCCGACGACGATGAGCACGCTGGTGCCGCCGAACGGGAAGTTGGTCTGCTGTCCGAAGGCGACCAGGGCGATCATCGGGATCAACGCGATCAGGCCCAGGTAGAGCGAACCCGGCCACGTGATTCGGGTCAGCACGTAGTTCAGGTACTCGGCCGTCGGGCGGCCGGCCCGGATACCCGGGATGAACCCACCATACTTCTTCATGTTGTCGGCAACTTCTTCGGGGTTGAAGGAGATGGCGACGTAGAAGAAGGCGAAGAAGACGATCAGCAGGAAGTAGGTGGCCATGTAGATCGGGTGGTCACCCTTGACGAAGTTCGTCCTGATCCAGGTGGCCCAGCCCGCCTGGCTGTTGGTCAGCTGGACCACCAGTGCCGGGATGTACAGCAGCGACGAGGCGAAGATGACCGGGATGACACCGGCCTGGTTCACCTTGAGCGGGATGTAGGTCGAGGTGCCGCCGAACGCCCGGCGGCCGATCATCCGCTTCGCGTACTGGACCGGGATCCGGCGCTGGGCCTGCTCGACGAAGATGACCAGCATCACGACGATGACGCCGACCGCGACCACGGAGAGGAACTCGACCCAGCCGCCGCCGATGGTGCCGGTGGTCTTGATGTTCCACATGCTGGAGGGGAACTGCGCCGCGATCGAGGTGAAGATCAGCAGCGACATGCCGTTGCCGATGCCGCGGTCGGTGATCAGCTCGCCCAGCCACATGATGACCGTGGTGCCGGCGGTCATGGTGAGCACCATGACCGCGATCCGGAACACGCCGGTGTCCGGCACGATCTGGTTGGCCAGCGGGCAGCCGGCGAACAGCGCGCCGCTGGAGGCCGTCGCCACGATGCCGGTGCCCTGGAGCACGGCGAGCGCGATCGTCAGGTAGCGGGTGTACTGGGTGATCTTCGCCTGGCCGGCCTGTCCCTCCTTCTTCAGCATCTCCAGTCGCGGGATCACGACGGTGAGGAGCTGGAGGATGATGCTCGCCGTGATGTACGGCATGATGCCGAGGGCGAAGATCGTCAGCTGGAGGAGCGCGCCCCCGCTGAACAGGTTGACGAGTCCGAAGAGGCCGCTGTTCTTCGTGTCCTTCACACACTCGTTCACGGCCGTGAAGCTCACGCCCGGCATCGGAATGTGCGAGCCCAGCCGGAACAGCACCATGATGCCCAGCGTGAACAGCAGCTTCTTGCGCAGGTCGGGCGTCTGGAACGCCCGCGCGAACGCACTGAGCACGGTGCCTCCTGCGCCTCCCGCACGTCGTCGGCGGGAGGGTCGGTCCTGAATGGGGAGTTTGCGGTACGGGCTCCCGTACAGACGGCACAGGCGAGCCTACGCGCAGCCTACAAGGGAACTCCACGGACTCTAACAGTGCGCAGCCACTCGGAAGAAGCGCGTACGGCCGCTCCCCCACTCACGGGGTACGGGATGCCCGGGTTTGCCACACAAAAGAACGAGCGCCTTTCGCGGCCGGGGAAACGGAACGGGCCCCGCACCTCCCGAAGGAGGTGCGGGGCCCGTAAGCCGGAGTCAGCGGGCTCAGACGAGCTCGGTGACCGTACCGCCGGCGGCCTTGATCTTCTCGGCGGCCGAACCGGAGACGGCGTCCACCGTCACCTGGAGGGCGACCGAGACCTCGCCGGTGCCGAGCACCTTGACGAGCGAGTTCTTGCGAACCGCGCCCTTGGCGACCAGGTCCTCGACCGTGACGGCGCCACCCTGCGGGTAGAGCTCGGCCAGCTTGTCGAGGTTGACGACCTGGAAGGTGATCTTGAACGGGTTCTTGAAACCCTTCAGCTTCGGCAGGCGCATGTGGAGCGGCATCTGGCCACCCTCGAAGCGCTGCGGAACCTGGTAGCGGGCCTTCGTGCCCTTGGTACCACGACCGGCAGTCTTACCCTTGGAGGCCTCACCACGACCCACACGGATCTTGTCGGTCTTGGCACCCGGGGCGGGACGCAGGTTGTGGATCTTGATCGGGTTCTCGCCCATGATCAGTCCACCTCCTCAACCGTCACCAGGTGACGGACCGTCTGGGCCATCCCGCGGATCTCGGGACGGTCCTCCTTCACCACGACGTCGTGCATGCGCTTGAGACCAAGCGTACGCAGGGTGTCACGGTGGTTCTGCTTGCTGCCGATGTACGACTTGGTCTGCGTGATCTTCAGGCGAGCCATCAGGCGCTCACCCCAGCAGCACGCGCCCGCAGCAGAGCGGCGGGGGCCACGTCCTCCAGCGGCAGGCCACGACGCGCGGCGATCTCCTCGGGGCGCACGAGGCCCTTCAGAGCGGCCACGGTGGCGTGCACGATGTTGATCGCGTTGTCCGAGCCGAGCGACTTCGACAGGATGTCGTGGATGCCGGCGCACTCCAGGACGGCGCGCACCGGACCACCGGCGATAACACCGGTACCGGGGGCGGCGGGCTTCAGCAGCACGACGCCGGCGGCCTTCTCACCCTGGATCGGGTGCGGGATGGTGCCCTGGATACGGGGGACCTTGAAGAAGTTCTTCTTGGCCTCCTCAACACCCTTGGCGATGGCGGCCGGAACCTCCTTCGCCTTCCCGTAACCGACACCCACGGTGCCATCGCCATCGCCCACCACGACCAGCGCGGTGAAGGAGAAACGACGACCACCCTTGACAACCTTGGCGACACGGTTGATCGCGACGACGCGCTCGACGTAAGCGGTCTTCTCGACGACCTGGGCGTTGCCCCGGTCGTCACGCTTACGGTCGCGCCGCTCGCCACCGGTGCCGCCACCGGCGCCGCTACCGCGGCGCTGGGGTCCAGCCATTGGATTTACCTCTCTCGTTTACGTCCGCCGACAGAGTCGACGAGCGGCTTAGAAGTCGAGCCCGGCCTCGCGGGCCGCGTCCGCCAGGGCGGCGATGCGGCCGGCGTACCGGTTGCCCGCGCGGTCGAAGACGACCGACTCGATGCCGGCGGCCTTGGCGCGCTCGGCGACCAGGCTCCCGACCTTCTTGGCCAGCTCGGTCTTGTCGCCCTCGGCGCCCTTGATGGACACGTCGAGGGTGGACGCCGACGCCAGGGTGTGACCCTTGGCGTCGTCGATGACCTGGGCGACCATGTGGCGGTTCGAGCGCGTCACGACGAGACGCGGACGCACCTCGGTGCCGACGACGCGCTTACGAACGCGGATCGCGCGGCGCTTGCGAGCGGCGCTCTTGTAGGCGTTGCCCTTGCCGATCTTGACAGAGACGCTCATCGCTTACTTACCACTCTTTCCGACCTTGCGGCGGATGACCTCGCCCGCGTACTTGACGCCCTTGGCCTTGTACGGGTCGGGCTTGCGCAGCTTGCGGATCTTCGCAGCGACCTCGCCGACCTTCTGCTTGTCGATGCCGTCCACGTGGAACTTGGTGGCCGACTCGACGACGAAGGAGATGCCCTCGGGCGCCTCGACGAGGATCGGGTGGCTGTAGCCCAGCTGGAACTCCATGTCGGAGCCCTTCGCCAGAACTCGGTAGCCGACACCGCTGATCTCCAGCGACTTGCGGTAGCCCGTGGTCACGCCGGTGATCATGTTCGCCACCAGCGTGCGGGTCAGGCCGTGCAGGGCCTTCGACAGACGCTCGTCGTTGGGGCGGGTGACAGCCAGAGTGCCGTCCTCGCCCTTGCCGATCTCGATCGGCGCGGCGACGACGTGGGTGAGGGTGCCCTTCGGGCCCTTCACCGAGACCGCCTGGCCATCGATGGTGACGTCCACGCCAGCGGGGACCTGGATGGGCAGCCGTCCAATGCGCGACATTGCTGTACCTCCGTTTCCCGAATTACCAGACGTAGGCGAGAACTTCTCCGCCTACGCCCTTCTTGGCGGCCTGCTTGTCGGTCAGGAGGCCGGAGGACGTGGAGATGATCGCCACGCCCAGGCCGCCGAGAACCTTCGGCAGGTTGGTGGACTTTGCGTAAACGCGCAGACCCGGCTTGCTGATGCGCTTGATGCCGGCGATGGAGCGCTCACGGTTGGGGCCGAACTTGAGCTCGATGGTCAGCTTCTTGCCGACCTCGCCCTCAGTGGGCTCCTCAACCTTGTAGGAGGAGATGTACCCCTCCTGCTGCAGGATCTGGGCGACGTGCGCCTTGATCTTGCTGGCCGGCATCGCCACGGTGTCGTGGTACGCCGAGTTCGCGTTACGCAGACGCGTGAGCATGTCTGCGATGGGGTCGGTCATGGTCATGATGGCCTCAGGCCTCTCTCGCCGTGGTTTCTCCGCACCAGGTCCCCCTGCCGCACTCTTCCGAGTTCGTCAGGGGCACAAGCACAGGGGACCTACGACGTAGTAAGACTGGGTGCGAGCCCTCTCGAAGGAGGGCCACGGACATCCATGGGGAAGCCGCGGCAGGGGGCCCGACCCCACTACCTTACGGGAATCCGTACGGCAGGCCCAAAACGGGCCGGTGTGGGATCGGGCACCTCTGCGTCGCTGGGTGCCCTAAAGCGCCCTGATTACCAGGAGCTCTTGGTCACGCCGGGCAGCTCGCCGCGGTGCGCCATCTCACGGAGGCAGACACGGCACAGGCCGAACTTGCGGTACACCGAGTGCGGACGGCCGCAGCGCTGGCACCGGGTGTAGGCCCGGACGCCGAACTTCGGCTTGCGCTCGGACTTCGCGATGAGGGACTTCTTCGCCATTGGCTCACGCCTCCTTGAACGGGAAGCCCAGAGCGCGCAGGAGCGCCCGGCCCTCGTCGTCGGTCTGAGCGGTGGTCACGACGGTGATGTCCATACCGCGCTGACGGTCGACCTTGTCCTGGTCGATCTCGTGGAACATGACCTGCTCGGTCAGACCGAAGGTGTAGTTGCCACGGCCGTCGAACTGCTTCGGGGAGAGGCCACGGAAGTCACGGATACGCGGCAGGGCCAGCGACACCAGACGGTCCAGGAACTCCCACATGCGGTCACCACGGAGGGTGACGTGGGTGCCGATCGGCTGGCCCTCGCGCAGCTTGAACTGCGCGATGGACTTGCGAGCCTTGGTCACGGCCGGCTTCTGACCGGTGATCGCGGTCAGGTCGCGGATCGCGCCCTCGATCAGCTTGCTGTCACGGGCGGCCTCGCCGACACCCATGTTGACGACGACCTTGACCAGGCCGGGCGTCAGCATGACGTTCTCGTACGAGAACTGCTCCTGCAGCTGACCCTTGATCTCGGAGTTGTAACGCTCCTTGAGACGGGGGGTCACCTTCTCAACAGTCGTCTCAGACATCAGATGTCCTCACCGGTTCGCTTGGCAACGCGGATCTTGTTGCCCTCGTCATCGAAGCGGTAGCCAACGCGGGTGACGACCTTCTTGCCGTCCTTCTCCACGACCAGCTGGACGTTGGAGACGTGCACCGGGGCCTCGACGGTGACAATGCCACCCTGAGTGCCCGGGCCCGGCTTGGTGTGCTTCTTGACCCGGTTCACACCCTCGACCAGGACCTTGTTCTCGGCGGGCATGGCCAGGATGACCTTGCCCTGCTTGCCGCGGTCCTTGCCGGTGATGACCTGAACCAGGTCACCCTTCTTGATCTTCATGCTGTTCGCCATGGGTTAGAGCACCTCCGGCGCAAGCGAGATGATCTTCATGAACTTCTTGTCACGCAGCTCGCGGCCCACCGGGCCGAAGATGCGGGTACCACGGGGGTCACCATCGGTGTTCTTCAGAACGACCGCGGCGTTCTCGTCGAAGCGGATGTACGAGCCATCCGGACGACGACGCGACTTCACGGTACGGACGACGACGCACTTGACGACGTCACCCTTCTTCACCGAACCGCCGGGGATCGCGTCCTTGACGGTCGCGACGATGACGTCCCCGATACCGGCGTAGCGGCGACCGGAACCACCGAGAACGCGGATGCAAAGGATTTCCTTCGCGCCCGTGTTGTCGGCGACACGCAGTCGCGACTCCTGCTGGATCACAGCTTTCTCCTGATCGTCAACGAGAGCTGACGGGCCGGCCGCTGCTCACACCAGCGCCCACGAGGGGCCTGGTGCACATACGGCCGTACCGCATCAACTTCGTTACTTGGCCTTCTCGAGGATCTCGACGACGCGCCAGCGCTTCGTCGCGGACAGCGGGCGGGTCTCCGCGAGGAGGACCCGGTCGCCGATGCCGCAGGCGTTCGCCTCGTCGTGCGCCTTCAGCTTGTTCGTACGGCGGATGACCTTGCCGTACAGAGCGTGCTTGACGCGGTCCTCGACGGCGACGACGACGGTCTTGTCCATCTTGTCGCTGACGACGAGACCCTCACGGGTCTTGCGGAAACCGCGCGTCTCGTTGGTGTTCTCAGTCATCAGGCGCTCTCCACCGTCTCGATGCCCAGCTCGCGCTCGCGCATCAGGGTGTAGATCCGCGCGATGTCCTTACGGACGAGCTTGAGCCGTCCGTGGTTGTCGAGCTGCCCGGTCGCCGCCTGGAAGCGGAGGTTGAACAGCTCCTCCTTGGCCTCACGGAGCTTGGCAACGAGACCCTCGTTGTCCAGCTCGCGGAGGTCAGCAGCCTTGGTGCCGGCCGACATCAGCTCTCACCTGCCTCGCGCCGGATGATCCGGCACTTCATCGGGAGCTTGTGAGCTGCGCGGGTCAGCGCCTCACGAGCCACCTTCTCGTTGGGGTACGACAGCTCGAACATGACCCGACCCGGGTGCACGTTCGCGATCCACCACTCGGGCGAACCCTTACCGGAACCCATGCGGGTCTCGGCCGGCTTCTTGGTGAGCGGACGGTCCGGGTAGATGTTGATCCAGACCTTGCCGCCACGCTTGATGTGACGGGTGACGGCGATACGAGCGGACTCGATCTGCCGGTTCGTCACGTAGGCCGGGGTGACGGCCTGGATGCCGTACTCGCCGAAGGCGAGCTCGGTGCCACCCTTCGCAGCGCCGCGGCGCTTCGGGTGGTGCTGCTTGCGGTGCTTGACCCGACGGGGGATCAGCATTGGAGTCAGGCCTCCGTTCCGGTGTTCTCGGCAGCCGGCGCCTCGGCGGCCGCGGCCACGGGGGCCTCGGCAGCGGCGGGACGACGGCCACGGCCACCGCGCTCGCCACCACGGCGCTCGCCACCGCGGGCGGGACGACCACCCTCGGGACGGGCCGGGCGGTTGCCCGAGCGGGCAGCGGCGTTCTCAGCGCGGACCTCGGCGATGTTCTTGACGTCGCCCTTGTAGATCCAGACCTTCACGCCGATGCGGCCGAAGGTCGTCTTGGCCTCGAAGAAGCCGTAGTCGACGTTCGCGCGCAGGGTGTGCAGCGGCACACGGCCCTCGCGGTAGAACTCCGAACGGCTCATCTCGGCGCCGCCGAGACGACCGGAGCACTGGACCTTGATGCCCTTGGCGCCGGACTTCATGGTGCCCTGCATCGACTTGCGCATGGCACGGCGGAAGGAGACGCGCGAGGACAGCTGCTCCGCGACGCCCTGAGCCACGAGCTGGGCGTCCAGCTCGGGGTTCTTGACCTCGAGGATGTTCAGCTGGACCTGCTTGCCCGTCAGCTTCTCGAGGTCGCCGCGGATGCGGTCGGCCTCGGTGCCACGGCGACCGATGACGATGCCGGGGCGCGCGGTGTGGATGTCGACGCGGACGCGGTCGCGGGTGCGCTCGATCTCGACCTTGGAGATGCCGGCGCGCTCCATGCCCTTCGTCATCATGCGACGAATGGCAACGTCTTCCTTGACGTAGTCCTTGTACAGCTTGTCGGCGTACCAGCGGGACTTGAAGTCCGTGCTGATGCCGAGGCGGAACCCGTGCGGGTTAACCTTCTGGCCCATTACCGGGTCCCTTCCTTGCTGCTGACGACCACGGTGATGTGGCTGGTCCGCTTGCGGATCCGGTAGGCACGGCCCTGGGCGCGCGGACGGAACCGCTTCAGGGTCGGGCCCTCGTCAACGTACGCCTCGCTGATGACGAGGTCGTCCACGTTGTTGTGGTTGTAGTTGTGCACGGCGTTGGCGATGGCGCTGTCGAGCACCTTGCCGACCGGCACGGTGGCGGCCTGCGGAGCGAAACGCAGGACCGCCTGGGCCTCCGTGGCGTTCAGGCCACGGATGAGGTCCACCACGCGGCGGGCCTTCATGGGCGTGACGCGGATGTACCGCGCCTGGGCCCTGGCTTCCATGGTTGTCCCCTTGCTGGTGTAAGTCATTGAGTCGGTAATCTCGCTGGCGACTAGCGACGCTTCGACTTGCGGTCGTCCTTGACGTGACCGCGGAACGTGCGCGTCGGCGCGAACTCGCCGAGCTTGTGGCCGACCATCGACTCGGTGACGAACACCGGGACGTGCTTACGGCCATCGTGCACCGCGATCGTGTGGCCGAGCATGGCCGGGAAGATCACGGAGCGACGGGACCAGGTCTTGATGACGTTCTGGGTACCCGCCTCGTTCTGCGCGTCCACCTTCTTGAGAAGGTGGCCGTCGATGAAGGGGCCCTTCTTGAGACTGCGCGGCATCTGACCTGCTCCTAGCGCTTCTTGTTGGTCTTGCGGCGGCGCACGATGAGCTTGTCCGACGCCTTGTTCGGGCGACGGGTACGGCCCTCGGGCTTACCCCACGGCGAGACCGGGTGGCGACCACCGGAGGTCTTACCCTCACCACCACCGTGCGGGTGGTCGATCGGGTTCATGGCCACACCACGCACGGTCGGGCGGACGCCCTTCCAGCGCATACGGCCGGCCTTGCCCCAGTTGATGTTCGACTGCTCGGCGTTGCCGACCTCGCCGACGGTCGCGCGGCAGCGCGCGTCGACCAGGCGGATCTCGCCGGAGGGCATGCGCAGGTGCGCCATCTTGCCCTCACGCGCCAGCAGCTGGATGCCGGAGCCGGCCGAGCGGGCCAGCTTGGCACCGCCGCCGGGACGCAGCTCCACCGCGTGGATGGTGGTACCGACCGGGATGTTGCGCAGCGGCAGGTTGTTGCCCGGCTTGATGTCGGCGCCAGCGCCGTTCTCGATCCGGTCACCCTGCGCGATGCCGCGCGGCGCGATGATGTAGCGCTTCTCGCCGTCCGCGTAGTGCAGGAGCGCGATGCGCGCGGTGCGGTTCGGGTCGTACTCGATGTGCGCGACCTTGGCCGGCACGCCGTCCTTGTCGTGACGACGGAAGTCGATCACGCGGTAGGCGCGCTTGTGGCCGCCACCCTGGTGGCGAGCGGTGATCCGACCGGCGTTGTTACGGCCGCCCTTGCTGTGCAGGGGGCGAACCAGCGACTTCTCCGGCGTGGACCGCGTGATCTCTACGAAGTCGGCCACGCTGGAGCCACGACGGCCCGGCGTAGTCGGCTTGTACTTGCGGATGCCCATTTGGCTCTCTCGTCCTCGTCCTTATCGACGATCACGATCTCCGTTAGGAGACCGGACCACCGAAGATGTCGATGCGGTTGCCCTCAGCCAGCGTCACGATGGCGCGCTTGGTGTCCTTGCGCTTGCCAAAGCCCGTCTTGGAGCGCTTGCGCTTGCCCTGACGGTTGAGCGTGTTGACGGACTCGACCTTGACCGAGAAGACCGCCTCGACGGCCTGCTTGATCTGGGTCTTGTTGGCACCGGGCGACACGACGAACGTGTACTTGTTCTCGTCGAGGAGCGAGTAGCTCTTCTCCGAGATGACCGGCTTCACCAGGACGTCACGGGGGTCCGTGAACGTCTTGCTCGTGATCTCCGCAGCCATCAGGCGGCGCTCCCTTCGAGCTCGCCCTCAGCAGCCACGGCCTTGGCGGACGCGGCCGGACCGGCCACGAAACGCTCGAAGGCGGCCTGGGTGAAGACCACATCGTCGGAGACGAGCACGTCGTAGGTGTTCAGCTGACCGGCGTCCAGGATGTGCACGTTCGGCAGGTTGCGAGCGGACTTCAGGCCCAGCTCGTCCTCGCGCTCGACGACCAGGAGGACGTTCTTGCGCTCGGTGATCTTGCCGAAGAGGCCCTTGGCGGCCTTGGTCGACGGCGCCTCGGTCGCGGTCACGTCGGTGATGACGTGGATGCGGTTGTGGCGGGCCCGGTCGGTGAGCGCACCGCGCAGGGCGGCGGCGATCATCTTCTTCGGGGTCCGCTGCGAGTAGTCGCGCGGCACGGGACCGTGCACGACGCCACCGCCGGCGAACTGCGGCGCACGGGTCGAGCCCTGACGGGCGCGGCCGGTGCCCTTCTGGCGGTACGGCTTCTTGCCGCCGCCGCGGACCTCGCCACGAGTCTTGGTCTTGTGGGTGCCCTGACGGGCCGCAGCGAGCTGCGCCACGACGACCTGGTGCATCAGCGGAACGCTGACCTTCGCGTCGAAGATCTCGGCCGGCAGCTCGAGGCTGCCGGTCTTGTCACCCGAGGGCGACAGGATGTCAATGGTGCTCATATCCTTCACAGCCCCTTCGCCGCGGTGCGGACGAGGACGAGGCCACCGTTCGGGCCCGGGATCGCACCCTTGATAAGGAGCAGACCCTTCTCCGCGTCAACCGCGTGCACGGTCAGGTTCTGGGTGGTCACACGCTCGTGACCCATCCGGCCGGCCATCTTCAGGCCCTTGAACACGCGGCCCGGGGTGGCGCAGCCACCGATGGAACCGGGCGAACGGTGCTTGCGCTGCACGCCGTGACCGGCGCCGAGGCCCTTGAAGTTGTGACGCTTCATGACACCGGCGAAGCCCTTGCCCTTGGAGGTGCCGGTCACATCGACCTTGACACCCGCCTCGAACAGCTCGGCGGTGATCTCCTGGCCGAGGGTGTACTCGGACGCGTCCGCGGTACGGAGCTCGACCAGGTGGCGGCGCGGGGTGACACCGGCCTTGGCGAAGTGGCCCGCGAGGGGCTTGTTCACCTTGCGGGGGTCGATCTCGCCGAAGCCGATCTGGACGGCGTCGTAGCCGGCCGCGCTGTCGGCGGTGTGGACCTGGGTCACGACATTGGGCCCAGCCTTGACGACGGTCACCGGGACGACCCGGTTGTTCTCGTCCCAGACCTGGGTCATGCCGAGCTTCTCGCCCAGGATGCCCTTAATCTGCTTAGCCATCTTCGGTGCGCCTCTCAGAGCTTGATCTCGATGTCGACGCCAGCCGGCAGGTCGAGACGCATCAGCGAGTCAACCGTCTTCGGCGTGGGGTCGAGGATGTCGATCAGACGCTTGTGAGTACGCATCTCGAAGTGCTCGCGCGAGTCCTTGTACTTGTGCGGCGAGCGGATGACGCAGTACACGTTCTTCTCAGTGGGCAGCGGCACCGGGCCCGCGACCTGCGCACCAGTACGGATCACCGTCTCGACGATCTTCTTCGCCGAAGAGTCGATGACCTCGTGGTCGTAGGCCTTGAGCCGGATGCGGATCTTCTGTCCCGCCATGGCTACTCAGTAGTCCTTTGTCCTTAGTCACTGCGCGACCACCCTCCGACCCCCGCGCTCGGGCGTGTCGCACTCGCGCTTGCAAAAAACCAACGAATCACTTCGTCGGTTTCGAACTTTCGGGGTGGGGGCGCCGGGTCGAGGCCCCGCTCACGCTTCCCGGAAGATTCCCGTACTTTCGCCCCGCAGCTGCCGTGGCGTAGAACTCACGCTTGACGGCCATCACGGGAACGACGAGTACGTGGGACTCGCTTCCGGTCCTCCCGGCGGGAGGCGCGCAGCATCGGCAACTCAACCGAGCAACTTGGACATACTGCCACAGGGAGCAGCCCGGATGCCAATCGGGGCCGGTGAGGTGCTCCTCACCGGCCCCGATGGGGTGGATCCGCGGATCAGCCCTTGCGCCAGAGGACCCAGCCGTGCGCCCGGCTGTACTTCGCGACGTGCCAGCCGGGCTCCGGCTTCGGCCAGGTGGCCTCCGGCGCGGCGCCCTCGCCGAGCTTCAGCAGCATCGCGGTGGCCGTCTCCGGCGGGGTGTTGCCGCCCTTGACGTTGTCCGTCCAGACCCGGCCCCAGTAGACCTCGTAGGCCAGCGCCATCCGGGCGCCCCAGTCGAAGTCCCAGTCCAGGATCAGGTTGTCGCCCTTGTGCAGGCCGGCCTCCTTCACCAGGCCCACGGCCTCGTACGACCGGGTCCTGGAGTGCGGCTCGGCGACGTTGTCGGTGATCGTGACGGTCGCGTACGCGGCGAAGACCGTCACGCAGCCCACCACCGCGGCGACGATCCGCCGCCCGCCGGCCACCCGCAGCAGCAGACAGGCGGCCAGCACCGCCAGCGCGCCGACGGTCGTGCGGGCCATGTGCAGGTTGTCCCAGGACGAGGCCAGGAACATCGCGTCCGGAACGGTCCACGGGACGGCCCACTCCTTCAGCGCGGAGCCGGCGTACCCGCTGACGGACACCTGGATGATCCCGATCACCACCGCGCCGGCCAGCGCCGCCCACAGCAGCGTGCGGACCCCGGCCCGGAACAGCGCGACCAGGCCCACCAGCAGGAACAGCGGCACCAGCACCGCGCAGTACCGGGCGTACACCCAGTTGTCGACGCGCTCGGTGTCCGCCAGGCCCGCCGCGGAGGCGAGCGCGGTGCCGAACAGCATGGCGGTCATGCAGAACGCGACCACCCGGTCGGCCACCGAGAAGCGGCGGTGGAACAGGGCCACCACGCACAGCACGAAGGCGATCGCCCCGAAGCCGTACGTGGAGGTCATGAAGTACCAGAGCTGCCCGAAGGTCCTGGCGATGATCGTGCCGATGTACTTGCTGTCCTCGAGGTTCTCGAAGACCTTGTTGCCGACGGTGCTCGGCGGCACGTCCTTGAACTGGGCCTCGACGAAGCGCGCCAGCAGCTTCGCGCCCAGGTACGTCACGCCGAGGGCGCCGACGCCGGCCAGCGAGGCGAGCCGCGGCGCCCAGCCGACGGCCAGCACCACGAGCAGGACCAGCGCGGTCAGCGCCACCACCACGCCGCCGCGGTCGTGGGTGGCCATCGTGTAGCCGGCCGCCAGGCCCATCGCCGCCGCGTACAGCGCGCGGCGGCGGGGCGAGCCGGGCGAGAGCCAGCCGTGCATCGCGATCACCCAGACCAGCAGGAGCACCGGGAGCACGGTGTCCGACATGACGAACTGGGAGTAGAAGATCACCGGCGGCACCAGCGCCACGGCGGTGCCCACCAGGTACGCCTGCGGCCGGGACAGGCCCAGCCGGCGCGCCGCGACCACGACGAGCGGGAACACCAGCGCGTTGAGCACCGCGTTGATGCCCATGACCAGGTGGTACGCGGTCGCCGGGTTGTCGGCGATCCGCAGGGCCGGCGAGATCAGCAGCGGGTACCCGCCGGGGATCACCACGCCGACCGGCATCTCGGTGGTCGGCCGGCCGGCCAGCACCCGCGCGATCACCAGGTACGAGTCCTCGTCGGCGTGCACCGACGGGAAGTAGTTGTGGATCGACAGCACCAGGCGGAAGGCCACCTGCGCGCCGTACCCGAGCAGCAGGGCCACCGGCCAGAACCAGCGGTGGGCGGCCAGCTCCCGCAGCCGGGCGGGCACCGCCGGGGCCGGGCTGTCGGGCGCGTTCCCGCCGCCGTCCTCACTCCGGCCTTGCCCGTCGGAGGTGTGGGCAGAGTCGATCAGCGGCTGCACTCGGGACACTTCCCTACTTGTGTGAATTGACGATCTCGTCACGGCCGGCAAGCGGCGGCGTCACGGGCCCGGGCTCGTCCCGTCGGTCCTCGGATCGCACCGGAAGTCTGCCACGCGCCGATCCCGCGCATCCAGCGCGTTCACCCTTCACAGACCACAACGACCGGCTCCGAAACGGCGGTTCACCCTCAGGTGTCACCGCGTCGGAGCCGGTCGTGGGGGTGGCTCAGCCTTCGTGCCGCTGCCCGCCGGTCAGCGCGTGCCGGACCAGGACCTTGGCCCCGCCCCGCTGGCCGCGCTTCAGCGCGCCCGGCAGCATGGTCAGCGCGTGCAGGCGGGAGGCGCTGCGGAACCGGGCCGCGCGGGCGGCCTTCGGCCAGCCGCGGGCGTCCATCCGCTCGGCCACCGCGTTGAAGTACCGTTCCGCCTCGGTGAACCGGGTGCCGGAGAAGGCCTGCACCGAGGACTCGCTGACGGCGTGCCGGCGGTACTGGAAGACGACGGTCGTGTTGTCCACCATCATCTGCTCGCCGCGCTCCAGCAGGTCGACGACCAGGGCCAGGTCCTGGATCACCGAGTACTCGTCACGGAAGCTGACCGCGCGCAGCGCCTCGCCCCGCCAGCAGATCGACGGGAAGTAGAGCCAGTTGCCGCGCAGCACGCTCGCGGCCAGCTCCTCCCCGCCCATCAGCCGCCGGCCCTTGACGGTCGGCGCGTAGATCTTCTCCTTGACGTTGTCCGCCAGGCCGGAGCGGCTGACCTCGCCGGCGCCGTCGATGACCTCGACGCCCGGCTGCACCATGCCCAGGTCCGGGTTGACCCTGACGATCTCCCGGACGGTCTCCAGGTAGTGCGGGTGCAACAGGTCGTCGCAGCCCATGATGACCACGTGGTCGGCCGTGGACAGCTCCACGCACTTCTGGAAGTTCCTGGTGATGCCGAGGTTCTGCTCGTTGCGCAGGTAGCTCACCCGGTCGTCGCCGAGCGAGGCGAACCAGCCGGGGACGTCCGGCTCCTGGCCGTCGTCGATGACGGTCAGCCGGAGGTCCCGGTCGGTCTGCGCGAGGATGCTCCGCACCGCGGCCTGCATCAGTGCCACGTCGCCGTAGTACGGCAGCATGAACTCGAAGGTCGCCACGGGATCAGGCCTTGCTGCGGTCGACCGGAGCCGAGACCGGCAGGTCCAGGTCGAAGCGCTCCTCGTTCAGCCTGGCGCCCTCGTTGATCGCCACGGTGCGCGCCAGGTCGGTGAGCTTCTTCTCCAGGGAGCGGAAGCGCAGGAAGGTGTTCAGGGTCAGGAAGCCCATCGCCAGCACCATCACGTACAGCACCAGGTCGGTGCCCCGGCCGACGCCGAGCTGGTGGGCCAGCCAGGTCACGTCGGTGGGACGCAGCACCGCGTAGATGTTCACCAGCACGAAGACCGAGAACGCGATGCGCTTCCAGGCGCGGGTGTTGGCACGGTCCCAACGCCGGATGAACATGAAGGCGAGAGTGACCGAGCCGAGAATGAGAACCAGCTGGATCCAGAAGAATTTCATCGGCGGCTACGCTCCCGCAGCGAGATGTCGAAGATGATGTTGACGCCGTTGATCAGGGACTGACCCTTGGCGCGTGAGTAGTCGGTGTACAGGATGTCCACCGGGAGCTCGGCGACCCGGAGGTCGGAGCCGGCGAGGAAGCTGACGATCTCCGACGCGTGCGCCATGCCGTTCATGGTGATCCGCAGCCGGCCCGCGGCCTCGCGGGTCAGCACCCGCAGGCCGTTGTGGGAGTCGGTCAGCTTGAGCTTGCGCGCGGTCGGGCTGACGGTCGCCGCGGTACGCAGGACGACCCGCTTGATCCACGGCACCTGCCCGTTCTGCTCGATGAAGCGCGAGCCGAGGACGACGTCCGTGTCGCCCTCCCGGAGCAGCGCCACCATCTTCTCGACGTCCGCGGTCTGGTGCTGACCGTCCGCGTCGAAGGTGGCGAAGTACTTGGCGCCCGGCTGGGCCAGGGCGTAGGCGAGGCCGGTCTGGAGGGCCGCGCCCTGGCCGAGGTTGACCGGGTGGCGCACCAGGTGCGCACCGGTCTCCATGATGTGCTTGGCCGAGTCGTCGCCGCTGCCGTCATCGACCACCACGATGTTCGGGAACGTCTTTCGCGCCCCCTCCACAACGTCGGCGATCACCTGGCCCTCGTTGTAGGCCGGGATCACCAGCCAAACATCGTCGTACTGGGACACGGAGGCTCCATGGATGGGGTCTGGCCCGCGCTCGTGCGCGGTGTCCTGCGGATGGGGGGCGGGCACGGTCATTCGTCGGCCGTCCGGCTGCTCAGCACAGCGACGGCCTCGTCCCCCTGCTGCCGGGCAGGCCCGGCGGAGTTCGTCACCGAACGGGCGAAGCTCAGCCGGAGTGCGGCCAGCATACCGATGACGGTGGCCACCGAACCCGCCACGTAGGCCAGGATCACGCGGGTGGACACCTCGCCCGGCATGAACGTGACCCCCGCCAGCACGGCGCTGCCCACCGCCCAGCAGAGCAGTTGGAGGTTGTGCCGCTTGAATACCATCAGCGCCTGGCCGAGGACCATCGCGAACATGTACGCCACGGTGCCGAGGGACAACCAGAAGAAGTCGAGGCGGCCGAGCACCGGCGCGGCTCCGAAGAGCACCTGGATCAGCCAGGGGCCGAGCAGGGTGGCGGGGATCCCGCCCGCCACGCCGAGCAGGCCCACCACGGCGCCGATCCGGGTGAGCATCCCGGTGAACGCGGCCCGGTCCCCCATCGCGATCGCCTTGGAGAGGCCGCTGAGCAGCGAGGCCTGGAGCGAGCCGAAGACGAACAGCGGCACCCGGGCCAGGACCAGCGCGTTGAGCAGCGCCGCGATCAGCGCGGACTCGGTCGGGGCGAGCAGCTTGGTGCTCATCACCGCGGCGTTGACCACGAGCTGGGACAGCAGGGTGGAGAGGATCAGCAGGCCGAGCCCGGAGTAGAGCTCGGGCCAGGGGACCTTCGGGCCCGGCCTGACCGCGCGCAGCAGCGGCGGCAGCGTGACGATCGTCGCGAGGACCGGCGCGACGGCCAGGATCAGGCTGAACGCGAGCGCGGAGTGCACCCCGGCCACCGCGCAGCCGAAGGCCAGTCCGATCCGCAGGCCACCGTCCAGACCGAGCTGGGTGCCGTACGCGCCGAAGCGGCCGAGGCCGGCCAGGACGCCGCGGGTGAGGTAGCAGACGGCCATGCCGAGGAAGGCGCCGCCGAGCGCCAGCACCAGCGAGCGGTCGCCGTGGAACACCTTGTCGGCGATCGGGCCGGAGGCGGCGCCGAGGACGGCCAGGACCACCGCGAGGATGCCGCCGGTCAGCAGGGTCGCCCGGCGCAGCACCGGGGCGGCGCCGTGGCCGAGCGCCGCGCGCGCCGCGACGATCCGGGTGAGCTCCTGCTCGATCGGGAAGAAGACGCCGATGCCGACGGACATCACGATCGTCCACAGCAGTGAGACGTTCGCCATGTCCTCGACGGACAGGCTGTGGCCCGCCACTCCGAGGTGGATGTAGGAGGCGGCGCCCAGTACGACGGTGCCGCCGGCTACCGCCAGGGTTCCCGGCGGTAGCGCGGCAGCCACCTTCGTCAGTGCTTTCTTCACCGAGGTCTGTCGCTCTCCGTGGTCCGGGCCGTGGCGGCCAGTTCGGCGAAGACGGGCCGGCCCAGGGCCTCGGCCAGCATGGCCCGCCACTCGGGCAGCGGTGCCAGCCCGGCGGCCGCCCAGCGGTCGTGGGCCAGCACGCTGAAGGCGGGCCGGACGGCCGGGCGGACGAAGGCCTCCGAGGTGGTCGGACGGATCCGCTCCGGGTCCAGGCCGCTCAGCGCGTAGGTCTCGCGGGCCAGCCCGCACCAGGTGGTGCGGCCGCTCGCGGTGCCGTGGTAGACCCCGGCCGGGGCCCGCCCGGCGAGCGCGGCCCGGCCGAGCTCGACCAGCCGGCCGGCCAGCGCGTACGACCAGGTCGGCTGGCCGTGCTGGTCGTCCACCACGTCCAGGGTGTCCCGCTGGGCGGCGAGCTTGAGCATGGTGGCCACGAAGTTCGGGCCGTGCTCGCCGTACAGCCAGGCGGTGCGCACGATGTAGCCGGCGTCGGGGAGCAGGTCGGCGACCGCCCGCTCCCCCAGCAGCTTGCCGCGGCCGTACGCGTTCACCGGCGCGGTCGGGGCGTCCTCCGGGCAGGGCTCGGTGGCGTCGCCCGGCAGGACGTAGTCGGTGGAGACGTGCAGCAGCCGCGCGCCGCTCTTGGCGCAGGCCGCGGCCAGGTGGCGCACACCGGTGCCGTTGACGGCGGTGGCGGCGTCCTCCTCGGTCTCCGCGGCGTCGACGTTCGTCCACGCGGCGCAGTTGACCACGATGTCGTGGCCCTCGACGGCGGCCTGGACGGCTGCCGCGTCGGTGATGTCGAGGTCCGCCCGGCGCAGCGCGGTGATCTCGGCGGCCGGGTCGGTGCCGAGCACCGACAGCACGTCCCGCCCGAGCATCCCGGCCGCGCCGGTGACCAGCCAGCGCACCCGGCCGGCGGCGTTCGCAGTCACTTGGCCAGGGCCGCCTTCTGCTTCAGCGGCTCCCACCAGGCGCGGTTCTCGCGGTACCAGGCGATGGTCGCGGCGAGGCCGTCCTCGAAGCGGACCTGCGGCTCGTAGCCGAGCTCCTCGCGGATCTTGCTGATGTCGATCGAGTAGCGGAGGTCGTGGCCCTTGCGGTCCTCGACGTGCTCGACCATCTCCCAGCCGGCGCCGGCGGCCTCCAGCAGCAGGCCGGTCAGCTCCTTGTTGGTCGCCTCGGTGCCGCCGCCGATGTTGTAGACCTCACCCGCGCGGCCGCCGCGCATGACCAGCTCGATGGCCCGGCAGTGGTCCGAGACGTGCAGCCAGTCGCGGACGTTGCCACCGTCGCCGTACAGCGGCACCTTCTTGCCGTCGATCAGGTTGGTGGTGAACAGCGGGATGACCTTCTCCGGGAACTGGTAGTGCCCGTAGTTGTTGGAGCAGCGGGTCACCACGACGTCCATGCCGTGGGTGCGGTGGTAGGCCAGCGCCAGCAGGTCGGAGGAGGCCTTGGAGGCCGAGTACGGGGAGTTGGGCACCAGCGGCCAGGTCTCGGTCCAGGAGCCCTCGCTGATCGAGCCGTACACCTCGTCGGTGGAGATGTGCACGAAGCGGCCGATGCCGTGCTTGCGGGCCGCGTCGAGCAGCACCTGGGTGCCGACGACGTTGGTGAGGACGAAGGGGCCCGCACCGGCGATCGAGCGGTCCACGTGGGACTCGGCGGCGAAGTGCACCACCACGTCGTGGCCCGGCATGACCTGGTCGACGGCGTCCGCGTCGCAGATGTCGCCCTGGACGAAGGTGTAGCCCTGGTGGCCGGCCACCGGGGCCAGGTTCTCCAGGACACCCGAGTAGGTGAGCTTGTCAAAGACCGTGATCCGGGCGTTCTCGTCAGCCCCGAGGAGCTGACGGACGAACTCCGAACCGATGAACCCGGCGCCGCCGGTCACGAGGATGCGCATAATGCGCGTAGTCTACCGCCGCCCGAACGCCCTCCCGCCCCGGCCCCTCCTGCGTTCACCGATCTCGAATAGGGTGCACCCATGCGTGGAATCCTCCTGGCCGGCGGCACCGGCTCGCGGCTGTGGCCCCTGACCCGTGCGGTGTCGAAGCAGCTCCTCCCGGTCTTCGACAAGCCGATGATCTACTACCCCCTCTCGACCCTCGTGATGGCCGGGATAAGCGAAATCCTGATCATCACCACCCCGAACGACCGGGACCAGTTCGAGCGCCTCCTGGGTGACGGCTCCCAGTTCGGTCTGAAGCTCGAGTACGCCGTCCAGGAGAAGCCCGAGGGCATCGCCCAGGCCTTCGTGCTCGGCGCGGACTTCATCGGTGACGAGCCGGTGGCCCTGATCCTCGGCGACAACATCTTCCACGGCACCGGCCTGGGCACCGCGCTCACCGAGCACTCCGACATCAAGGGCGGCCGGGTGTTCGCCTACCCGGTGGCCGACCCGACCGCGTACGGCGTGGTCGAGTTCGACGAGACCGGTCAGGTCATGTCGATCGAGGAGAAGCCGGCCGAGCCCAAGTCCCGCTACGCCGTCCCCGGCCTGTACTTCTACGACAACCGGGTCGTCGAGATCGCCCGCACCCTGAAGCCGAGCGCCCGCGGCGAGCTGGAGATCACCGCCGTCAACGACGCCTACCTGCGCACCGGCGACCTGCACGTGACGATCCTCGACCGCGGCACCGCCTGGCTGGACACCGGCACGTTCGTGTCGATGGTCCAGGCCTCGGAGTTCGTCCGGGTCATCGAGGAGCGCCAGGGCTTCAAGATCGGCTGCATCGAGGAGGCCGTCTGGCGGGCCGGGCTGATCGACGACGCCCAGCTGCGCGAGCTCGCCGAGCCGCTGCTGAAGAGCGGCTACGGCCAGTACCTGGTGGCCCTGCTCGACGAGGCGGCCGCCAAGTGAAGTTCCGTGAGCTCTCCGTCGAGGGCGCCTTCGAGATCACCCCGCAGGTGCACGGCGACGCCCGCGGCCACTTCACCGAGTGGTACCGCTTCGACCGCCTCGCCGAGGTCGTCGGCCACCCGCTGAACCTGGCCCAGGCCAACCTGTCGCTCTCCGCCAAGGACGTCGTCCGCGGCATCCACTTCGCCGACGTCCCGCCCGGCCAGGCCAAGTACGTGGCCTGCACCCGCGGCGCGGTGCTGGACGTCATCGTCGACCTGCGGGTCGGCTCGCCGAACTTCGGCAGGTGGGAGTTCGTCCGGCTGGACGACACCGAGCGCAAGGCCGTCTACATCCCGGAGGGCCTCGGCCACGGCTTCTGCGCCCTCACCGACGACGCCACGCTGACCTACCTCTGCTCGGCGACGTACAACCCGACCGGCGAGCACGGCGTGCACCCGCTGGACCCGGACCTCGGCATCGAGTGGCCGACCGACGCCCCGCAGCTGTCCGCCCGCGACGATGTGGCGCCCACCCTCGCGGAGGCCCTCGCCGGCGGCCTGCTGCCGGACTACCAGGCCTGCAAGGCCTACACGGAGTCGCTGCGGCAGCAGTAGCGGAGCCCGGCCCACGGAGGGGACGCGTGCAGCGGCACGCGTCCCCTCCGTCGTCGTTCCCCGCGTCGCCGCGTCGGCCGCCGTCGCGGCCGCCGTGGCGCCGGACGGGCTCAGTACTTCCGGAACACCCACAGCTTCAGCAGCACGAACCGGGCCACCGTGGCGAGGCCGTTGGCCACCACAAGGCCGGCGACCTCGACGGCCCGCGAGGCGTGCGGCACCACCGCGTCGAGCAGCGCCAGGGCCCCGCTGCTGAGCCCGAGCCCGATCAGGAACGCGACCGCGCCCTGGAGCTGGTGGCGCACCGCGCCGTCCGGGCCCGTGATGCCGAAGGTGAAGCGGCGGTTGGCCGCGGTGTTGGCCACCGCGCTGACCGCCATGGCCACCAGGTTGGCCGTCTGCGGCGAGGTGACCGGCCGCAGCAGTACGTACAGCGCCAGGTAGAAGAGGGTGCTCAGCACCCCGATGACCAGGAAGGACGGCAGCTGCCGGCGGACCGGCCGGGGCGGCGCCTCGGCGGGCCTGTCGCGCTCGTCCCTGGCCGCGGAGAGGATCTCGTTCACGCGCCCGTACCGTACCGGTCCTGCTCCTCGGCCGAGTCGTAGCCCACGAAGTACGCGGGTCGCGCCTGGACCGCCGAGTAGATCCGGCCGACGTACTCGCCCAGCAGGCCGACGCAGACCAGCTGCACGGCGCCGATGAAGAGCATCCCTATGAACAGCGAGGACCAGCCGGGCACGGTGGAGCCGACGGCGTACGAGATCGTCGTGTAGAGCGCCAGCAGGATGCAGACCAGGAAGCTGATCAGCCCGAGCCAGGTGGCCAGCCGCAGCGGGGCGGCGGAGAAGTTGGTGATGCTGTCCAGCGCGAGCCGGACCATCTTGGACAGCGGGTAGTGGGTGCTGCCCGCGACCCGCTCCTCCCGCGTGTAGACCACCTCGCCGCTGGGGAAGCCCAGCCAGGGCACCAGCAGCCGGTAGACCGGCTGGTGCTCGGGCATCGCCTTGAGCGCGTCCACCGCGGCCCGGCTGAGCAGCCGGAAGTCGCCGGCCTGGTTGGGCATCCGCTTGCCGACCAGCCTGCGCATCAGCCGGTAGTAGGCGCCGGCGGTGTGGCGCTTGAAGAAGGTGTCGGTGCCCCGGTCGCCGCGCACGCCGTAGACGATGTCCAGGCCCTGCTCGCGGGCGAGTTCCAGCATCTCGGGGATCTTCTCCGGCGGGTCCTGGAGGTCGGCGTCGATGGAGACGACGTACTCGCCGAAGGCCCGGTGGATGCCGGCGGTGAGGGCGGCCTGGTGGCCCGAGTTGCGGGCGAAGCGGACGACGCGGAACTCCGGCCAGTCCTGGCGGATCTTCTGCATCAGCACCGGGGTCACGTCGGTGCTGCCGTCGTCGACGCCGACCACCTCGTAGGCCACGCCGAGCCCGTCGAGGATCGGCCGGAGCCGTTCGACGGTCAGCGGGAGCGCCTCCTGCTCGTTGTAGATCGGCATCACGACCGACAACAGCGGTGCCGTTGACATGCGTTGGTCCCACTTTCCGCGAAGGCGGGGCTGGTTGGTGGCCCGACCATAACAGTCTGCGATGAGCGGCCGGTGAGAGGAGGCGCGCTCCTGGTGAATGCCCCGTGAGACGCCGAAGGGCCCCGCCCACCGTTGCGGTGCGCGGGGCCCTTCGGACTCGGCCTGTACGAGGCAGGCAGGTCAGAGCACCAATTACTTGATGATCTTGGTGACCTGGCCGGCGCCGACGGTGCGGCCACCCTCACGGATGGCGAACTTCAGGCCCTCCTCCATGGCGATCGGCTGGATCAGCGCGACGGTCATGGCGGTGTTGTCGCCCGGCATGACCATCTCGGTGCCCTCGGGGAGGGTCACGACGCCGGTCACGTCCGTGGTACGGAAGTAGAACTGCGGGCGGTAGTTGTTGAAGAACGGGGTGTGACGGCCACCCTCGTCCTTCGACAGGATGTAGGACTGGGCCTCGAAGTCGGTGTGCGGCGTGACCGAACCCGGCTTGATGATGACCTGGCCGCGCTCGACGTCCTCGCGCTTGATGCCACGGAGCAGCAGACCGACGTTCTCACCGGCCTGGCCCTCGTCGAGCAGCTTGCGGAACATCTCGATGCCGGTGACCGTGGTGGTGGTCTTGGTCTCCTTGATGCCGATGATGTCGACAGTCTCGTTGACCTTGAGGATGCCACGCTCGATACGACCGGTGACGACGGTGCCACGACCGGTGATCGTGAAGACGTCCTCGATCGGCATCAGGAACGGCTGGTCCACGGCGCGGGCCGGGGTCGGGATGCTCTCGTCGACAGCCTTCATCAGGCCGAGGAGCTTCTCGCCCCACTCCTTGTCGCCCTCCAGCGCCTTCAGCGCGGAGACGCGGACGACCGGCAGGTCGTCGCCCGGGAACTCGTACTCGGAGAGGAGCTCACGGACCTCGAGCTCGACGAGCTCCAGGATCTCCTCGTCGTCCACCATGTCGGCCTTGTTCAGGGCGACGACGATGTACGGAACGCCGACCTGGCGGGCCAGGAGGACGTGCTCCTTGGTCTGCGGCATCGGGCCGTCGGTGGCGGCGACCACCAGGATGGCGCCGTCCATCTGGGCGGCACCGGTGATCATGTTCTTGATGTAGTCAGCGTGACCCGGGCAGTCGACGTGCGCGTAGTGACGGTCCTCGGTCTGGTACTCGACGTGCGCGATCGAGATGGTGATACCGCGCTGACGCTCCTCCGGGGCCTTGTCGATCTGGTCGAACGGCGTGAAGGGGTTCAGGTCCGGGTACGCGTCGTGCAGCACCTTGGTGATGGCCGCGGTCAGCGTGGTCTTGCCGTGGTCGATGTGACCGATGGTGCCGATGTTGACGTGGGGCTTCGTCCGCTCGAACTTCGCCTTCGCCACTGAGTCCTCCTGAGGACAGATCCTGTACGCCGTGCTGACGTCAGTTGGTCTTGATCGGGCTGGGTCCGTGGTGCCGGAAGCACCTCGTACCGTCCCGCGGGGTAAGGGGGCCGGAGGCCCCGGGAGAGTCCGTCCGGAATCTCCCGGGTCGCCTCCTAATAGCCTAAGGGGTCGCAATCATCCCGAAATATCGGGACGTCACTCGCCCTTGGACTTGGCGATGATCTCCTCAGCCACGGCCTTGGGGACCTCGGCGTACGAGTCGAACTGCATCGAGTAGCTGGCGCGACCAGAGGTCTTGCTGCGCAGGTCACCGACGTAGCCGAACATCTCGGAGAGGGGCACCAGCGCCGTGACGACGCGGGCACCGTGACGCTCGTCCATGGACCGGATCTGGCCACGGCGAGAGTTGATGTCACCGATCACGTCGCCCATGTAGTCCTCGGGCGTGGTGACCTCGACGGCCATCATCGGCTCGAGGATGACCGGCTTGGCCTTCCTCGCGCCTTCCTTGAAGGCCATCGAACCGGCGATCTTGAACGCGAGCTCGGAGGAGTCGACGTCGTGCGCCTGGCCGTCCAGCAGCTTCACGCGGACACCCTGGAGCGGGTAGCCGGCGAGCACACCGAACTCCATGGCCTCCTGGCAGCCGGCGTCGACCGACGGGATGTACTCCCGCGGGACACGGCCACCGGTGACCTGGTTGACGAACTCGTAGCCCTCGGCCTGCTCGAGCGGCTCGATCGCGATCTGCACCTTGGCGAACTGACCGGAACCACCGGTCTGCTTCTTGTGGGTGTAGTCGATGCGCTCGACGGCCTGACGGATCGTCTCGCGGTACGCGACCTGCGGCTTGCCGACGTTGGCCTCGACCTTGAACTCACGGCGCATGCGGTCGACCAGCACCTCGAGGTGCAGCTCGCCCATGCCCGCGATGATCGTCTGGCCGGTCTCCTCGTCCGTGTTGACCTGGAAGGACGGGTCCTCCTCGGCGAGACGCTGGATGGCGACACCCAGCTTCTCCTGGTCACCCTTGGACTTGGGCTCGATGGCGACGCGGATGACCGGGGCCGGGAAGTCCATGGACTCCAGGATGACCGGGTTCTTCTCGTCGGCCAGCGTCTCACCGGTGGTGGTCTGCTTCAGGCCCATGACGGCGACGATGTCGCCGGCGCCCACCGACTCGATCTCCTCACGCTTGTTCGCGTGCATGCGGTAGATCTTGCCGATGCGCTCCTTCTTGCCCTTCACGGCGTTCAGCACCGAGGTGCCGGACTCCAGGCGACCGGAGTAGATCCGGACGAAGGTGAGCTTGCCCAGGTGCGGGTCGGACATGATCTTGAACGCCAGAGCGGCCAGCGGCTCGTCGTCCGAAGCCTTGCGGGAGATCTTGGTCTCCGGGTCGTTCGGCTTCGTGCCCTCGATGGACTCGATGTCCAGCGGCGACGGCAGGTACTTGACGACGGCGTCGAGCAGGGGCTGAACGCCCTTGTTCTTGAAGGCGGTACCGCAGAAGATCGGAGTGAAGTCCGAGTTCAGGGTGCCCTTGCGGATCGCGTCCTGCAGCAGCTCGACCGGGATCTCCTCGCCCTCGAGGGCGAGCTCCATGACCTCGTCGCTGACGTTCGAGATCGTGTCGATCAGCGCTTCGCGGTACTCGTTCGCCTGGTCCACCAGGTCGGCCGGGATGTCGACGATGTCGTACATCTCGCCCTTGGCGGCCTCGGCGGACCAGACCAGCGCCTTCATGCGGACCAGGTCGACAACGCCCTGGAAGTCCGCCTCGGCACCGATCGGCAGCTGCATCACCAGCGGGGTGGCGCCGAGGCGCTCCACGATGGTGTCGACGCAGAAGAAGAAGTTGGCGCCCGTGCGGTCCAGCTTGTTGATGAAGCAAATGCGCGGGACGCCGTAGCGGTCAGCCTGCCGCCACACGGTCTCGGACTGGGGCTCGACACCGGCGACACCGTCGAACACCGTCACGGCACCGTCGAGGACGCGCAGCGAGCGCTCCACCTCGACGGTGAAGTCGACGTGACCCGGGGTGTCGATGATGTTGATGGTGTGGTCGGCGTCGTCGACCGTCCAGTGACAGGTCGTCGCGGCCGACGTGATCGTGATGCCGCGCTCCTGCTCCTGCTCCATCCAGTCCATGGTGGCAGCGCCATCGTGGACCTCACCGATCTTGTACGAGACACCGGTGTAGAACAGGATCCGCTCGGTGGTGGTGGTCTTGCCCGCGTCGATGTGCGCCATGATCCCGATGTTGCGGACCTTGGCGAGGTCAAGGGAGGTTGCAGCCATGGTGGCTCGTTCTCTCTCTGTCTAGTGACGGGGTAGGGACTACCAGCGGTAGTGCGCGAAGGCCTTGTTGGACTCGGCCATCTTGTGGGTGTCCTCGCGACGCTTCACGGAAGCGCCCAGGCCGTTGCTGGCGTCGAGGATCTCGTTCATCAGGCGCTCGGTCATGGTCTTCTCGCGACGGGCGCGCGAGTAGCCGACCATCCAGCGCAGCGCCAGGGTGCTGGCGCGGCCCGGACGGACCTCGACCGGAACCTGGTAGGTCGCGCCACCGACACGGCGGGACTTGACCTCGAGGGCCGGCTTGACGTTCTCCAGCGCGCGCTTCAGCGTCACGACCGGGTCCGAGCCGGTCTTCTCACGGACGCCCTCGAGGGCGCCGTAGACGATCCGCTCGGCGGTGGAGCGCTTGCCGTGCAGCAGGATCTTGTTGACCAGCTGCGTGACGACCGGGGAGCCGTAAACCGGGTCGATGATGACCGGGCGCTTCGGGGCGGGGCCCTTACGAGGCATTCTTACTTCTCCTTCTTGGCGCCGTAGCGGCTGCGAGCCTGCTTGCGGTTCTTGACACCCTGGGTGTCAAGCGAACCGCGGATGATCTTGTAGCGGACACCAGGAAGGTCCTTCACACGACCACCGCGCACCAGCACGATGGAGTGCTCCTGCAGGTTGTGGCCCTCGCCCGGAATGTAAGCGGTGACCTCGATCCCGCTGGTGAGGCGCACACGGGCGACCTTACGAAGCGCCGAGTTCGGCTTCTTCGGGGTGGTCGTGTACACACGCGTGCAGACCCCACGACGCTGCGGGGAACCCTTCAGCGCGGGAGTCTTGTTCTTCTCGACCTTGTCCTGCCGGCCCTTTCGGACCAGCTGCTGGATCGTAGGCACCGTTTCTCCGTTTTCTGTGTGCCAAGGCTTGGTGGAACTAACCTGCGGTGTCTCCCCCGCACACGGCCCCGTGGTCGACCCACGCGGTCGGGTGTGTTGGGCTTGTTACGACACGGAATCCCATGGCTGATGTACAGCGACGGCGCTCTACGCGCGGGGCGCTGGGAGGCGCTCCGGCTCGGCGCGGCGACCGGTGTGCATGCACGCACAAGGACCCGGGGACACCCCAGGCACAAGGTCAGAGCGTACCTAGCGCATCGGGCGCGGTCAAAACAAATGCAACGCCGCAGGTCGCGGGGCTTGCGCCGGAAGCGGACCGGGAACCGGCCCCGGGGCGGGGCTCTCTACCACAACCGGGCACCCCCCGCACGGCGAAACCCTACGCCTCCGCGTGGGCCCCGGCGAGCCGGGGAGGACCCTCCGCGGCGCCGCCCCCGGCCGTCCCGGACGAGTCCGGCAGCGGGCGCTCCCGGTTGTCCGACGCCGCCACGAACAGCCCCAGCGCCAGCGCGGCCAGCGTGTACACGACCAGCCACACCGCCCAGCCCCCGTACGGGGCCCAGTGGGCCGGGCTGATCAGCAGCGGCCCCTCGGTGCCGACCGTGTTGCGGCGCAGCGCCCACAGGAAGGCCGCGGCGTTGACCAGGGCGAGCGAGAAGCCGAACATCACCAGCAGCCGGCGCCAGGCGAAGCCGCCCCAGGGCATCCGCTCGTGGCAGATCGCGGCGCACATGATCGGCAGTCCGACGGCGAACGGCAGCAGGTACCGGCCCTGCCAGATCATGCCCAGCTGGCTCTGCAGGGCCTGTGCTGTTATCGGTATCACCACGATGCCGATCAGCACGCCGCCGATCGCCAGGGCGTCCCGGAACCGGGCGTAGACCAGGGCGAGCATCGCCAGGGCGATCACCACGCCGCACCAGACCACCAGCGTGGCGGCCGGCGACTGCGCGTCCAGCCACCCGAAGTAACCGACCATCTGCTTGATGTACAGCAGGCCGTTGTCGAAGGTCTTCCTGGCCGCGAGCACCGGGGTGAGGTCGCTCGCGTCGATGACCGAGTTGTCCGGGTGGCTCGACGACCAGGCCAGGGCCCAGCCGGCCGTCGCCAGCGCCAGGACGCCCCAGAGCCAGGTAGCCCGGCGGCGCAGCACGTCGCGCAGCGCGCCCTTGCGGCCCAGCAGCAGCCCGAAGAACAGGGCCCCGCAGAACCAGATCAGGCCGAGCGGCCGGATGCTGATCAGCACCAGCGCACCGAGGCCGAGCCGGGCCAGCCGGCGGTTCAGCAGGTGCGGGTCCGGGCTCATCAGCATCGGCAGGCCGGCGCTCCAGACCAGGATTCCCGCCGCGATCTCCGGACCGCTCGGGTTGACCACGCCGAACATGAACAGCGCCATCGGGGTGGTCGCGGTGACGGTGCCGAGCAGGGTGAAGGACCGCCGCCGCCACTCCGCCGCCGAGACCACCGCGCTCGCCGCCAGGGCGGAGCAGATCAGCGCCGACATCAGGCGCATCAGGTAGAACGCCTTCTCGCCGTGCACCAGCCGGCTGGGCCAGCCCACGGCGAGGTAGTACGCCGGGTGGTAGCGGCCCGCCGCCGTGGTCACCAGGGTCGTCCCGGGGCGCTCCTTGAGCTCCGGGGCGCAGGCCGCCGAGATGCCGGGTTCGAAGACGTAGCAGGCGTTGACGTCCTTGACGTCCTGGTAGATGCGCGGGAGTTCGACGCCGGTCTCGGCGAACTGCCCCTCGATGCCCCCCACCACGTGCGGGACCATGACCTCCCGGCCGTCGATCTGGCCGCGGGCGACGGCCGCCGCCCTGACCAGGTGGGCGTGCTCGTCCGGTGAGGCTCCGGTCGGCGTGGAGATCGACCAGGACGCGCTGAGCGCGAAGAAGATCGCGAACGCGGCGAGCCACAGCCGCCTCGGCGAGGCGACGAGCCGGTCGGCGAGGCTCTTGACGGCGGTGATCATCATCTGGAAAGGACCTTCGGGTCAGCTCGGGCTCAGGGGCGGGAACCGGTCACTTGATCATGGTTTCCCACGTCTGGTCGCCCTTCTGCGAGCACTGCCCGCCGGGCGCGAACTTCGGGCACGTGCCGTCGAGCTTCTGCACGGTGTGCGAAACCCACGGCAGGATGCGGTAGGTGTTCTCCTTCGCCGGCATGTAACGGTCCGCCATCGAGGACGAGACCGTGCCGAGCAGGAAGAGGAGAGCGAACAGCGTACCGACGACGGCGACCCGCGGGCCGGGCAGGCCCGCCCCCGCGCCGTCCCCGGCCTCGGTGGCCTGCCGGCGCCCCATCACCCGGAGCGACACCAGGTGGGCGACCAGGGCGCACAACAGCAGGCCGCAGTAGAGCAGTTGGTTGTTGGTCCGGGTGTAGAGCTGGACCGTCTGGGTCTCGTACATGTGCGAGGCGATGTACATCCGCATCAGCCAGGCGCTCGCGAACATGCAGCAGATGGTGACGACCAGCGGCTTGCGGATGCCCAGCCAGAGGGCGGCACCGAGTGCGACGAACATCACCACGGCGAACAGGTCCATGCCGCCGAACTCGCCGGGGAGGGGCCACTCCCCCACCTTGCCCGGCATGTCCGTGCGCCACATCAGGAAGTACGCCGGGTCGGTCATGTTGTCGAAGCGGAACGAGGAGTCCTTGGTGTCCTGGCCCTCCGTCAGCATCGTCACCAGGTAGCTGCCGCAGACCAGCAGGAAGGCGGCCCCGGTGGCGCCGAGGTAGGCCAGGCCCTTGCGGCGGTCCGCCCGCCAGGGGAAGTACGCCAGGGCCGCGACCAGCACGCCCAGGCCGCTCCACAGGAACCAGCCGGAGTAGGTGAGGAACATCAGGCCCAGCAGGGCGCCGAAGCCGGCCGCCTTCAGCAGCAGCGTCCGCCAGGCGTCCGTCCCGCTCCGGCGCAGGTGCACCACCAGCGCGACCAGCACGGGCACCAGGACGACCAGCACGGTCTGGCTGTACGGCTTGTACGCGTCGATCAGGGCGAAGGCCGGCAGCACGCCGAAGGCGAGCGCGCGGACCGGGCTGAGCAGCATCCGCCAGGAGAGGTAGACCAGCGGGCCGAACGCGGCGGCGCCGAGGATCTGGAGGTCCTTGAAGGCGTACGCGGTGTTGCCGTCGTGGAACCACTCGGCGTAGTAGCCCAGGGTGTAGAGCGGCGCCGGCGGGTAGACCGGCGAGCCCGAGGGCTGGCCGTTCGCCACGGCGTGGGCCCACTCGACGATGCGTCCGCTGTCGCCGTTGAGGCCGAACATCGGCCAGGGCGTGCCGTGCAGGGCGATGACCGCGCCGGCCGCCACGAAGCCGCTGGCCAGGCCGGCCAGGGCGGCGGCGGAGAAGCGGGCCACCAGGCCGAAGTGCCGGCCGGAGCGGAAGCGCAGCGCGAGCACGACCGCGCCGAGCAGCAGGAAGCCGATCACCGCGAACCGCAGCTGCACCGCGGCGAGGCCGCTCACCTGGGCGATCCGGTCCAGCGGGTCCAGCTTGAAACCGCGGGCCAGCAGCGGGAGCACCAGCGCGGCCAGGAAGGCGACCACGGCCTCCCCCGCGAGCAGCACCGGCGCGGACGTCCGGAGCCCGCCACCGGACCGGTCCGCCGATCCCCTGGTCAGGGAACGGCCTCCGGTCCGTGGGATCGTGGAGGCTTCCTGGGCACTGACTGTCAAGGTAGGTCCTCAGCTCGTGGTCGCTCGCTCAGCCCGTCCCGGCCGGTTCCCCAGCGGCTGGTGACGGAACTGCTTCCAGGCGTGCGGCGGCAGCCCCGGGCATCATAGATCCTTCACGTTCCGAAGACCCCATCGACATAGGGGCGGAACGGCGTGGCCACACCGGTGTCCGGACACCGGCGGCGGCCTACCCGGCGATGAAGAAGAGCAGCAGGGTCCAGAACGTGCAGCCCAGGTAGCCGAGGACCAGGCCGAGGACGGCCGCCCAGTCGCCGTCCATGTTGCGGCGCCGGATCTCGCCGCGGGCGATGTGACCGGTGATCACGGCGGGAGCGGAGAGCAGGAACACGCTGCACAGCAGGGAGACCACCGCCAGCGCGCTGGTGGGGCGGGCCTGGGGCGGCGGCGGGACGGCCATGAAGGTGGCCGGGACCGGCGCGGCGACCGTGGGCGGCGCCGTCATCGGCCCGCTGGGCAGATCGGCCACCAGCGCGGCCAGCTGACCGTAGGTCTGCGCCGCGGCCACCGCCTCGTGGCGCTGCTCGTACTCCTGGACGGAGAGCCGGCCCTCCGCGAACGCGGCCTTGAGCACGTCCAGCGTGCGGTCCCGGTCCGCGTGGCCCGCCCGCATCACGGCCTGCGGCATCGCCGCCGGCACGGGCGCCGGCTGCCAGCCGGCCGTCGGCCGCTTGCCCGGCGGATAGCCGGAACCAGGCTCGCCCCATGGTTGTACGGACATCCGCCACCTCCCGGTAGCGCGGCACCCCCGCGCACGTCACTGCTTCCTCATAGTGCAGGACGAACGGTGGATCCGAGTAGTTGCCGAATCGGCCCGGCAGCCGCCGGATCACCGGGGCCGGACGGCGTGCCTCACCCGTTCGGCGGGCGGGCTCAGGGGATGCTCAAGTCGGACGACAGCCTGTTCGAGCAGTGACAGGCTGGGCCTCCACGGACTTTCCGCCACCACCACGAGCAGAGAAGGCACCCATGCAGGCGTCAGTGCCGCCGCCCTCCGGCCTCCCCGGGCCGGGCACCCCGTCCGCCGTCAGCATCCAGGGGCTCTGGAAGCACTTCGGCGCCCAGGCCGCCGTGGCCGGGCTGAGCCTGGAGCTGCCGACCGGCGCGTTCATCGGGCTGGTCGGACCGAACGGCGCGGGCAAGACCACCACGCTGTCGATGGTCACCGGGCTGCTCCGGCCCGACCAGGGGACCGTCCTGGTGCACGGCACCGACGTGTGGGCGGACCCGGTCACGGTCAAGGCCCGGATCGGCATCCTGCCCGAGGGCCTGCGGATGTTCGAGCGGCTCAGCGGGCGCGAGCTGCTCCAGTACACCGGGCGGCTGCGCGGCCTGCCCGGCGCCGAGGTGGACCGGCGGGCCGAGGAACTGCTGACCGTCCTGGACCTCGGCCGGGACGCCGACAAGCTGGTCGCGGACTACTCCACCGGCATGCGCAAGAAGATCGGCCTGGCCGCCGCGCTGCTGCACAACCCCGACGTGCTGTTCCTGGACGAGCCCTTCGAGGGCGTCGACCCGGTCTCCGCCCAGACCATCCGCGGCGTGCTCAAGCGGTACGCGGCGGCCGGTTCCACGGTGGTCTTCTCCAGCCACGTGATGGAGCTGGTCGAGCAGCTCTGCGACTGGGTCGCGGTGGTCAACGCCGGCCGGGTGATCGCCCAGGGCCCGCTGGACTCGGTGCGGGGCGGGCGCAGCCTGCACGAGGCCTTCCTGGCGCTGATCGGCGTGCGCGAGGACGACGGGCAGTCGCTCGGCTGGCTCGGCGGCCGCACCGGGGGCGAGCGGTGACCGCCGACGGCGGCACGCGTACGGCTCCCGTGCCCGACGCCGGCACGGTGGTCCGCGCCCTGGTGGCGCTCAAGCTGCGGCTGCTGCGCAACGGCCTGCGGCGCAGCCCCGGCCGGACCGCCGTCTACGTGATCGGCGGCGTGTTCGGCCTGGCCCTCGCGGGCGGCGTCGCCGTCGCCATGGCCGCGCTGAACGGACGCCACGCGGGCTCCGGGGACGCCGGGGTGATGCTGCTCGGCGTGCTGACCCTGGGCTGGGCCGCGCTGCCGCTGTTCCTGTTCTCCAGCGACGAGAGCGCCGACCCGACCCGGCTGACGATGCTGCCGCTGCGGCCGGGCCCGCTGCTGCGCGGCTCGCTGCTGGCCGCGCTGATCGGACCGGGGCCGCTGATCAGCCTGGTGCTGGTGACCGGCGCGGTGCTGTCCGGCGCGGCCGGCGGCGCCTCGGCCGCGGTCGCGGTGATCGGTGTGCCGCTCGCGGTGCTCTGCCTGGTGACGCTCTCCAGAGCGGTCGCGGCGGGCAACGCCCGGATGCTCTCCAGCCGGCGCGGCAAGGACTTCGCGATCTTCGGCGGGCTGGCCTTCGCGCTGCTGGTCCAGGTCGCCAACGTGGGCTCGCAGAGCGTCTTCGGCCGCCGGGGCGGGCCGATCGACCTCAGCCCGCTGGAGCCGATCGCGGCGGTGCTGCGCTGGATCCCGCCGATCAGCGCGGCGGACGCGTCGCGCACCGCCGGCGAGGGCCGGTACGGCCTGGCCCTGCTCCAGCTCGCCGCGGCGGCCGGGCTGCTGGCGCTGCTGCTGCGCTGGTGGCGGCGGAGCCTCCAGGAGCTGATGGTCACCGCCGACTCCTCGACCCTGGAGGTGGCCCGCGGGGTGCGGGGCTCGCGCGGCTGGGGCTTCCTGCCGGAGGGCAGGACCGGCGCGGTGATGCAGCGCCACCTGCGGTACGCCTGGCGCGAGCCGCGGGCCAAGGCGGCGCTGTTCACCAGCATCGGGATGACGCTGGTGATCTGCGTGCTGTCGATGGTGCAGGGCTGGGCGAGCGTCTACCTGCTGGCGATGACCGGGGTGTTCCTCGGGTTGCAGATGCTCAACCTGTTCGGCATGGACGGCTCGGCGTTCTGGATGGTCGCCGCCACCCTGCGCACCCCGGCCGACGCCAGGGCCGAGCTGCGCGGCCGGGCGTACGCGGTCCTGTCGTACGCGGTCCCGGTGACGGTGGTGCTCGGGCTGGTGCTGGCCGCCGTCACCGGGCGGTGGGGCGAGCTGCCGTCCGCGCTCGGGCTGGCGCTGACGCTGCTCGGCTGCGGGATCGCGCTCGGCTCGCTGTTCAGCGTGCTGGCGCCGTACACCATGCCGGCCGACAGCAATCCGATGCGCAGCGCCGCCCCGGGGCAGGGCGGGCTGATCCTGCTCAACCAGTTCGGCTCGATGGTCGGCGTCACGGTGCTGGCGCTGCCGGTCGGCGGCTACCTGGCCTGGGCGCTGCTCTCGGGCGGGCCGAGCTGGCCGGTGCTGCTGGTCGGCCCGCTGTACGGGGCCCTGGTCGCGGCCCTGGGCGTACGGCTGGCCGCGGGCCTGCTGCTGGAGCGCACGCCGGAGATCCTGGCCAAGGCCATCGAGCGCTGAGCCGAATCGTTTCCTCCTCGGAACACAGCTCGGATCACCGCCCGGATCACCGCTCAGATCACAGCTCAGATCACAGCTCGGACGTCGGCTCGCCAGGCCGTTCCCGACGGCGACTCCGGCATCATGGGCAGGAGGCCGGGCCGTCGAGGAGAGCAGGGAAACACCGTGGGCAAGCGCGCGCGACAGGGCGGGAGCGCCGAACCGCTGCTGGAGCAGGCGGTGCGGTCGGTGCTGACGGCCCCGGAGGACGCACTGGACCTCGCCCTGGACACCGGGGCCTCGCTGCTGGCCGCCTCGGCCGGGCAGTGGCCGACGGTCAGCCGGGCGGTGCTGGCCCACGCGGACACCGCCGTCGGCCGCTGCTGGTCCGCCGGCTGGCGGCCGGCCGACCTGGTCCGGGTGGTGCGGCGCGGCCTGAAGCCCGTCCACCTGGCCCTGGCGGTGGACCTGATCGCCGCCGAGGCCCGCCGCCACCCCGCGGCCGCCCTGGACCGGCGCTGGCAGGAACAGCTGCGCGAGCTGGAGGCCGAGGTCTGGTGGTCCGGCGACGAGGAGTACCTCGGCGCCTTCACCGACCGGCACCGGCTGGACCGCTTCGCGCTCGCCACCGCCGTCCTGGAGCTGCTGCGCACCTGGGGCCGGCTGCCCCCGATCGCCCCGGTCGGGCCCGCCCCCGGGCAGACCGTACGGCCGCAGCACCGGGCGCCGGATTCCGGCGAGCCGCGGATGCTCTCGCGGATCCGGGCGCTGCTGGCCAAGGCCGAGTCCACCGAGTACCCGGAGGAGGCCGAGGCGCTGACCGCCAAGGCCCAGCAGCTGATGACCCAGCACAGCATCGACGACGCGCTGCTGGCCGCGGCCGGCGCCGACCGCGACACCCCGGCGGCGCTGCGGATCGGGGTGGACAACCCGTACGAGGGCCCCAAGACGATGCTGCTGGACGCCGTCGCGGCGGCCAACCGGTGCCGGGTGGTGTGGGCCAAGGAGTACGGCTTCTGCACCGTCGTCGGCTTCGACGGCGACCTGGACGGCGTCGAGCTGCTCTACACCTCGCTGCTGGTGCAGGCCACCCACGCGCTCAACCGGGCGGGCTCCCGCAGGGACTCCCGCAGCAAGGCGTTCCGGCAGTCCTTCCTGGTCGCGTACGCGGCGCGGATCCGCGAGCGGCTGACCGCCGCCACCGAGCGCGCCACCAGCGCCGCGGCGGCCGGGCGGCACCTGCGCGAGGACGGCACCGAGGAGCAGCTGCTGCCCGACGCGCGGCTGCTGCCCGCCCTCGTCGCCCGCTCGGAGGCGGTGGACGAGGAGGTCGGCCGGCTGTTCCCGAAGCTGGTCTCGCAGCGGGTCAGGGTCAGCGACGGCGTGGGCTGGGCGGCCGGACGCGCCGCCGCCGACCGGGCCGCGCTGCACGGGCGGGCCGGGCAGCTCCGCCGGTAGGCCGGGCCCCCGCGGTGCCCGACCCGCCCCGACAAGATCCACCCGGAGCCCGGCGGCGCTCCGACGGACCTGATAGAACGTAGTCCGCCACGAACGAAGGGGGATTCGACGTGACGGAGCCGGCGGCCGAGTCGGGGTACCGGGACCGGGTGCGCGGAGCGCTGCTCGGCGGAGCGATCGGCGATGCGCTGGGCTGGCCGGTGGAGTTCCAGCAGCTCCACCAGATCCGGGACCGGTACGGACCGGAAGGCGTGACCGCGCTGCCGGCCGGGCCCGGCCCGGTGGAGGTCACCGACGACACCCAGATGACGCTGTTCACCGCCGAGGGCCTGATCCGTGGCTTCGTCCGCGGCTGGACGGGCGGCGGCGGCTCGGTGCCGGAGGCCGTCCACGGCGCCTACCGGCGCTGGCTGCGCACCCAGTACCAGGGCGCGCCGGACACCGCGCCGCAGCCCCGCCCGTACGACGGCTGGCTGCTGAGCCGGCCCTTCCTGTACGCGCGGCGGGCGCCGGGCAACGCGTGCCTGAGCGGGGCGTCCGAGCACCCGGTGTTCGAGGCGCCGTCCGCGATCGGGCTGGCCGGGCCGGTCAACCCGGGCTCCAAGGGCTGCGGCACGGTGATGCGCTCGGCGCCGTTCGGACTGGCCAGGCTGGGCACCGAGCAGTCCTTCGGGCTGGCGGTGCAGTGCGCCCAGCTCACCCACGGGCACCCGACCGGCTACCTCGCGGCGGGCGCCTTCGCGGCGCTGGTCGAGCGGCTCGCGGACGGCACCGAGCCGTGGGCGGCGGTCGGCGAGACGGTGGAGCAGATCCGCGAGCTGCCGAGCTCCAAGGAGACCGTCCAGGCGCTGGCCCGGGCGGTGCGGCTGGCCCAGGAGGCCGAGCCGGCGGCGGAGACGGTGGAGCGGGTCGGCCTCGGCTGGACCGCCGAGGAGTGCCTGGCCATCGGGGTGTACTCACTGCTGGCGGCCACCCTGGACCCCGACCCGGTGCGCACCGCGCTGCTGCTGTCGGTGAACCACTCCGGGGACAGCGACTCCACCGGTGCGGTCTGCGGCAACCTGGTCGGGGCCGCGTACGGCGCCGCGGCGCTGCCCGCCGAGTGGGCCGGAGCGGTCGAGGGCCGTACGGAGCTGCGGCAGGTCGCGGACGACCTGCTGGTGCTGTTCGGCAGCCGCGACCCGCTGCACCCGGGGCTCGGCGGGCGCTACCCGGCCTGGTGAACCGCCCGGGCGGCGCGCCCGCGGAGCCTCCGGGGCCCACCGGGCTTGCCGGACCTACCGGGCCTGCGGGTCGGTGACCTGGCCGAGGAACAGCGGCGCCCCGCCCCTGGTGTCCCGGATCAGGAACAGGAACGGCCGGTCGAGGTGCAGCCGGACGGGCTTGTCGGCCTGCGGCGCCGCCGCCGCCTCCATCCCGGCACCGCTGCCGGCCGCCGCGACCGTGCCCTTCTCGTCGACCTCGACGGTGGCCTTCTGCACCACCGTGCCGACGACCAGCGGGTCCTTGGCGATGCCGCCGAAGTCGGCCCCGTCGAAGGCCGCCCGCACGCCGAGCGAGCGCAGCGCCGGGGTCAGCTCCTTCGAGGTGCCGAAGTGGAAGCGCGGCAGCTGGAGGTCGACCGGCCGCTCGGCGAGGGCGCCGAGGATGCGGTCGAGCTGGGGCTGGTCCAGGCCCTTGGCGAAATCGGCGAAGCCGCCCTGCGCGGGGACGATCAGGTCCATCACCAACCCGCCGTCCGCGTAAGGGAGTTCGACGGCCTGCCAGGGCTCGCCGGCGATCCCGCCGGAGCCGTCGGCGTACTTGAAGTCCCCGGTCTGCCCCATCGTGGGGACGGCCGGGGCGGAGCCGTCGAGCTTGTGGAACGGGCGGTCGGCGGTGTGCGAGGGCTTGAAGGCGGAGGCCCACTCGGCCTTGAGGCAGAGCGCGTCGGTGAGCACCAGCCGGGTGTCCCGGGTGATCGCGCCCTCGCCGAACAGGTCCTTGATCCGGCCGTCGGTGGCCTTCTCCACCGTCTCGTTGACGGTCTTGCGGGCCCCGTCCGGGTCCTTGGCGAAGTCGGTCTGGTGCACGCCGGTGTCGAAGGCGGCGGCGAGGGTGGCCAGGTAGTCCGGGGCGACGGACAGTCCCCGCTGGGTCCAGACGTCGTCGCTGCGGCTCAGGGTGAGCTTGCCGGTCGCCGGGACCGGCCGGTTCAGCTCGCCGGTGGCGAGCGCGTACTGCTGCGGGGTGAGCCCGGTGTGCAGGGCCTTGGCGAGTTCCTCGGCGGTGGTGCCGCGGGCGCCGGGCAGCAGCATGGCGAGCAGGGTGGCCAGGCCGGACGGGGAGACCACCAGGTTGCGGTCGGCCGCGTCCGGCTGGGCGGTCAGGGTGTGCAGGAGGTCCAGGCCGAAGGCGTCGGTGGCGGCCGCGGTGGCGGCCACCTGGGCCGGGTCGACCGCCGGCCGGCTCGCGGGCGCGGAGGCCCTGAGCTCCACGGGCGCGGCGGCCCCGGTGCTGCCGCAGCCGGCGAGCAGCGGCGTGGCGAGCGCGGCCGCGAGGAGCAGCGCCGCCGGGCGGCGGAGGGTGCGGCGGGGTCCGGTGCTGCGGTTCGTCATGGCCCTTCGACGTGCCGCCCCGTCGACCGGTTCCACCCGGCCCGCACCCGCCGCCTCCCCGTCAGGCCGCGCTTCCCCGTCAGACCTCGACCAGCAGTTCCCTGAGCCCGCGGATCACGTAGCCCGGGTTCCACTCGGGCTCGCGGACCAGCCGCAGGCCCGGCGCCCGGCGCAGCAGCGTGCCGTAGGACTCGGTGAGCTCCAACCGGGCGAGCGGGGCGCCGAGGCAGAAGTGGATTCCGGCGCCGAAGGTGATGTGCGGGTTGTCGGTGCGGCCGAGGTCGAGGCGGTCCGGGTCGGCGAAGCGCTCGGGGTCGCGGTTGGCGGAGCCGAACAGCAGGGCGATCTCGGCGCCGCGCGGGATGGTGACGCCGCCGACCTCGACGTCCTCCAGCACCCAGCGCTCGAACATCTGCAGCGGGGTGTCCCAGCGCATCAGTTCCTCGACGGCGGTGGGCAGCAGCTCGTCCACCGAGCCGCGCAGCCGGGCGAGTTCGCCGGGGTTGCGGAACAGCGCCCACCAGCCGTTGCCGGTGGTGTTGACGGTCGCCTCGTGGCCGGCGTTGAGCAGCAGCACGCAGGTGGAGATCATCTCCTGCTCGCTGAGCGCGTCGGAGCCCTCCTGGGCCTGGATCAGCGCGCTGATCAGGTCGCCGCCGGGGGCGGTGCGGCGCTCGCGGATCAGGGCGCGCAGGTAGTCGGAGAACTCGACGCTCGCGGTGACGGCCCGGCGGGCGGCCTCCTCGCTCGGGTTGAGCTCGAACATCCCGGTGATGTCGGAGGACCACGGCCGCAGCAGATGCCGGTCGGCCTCCGGCACGCCGAGCATCTCGGCGATCACGGCGACCGGCAGCGGCTCGGCGACGGTGGCGATCAGGTCGCCGCCGCCGGCCGCGCGCAGCTCGTCGACCAGGTCCCCGGCCAGCCGCCGCACGGTGGGGCGCAGGCCCTCGACCATGCGCGGGGTGAAGGCCTTGGAGACCAGCCGGCGGATCCGGGTGTGGTCGGGCGCCTCCAGGTCGAGCAGCCCGTGGTCGTTCAGGGTGTGGAAGGGCTCGTGCGCCGGGTCGGGCTCGGGGCGGCCGAACTCGGCGTGGCTGAAGCGGTGGGTGTAGGTGCGGCCCAGCCGCCGGTCGCGCAGCAGGGCGCTGACGTCCTCGTGGCGCGAGACGAGCCACTGGTTCGTCGGCTCGAAGTACGTCACCGGGGCGTGCTCGCGCAGTTCGGTGTACGCGTCGTACGGGTGGGCCACGAACGCCGCCGACCAGGGGTCGAACGTCACCGTCGTCGTCATCGGTCGATCACTCCAGGCCAGGGAGGGGGGAAGCCGGAAGGATCATCGTACGCACGCGGTACGTCCGGGAATATGACCCTTCCGGCTCCTGATCAGGCCCGCTCCAGGACAAGTCGGCGCACCAGCTCCGGCAGCGCCTGGGAGATCGGCTCGCGGATCACCTCGTCCGCCGCCTCGTCGTACGGCGTCGGCTCGGCGTTCAGGATGATCAGCTTCGCCCCGGTCTTCACCGCGTTGTACGGCAGCGCCGCCACCGGGAACACCTGGAGGCTGGTGCCGACCGCGATGAACAGGTCGCAGGCACGGGAGACCGCGTCGGCCTGCCCGAGCACCTCCGGGTCCAGGTTCTCGCCGAACATCACCGTGCGCGGCTTGAGGATCCCCCCGCAGGCCCGGCAGTCCGGGTCCGGCTCCCCCGCCTCGACCCTCGTCAGCGCCTCCGCCATCGGCCCCACCACCCGGCAGCGCAGACACTGCACCTCCCGCGCGGTGCCGTGCAGTTCGAGCACCTTGCGGGCGGTCAGCCCGGCCGCCTGGTGCAGCCCGTCCACGTTCTGGGTGAGCACCCGCACCGGCAGGCCGGAGCGCTCCAGATCGACCAGCGCGCGGTGCCCGGCGTTCGGCTCGGCCAGCAGCGCGCCGGTCTCCAGCCGCATCCGCCAGGCCCGCCGGCGCACCTCGGGGTCGTCCCGGTACGGCCCGATGGTGACCAGCTCCTGGGCCGACGGGTCCTTCTGCCAGAGGCCCTGCGGGCCGCGGTAGTCGGGGATGCCCGAGTCGGTCGAGATGCCCGCGCCGGTGAGCACGGCGATCAGGGGACGCTTCGCGTTCATACCCCGGACGGTACGGCCGGGAGTCCGCTCCCGGCCACCGAAAATCCGGGTGCGCCCGTCCGGCTCCCGCCGCACACTGGGCCGGTCGCACCGCCGTACCCGAAGGAGCCCCGTGCAGGGAGCAGTCAGCGTCTCACCCGTCCAGGTCCCCGAGCTGCTGCTCGGGCTGGCCACCGTCCGCCCGGGGCGCCCGTCCTGGTGATCACCGACGGCGAGTGCGACGTGCCGCGGGTCCGGCGCGAGCACGCCTTCCTCGTCCCGCGCGGTGCGGTGCTGCCGTTCACCCCGCGCGGGCCGGTCTTCCCGATGAGCTGACGGCCGCCGGCCCGCCCGTCGCCCCGACGCCGAGAACCCTCCCCCGGCCGCGCGCCACCGCCTCCCCCGCCGGAGCGGTTCCCGCCCCTCCCCCGTACGACGGAGCCGACCGGACCCCGGGAACGCCGAAGGGCCCCGAGGCTTGATGCCTCCGGGCCCTTCGTCTTCGTAGCGGGGACAGGATTTGAACCTGCGACCTCTGGGTTATGAGCCCAG
>NZ_JBVJRP010000004.1:357179-386274 GCF_055607525.1 Kitasatospora sp. NPDC036993 | reverse complement strand
GCGAGCTACCGAGCTGCTCCACCCCGCGTCGGTGAACACGAATCTACGCGACTTCAACCGAATCACCTAATCGCCTCCCCTCCGGCCCCCGCCGGCGGGGCCGACTGGCCCGACCGGGGCCCGGGAACGCCGAAGGGCCCCGAGGCTTGATGCCTCCGGGCCCTTCGTCTTTGTAGCGGGGACAGGATTTGAACCTGCGACCTCTGGGTTATGAGCCCAGCGAGCTACCGAGCTGCTCCACCCCGCGTCGGTGAACACGAATCTACGCGACTTCAACCGAATCACCTAATCGCCTCCCCTCCGGCCCCCGCCGGCACCGTCCGCGATGCCGGCACGGGCCCGGAAACGCCGCAGGGCGGCCACCCCCTGAGGGGTGACCGCCCTGCGATCAGTGACCTGGGCCCCTCCCGCCCGGTGACGGGCGGGAAGGGGGACTCAGCCGGTGTACGGGCCGTAGTCGTAGTCGTCCAGCGGAACCGCCTGGCCGGAGCCGGCGCCGAAGGGCGACAGGTCGTAGTCGTCGTAGCCGACGGCCGAGTACATCGCGGCCTTGGCCTCCTCGGTCGGCTCGACCCGGATGTTGCGGTAGCGGGGCAGACCCGTACCGGCCGGGATGAGCTTACCGAGGATGACGTTCTCCTTGAGGCCCAGCAGCGGGTCCGACTTGGCGTGGATCGCCGCGTCGGTGAGGACCCGGGTCGTCTCCTGGAAGGAGGCGGCCGACAGCCAGGACTCGGTGGCCAGCGAGGCCTTGGTGATACCCATCAGCTGCGGACGGCCGGAGGCGGGGTGACCGCCCTCGGCGACCACGCGACGGTTCTCGGTCTCGAAGCGGCCGCGCTCGACGAGCTCGCCCGGGAGCAGCTCGGCGTCGCCCGACTCGATGATCGTCACGCGGCGGAGCATCTGCCGGATGATGATCTCGATGTGCTTGTCGTGGATCGACACGCCCTGCGAGTTGTAGACCTTCTGGACCTCGGCGACCAGGTGGACCTGGACGGCACGCTGGCCCATGATGCGCAGGACGTCGTGCGGGTTGGTGGCACCCATGGTCAGCTTCTGGCCGACCGCGACCGCCTCGCCCTCGCTGACGAGCAGCTTCACACGCTTCGAGACCGGGTAGGCGATCTCGTCGGTGCCGTCGTCCGGCGTGACGACCAGCTTGCGGGTCTTCTCGGTGTCCTCGATGCGGACCCGGCCCTGCGCCTCCGAAATCGGGGCCACACCCTTGGGGGTACGGGCCTCGAAGAGCTCGACGACACGCGGCAGACCCTGGGTGATGTCGTCACCGGCCACACCACCGGTGTGGAAGGTACGCATGGTCAGCTGGGTACCGGGCTCACCGATGGACTGGGCGGCGATGATGCCGACCGCCTCACCGATGTCGACCAGCTTGCCGGTGGCCAGCGAACGCCCGTAGCACATGGCGCAGGTGCCGACGGCCGACTCACAGGTCAGGATCGAGCGGGTCTTGACCTCGCCGATGCCGTGGCGGATCAGCTCGTCGATCAGCACGTCACCGAGGTCGGTGTTGGCGGTGGCAAGGAGCTTGCCGTCCACCGTGATGTCCTCGGCGAGCATCCGGGCGTAGACGCTGGTCTCGACGTCGTCGGCCTTGCGCAGCACGCCGTCCGCGCCCACGGAGCCGATCGACAGCTTCAGGCCGCGCTCGGTGCCGCAGTCCTCCTCGCGGATGATGACGTCCTGGGAGACGTCGACCAGACGACGGGTGAGGTAGCCGGAGTCGGCGGTACGGAGGGCGGTGTCGGCCAGACCCTTACGGGCACCGTGAGTGGAGATGAAGTACTCCAGCACGGACAGGCCCTCACGGAACGAGGCCTTGATCGGACGCGGGATGGTCTCGTTCTTCGCGTTCGACACCAGACCACGCATACCGGCGATCTGGCGCATCTGCATCATGTTTCCACGAGCACCCGAGTCGACCATCATGAAGATGGGGTTCGTCTTCGGGAAGTTCTCGTTCATGGCCTCGGCGACCTCGTTGGTCGCCTGGGTCCAGATGCCGATGAGCTCCTGCTTGCGCTCGTCGTTGGTGATCAGGCCGCGCTCGTACTGACGCTGGACCTTCTCCGCCTTCGCCTCGTAGCCCTCGAGGATCTGGGGCTTGTTCGGCGGGACGACGACGTCCGAGATCGAGACGGTGACACCCGAGCGGGTCGACCAGTGGAAGCCGGACGCCTTCAGGTTGTCCAGGGTCGCCGCGACGACGACCTTGGGGTAGCGCTCCGCCAGGTCGTTGACGATCGCGGAGAGCTGCTTCTTGCCCACCTCGTAGTCGACGAACGGGTAGTCCTCGGGCAGCAGCTCGTTGAAGAGCGCGCGGCCCAGGGTGGTGGTCAGGCGGAAGGGCTCACCCTCGTACCAGGACGACCGGCCGTCCTCGTCCACCGGCGGGGTCCAGCCGCGCGGCGGGACGGTGCCGGCCTGGAGGCGCAGCTCGATCGGGGCCTGCACGTCCAGGTCGCGGGCGTCGAAGGCCATGATCGCCTCGGCGGTCGACGAGAAGGTGCGGCCGGCGCCCTTCACGTTGTCGCGGTCCGAGGTCAGGAAGAACAGACCGAGCACCATGTCCTGGGTCGGCATGGTGACGGGGCGACCGTCGGCCGGCTTCAGGATGTTGTTCGAGGACAGCATCAGGATGCGGGCCTCGGCCTGCGCCTCCGCGGAGAGCGGCAGGTGGACGGCCATCTGGTCACCGTCGAAGTCCGCGTTGAACGCGGTGCAGACGAGCGGGTGGATCTGGATGGCCTTGCCCTCGACCAGCTGCGGCTCGAAGGCCTGGATGCCGAGGCGGTGCAGGGTGGGCGCACGGTTCAGCAGGACCGGGTGCTCGGCGATGACCTCTTCGAGCACGTCCCACACGACCGGACGGGCACGCTCGACCATGCGCTTGGCCGACTTGATGTTCTGCGCGTGGTTCAGGTCGACCAGGCGCTTCATCACGAACGGCTTGAAGAGCTCCAGCGCCATGGCCTTCGGCAGACCGCACTGGTGCAGCTTGAGCTGGGGGCCGACGACGATGACCGAACGGGCCGAGTAGTCGACTCGCTTGCCGAGCAGGTTCTGACGGAAACGACCCTGCTTGCCCTTCAGCATGTCGCTGAGGGACTTCAGCGGGCGGTTGCCCGGGCCGGTGACCGGACGGCCGCGGCGGCCGTTGTCGAACAGCGCGTCGACGGCCTCCTGGAGCATGCGCTTCTCGTTGTTCACGATGATCTCGGGCGCACCGAGGTCGAGAAGCCGCTTCAGGCGGTTGTTGCGGTTGATGACGCGGCGGTACAGGTCGTTCAGGTCGGAGGTCGCGAAGCGGCCACCGTCCAGCTGCACCATCGGACGCAGGTCCGGCGGGATGACCGGGACGCAGTCCAGCACCATGCCGTTGGGCTTGTTGGTGGTCTGGAGGAACGCGGAGACGACCTTGAGGCGCTTCAGCGCGCGGGTCTTCTTCTGGCCCTTGCCGGTGCGGATGATCTCGCGCAGGCGCTCGGACTCCTCCGCCAGGTCGAAGGTCTCCAGGCGGTCCTTGAGGGCCGCCGCGCCCATCGAGCCGGAGAAGTAGGTGCCGAAGCGGTCGCGCAGCTCGCGGTAGAGCAGCTCGTCGCCCTCCAGGTCCTGGACCTTGAGGTTCTTGAAGCGGGCCCACACCTCGTCGAGGCGGTCGAGCTCGCGCTGCGCGCGGTCGCGCAGCTGCTTCATCTCGCGCTCGGCGCCCTCGCGCACCTTGCGGCGCACGTCGGCCTTGGCGCCCTCGGCCTCCAGCTCGGCCAGGTCGGTCTCGGCCTTCTTGGCGCGGGCCTCGAGGTCGGAGTCGCGACGGTTCTCGATCTGCTGGCGCTCGACCGAGACGTGCGCCTCCAGGGACGGCAGGTCGCGCTGGCGGCGCTCGTCGTCGACCCAGGTGATCATGTAGGCGGCGAAGTAGATGACCTTCTCGAGGTCCTTCGGCGCCAGGTCGAGCAGGTAGCCCAGGCGGGACGGCACGCCCTTGAAGTACCAGATGTGGGTGACCGGGGCGGCCAGCTCGATGTGGCCCATCCGCTCGCGGCGCACCTTGGCGCGGGTCACCTCGACGCCGCAGCGCTCGCAGATGATGCCCTTGAAGCGGACGCGCTTGTACTTACCGCAGTAGCACTCCCAGTCCCGGGTGGGGCCGAAGATCTTCTCGCAGAAGAGTCCGTCCTTTTCGGGCTTCAGGGTGCGGTAGTTGATGGTCTCCGGCTTCTTGACCTCGCCGTGGGACCACTGGCGGATGTCGTCGGCGGTGGCCAGGCCGATGCGGAGCTCGTCGAAGAAGTTGACGTCAAGCACTGGTCGTCAAGCCCTCTTTCGTAAGTCGAGAGTCGTTCAATGTGGTCTGAGGGGGGCCTGGGGGCGGGCCGGCCGCTGCTGCGGCCGGCCCCACCTCCGTCAGACCTCTTCGACGCTGCTCGGCTCGCGCCGGGACAGGTCGATGCCGAGCTCCTCGGCGGCGCGGAACACGTCCTCGTCCGAGTCCCGCATCTCGATGGACTGGCCGTCCGAGGACAGCACCTCCACGTTGAGGCAGAGCGACTGCATTTCCTTGATGAGGACCTTGAAGGACTCGGGAATGCCGGGCTCGGGGATGTTCTCGCCCTTGACGATGGCCTCGTAGACCTTCACTCGGCCGAGGACGTCGTCGGACTTGATGGTGAGCAGCTCCTGGAGTGCGTAGGCCGCGCCGTACGCCTCGAGGGCCCACACCTCCATCTCACCGAAGCGCTGGCCACCGAACTGCGCCTTACCACCGAGCGGCTGCTGGGTGATCATCGAGTACGGACCGGTCGAGCGGGCGTGCAGCTTGTCGTCGACCAGGTGGTGCAGCTTGAGGATGTACATGTAGCCGACCGAGACCGGCATCGGGAACGGCTCGCCGGAGCGGCCGTCGAACAGCCGGGCCTTGCCGGTGGAGTTCACCAGGCGCTCACCGTCGCGGGTGAGGGTGGTGTTGTCCAGCAGACCGGTGATCTCGTCCTCGCGGGCGCCGTCGAAGACCGGGGTGGCGAGGTTGGTGCCGCCCTCGACCTTGTCCGCGCCGATCACCTGGAGGCGCTGGGCCCACTCGTCGGCGAGGCCGGAGACGTCCCAGCCCTGCTTGGCGAGCCACCCGAGGTGGATCTCCAGGACCTGTCCCGGGTTCATTCGGGACGGGACACCCAGCGGGTTCAGGATGATGTCGACCGGGGTGCCGTCCTCCAGGAACGGCATGTCCTCGACCGGCAGGATCTTGGAGATGACGCCCTTGTTGCCGTGACGGCCGGCGAGCTTGTCACCGTTGGTGATCTTGCGCTTCTGGGCCACGTAGACGCGGACCAGCTGGTTGACGCCCGGGGGCAGCTCGTCGCCCTCTTCACGGTCGAAGACGCGGACGCCGATGACCTTGCCGGACTCACCGTGCGGGACCTTCAGCGAGGTGTCGCGGACCTCACGGGCCTTCTCACCGAAGATCGCGCGGAGCAGGCGCTCCTCGGGGGTCAGCTCGGTCTCACCCTTCGGGGTGACCTTGCCGACCAGGATGTCGCCGGTGACGACGTCGGCGCCGATGCGGATGATGCCGCGCTCGTCGAGGTCGGCGAGGACCTCCTCGGAGACGTTCGGGATGTCCCGGGTGATCTCCTCGGGGCCGAGCTTGGTGTCACGGGCGTCGACCTCGTGCTCCTCGATGTGGATCGAGGAGAGGACGTCGTCCTGCACGAGGCGCTGCGACAGGATGATCGCGTCCTCGTAGTTGTGACCCTCCCACGACATGAACGCCACGAGCAGGTTCTTGCCGAGGGCCATCTCGCCCTCGTCGGTGCACGGGCCGTCGGCCAGCACCTGGCCGGCCTCGACCCGGGCGCCCTCGTCCACGAGCACCTTCTGGTTGAAGGCGGTGCCCTGGTTGGAGCGGGTGAACTTGGCGGCGCGGTACGTGGTGTACGTGCCGTCGTCGTTCGCCACGGTGACGTAGTCGGCCGAGACCTCCTGGACGACACCCGCCTTCTCGGCGGAGATGACGTCCTGGGCGTCGACGGCGCAGCGGTACTCCATGCCGGTGCCGACCAGCGGGGCCTCGCTCTTCAGCAGCGGCACCGCCTGACGCATCATGTTCGAGCCCATGAGCGCGCGGTTGGCGTCGTCGTGCTCGAGGAACGGGATCATGGCGGTCGCGACCGACACCATCTGGCGCGGCGAGACGTCCATGTAGTCGATCTCGGTGCCCGGGATGTAGTCGATCTCGCCACCACGGCGGCGGACCAGGACACGCGGCTCGGCGAAGTGCAGGTCCGCGGTCAGCGGCGCGTTCGCCTGGGCGATGACGTAGCGGTCCTCCTCGTCGGCGGTGAGGTAGTCCACCTTCTCGGTGACCACACCGTCGACGACCTTGCGGTACGGGGTCTCGATGAAGCCGAACGCGTTGACCCGGCCGTACGAGGCCAGCGAGCCGATCAGACCGATGTTCGGGCCTTCGGGCGTCTCGATCGGACACATGCGGCCGTAGTGCGAGGGGTGCACGTCACGGACCTCGAAGCCGGCGCGCTCACGGGAGAGACCGCCGGGGCCGAGGGCGGACAGACGGCGCTTGTGGGTCAGGCCCGACAGCGGGTTCGTCTGGTCCATGAACTGCGACAGCTGGCTGGTGCCGAAGAACTCCTTGATGGAGGCGACGACCGGCCGGATGTTGATCAGGGTCTGCGGCGTGATCGCCTCGACGTCCTGGGTGGTCATGCGCTCACGCACGACGCGCTCCATACGGGCGAGACCCGTACGGACCTGGTTCTGGATGAGCTCGCCGACGTTGCGGAGGCGACGGTTGCCGAAGTGGTCGATGTCGTCGACCTCGACCACGATGTCGCGGCCCTCGCCGTCACGCCACTCGGTCTCGCCCGCGTGCAGCTTCACCAGGTACTTGATCGCACCGATGATGTCGGGCTCGGTGAGCACGCCGGAGTCCAGCGACTCGGCGTTGCCCAGCTTGCGGTTGACCTTGTAACGGCCGACCTTGGCGAGGTCGTAGCGCTTCGGGTTGAAGTACAGGTTCTCCAGAAGCGTCTGCGCGGCCTCGCGCGTGGGCGGCTCGCCCGGACGCAGCTTGCGGTAGATGTCCAGCAGTGCGTCGTCCTGGCCCTGGGTGTGGTCCTTCTCCAGGGTGTTGCGCATCGACTCGTACTCGCCGAACTCCTCGAGAATCATCTCGTTGGTCCAGCCGAGGGCCTTGAGCAGCACGGTGACGGACTGCTTGCGCTTGCGGTCGATGCGGACGCCGACCATGTCGCGCTTGTCGATCTCCATCTCCAGCCAGGCACCACGCGAGGGGATGACCTTGCAGGAGTAGATGTCCTTGTCGGACACCTTGTCCAGGGTGGAGTCGAAGTACACACCCGGGGAGCGGACGAGCTGCGACACGACGACACGCTCGGTGCCGTTGATCACGAACGTGCCCTTGTGGGTCATGAGCGGGAAATCGCCCATGAAGACCGTCTGAGACTTGATCTCACCGGTCTCGTTGTTGGTGAACTCGGCCGTGACGAAGAGCGGGGCCGCGAACGTGAAGTCGCGGTCCTTGCACTCGTCAATGGAGTTCTTCGGCGGCTCGAAACGGTGGTCGCGGAAGGTCAACGACATCGACCCGCTGAAGTCCTCGATCGGCGAGATCTCCTCGAAGATCTCCTCCAGACCGGACTTGGTGGGGACGTCCAGACCAGACTCCAGCGCCCGCTCGACCCGGGACTTCCAGGCCGCATTGCCGAGCAGCCAGTCAAAGCTCTCGGTCTGCAGGGCCAGGAGGTTCGGGACCTCGAGGGGCTCCTTGATCTTCGCGAACGAGACGCGAAGCGGAGCGGTGGATGCGGCGGAATTGTTCGAGGCGTTGCGCGGCGCGGCCAAGAGGGGGGTCCTTCCGAGGGCTCGGAGCTCACTACGCGCGTACCAGCCGGGCCTGCTTGGGCTTGGTCCCGCCTCCCTCGCCACTGGCCTCCGCCGGGGTCGGAACCCCAGGTCAGAGCCGCTTTGCGGAGGCGATGCCAGGCCCCTTCAGGGCAACGCAAACTCCGGGCGACGAGTCACGGAGCAGCTAACAGGCAGCGCAAAGGGACAGTGTAGCCAATGGCGACACTGCTGTCCAGCTCTGATTCGGAGACCGAATCGGAGACTCCTCCCGGTAGCCGGCGAGCGCGGACGCCCACCGGGTACTGCTCTCACTCACGTGGAGTCATTTCCCGCCGCGCCACTGGTTATGCATCCAGCGGCGAACCAACCGGGCGGACTCGCGCCTTGAGAATCGCGCGCCGCGCCAGGTTCGTCAAGGGCCCGCCGACGGCGCGGGCCTCGACCTGTCTATCGATCCGGACCCCCTCGGCGTTACAGAAGCCGTGGTGGGGCCGCCCTCGACGACGGTGATCACCATACCTCCCGGCACCGACGGTGCCGAGTGCCCTCTCGGCCACACGGTGGGCCCTGTCGGCCGCCCGGGGGAACCGCTCCGGGCCCGGAAACGCGAAAAGGCCGGGCCGACCACCCGCAAGGGTGATCGGCCCGGCCCTACGCCCCCTCAGAGGGGGCGCGAGATCACTTGACGGTGACCTTGGCGCCGGCACCCTCGAGGGCGGCCTTGGCCTTCTCGGCAACGTCCTTGGCAACCTTCTCCAGGACCTTGGCACCAGCGGTGTCAACGAGGTCCTTGGCCTCCTTCAGGCCGAGGGAGGTCAGGGTGCGCACCTCCTTGATGACCTGGATCTTCTTGTCGCCGGCACCCTCGAGGATGACGTCGAACTCGTCCTGCTCCTCGACGGCCTCGGCGGCGGCACCGGGGACACCGGCGGCGGCAACGGCGACCGGCGCGGCGGCGGTGACGTCGAACTTCTCCTCGAAGGCCTTCACGAAGGCGGCCAGCTCGATGAGGGTGAGCTCCTCGAACTGCGCGAGCAGCTCGTCCTGGGACAGCTTCGCCATGATGGCGTCCTTCCACTAAATCGGCAGGTTGGTGCCGTATGTACGGGTTGGGCGGGCACGGGCCCGCAGCGAGGCGTGAGCCTGCGGATTACTCCGCGGCGGCGTCCTCGGCGGCGGGAGCCGGCGTACCGGCACCGCCCTGCTCGACCTTGTCGCGCAGCGCGTCCACAGTGCGGACGAGCTTCGACGGCAGGGCCTGGAAGAGCGCGGCAGCCTGGGACTGCTTGGCCTTCAGGGCACCCGCCAGCTTGGCGAGCAGCACCTCGCGGGACTCGAGGTCCGCGAGCTTCTTGATCTCATCGGCGGACAGCGCCTTACCGTCAAGGACACCGCCCTTGATGATGAGAGCGGGGTTCTCCTTGGCGAAGTCACGCAGAGCCTTCGCCGACTCCACCGGGTCACCGGTGACGAAGGCGACAGCCGTCGGACCACTGAACAGGTCGTCGAGCTCCGTGATCCCGACCTCATTGGCCGCGATCTTGGTCAGCGTGTTCTTCACCACGGCGTACTCGGCGTTGTCGCCGAGCGAGCGACGCAGGGTCTTGACCTGCTTCACCGAGAGACCGCGGTACTCGGTCAGCAGCGCCGCGGAGGAGCCACGGAACTTGTCCGTGATCTCGGCGACGGCAGCAGCCTTGTCGGGCCTGGCCATAGGCTTACGCCTCCTTCCGTGATGTCGAAGTCGGGCCGACCGCGAAAGTCGACCTGGGTCGCCGTGGACCGACCGGACGGAAGGAAAGCTCCTGCGGAAACGCAATGAGCCCCGGTGCGCAGGCGCACGGGGCTCGTAGCGACCTCAACGGGCGGCCGCGCGGACGCGGTACCCGGAAGTCGAAGCTCCAGACACACCTGCGCGGGCTGCCTGCGACGAAACGCAGATCCTTCGGCCACCGGCTCCCTGACGGGGGCGCGATGACAACCAGCGGTCTTTGGCTTCGGTTAGATTAGCCGGAGCCGGTCGCAAGGTGCAAATCGCCCTCGGACGGAGCAACCGCGGGCGCGCGTCGGGGCGGCTCAGCGGGCCAGCGGGGAGACCGTCCGGACCCCGGTGTCCACGGTGTCCGACTCGGCCGGCGCCTGCGCCGAGAGCAGCGCCCCGCCGAAGTCGGTGTAGAGCACCGAGTCGTCCGCGCTGCCGCTGTCCCCGCTGCCGGTGCGCTGGAGCCGGACCAGCTGGTCCTTGTCGTTGAGCCAGAGGTCCACGGTGAGCGAGAGCGAGCCGCCCGGCGCGAGCGCGGCCCGGAGGCCGTCCCTGCGGGCCTGGGTCAGCTGGGTCTGGGCGGCCGCGTACTTCTCGGCGGTGGTGGTGATCCGGTAGTGCTCGACGGTCGAGTCCTCGTACTTCTCCTCGCCGACGAAGACCGGGTCCGCCCCCTCGGCGGTGGCCGCGGTCAGCGCCTCGACCGGGTTCAGCAGGTCGATCAGCCCGGCGTAGGGGATCTCCTTGTGGCCGTCCGCGTCCGGCGGCACGGTGAAGCGCTCCCAGTGCCTGCCGCCGTTCCTGGCCGCGGTGGCGGCGTCCCCGCCCTGGTAGGCGACGGTGTCCACGACGATCAGCTGCTCGGACCCGGACGGGGTGGAGCGCTTGATCTGGAGCGCGGTCTTGGGCTGCCAGAACAGCGGGCCCGAGCCGGCGTCCTGGCCGAGCCGGTAGCTGACCTTGGCCCGGCGGGCGGTCTGCATGGCCAGCTGGGCGGAGAGCAGCACCCCGTGCGGCGACCGGTCGGTCGGCTTCGCCTGGGCGCTCGGGGAGGCGGCGGCCGGCGAGGCGTCGGTCGGGGTCGGGCCGCCGGACGGCCCGGCGGGCGCGCCCCCGTCGCACCCGCTCAGCCCGCTCACCAGCAGGGCGACGACGGCCGCTGCCGCCAACCGCTGCCGTCCCGCCATCGCCCGTACCCCTCTCGCCCCGGCCCCGTCCGACGGCGGCCCTCGCTCCGGCCACCTTGCCACCCGTCCCCGGCCCGCCCGGTGGCGGCCCCCTCCTCGGGGGCCGCCACCCCTGGCGGATCCACCGGTCGGCCGAATTCGGCCGGGTGATCAGCCGGTGGCGGTTCCGGCGCCCTTGCCCGCCTTCGACAGCGCGGAGGCCTCCGCCACGTCGGACGCGGGCGGGGCTGTGGTTTCCACCCTGGTCCCGTAGTCCGAGTAGAGGACCGAGGCCTTGAAGGCGCCCGCCGCGGTGTCCCCGGTCTCGGTCCGCTGGACCACCAGCTGGTCGGTGTCGACCCACACGTCGATCCGCTCGCTGGTGATGCCGGACGCGGCCAGCTTCTGCTTGATCTGGTCGAGCTTCTCCTGGCTCAGGCCCTTGCCGGACGCCTTGGCGATCTCGTCGGCGTTGAGCACACCGGAGTAGTGGGTGGTGGCCTTGCCGGCCACCGTCTCGTCGCCGACCTCGGTGACCTTGCCGGTCGCGATCAGCCGCCGCACGCCGTCGACCGGGTCCGCGTCCTTGAACTGTTCGGTCGTGCCCCCGGACGCCTTGGCCTGGTCGGCGGCGCTGTAGTGCAGCCAGTGCTTCCCGTCCAGGGCCCCGAGCGCGTCGCCGTCGACGCGCATGTACATCCCGTCCTTGGTGAAACGGTACGACGCGGACTCGCTGCCGGTGAGGACCGAGATGAGCTTGCCCATCGGAGAGCGGGACATGTCCATCGTGAGCTCGCCCTGGAGGCCGTCGGCCCAGGAGACCGCGCCCGTGCCCTTCATCGCGTTGTCGCCGATGGTGATCGTCTCGGTGATCTTCGCCGACTTGGCCGCGCCGGTCTTCTGGGTGACCTGCTCCAGGTAGACCGCCGGGCTCGCCTTCTCCGGCTTGGCGCCACCGGTCGGGGCGGCCGACGGGGTGCCGGCCGGCGTGGTGGCGGCGGCCGAGGTCGGCGCGGCCGGGGCGGCGTTCTTGTCGGCGCCCTTGTCGGCGTTGTCGTTGCACGCGGTCGCGGTCAGCGCCAGGGCGGCGAGGACGACGGCGACGGCGGTCTTGCGGGTTCCAGCCATGATTCCCCCCTTGAGGACCCCGGGCCCTCGATGCGCCCGGGTGGTAGCCGGTCGTGCTGCCGGTGGGCCCGGTGGACGGGCCGCGCCGGATCAGCCGAGCGGCTCGGGCAGGTCGGCCTCGCTGCCGAGGACGCCGACGGCCGGTGCCGCGATCGCGGCGGAACTGCCGCGGTTCGCGTCCGTGCCGGTGACGGCGCCCTTGCTGCCCCCGTGAGATCCGATCGGCCCCGAGAAAGGCCGATTGTCAGCTCTTCTCATGTATTTCTCAGGCGGACTCTAACGGATCGTCGGACGCCCCACCCACCCGATATCCCCTCCCCGTCACCCGCCCGCGGGAGGCGCCGGGTCCGCCGCCCCCGGGACCGAGACATCGGTCGTGGTCACCGTGGTTCCCGCGCTCCCCCGGACCGTCTCACGCAGCCGCAGCAGCTGCCTGCCGGGCCCGACCCAGACGTCGTAGCCGATCGTCGTCACCCCGCGCCGCTGGTACCAGTCCAGCGTGGCGGCGCGCCGCTGCGGGCTCAACTCCTTGTCGCTTCCGAAGAGTTCGGCCACCGGCGCGGAGCCCCGGTAGTGCGCGACGGTGGTCCCGGCCAGTTGCTCGGCGCCGAGCGAGCCGAGGGTGACGCCCTGCGCGACCGCGTACGCCCGGCTGCCGGGGCCGGTGATCAGCGTGCTCGTCCAGCCGCCCGCGAAGCCGCCGGGGCCGGCGCCCGCCCCGGGGTCGACCGACTCCGCGGTGCTCCGCTCCGCGCGCTTGGCCGCGCCGTCCTGGTACACGAGGTCGAGCACGCCGTCCTTCACGGTCAGCCGTCCGCTGCCCAGTTCGTCGGTGACGGTCAGCGCGGCCTCGTCCGACGCACCCCAGACCAGCGAGCCGCTCGCGGTCCGCCGGCCGTCCGGGCCCTCCCGGACCACCTCGATCCGGGCGCTGCCGGCGTCGTCGAGCGCCTGCGCGGCGGCGAGCACCACCTGTTTGGGCGGCACCGGCGCGGGACCGCCCGGGGTCCCCGTGGTCGGGGCGGCCAGCAGGCTGCACCCGGTGGTGGTGGCGAGCAGCAGGGCCGCCACGAGAACGGTGGGGCGAGGGGCGGGCGGCACGGCACACTCCGGCGGTCACAGGTTCTCCACGTGGTCTGACCGCCAGAGCGTACGACGGTTCGGCCGCCCGCTCCTCTCCGCCGATGTCCCGATCCGGCAACCGTTCGGGGAACGACGACGGGCCCGCGCCCCCGGTGAAGGGGGTGCGGGCCCGTCGTACGGACTGCGCTAGAGCACGGGTGCTCAGACGGCGGCCGGGTCCTCCTCGACGAGGAGGTTACGGGTGCGGTTCGGGTCCACCAGGATGCCGGGGCCGATGGTGGTCGAGAACGCGGTCTTCTTGATGTAGCGGCCCTTGGCGGCGGACGGCTTGGCGCGGAGCACCTCGTCCAGCGCGGCGGCGTAGTTCTCGATCAGCTGCTCGTCGGTGAAGGAGGCCTTACCGATGATGAAGTGCAGGTTCGAGTGCTTGTCGACGCGGAACTCGATCTTGCCGCCCTTGATGTCGTTGACAGCCTTGGCGACGTCCGGGGTCACGGTGCCGGTCTTCGGGTTCGGCATCAGACCACGGGGACCGAGCACGCGGCCGAGGCGGCCGACCTTGCCCATGAGGTCCGGGGTGGCGACGACGGCGTCGAAGTCCAGCTTGCCCTTCGCGACCTCGTCGATCAGCTCGTCGGCACCGACGATGTCGGCGCCAGCAGCACGCGCGGCCTCGGCACGCTCGCCGGTCGCGAAGACCAGGACCCGAGCGGTCTTACCGGTGCCGTGCGGGAGGATCACGGTGCTGCGGACCATCTGGTCGGCCTTGCGCGGGTCGACACCCAGACGCATGGCGACCTCGACGGTGCCGTCGAACTTGCTGGTGCTGGTCGCCTTGGCGAGGCGGATGGCCTCGAGGGGGGCGTAAAGGCGCTCGCGGTCGACCTGGGCGTCCGCGGCCTTCAGGGCCTTGCTGCGCTTCATGGCTGCTCCTGAATGATGAATGGAGTTGTGGTGTCACGGGCCTGCGCGGGCCCTACCACGGGGATGGCTGAATCAGCTTTTCCCTGACGGGAAGGGAGGTTCTCAGCCCTCGACGGTGATGCCCATCGACCGGGCGGTGCCGGCGATGATCTTCTCCGCGGCGTCCAGGTCGTTGGCGTTCAGGTCGGGCATCTTGACCGTGGCGATGTCACGGACCTGGGCGCTGGTGAGCTTGGCGACCTTGGTCTTGTGCGGCTCGCCGGAGCCCTTCTCGACACCCGCGGCCTTCAGGATGAGGCGCGCGGCCGGCGGCGTCTTCGTGATGAAGGTGAAGGAACGGTCGTCGTAGACCGTGATCTCCACCGGCACGATCATGCCGCGCTGCGACTCGGTCGCGGCGTTGTAGGCCTTGCAGAACTCCATGATGTTGACGCCGTGCTGACCCAGCGCGGGGCCGACCGGCGGCGCCGGGTTGGCCGCACCGGCGTTGATCTGGAGCTTGATAAGCCCCGTGATCTTCTTCTTCTTGGGAGGCATGTCTCTCCGGGTCCTTCCGAGAGGTGATTGCTGGTGCGTGCGGGACCGGGGCGACACCCTGCCGCCAGCACACACATCGGACCAGGCTAACGCGTTCGCGCCGCTGGACCAAAACGGATCCGGGGCAGGGCCCTCGGCCCCGCCCCGGATCCGAAGACCGTACGACTAGTTCTTCTGGATCTGGTCGAAGGAGAGCTCGACCGGGGTCTCCCGGCCGAAGATCTCGACCAGGCCCTTGACCTTCTTCGAGTCCGGGTTGATCTCGTTGATGGTCGCCTGGAGGGTCGCGAACGGACCGTCGGTGACGGTGACCGAGTCGCCGACCTCGAAGTCCAGCACCTGGATCTCGCTCGGCTTGACCGGCGAGGGCTTGCCGGCGTCCTTGGCCGCCTGGCGCTCGACGTCCGGGGCGAGCATCTTGACGACCTCGTCCAGGGTCAGCGGGTACGGGTCGTAGGCGTTGCCGACGAAGCCGGTGACACCCGGGGTGTTGCGCACGACGCCCCAGGACTCGGGGGTGAGGTCCATGCGCACCAGGACGTAGCCGGGGAGCTTGTTCTGGCGGATGGTCTTGCGGTCGCCGTTCTTGATCTGGACGACCTCCTCCTGCGGCACCTCGGCCTGGAAGATGTACTCCTCGACGTTCAGCGAGACGGCGCGCTGCTCCAGGTTCTGCTTCACCCGGTTCTCGTAGCCGGCGTAGGTGTGGATCACGTACCACTCGCCCGGCATGAAGCGCAGGTCCTCACGGAACTTGGCGACCGGGTCGACCTCGGCGGCCTCCTCCTCGGTGGCCTCCTCCTCGGTCTCCTCCGCGTCGGCCTCCTCGGCGTCGCCCTCCACGTGCAGCGCGGCCTCCTCGGCGGGCTCGCCGGCCTCGGCCTCGTCGTGCGCCTCGGCCTCGTCCTCGTCGCTGTCCGCGGCGTCCACGATCTGCTCGGCGGACTCGACGTCGTCAGCCAGCTCGGCCGCGTCCGGCTCGGCGGCGACATCCGCCTCGCGGACGGTCTCGTCGGCGTCGTACAGGGGGGACTCAGACACGGTGGCTGCTTCTTTCCTGGAGATGGTGAAGGTGGCGCGCTCCTCGACCCGCCCGGTACGCGTCCGCTCGCGCGGGCGCCAGATGAGGTCTCGGAGACTTCAACAGTACCGAGTCCACGGTAGCCGCGCGTACGTCCGGCGCCGACAGCTCGACCCGGACCGATGAATCGGCCCGGGTCGGAAAGCTGTCTACGGAGGTGGGGCGGCCGGTCAGCCGAAGACCCAGAGACTCAGCTTGGAGAAGCCGTAGTCCAGGCCGGCCACGATGCCCATCATGACCACGACGAAGGTGACCACGACGGCGGTGTAGCTGGTGAGCTCGCCCTTGGTGGGCCAGACGACCTTGCGCAGTTCCGCGATGATCTGGCGGTAGAACAGACCGATCCGGGCGAACGCGCCCTTCTTGGCCCGCTTGCCGGACTTCTTCTCGCGGCCGCCGCGCTTGCCCGACTTCTCGCCCTCGGCGGGCGTGGCCTCGGCGGCGCCGTCGGCACCCTCGGGGTTGCCGCTCTCAGGCGTTGCGGTGGAGCCCGTGGTCTCCGTCACTCGTCCTCACCTGAATCCGGGTCCTGCCGAGCTTCGCCGCGCACCAGGTGGGGCACGACCAGTCGGCTAGCGGTGCTGATCGGTGCCATCTCCGCATCAAGCCCGCTCACTCCTGTGGAGCGAACGGGCTGAAAACGGATCTAGCAGCAGGGCAAGAGGGACTCGAACCCCCAACCGCCGGTTTTGGAGACCGGTGCTCTACCAATTGAGCTATTGCCCTACGGTGCCTCGCGGCTCCGGTGGCGACCAACCTACCGCATCTCCCCCCGCCCTTCGTACAGGCGGTGAAAGCTCCGGTTTCTTTCGGCGGGCCGTCGAGCAGCGAGTGTACGTGGTCGAGGGGTGTTTGGTCGAACCTCTTCTTCCGGACCGGCCGCTCCCCCGGCGGATGTCCGGCCCGGCGGGGCTCCCGCCGACGGATCGCCGGGGCCACGATCCGGACGGGGGCGTACGGATGCCGATACCCCGATGCCCGGTCCGTCCCGGTTCTGCGACGATGCAGGCATGAGCGCTTCCACCCCGCAGCCCGACCAGTCCATCCGCCCCGCCGACCGCCGGGTCTCCGCCCGGATCGGCGCGATCGCCGAGTCCGCGACCCTCGCCGTGGACGCCAAGGCCAAGGCCCTCAAGGCGGCCGGCCGCCCGGTCATCGGCTTCGGCGCCGGCGAGCCCGACTTCCCGACCCCGGGCTACATCGTCGAGGCGGCCGTCGAGGCCTGCCGCGACCCGAAGAACCACCGCTACACCCCGGCGGGTGGCCTGCCCGAGCTGAAGGCCGCGATCGCCGCCAAGACGCTGCGCGACTCCGGCTACGAGGTGGACGCCTCCCAGGTGCTGGTCACCAACGGCGGCAAGCAGGCGATCTACGAGGCCTTCGCGGCGATCCTGGACCCGGGCGACGAGGTCATCATCCCGGCCCCGTACTGGACCACCTACCCGGAGTCGGTCCAGCTGGCCGGCGGCGTCCCGGTGGAGGTCGTCGCCGACGAGACCACCGGTTACAAGGTCTCGGTCGAGCAGCTGGAGGCCGCCCGCACCGAGAACACCAAGGTCGTGCTGTTCGTCTCGCCGTCCAACCCGACCGGCGCGGTGTACACCGAGGCCGAGGCGGAGGCGATCGGCCGCTGGGCCCTGGAGCACGGCCTGTGGGTGCTCACCGACGAGATCTACGAGCACCTGGTGTACGGCGACGCGACCTTCACCTCGCTGCCGGCCCTGCTGCCCGAGCTGGCCGACAAGTGCATCGTGGTCAACGGCGTCGCCAAGACCTACGCGATGACCGGCTGGCGGGTGGGCTGGGTGATCGGCCCCAAGGACGTCGTCAAGGCCGCGACCAACCTCCAGTCGCACGCCACCTCGAACGTCTCCAACGTCGCCCAGCGCGCCGCCCTGGCCGCCGTGGCCGCCGACCTGGACGCGGTCGCCGAGATGCGCGAGGCCTTCGACCGCCGCCGCAGGACCATCGTGCGGATGCTCAACGAGATCGACGGCGTGCTCTGCCCCGAGCCCGAGGGCGCCTTCTACGTCTACCCGTCGGTGAAGGACCTGCTGGGCAAGGAGATCCGCGGCAGGCGCCCGCAGACCTCCGGCGAGCTGGCCACCCTGATCCTGGACGAGGCCGAGGTCGCGGTCGTCCCGGGCGAGGCCTTCGGCACCCCCGGCTACCTGCGGCTCTCCTACGCGCTCGGCGACGCCGACCTGGTCGAGGGCATCAGCCGGGTCCAGAAGCTGCTCGGCGAGGCCCGCGACTGACCTCGGATTGCCGACGGACGTCAACCCGACGCCGGGGTTTCACCCGACGAACCGCCCCCTTTCACCCCTTCAGGGGATGGATAGGGGGCGGTTCCCGTTCGGGGGTCGGATACGGCAGTATCGGTGAATGGAACGCCTGTTGAACCCGCGAGACGTCAGGGACCTCCCGAAGGCCCACCTGCACCTGCACTTCACCGGCTCGATGCGGCCCGCCACCCTCCTGGAGCTGGCCGACAAGCACGGCGTCCGGCTGCCGGAGGCACTCAGCTCCGGCGAGCCGCCCAAGCTGCGGGCCACCGACGAACGCGGCTGGTTCCGCTTCCAGCGGCTGTACGACACCGCCCGCTCGGTGCTGCGGGACGAGGAGGACATCCGCCGGCTGGTCCTGGAGACCGCCGAGGACGAGCGGCGGGACGGCTCCCGCTGGCTGGAGATCCAGGTCGACCCGACCTCCTACGCGCCCCGGCTGGGCGGACTGATCCCGGCCCTGGAACTGATCCTGGACGCCGTGGAGCACGCCGCCGCGGCCACCGGGGTGGGCATCCGGGTCCTGGTCGCGGCCAACCGGATGAAGTCCCCGATGGACGCCAGGACGCTGGCCAGGCTGGCCGTCCGCTACGCCGACCACGGGGTGGTCGGCTTCGGCCTCTCCAACGACGAGCGCCGGGGCCTGGCCAGGGACTTCGACCGGGCCTTCGCGATCGCCCGCAGGGGCGGGCTGCTGGCCGCTCCGCACGGCGGCGAACTGTCCGGCCCCGAGTCGATCCGGGACTGCCTGGACGACCTGGGCGCCGGCCGGATCGGCCACGGCGTGCGGGCCGCCGAGGACCCCCGGCTGATGCAGCGGCTGGCGGACCGGCAGGTCACCTGCGAGGTCTGCCCGTCCTCCAACGTCTCGCTGGGCGTCTACGAGCACCCCGGGGAGGTGCCGCTGCGCCGGCTCTTCGACGCCGGGGTGCCGCTCGCGCTGGGCGCGGACGACCCGCTGCTGTTCGGCAGCCGACTGGTCGCCCAGTACGAGCTGGTCCGGGACGTGCTGGGCTTCTCCGACGCCGAACTCGCCGAGCTGGCACGGCAGTCGGTGCGCGGATCGGTCGCGCCGGAGGCCGTCCGCAAGGAGCTGCTGGCGGACATCGACGCCTGGCTGGCGGGCAGCCGTGCCCCCGCGGGCGCGGCCGCCGTACCCGCTTAGGGCCTGCCGCCGTAGCGGCTCAGAGCTTGACGCCCACCATCACCGGCTCGTTCACCAGCTCCACCCCGAAGGCCTCGCGGACCCCGTCCCGGATCTCCCGGGCCAGCGCCAGCAGGTCGTCGGCGGTGGCCGCGCCGCGGTTGGTGAGCGCCAGGGTGTGCTTGGTGGAGAGCGTCGCCGGGCCGGTGCCGTAGCCCTTGCCGAAGCCCGCCCGGTCGATCAGCCAGGCCGCCGAGGTCTTGGTGCGGCCCTCGGGCGCCGGGTAGGCGGGGGCGTCCGCCGCGCCGGGGCGGGTGCGGAAGGACTCGTACTGCGCGGCCGTGAGCACCGGGTTGGTGAAGAAGGAGCCGGCCGACCAGGTGTCGTGGTCCGCCGGGTCCAGCACCATGCCCTTGCCGGCGCGCAGCAGCAGCACCGCGTTCCAGGCCGTGCCGACCGCCACCCGCTCGCCCTGCTCGACGCCCAGGTGCCTGGCGGTCTCGGCGTAGCGGACGGGAGTGGAGAGCCCGCCGCCGTCCTCCAGCCGGAAGCGGACCCGCAGCACCACGTAGCGGTCCGGCTCCGCCTTGAAGCGGCTGTGCCGGTAGGAGAACGCGCACCCGTCGTTCGAGAGCGTGACCACCTCGTCGGCGGAGCGGTCGTACGCGACCACCTCGGTGATCGACTGCGCGACCTCCTGGCCGTACGCGCCCACGTTCTGCACCGGGGTGGCGCCCACCGAGCCGGGGATGCCGGCCAGGAACTCGATGCCCGCCAGCTCGTGGTCCAGCACGGTGCGGCGGACCACCTCGGACCAGTTCTCGCCGGCCGCGACCTCCAGGCCGGTGCCGTCCAGGACGAAGCCCTCGGTGGCGATCCGCAGCACGGTGCCGGGGAAGCCGGCGTCGCCGATCACCAGGTTGGAGCCGCCGCCGAGGACCAGCAGCGGCTCGCCGGCCGCGTCGGCCTCGCGGACGGCCGCGATCACCTCGTCGTCGGTGTGCGCGGTCACCAGGCGGCGGGCCGGGCCACCGAGCCGGAGCGTGGTCAGCGGGGCGAGGGGAGCGTCGTTTTCTACCAGCACGCCCACCAGCGTACGGGTGGCGGGGGTGCCCCCCGGCACCCCCGCCACCCGGCGGCCCTCAGATCCGCGCGGGCTCGGCCCGCTGCCCGGCCGGCTCCCCCGCCGCCGCGACCGGCGACTTGCGCCGCCGCGGGATGAACACCGCGGCCAGCGCCCCGAGCGCGACGGCTGCCGCGCCGACGTACAGCGCGGAGACCAACCCGTCCGTGAAGGCCCGCGCCGACTGGTAGCCGCCCTGTTCCGAGAACACCGCCGCGAGCACCGCGACCCCGAGCGCCCCGCCGACCTCGCGCAGCGCGTTGTTGGCGCCGGAGGCGATCCCCTGCTCCTGCGGCCTGACACTGGCCATCACCAGCTGGGCGGTCGGGCCGAAGTACAGCGACATGCCGATCCCGCTGATCACGATGGCCGGGATCTGGGCGACGTAGTCGAGGCCGGTGCTCCCGTCCGCGACCAGGGCGAACAGCGCCAGACCCGCGGCCTGCAACGCCAGCCCGGCGACCACGATCGGCCGGCCGCCGATCCGGTCGGAGACGATGCCCGCGACCGGCGAGACCAGCAGCGGCATCGCCGTCCAGGGCAGCATCCGGATGCCGGCCTCCTGCGGGCTGAAGCCGCCGACGCCCTGGAGGTACTGGCTGATCAGGAAGATCGAGCCGAACATCCCCAGGTACATCAGCAGGCTGGCCGCGTTGACGGCGGAGAAGGCCCGGCTGCGGAACAGCCGCATCGGCAGCATCGGGTGGGCGGCCACCCGCTGCTCGTACCAGACGAAGACGGCCAGCAGCAGGGTGCCGCCGATCAGGGTGCCGAGGACCAGCGGGCTGGTCCAGCCGTCCGGGTTGCCGCGGATCAGGCCGAGCACGATCCCGAACATCCCCAGGCTGACCAGCAGGGTTCCGGGCACGTCCAGGGCCCTGCCCTCGCCCCGGCTCTCGCCGAGCCGCAGGAAGGCCAGCGGCAGCAGGACGAGGCCGACCGGGACGTTCACCCAGAAGATCCACTGCCAGGAGAAGTGCTCGGTCAGCGAGCCTCCGATCAGCGGCCCGGCGGCGACGGCGAGGCCGCTGACCCCCGACCAGATGCCGAAGGCCAGCCCCCGCTTGACCTCGGGCACGGCGGCGGTGAGCAGGGTGAGGGTGAGCGGCATCATCACCGCGGCCCCGGTGCCCTGCACGGCGCGGGCGGCGATCAGCTCACCGATGCCCGGGGACAGCGCGGCCGCCGCGGAGCCCGCGGTGAACACCGCCAGGCCGACCAGGAAGATCCGGCGGCGGCCGAAGCGGTCGCCGAGGGCGGCGCCGAACATCAACAGCACCGCGAAGCTGAGGGTGTAGGCGCTGACCGTCCATTCGAGGTCGGACAGCCCGCCGCCGAGCTCCTCGCGGATCGACGGCAGTGCGGTGGTGACCACCAGGTTGTCCAGCGCGGCCATGAAGCTCGCCACGCTGACGATCACCAGGGTCCAGATCGCGGCTCTGCCCAAGGCCGGTTTCTCCGTCATGACTTCTTCCCCCAGGTTCCTCTAGGTAGTTATTGCTCAATAACTTTGATGGGCCGAAAAGAGGCCGCACGGACACACCGCGCGGCCGGACTACTGCTCGGGCGCCTTGCACTCGTCCAGACCGCTCCAGACCCGGTGGTCCTGCGGGTAGCCGAGCGCCACCAGGGTGTTGATCAGCATGCCGTGCGCGAAGAACCGCGTGGCGTCCTTCACGTCACCGCCGATCCTGACCCTCACCCGGTCGAACAGGTCAGCCCAGAGCCGCCGGGCGGCCTCGCCGACCTCCTCCTCGCCGGCCGCCCTCGCCGCGGAGACCGAGACGTAGATCTGCATCTGCATCATCAGCTGGTCACGGTCCTCGACCAGGCCCATGTACGCGACGGACATCGCCTCGGCGGCCTCCTCGCCGGACAGCCCGGCCGAGGCCTCGTCGAAGACCCGCCAGGTCTCCTCGACGCAGCGTTCGGCGGCCGCGGCGAAGATCGCCTGCTTGCCGGGGAACAATCGGAACAGGTACGGCTGCGAGACGCCCACCCGGCGGGCGATCGCCTCCGTGGAGGTGCCGTGGTACCCACCCCTGGCGAACTCGGTCAGGGCGGCCCGGACGACGCTCTCGCGCCGCTCCTCCGCGCTCATCCTGATGCTCGACTTCGCCATGGGTACCAAGTTAGTGGTCAATCACTATCAGCACAAGACCCGCGGCCGCGGCCGGAGCTCCCGTGGGTACGGGGCTCCGGCCGCCGCGCCGTCCGGCCGGGCGAGCCGCTCAGCCGAGCCGGACGACGGCCCGGGCCATGCCGAGCACCTTCAGGCCGCCCGTGGTGGCCAGCAGGTCGACCTGCACCCGGCCGCCGTCCAGCTTCTTGGCGACCTTGGCCGTGACCTCGACCACCGCGCCCACCCCGTCGTTCGGCACCGGCACCGGGCGGGTGAAGCGCACGCCGTACTCGACCACCGCGGCCGGGTCGCCGACCCAGTCGGTGACCACCCGGATCGCCTCGGCCATGGTGAACATGCCGTGCGCGATCACGTCCGGCAGCCCGACCTCCAGGGCGAACTTCTCGTTCCAGTGGATCGGGTTGAAGTCACCGGAGGCGCCCGCGTACCGCACCAGCGCGTCGCGGGTCACCGGGAAGGACTGCGCCGGCAGCTCGGTGCCGGCCTCGACCTCGTCGTAGCTGATCGCCATCGCGCTCACTCCCCCGCCTCGTCGGCGGCCCGGGCCACCAGGGTCATGACCGACGTCACCACGTGCTCGCCGGTCGCGTCCGCCACCTCGCCACGCACGGTGAGCACGTCATTGCCCGCCAGTGACTTGATGTTGTCGATGGTCACCGCGACCGACAGCCGGTCACCGGCCCGCACCGGGCGGGTGTAGGCGAACTTCTGGTCTCCGTGCACCACCCGGCTGAAGTCCAGGCCCAGCTCCGGGTCCTCGACCACCTGGCCGGCCGCGCGGTAGGTGATCACGAACGGGAAGGTCGGCGGGGCGATCACATCGGGGTGGCCCAGTTCCTTCGCCGCCTCCGGGTCGGTGTACGCCGGGTTGGCGTCGCCGATCGCGGCCGCGAACTCGCGGATCTTCTCCCGGCCGACCTCGTACGGCTCGGTGGGCGGGTAACTACGCCCGATGAAGGAGGGGTCGAGCGCCATGGCAGCTCCTCGTCACGCGGATGGATACGAAAAAGACTCCGGACCGCACCCCTGTGAGGGATGCGGTCCGGAGTCGAAGACCTGGTGTCACACAGGCCCGTTGCCCTGCGAGAGGGTCAGCGGGTCTCGCGGTGCGCGGTGTGCGAGTTGCAGCGGGGGCAGTGCTTCTTCATCTCAAGACGGTCCGGGTCGTTACGCCGGTTCTTCTTGGTGATGTAGTTCCGCTCCTTGCACTCCACGCAGGCCAGCGTGATCTTCGGGCGGACATCGGTGGCAGCCACGGGAGTGCCTTCCTTGGACAACGAATAAGAACACGACAAGAGTAGCCGACCGGGAGTGCGATCTCCCGACCGACTACGCGGGGTAGCGGTGACCGGACTTGAACCGGTGACACAGCGATTATGAGCCGCTTGCTCTACCAACTGAGCTACACCGCCACAGTGATCCGCGGCACAGCCGAAGCTGACCGTTTCTCACCGAGCCCCCATGCGGAATCGAACCGCAGACCTTCTCCTTACCATGGAGACGCTCTACCGACTGAGCTATAGGGGCGAACGAGGAAGAGATTACACGTTCCGCGCCCGGAGGTGAAATCCGTATCCCGCGGCGAAGACCGCAGGTGGGCGAGGGGTACGGACGAACGATCCAAGGCCCGGCGTTCGATCGGCCCCCGAGCCCCGCGGCCCGACCCGATACGACTATTGCCCGCCTCCCGGCGCCCCGCCCCCCGGGCCCATAGGCTCGACGCTCATTGATCGGGAGGACTGGCCGGCGGTACCGGCCAGCCGTACGGGGGCCGACCGCACGGGCCGCCCCGAGAAGGAGCCGGCGATGGACAGCGCAGCCGCCGACGGGCCGCACTCCGGGCCCGGCCCGGCGGCCAACCCGCTCGGGCACGGCCCCGTCCTGCTGCTCACCGGCGCCCGGCTGGCCGACGGGCGGGTGGTGGACGTCAGGATCAGCGGCGACCGGATCCAGGCGGTCGGCACCGTCGGCAGCCTCGGCCCGCTGCCCGCCCTGCCCGGCGCTCCCACCGTCACCACCGGCGCCCGGATCGACCTGCGCGGCTACCTGCTGCTGCCGGCCCCCGCCGAGGCGCACGCCCACTACGACGCCGCCTTCTCCGCCGCCCTGTCCACCCCGCCGCCGGACACCCCGGCCGACCTCACCCGCAGGGTCACCGAGGCCGCGCTGACCTCCCTCGGCTACGGCGCCACCGCCCAGCGCACCCACGTCCGGATCGGCGACGTGCACGGGCTGCGCCGGCTGGAGGCGGTGCTCACCGCCCGGCAGGCGCTGCGCGGGCTGGCCGAGCTCCAGGCGGTGGCGATGCCCCGGCTGCTCACCGGACGGGCCGGCGCGGACGGCCGGGCCCAGCTGCGCGACGCGCTCAAGCTGGGCGCCACCGCGGCCGGCGGCTGCCCCGAACTGGACCCGGACCCGGCCGGCTACGTCCAGCTGCTGCTGGAGGCGGCGCGGGAGGCGGACTGCCCGGTGGACCTGCACACCAGCGCCGCCGACCCGGTCCAACTCGCCCGAATGGCAGGGGCGTTGGCGCCCCTGCGGCCACGGGTGACGCTCGGCCCGTGCGGAGCGCTGCCCCGGGGCGCGTCGACCGTGCTGGCGACCAGCGGAGTGCGGGTGGTCTGCCTGCCGCAGAGCGGCTGCTGCACCGGGATCGAAGGCCGGACGACGGGCCTGCGGCCCGGCCTGGTACGGGAGTTGGCGGACGCCCGGGTGCCGCTGGCGGCGGGCAGCGGGGCGCTGCGCGATCCGTCCAACCCGGTCGGCCGGGCCGATCCCCTGGAGTCGGCCTATCTGCTGGCGGCCGGCGGGCAGCTGGACCCGCAGGAGGCGTACGACGCGGTGGCGAACCGGGCCCGGGCGGCACTCGGCCTGCCGCCGGTCCGGGTGGACGCCGGGTTCCCCGCGGAGCTGCTGGCGGTGCGCGGGGACAGCCTGTCCGGGGCGCTCGCGGGCGGGCACAGCCGGCTGGTGGTGCACAGCGGCCGGGTGGTCAGCCGGACCAGCGCGGTGCGGGAGTTCGCGGACACGGTGGCGCTGGCGCTGCCCCGGCAGTCCGGCGGCACCGACTGCTGAGCCGGGGGCGGAGACAGATGGGGGCGCGCGACGAGTGTCGCGCGCCCCTCCCCCACCTGCCGGCCGTCCATGGACGGCTGCTCGAACGGCCCCAGGCCTCCCCCACACGGAGCAGGGCCGCTCGGTACGACACTGACGCTACGCCCGCGAAGCACCGCCACCGGACGGCCTTGACGCCCTCCTGTCGCCCGGAGAGCCGCTCTTGACGGCTCGTTGACGGCGCGCGCCGACGACCGCGCGCCGGTCCGTCACGGCACGTACCAGTCCTTCACGGCACGTACCGGTACCCGATCCCCGGCTCGGTGATCAGGTGCCGCGGCCGGGCCGGGTCGCGCTCCAGCTTGCGGCGCAGCCCGGCGAAGTAGACCCGCAGGTAGTTGCCGCGCCCCTCCTGGGCCGGGCCCCACACCTCGCGCAGGATCTGCCTCCCCGGCACCAGCCGGCCGGGGTCAGCGAGCAGCAGGGCGAGGATGCGCCACTCGGTCGGGGTGAGCCGGACCGGGCCGTTCGGGCCGTTCACCGTGGTGGCCGCGAGGTCCACGGTGTGGTCGCCGATCACCGGCCGGCCCGGCGGCGGGCCGGTCTGCGGCCGGCGCAGCACGGCGCGCAGCCGGGCCAGCAGTTCGTCCATCAGGAACGGCTTGGTGAGGTAGTCGTCGGCCCCCGCGTCCAGGGCGCCCACCTTGTCGGCGGCGTCGGTCCGGCCGGAGAGCACGATGATCGGCATCGCGCTGCGGGTGCGCAGACCGCGCAGCACGTCCATCCCGTCGAGGTCGGGCAGGCCGAGGTCGAGCAGGACGGCGTCCGGGACGGAGTGCGCGGCGCGGTCGAGCGCCTCGCCGCCGCTGGCGGCGGTGCGGACGGCGTACTGCCGGGCGCTGAGGTTGATCCGCAGGGTGCGCAGCAGGGCGGGCTCGTCGTCGACGACCAGGATCTCACTCATGCGGTGGCTCCTCTCGGAGGGCTCCGGGGTCTCCGGGCTCGACTGAAGTGCGCTCGACGGGAGTGGGTCCGGTGGGAGCGGGCTCGGCGGGAGCGGGCTCGGTGGCGGCAGGGTCCGCGGCGGGCAGGGTGAGCAGCATGGTGGTGCCGCCGCCCGGGGTGTCCTCGACCTCCAGGCTGCCGCCCATCGCCTCGGCGAGGCCGCGGGAGAGGGCGAGGCCGAGGCCGACGCCGGTGGTGTTGTCGGTGTCACCGAGGCGCTGGAAGGGCAGGAAGACCCGGTCGCGGTCCTCCGGGGCGATGCCGGGGCCGCGGTCGATCACCCGGATCTCGACCTGGTCGGCGTGGTGGCTGGCGGTGACCAGGACGGGTGCGCCGGGGGCGTTGTACCTCAGCGCGTTGGTGATCACGTTGGCGAGCACCCGCTCCAGCAGCGGCGGGTCGGCGAGCACCGGCGGGACGGTGTCGAAGTCGAGCGGCTGGACCGGGGCGTACGGGTCGGGGAGGCTGTCGAGCGCCCGGGGCAGGATCTCGTCCAGGTGGGTCACGGTGAGGTGCAGGGTGAGCGCGCCGGCCTGGAGGCGGCTCATGTCGAGCAGGTTGTCGACCAGCCGGGTGAGCTTGACCAGCGACTCGTCGGCGGTGGCGAGGAGTTCGGCCTGGTCCTCGGGCGAGAACTCGACGTCGGGGCTGCGCAGCGAGCCGACCGAGGCGAGGGCGGCGGCCAGCGGGGTGCGCAGGTCGTGGCTGACGGCGGCGAGCAGGGCGGTGCGCATCCGGTCGGCCGCCTTGATCGGCTCGACCTCGGCGGCGGCCACGGCCAGCCGGTCGCGTTCCAGCGCGGCGGCGACGTGGGCGGCGAAGGCGGTCAGCACCCGCTGGTCGGCGGCGGGCAGCCGGCGGCCGGTGAGCACCAGGACGGCGTCCGCGCCGACCGGGACCTCGGTGGTCTCGTGCGGCCCGGCACCGTCGCCCCTGGGGTCGTCCTCCCGGCACGCGAGCACCTCGCCGTCGGCCCGGGAGAGCAGGGCGACGGCCCGCATGCCGAAGGCCGTCCTGGACTTCTCCAGCAGGGCGGGCAGCGCGTCGGCGCCGCGCAGCACGCTGCCGGCCAGCGTGGAGAGGGTCTCGGCCTCGGCGGTGGCCCTGGCGGCCCGGCTGGTGAGCCGCCCGGCGTGGTCGACCACGGTGGAGACGGTGAGCCCGATGGCCGCGAAGACCACCAGGGCGACGATGTTGTTGGTCTCGCCGATGGTCAGGCTGTGGATCGGCGGGATGAAGTAGTAGTTGAGCAGCACCGAGGCGACGACCGAGGCCACCAGGGCCGACACCGCGCCGCCGAGCAGGGCGACGATGACCACGCCGAGCTGGAAGATCAGCGCGTCGGTGGTCAGGTTGATGCTGTGGTCGGCCTGCGAGAGCAGGACGGTGAGCAGCCAGGGCAGCGCGAGGCCGGCCAGGTAGCCGGCGATGGTGCGGGGCCGGGAGTGCCGGCGGCCGAGCGAGGGCAGCCGGCCGCGGCCGGTGAACTCGTGGGTGACCATGTGGACGTCGATGTCCTCGGAGTCGTCCACGGTGGTCTGCCCGGTACCGGGGCCGGTGAGGAAGCGGTTGATCCGGCCGCGGCGGCTGGTGCCGAGCACCAGCTGGGTGGCGTGGTGGGCGCGGGCGAAGGCGAGCAGCGCGGTGGGGACGTCGTCGCCGACCACCACGTGGTAGCTGCCGCCGAGGGTCTCCACCAGCTGCCGCTGCTGGGCGAGCGCGGCGGAGGAGGCGCCGGCCAGGCCGTCGCTGCGGGAGACGTGGACGGCCAGCAGTTCGCCGCCGGCCGTCCGGTCGGAGATCCGGGCGCCGCGGCGGATCAGGGTCTCGCCCTCGGGGCCGCCGGTGAGGGCGACCACGACCCGCTCGCGGGTCTCCCAGACCCGGTCGATGTTGTGGCTGGCCCGGTAGTCGCGCAGGCCCTCGTCCACCCGCCCGGCCACCCAGAGCAGGGCGAGTTCGCGCAGGGCGGTCAGGTTGCCGACCCGGAAGTAGTTGGAGAGCGCGGCGTCCACCTTCTCCGCCTGGTAGACGTTGCCGTGGGCCATCCGGCGGCGCAGTGCCTGCGGGGCCATGTCGACGAGTTCGATCTGGTCGGCCCGGCGGACCACCTCGTCCGGGACGGTCTCGCGCTGCGGGATACCGGTGATCTTCCGGACGACGTCGTTCAGCGATTCCAGGTGCTGGATGTTGACGGTGGTGATGACGTCGATCCCGGCGGCGAGCAGTTCCTCGACGTCCTGCCAGCGCTTGGCGTGCCGGCCGCCGGGGATGTTGGTGTGCGCCAGCTCGTCCACCAGCACGACGGCGGGGTGGCGGGCGAGCACGCCGTCGAGGTCCATCTCCTCGAACTCGGCGTCCCGGTAGGAGCGGTGGGCCCGCGGCAGGACCTCCAGGCCGGCCAGCATGGCCTCGGTGCGGCGCCGGCCGTGGCACTCGATGAACCCGACCACGACATCGGCCCCGCGCTCCTGTCTGCGCCGGGCCTCGTCCAGCATCCGGTAGGTCTTGCCGACCCCCGGCGCGGAGCCGAGGTACACCCTCAGCCGGCCGCCGCGGATTCCGGTGCCGGGGGTGAGGTCGCGGGCCATGGGCGCTGCTCTTTCCATCGGGAGGCGGTGCACGTCTGCGGACGCGGGCCGGCCGGCCCGGGGGGGGGAAGGAGCGGACGGGAGCCGGCTTTGCCCGTTGCCCACCCGGTTTAGGGGGAGGGGACTTTTTTTCGTTAGGGTCCGTGTGACAAAAGAGAAGG
>NZ_JBVJRP010000004.1:0-357169 GCF_055607525.1 Kitasatospora sp. NPDC036993 | reverse complement strand
TGGTACCTGGGTGAGCTTCCCGCCCGGTGGCCCCTTTTTTTTCTCTTGGGGGGGGGTCCATTTTCCCGGGCCCTGCCTTTTCTCCCTGGGTGCGGGCCCCCTCCCCCCCCCCCGGCCCGGCCCGGTCACCCACATATCTGAGGTGATGTCACTTCTGCTCGCTGAGCGCCTTGTTGAGCAGGAGGACGTTGACGCCCGCGGCGCCGAGGAAGCCGAGCGAGCGGCTCTCGGTGGACTCGTCGACGAGCTTGTTCACCGTCTCCACCGGCAGGTCGCGGTTCCTGGCGACCCGGTTCACCTGCTCCTTGGCGTACGCGACGGAGATGTGCGGGTCGAGGCCGGAGCCGGAGGCGGTCAGCGCGTCGGCCGGCACGCTCGCCGGGTCGACGCCGTCGAACGCGGCGACGGCGGCGCGGCGGTCCTCGACGGCCTTCAGCAGGTCCTCGTTGTTCGGGCCGAGGTTGCTCGCGCTGGAGGAGGACGCGTCGTAGCCGGTCCCGGCCGCGGAGGGACGGGGCTGGAACCACTTCGGGTCCGGCCTGGCCTCCTCCTCCGGGTCGCCGGGGTCGGTCTTCGGGAGGTCGAAGCTCTGGCCGATCAGGCTGGAGCCGACCTCCTTGCCGTCGGCCTTGACCGGTGAGCCGTTCGCCTTGTCGGTGAAGGCGACCTGGGAGATGCCGGTGACCAGCAGCGGGTACGCGATCCCGAGGATCACGGTCAGCACCAGGAGTGCTCGCAGGGCCGTGAAGTGGGTCCGCACGGCGGTCGGCAGGGGCTTGGACATGGTTTTCTCTCCTTCCCCGTCAGCTGAGGCCGGGAATGAACTGGACGATCAGGTCGATCAGCTTGATGCCGACGAACGGCACCACCAGGCCGCCGAAGCCGTAGACGCCGATGTTGCGGCGCAGCAGCGAGCCGGCGTCGGACGGGCGGTAGCGCACGCCGCGCAGGGCGAGCGGGATCAGGCCGATGATGACCAGGGCGTTGAAGATGATCGCCGAGGTGATCGCGGACTGCGGGCTGTGCAGGCCCATGATGTTGAGGTGGCTCAGGCCCGGGTACACCCCGGCGAACATCGCGGGGATGATCGCGAAGTACTTGGCCACGTCGTTGGCGATCGAGAAGGTGGTCAACGCGCCGCGGGTGATCAGCAGTTGCTTGCCGATCTCGACGATCTCGATCAGCTTGGTCGGGTTGGAGTCCAGGTCGACCATGTTGCCGGCCTCCTTGGCCGCCATGGTCCCGGTGTTCATCGCGACGCCGACGTCGGCCTGGGCGAGCGCGGGGGCGTCGTTGGTGCCGTCGCCGGTCATCGCGACCAGCTTGCCGCCCTCCTGCTCCTTCTTGATCAGGGCCATCTTGTCCTCGGGCGTGGCCTCGGCGAGGAAGTCGTCCACGCCGGCCTCCTCCGCGATCGCCTTGGCGGTCAGCGGGTTGTCACCCGTGATCATGATGGTCTTGATGCCCATCCGGCGGAGTTCGTCGAAGCGCTCCCGCATGCCCTCCTTGACGACGTCCTTGAGGTGGATGACCCCGAGGACGCGGGCCGGCCCGGTGCCGACCCTGGTCGCCACCACCAGCGGGGTGCCGCCGGCGGCGGAGATCCCGTCGACCAGGGCGGAGACCTCGTCGCCGACCGAACCGCCGTTCTCGGCGACCCAGTTGGAGACGGCGCCGGCCGCGCCCTTGCGGACCTGGCGGAGGCCGCCCGCCCGTCGCCCGCCGCCGCTGTTGTTGTCCGGGTCGCCTCGCTCCGCGCCTTCCGTTCCCGCAGGCCCGGCTTCCGCCAGGTCGACGCCCGACATCCGGGTCTGGGCGGTGAACGGGACCCAGGTGGCGTGGGTCAGCTCGCCCTGGGTGCGGGCCCGCAGACCGTACTCGGTCTTGGCGAGGACCACGATCGAGCGGCCCTCGGGGGTCTCGTCCGCGAGCGAGGACAGCTGCGCGGCGTCGGCCAGTTCGTCGGTGGACACGCCCGGGGCGGGCAGGAACTCGGCGGCCTGGCGGTTGCCCAGGGTGATGGTGCCGGTCTTGTCGAGCAGCAGGGTGTTGACGTCGCCGGCGGCCTCGACGGCGCGGCCGGACATCGCCAGCACGTTGCGCTGGACCAGCCGGTCCATGCCGGCGATGCCGATCGCGGAGAGCAGCGCGCCGATGGTGGTCGGGATGAGCGCCACGATCAGGGCGACCAGGACGATCATCGACTGCGGGGCGCCCGCGTAGGTCGCCATCGGCTGGAGCGTGACGACCGCGACCAGGAAGACGATGGTCAGCGAGGCCAGCAGGATGTTGAGCGCGATCTCGTTCGGCGTCTTCTGCCGGGCGGCACCCTCGACCAGGGCGATCATCCGGTCGATGAACGACTTGCCGGGCTCCGAGGCGATCTTCACCACGATCCGGTCGGACAGCACCTTGGTGCCGCCGGTCACCGCGGAGCGGTCACCGCCGGACTCGCGGATCACCGGCGCGGACTCGCCGGTGATCGCCGACTCGTCGACGCTCGCGACGCCCTCGACCACGTCGCCGTCTCCGGGGATGACCTGCCCGGCCTCGACCACCACGTGGTCGCCGAGCCGCAGCGCGGTGCCCGGCACCTCCTCCTCGGCGTCCGTGGACGGCCAGTTCGTGAGCCGGCGGGCGACGCTCTCGGTCTTGGTCCTGCGCAGGGTGTCGGCCTGGGCCTTGCCGCGGCCCTCGGCGACGGCCTCCGCCAGGTTGGCGAAGACCGTGGTGAGCCAGAGCCAGACGGTGATGGCCCAGGCGAACACGGACGGGTCGGCGATCGCGGACACGGTGGTGACCACCGAGCCGACCTCGACCACGAACATCACCGGGTTCTTGACCATCACCCGGGGGTCGAGCTTCCTCACCGCGTCCGGCAGGGACGCGAGTATCAGCTTCGGGTCGAGCAGGCCGCTCGACACTCTGTGCGGCGCGGCGGGCTCCGCCTGGTCGGCTGGTGCGGGAGTGAGCGTAGGGGTGGACATCAGGAGGAGAGACCTTCCGCGATCGGCCCGAGAGCCAGGGCCGGGAAGTAGGTGAGGCCGACGACGATCAGGATCACGCCCGACAGCAGGCCCACGAACAGCGGCTTGTGGGTGGGCAGGGTGCCCGGGGTGGCCGGAACCGGCTGCTGCTGGGCGAGCGCGCCGGCCAGCGCCAGGACGAAGACGATCGGCAGCAGCCGGCCGAAGATCATCGCCAGGCCGAGCGCGGTGTCGTACCAGTCGGTGTTGACGGTGATGCCGCCGAAGGCCGAGCCGTTGTTGTTGGAGGCGGAGGTGAAGGCGTACAGCACCTCGGAGAAACCGTGGGCGCCCGAGTTGAGCATCCCGGCCCGCTCGCCCGGCAGCGCCATCGCCACGCCCGTACCGACCAGCACGATCGTCGGCGTGGTGAGGATGTACAGCGAGGCGAACTTCATCTCCCGGCCGCCGAGCTTCTTGCCCAGGTACTCGGGGGTGCGGCCGACCATCAGGCCGGCGACGAACACCGCGACGACCGCCAGCACCAGCATGCCGTACAGGCCGGAGCCCACACCGCCGGGCGCGATCTCGCCCAGCATCATGTCGAAGACCGTCAGCCCGCCGCCGAACGGCGTGTACGAGTCGTGGAAGGAGTTCACCGCGCCGGTCGAGGTCAGCGTCGTCGAGGCGGCGAACAGCGAGCTGGCGGCGATGCCGAAGCGCTGCTCCTTGCCCTCCATCGCGGCGCCCGCGGCCTGGAGTGCGCTGCCGTGGTGCTGGGACTCGGCGAGGGTCAGCAGGGCCGTCGAGGCGATCCAGAACAGGCCCATCACGGCGACGATCGCGTAGCCCTGGCGGTTGTCCCCGACCATCCGGCCGAAGGTCCGCGGCAGCGCGAACGGGATCACCAGGATCAGGAAGATCTCGACCAGGTTGGTGAAACCGGTCGGGTTCTCGAACGGGTGCGCCGAGTTGGCGTTGAAGAAGCCGCCGCCGTTGGTGCCGAGCAGCTTGATGACCTCCTGGGAGGCCACCGGGCCGCCCGGGATCTTCTGCACCTCGCCCGCGAGGGTGGTGACCTCGTGGAAGCCGTGGAAGTTCTGGATCACGCCGTTGGCGGCCAGGACCAGGGCGAAGACGATCGAGACCGGCAGCAGCAGGCGCAGGTTGATCCGGGTGAGGTCCACCCAGAAGTTGCCGACCCGGTCGGTCCTGTTGCGGGTGAAGCCCCGGACCAGCGCGGCGACGACGGAGATGCCGACGGCGGCGGAGACGAAGTTCTGCACCGCCAGGCCCGCCATCTGCGCCACCTGGCCCATCGCGGACTCGCCGCCGTAGGACTGCCAGTTGGTGTTGGCGACGAACGAGATCGCGGTGTTCCAGGCCTGGTGGCCCTCCATCTGCGGAACGCCCAGGTTCAGCAGCAGGTGGCCCTGGAGGCGGATCAGGCCGTAGAGGAAGAGGACGGAGACGGCCGAGAAGGCCAGCACCGAGCGGAGGTAGACCGGCCAGCGCTGATCGGCGTCGCCGTCGACGCCGATCAGCTTGTAGATGCCGCGTTCGACTCTGAGGTGCTTGGCGGAGGTGAGGAGCTTGGCGATGTAGTCGCCGAGGGGGCGGTAGCACAGGGCCAGCGCGCCGACGAGGGCGACGGCCTGGAGCCAGCCCGCGAGAGTGGATCCCATGTCAGAACTTCTCCGGGAAGATCAGCGCCACGACGAGATAGCCGACGAGGGCGACGGCCACGATCAGACCAGCGATGTTCTCGACGCTCACAGCTTCTCCACCCCCCGCGCGATCAGGGCGATGACGGCGAACACGGCGACCGTGACACCGACGTAGATGAGATCGGACATGGGCTCCACCAGAGCGGTTCGGGAGATGCCGCGACCTGGGCCCGAGGGCACGCGCGGCGCCGGCGGACGACCGGCAGATGCAGCAAAGCAGCCGTCAGAGGCGCGTTATGAGGCCCTGACGCCCTCCATACGGGTGACAGCGCGACGTTGACGCGACGTTGACGGGCGCTTCACCGGACCGAGACCGTCGTGATCGGGCCGAGATCCGGGCCGGGGTGCGGGCCGGGGTGCGGGCCGGGGTGCGGGCCGGGGTGCGGGCCGGGGTGCGGGCAGGGTGCGGGCAGGGTGCGGGTGGTGGTCCGCGCCGGGGTTCGGGCCTGGGTTCGGGCGGTGGCCCTGGTCCGCGCCGTCGCCAGGAAAGCCGCGGGCCCCGGGCGGCGGGCTGCCGCCCGGGGCCGTCCGGGGCCGTCCGGGGCCTGTCGGGGCCGTCCGGGGCCTGTCGGGGCCGTTCGTGGTGGTCACCGATCGCGGTCACCGACCGTGGTCACCGCTCGCGGTCACATCCGCATGCGCAGCCGGCAGACCACCGCGTCGGTGTGCCGGCGCAGGGCGCGGTCGATCACGGCGCCGCGCCGGTTCTGGAGCGCCCGCTGCCACCAGCGGGCCGGCTCCACCTCGGGGATCAGCACGGTCAGCCGGTCGTAGGCGTGCTCCGCCCCCAGCTCGTTGACGAAGTCCGCGATCGGCCGGCCCAGCCGGCGGTGCGCGTCCGGGAGCTCCACCAGCGGCACGCCCGGCTGCCACAGCTCCCAGTCCCGGCGCAGCGCCTCGGCCGCGGCCGGCTCGTGCACCACGGTCACCGCCATGACCTCGTCGCCGAGCGAGAGCGCCGCCGACAGGCCGTCCCTGGTCAGCCGGGTGATCGCGGTCACCGGGACGACGACCAGGCTGCGCTGCCTGGTCACCGGTCCCGGCACCCGGCCGAGTTCCAGCCGCTCGCCGATCCGCGCGTAGCTGCGGTGGACCGCCTCGAACAGCAGCACCAGCAGCGGCAGGGCCACCACGATGCCCCAGGCGCCCTCGGTGAACTTGGTGCCGGTGACGACCAGCGCCGCGACGCCGGTGAGCAGCGCGCCGAAACCGTTCAGCGCGGCCTTCCACCGCCAGCCGGAGGGCCGGTGCGACAGCCAGTGCCGGACCATGCCGACCTGGCAGATGGTGAAGCCGACGAACACGCCGATCGAGAACAGCGGCACCAGGCTGTTGACGTCCCCGCCGGAGCCGGCCAGCAGCGCCGCCGACACCCCGGCCAGGAACAGCACGCCGTACCGGTACACCTGGCGGTCGGCGCGCAGCGCGAACAGGTGCGGGAGGTGGTTGTCCCTGGCGAGCAGGTCGAGCAGCACCGGCAGCCCGCCGAAGGAGGTGTTGGCGGCCAGCCCGAGCAGCACCACGGTGGCGAACTGGACGACGTAGAAGCCGAAGCCGTGGCCGAGCGAGGCGTCGGCGAGCTGGGCGAGCACGGTGACGCCCTCCACCGGCTGGAGGTGGAAGCGCCCGATCAGCACGGCCAGCCCGATCAGCATCACGCCGAGCAGGGCGCCGAGCGCGACCTCGGTGTGCTGCGCGCGCCTGACCCGCGGGGTGCGGAAGGAGGGGACGGCGTTGGCCACCGCCTCCACCCCGGTCAGCGCGGAGCAGCCGGCCGCGAAGGCCTTGAGCAGCAGCAGCGCGCCGACGGTGGAGGCGTTCTCGGCGAGCGTCGAGGCGTGGCCGGCGGCGGCCGCGGTGCTGGCCGGGGCGTCCCGGAGCAGGCCGGCCACGATGACCGTCAGGATGGAGAGGACGAAGACGGCCGTCGGCGCCATGAACCAGCGCGCCGACTCGGCGATCCCGCGCAGGTTCACCGCGGTGACCAGCGCCAGCACGCCCAGGCAGAGCCAGACCCGGTCGCCGAACAGGCCGGGTACGGCCGAGGTGAGCGCGGCCACGCCGGCCGTGACGGATACCGCGACGTTCAGGACGTAGTCGACGACCAGCGAGGCGGCCGCGGTCAGTGCGGTCCTGCGGCCCAGGTGCGCCTTGGCCACCGCGTAGGAGCCGCCGCCGTCCGGGAACGCCGCGATCACCTGGCGGTAGGAGGCGACCAGCACCGCCAGCAGCACGGCGATCGCCGCGGTGACCGGCAGCGTGAAGCCCAGCCCGTACGCACCGGCGGCGGCCAGCACCAGCACGATCGACTCCGGCCCGTACGCGACCGAGGCCATGGCGTCCAGCGAGAGCGCGGCCAGTCCGCCGAGCGCGCTGAGCCGGTGCCGCTCGTCGCCCGTACCGGTATCAGGCGGCTCGGGTTCGGCCGTGACGGCCGCAGTGGTGATGGCGCTGGACATCGGACGGGACCTCCGCAGTCGGTGAGTTGGTCCGATCCTGCGGTCCACACTCCCGCCGCCCCGCGGGCCCTACGCGTTCCTGACGCCGCCACGAGCGCCCCTGACGCCCTCTTGATGCCTCCACGAGGCAACCGCCGCGCCACTCCGGGCGCCGCCCGGTAGCTGTTGGCGGGGGTGGGGCGAGCCGTTGTCCCGGCGGTCGCCGGCTGGGAAGACGATCAGCTCTGTCGAAGGACTCCCACCCCCGGCACCCCACTCTGCTGCCTGAAACCCGTAATTGCAAGCAATGTGCAATAAGTTCGCCCGGAAGCCCGTCCGGGGTGCGACGAGGGGACGGCGGGGAGCGGCGGGGCACCCGGACGGCGCACGGGCGGCCCGGGGCAAACAGAACAGCCCCTGTCTGCGTTTCCGCAGATCAGGGGCTGTTCTCTATCCTGTGGCTGGTGCAGGGTTCGAACCTGCGTAGCTTACGCGGCAGATTTACAGTCTGCTCCCTTTGGCCGCTCGGGCAACCAGCCAGGATCTTCGTTTCCCGGGGCGTTCACCCCGTTCGACTTGGTAAACCATACCCGATCCCGGGGGGTGCTCCGCCACTCGATAGATCACGCGACGATCAAGAAGCCGGGGGCCGCCGCTACGGGCGGGGCCGGTGTGGCGCTGGATAGGCTGGGACCGCGGGCACCCGGTGTGGCGGGCCCGCGCCAGTGAAGCCAGAGCATCAAGGAGACCAACACCCATGGCCGACTCCAGTTTCGACATCGTCTCGAAGGTCGAGTGGCAGGAGGTCGACAACGCGATCAACCAGACCTCCCGCGAGATCGCGACGCGCTTCGACTTCAAGAACGTGGGCGCCGAGATCAGCCGCTCCGGCGAGAAGATCGAGATGAAGGCGAACGGCGAGGAGCGTGTGCGCGCCGTCCTCGACATCCTCCAGACCAAGTTCGTCAAGCGCGGCCTGTCGCTGAAGGCGCTGGACGCCAACGAGCCGCAGCTGTCCGGCAAGGAGTACAAGATCTTCGCCAACATCAAGGAGGGCATCACCACGGAGGACGCGAAGAAGGTCGCGAAGATCATCCGTGACGAGGGCCCGAAGGGTGTCAAGGCGCAGGTCCAGGGCGACGAGCTGCGCGTCAGCTCGAAGAGCCGCGACGACCTCCAGGCCGTGCAGGCCCTGCTCAAGGGCAAGGACCTGGACTTCGCGATCCAGTACGTGAACTACCGCTAGTACGGGGCCCCGGCCGGCGAGGACGCGGGCTCGGAGCGGCCACGGGACGCAACGGGGGCGCGGCACCGAAGAAGGTTTCGGTGCCGCGCCCCCGTTCCTTGCGCCCGTCCGGCCGCAGAGGCTCGGGGCGCCCGCACCCGGTTCAGCCGGCCGACTCCGCCCAGCCGTCGGTGCTGCGGCGCCTGGCCAGGCCGACCGACTCGAACTCGTCCGCCAGCCCCTCCTCGGTGCGCGCGCCGATGCCCCGCAGGGCGCGGGAGATCGGGGTGCCTTCGGCCGGCGCGGGCTCGAACTCGCCGATGGTGAGCGGACCGAGGACGACCTTGCCGTCCGTCCAGACGGCGGCGCGCTGGGTGCCGCTGCCGCCGAAGTACTCCGCCTCGACACAGGCGATCGGACCGGCCTTCGACCAGGCGGCCAGCCGGAGTTCGAAGCCGTCCGAGTGCCAGCCGAACCCGGCCCCGCCGCCGCCCCGCCTGCGCACGCTGCCGTCCCCCTGGAGCGCGGCGAGGACGGCGGGGGTGACCGGGATCAGCGCCAATCCCTGCCGCAACGGCACCACCCTGGCGGCCGGGACCTCCGCCGCGGCGACCGTCAGCAGCTCCGATGTTCCTATCAGCGCCTGGAGTTCGTAGGACATGCCGGACATGGTGTCCCACCGCGCCGACAGTCGGCCCGGAATTTATGATTCCGTGCCCGGTCGGAGACCGTAGAGCAGGGTGAAGACGGTCACGTCCAGCGCGTCCTCGGCCGTACTCGGCCCTTCCTCGTTCAGTTCGTCGAAGATTCCGGCCAGTTGGGAGCGCAGCCGGTCCAGCCGGTCCGGGCTGAGCCGCAGCGCGAAGTCCGCGAACAGCCCGGACGGCGGGCCCGAGCCGCCCGACGGCCAGCCGAAGTCCAGCCGGCCTTCGGCGATCCTGACGCGGAAGTCGGTCCGCACCCGGTCCATCGCGGCCAGCATGGCGTCGTACGCCCCTGAACGGGCCGGGGAGTCGGCGGTGAACATCTCCGGCGCCAGCCGGATCGCTCCCTGGGCGACCCGGTAGCGGCTCTCCACGATGCCGGAGACCAGCCGGGTGCCGGCCACCAGGACCAGCCCGGCCTTCTCCAGCTGCCTGATGTGCCGGTAGAGCTTGGTCTGCGGCTCGTCGAGCCGGGCGGCGAGCTCCTTGGCCGTCAGCGGGCGGTCCTCGGAGGACTGCAGGGCGCCGAGGATGGCCAGGCGCAGCGGGTCGGCCAGCGCCTTGAGCACGGCGACATCGGACACCTGGCGCTCCTTGACCCAGGTGACGGGCTGCTGTTCGCCGCTGTCGGCGGGTTCCGGTGCGTGCTCGGCCACGGGCCCACCCTTCCAGATCGCCCGCTCCGTCGGCAATCACGTCGCGGTGAGCGCTCACCGCTGAGCCATCGATCACCATTCCACTACCAATCAGCCTTGCGTGAGCAATCATGATTGCGTCACCATTCACTTCAACGTGAACGATGGCGAGAGCGCGAACGATGGAGGCCGGACATGACGGACCAGCCGACGGCGACGGCAGCGGCGCACCCCGAACCGGCCGACCCGCCTCCGCCCGTACCGCCTGCGCCCGAACCGCCGTCGCCCGCACCTCCTCCGCTCGTACCGCTGCGGCGCAACCTGCGGTTCCAGGCCCTCTGGGCCGGCCAGGCCTCCGCGACCCTCGGCATGGTGATCGGCGACACCGCCTTCCCCCTGCTGGTCCTCGCGCTCACCGGCTCCTCCACCGCCGCCGGGGCCTTCGGCGCCGTACAGATGGCCACCACCCTGCTGCTGGGCGTCCACGGCGGCGTGGTGGCCGACCGGGTGGACCGCCGCCGGGTGCTGATCGCCGCCGACGGTGCCCGGCTGCTCGCCCTCGCCAGCGTCCCGGCCGCCCTGGCGTTCGGCCCGCCGAACCTGGTCCACCTGCTGCTGGTCGCCGCCGTGATCGGCGCGACCGTCTCCTACAGCGGCCCGGTCCGGCTGCTCGCACTGCGCTCGGTGGTCCCGCCGGAGCAGTTGTCCCAGGCGCTGGCCCAGGACGAGGCCCGGATGAGCGGCGCCGCGCTGGCCGGACCGCCGCTGGCCGGGTTCCTGTTCGGGCTCGGCCGCGCGGTCCCCTTCCTCGGGGCAGCGCTCGCCTCACTGCTCGCGCTGGCCGCCGCCCTCGTGGTGCGCTTCCCCAGCCCGCACGAGTCCGGGACTGCCGGCCGGAGCGCCAGGGGCAACGCCCTGGCCGGCTTCCGCATCCTCGCCGCCTCCCCGCTGCTGCGGACCGCCCTGGCCGTCCTGCTGGTGATCAATCTGACCGGGGCCGCGCTGCTGCTGCCCGTCATGGTGCTGCTGCGCGAACACGGCACCGGCAGCGCCGGGATCGGCCTGGCCCTGGCCGGCGAGGCGGTCGGGGCGCTGGCCGGCACCGTCCTGGTCGCCCGGCTGCACCGACTGGCCGGCCCCGGCGTGCTGCTGCTGGCGGTGGCCTGGAGCGCCGTACCCGTCCCGCTGGCGCCGCTGCTGCCCGGCGGGGCGCCGACCGTCTTCGCCGCCCTGTTCGTGTTCGGGGCGGGCGTGCCGTCCCTGCGGGTGATGCTCGACCTGCTGGTCTTCCGCCAGGTGCCGGACGCGCTGCGCGGCCGGGTGATCGCGGCGACCATGACGCTGCTCACGGCCGGCATGCCCGCCGGGACCTTCGTCGCCGGCCTGCTGCTGGACCGCTCCTCCCCCGCCACCGTGCTGGTCGCGATCAGCGCCCTGCTCGCCGCCGCCCTGCTGGCCGCGACCGCGAGCCCCACGCTGCGCCGCGCCACGTGGCCCGCCGCCGCGCCGGCCGCCGGACAGGACTGACGCCCCGGGCCTGCCGCCGGTCACCCGCACGGCCCCCGCCGCATGCGGCGGACCCGGCAACCGGGTGAACTGGCCGGGTACGGCTCGCCCCCGGGGTCCTCCCGGGGGATCGGCCGCGACCCCGCGGCGCCGGACCGGGCGCCTGAACCCCCGCGCGGCTCACGCAGCCCCCACAACCCACGGCCGTGGGGCCGGCCGAGGCCGAGTGGCGCCGCGCCGGGAGGAGGACCGGATGAGTTCCACGGACACACCCCCGCCCGGTCGCGGCGGCACCGGCGACATCGGCGGCCCCGGCGGAACGGCCGCCACCCGACGACCGTCCTGGCCGGCGCTCGCCCTGCTGGCCGCCGCCGCGCTGGCCGCTCTGCGCCACGTCCGGGCCGTGGCCCACGGCCCGGTCCTCGCCCTGCCGCACCTCACCCTGCCCCCGAGGAACCCGTCCAAGGCCCAACCCGGGCCACCCCGGGCCGCCGGCAAGGGCCCGCCCCACCGCCCGGATCGCGCCGCACGCCCCCCTCGGGCTTCACCAACTCCACCGCCAAGTGATGGAGTTGACGCGACGGAGGCTCAGCAGAGCCCGTCCGGCCGCAGAGGAGGAACCACCGTGCCCCGCCCCTTCACCGTCGAGGACCACACCGCCCGGATGGCCCGCGCCACCGCCGAGGCCACCGCCGCCGGACTGTCCGGCCTGGTCGTCGCCCCCGGCCCCGACCTGGCCTACCTGTGCGGCTACACGCCCACCGCGATCACCGAGCGGCTGACCGCCCTCGTCCTCGCCGCCGGACGCGAACCCACGCTGGTCGTCCCCACGTTGGAGCGACCGGACGCCGAGAAGGCGGTCGGCGCCCCGGCCGTCCGGCTGCTCGACTGGTCCGACGGCGCGGACCCGTTCGCCACCGCGGGCCCGCTGCTCGACCCGGCCGGGCGGTACGGCGTCTCCGACAACACCTGGGCGCTGCACCTGCTCGGTTTCCAGGCCGCGCTGCCCGGCGTCTCCTTCACCTCGCTCACCGAGACGCTGCCGATGCTGCGCGCCGTCAAGGACACCGAGGAGCTGAACCGCCTGGCCTCGGCCGGCGGCGCGGCGGACGCCGCCTACCGGGGCATCCTGGAGGTCGACTTCGCCGGCCGCCGGGAGACCGACGTGGCCGCCGACCTCGGCGCGCTGCTCATCCAGTACGGGCACAGCCAGGTCGACTTCACCGTGGTCGGCTCCGGCCCGAACGGCGCCGACCCGCACCACGAGGCCGGTGACCGGGTCATCCGTACGGGTGACACCGTGGTGCTGGACTTCGGCGGTCTCAAGGACGGCTACGGCTCCGACACCACCCGGACGGTGCACGTCGGCCCGGACGTCCCGGACGAGGTGCGGAAGGTGCACGACCTGGTCCGGCTGGCCCAGCAGACCGCCTTCGAGGCGGTCCGCCCCGGGATCGGCTGCCAGGAGATCGACCGGATCGCCCGCCGCGTGATCACCGACGGCGGGTACGGCGAGTACTTCATCCACCGCACCGGGCACGGCATCGGCACCACCACGCACGAACCGCCGTACCTGGTCGAGGGCGAGGAACGGCCGCTGGTGCCCGGCATGTGCTTCTCGATCGAGCCCGGAATCTACCTGCCGGGCCGGTTCGGGGTGCGGATCGAGGACATCGTCACCGTCACCCCGGCCGGGGGCCGCCGCTTCAACAACACTCCGCACGAGCTGGGCATCGTGGCCTGACGGTGCCCCACCGGCGCCCGCCGGTGTCCGACGGCCGGTCGAACGGAGTGTCGAACCACCTGTCGACCCACCTGTCGACCCACCTGTCGAACCGTCCTTCGGATCGTCCGTCGAACCGGGTGTCGACCGGATCGAGCGTTCTTACGAACCGGTCATATTTCACCCAGAGTCCTCCAAGTTTGGGTTGGTAGGTTCGGTGCGCATGACCAAGACCCTCCCCCCGGCCCCGCACGACGTGCGGGCCGGGCAGCCGCGCCCGGTGCCTCCGCCCCGCCCACGCGTGACGGGCTGGTCGAGACTCCGCTGGCTGGCCTGGCCGCTCTACCTGACGTGCCTCCTCTGGTTCCTGCGCACCGAGGGCATCCCCTCCGCCAACGACGTGCTGTTCCTCTGGCTGATCGCCGCCCTGCTGACCGCCGCCGTGCACAGCGGGCACGGCCCCCGCGGCTTCTTCCTGGTCCTGCGCGACTGGGTCCCGGTGATGGCCGTGGTGTGGGCGTACTCGCTGCTGCGCGGCTACGGCGCGCACACCCCGTGGGCCCCGCACTGGCTGCCTCAGCTGCGCTTCGACGAGGTGCTCGGCTTCGGCGAGACCTGGACCGTCCGGCTCCAGCACGCCCTCTACACCCCCGGCTCGCCGCACTGGTACGACTACGCCGCGGTGGCCGTCTACCTCTCGCACTTCTTCGTCGTCTTCCTGCTGCTCGCGGTGCTCTGGCGGCGCGCGCACCACCGGTTCCGGCAGCTGCTGGCCGCCTACCTGACGCTCACCTTCGCGGGCTTCGCCACCTACCTCCTCTACCCGGCCGAGCCGCCGTGGCTGACCTCCCAGGCGGGCAACCTGCCGCACCTGTCCCGGGTGGTCTGGGAGGTGATCTCGTTGAGCGGGCTGCCGCAGGCCGACTCGCTGCTGGAGAACGGCAGCCAGTTCGCCAACGACGTCGCCGCGATGCCCTCGCTGCACTCCGCCTACCCGGCGATGCTGCTGTTCTTCTTCTGGCCCACCGCCAAGCGCTGGCTGCGGGCGGTGCTGGTCGCCTACCCGCTCGCGATGACCTTCACCCTGGTCTACGGCGCGGAGCACTTCATCATCGACGTCTTCGTCGGCTGGGCCTACGCGGCCGCGGTGGTGTACGGGCTGCGCCGGCTGCGCAACCGCCGTGCTGCCGTGGCCACTTCGGCTCCGGCCCCGGGTTCGGCCTCGGCTCTGGATCCGGCCTCCACACCGGCACCGGCCGCGGCCCCGGCGAAGGCTCCGGCGAAGGCTCCGGCGAAGGGCCCGGCAGACTTGGCCGGGTGAACCCGAGCGCACCGATGAAGCCCACCGCCGAGCAACTGCTGGCCGCCAAGGACACCACCATCCCGGACGTCTCCGGGCCCGGGCTGCGGGTGCTGTTCTGCGGCATCAACCCGGGCCTGTGGTCCGGCGCCACCGGCCACCACTTCGCCCGTCCCGGCAACCGCTTCTGGCCCGCCCTGCACCGATCCGGCTTCACCGGGCACCAGTACCGCCCGGACGAGCAGCGGGAGTTGCTCGCGCTCGGCCTGGGCATCACCAACGTCGCCCCGCGCACCACCGCCAAGGCGGACGAGCTGACCGCCGAGGAGCTGCGCGAGGGCGGCGCCGCACTGCGCGAACGGGTGCTGCGGCTGCGCCCGCGCGTCCTGGCCGTGCTCGGCATCGGCGCCTACCGGACGGCCTTCGGGCAGCGCCGGGCCGCGATCGGGCGCCAGCCGGAGGGCATCGGCGACACCGAGGTGTGGGTGCTGCCGAACCCCAGCGGACTCAACGCCCACTACACCCTGGACGGGCTGGCCGAGGAGTTCCGCAAACTCCGGGAGGCCGTCGAGGGCTCCACAGCCGCCGAAGGCTGAGCAGCCGCCGAAGGCTGAACGGCCGCCGGCGGCCCGCCCGGCAGCGGATCCTGCCCGCCGCGCTCACCCCGGCAGCAGGGCCAGGTCGAGCGCGGCGAGCCGGGCCGGGTCGGCGACCACCTCGTAGCCGGCCACCCGGCCGTCCGCCACCGTCACCCGCAGCACCAGCCGCAGCCGCCCGTCCGGGGCGATCAGGATGCCGGGCACCCCGTCCACCAGGGCCACCTCGCCGTAGCGGGCCCGGCGGCCGAAGACCGTGGTCTCCCGGGCGACGACCTCGGCGCCCCGGGCCACCAGCGCCCGGCCGGCGGGCAGCACGGCCGGATCGGCCCGGCGCACCACGTCCGGGGCCAGCACGGCCAGCAGGTCGGTCAGGTCCCCGCCCCGCGAGGCGGCCAGGAAGGCCTCCACCACCCGTCGGTGCCCGGCCAGCGGCTCCGGGGGCAGCGCGGCCGTCCCGCGCACCCGCTGCCTGGCCCGGCTGGCCAGCTTCTTGGCGGCCACCGGGGTCCGTCCGACGATCGGCGCGATCTGGTCGAAGGGCACCGCGAAGCCGTCGTGCAGCACGAAGGCGACCCGCTCGGCCGGGCCCAGCCGGTCCAGCACCACCAGCAGCGCCCGGCCCACCGACTCGACCAGCAGCGCCTCCCGCTCCGGCTCGGGGCCGCCGCCCGCCGTGTCCGGCAGCGCCTCGTCCGTCGGCTCCTCACGGCGCGCGGCGCGGGCCCGCAGCAGGTCCAGACAGATCCGGGAGACCACCGTGGTCAGCCAGCCGGGCAGGTTGTCGACCTCCGCGGGATCGGTGCGGGCCAGCCGCAGCCAGGCCTCCTGCACGGCGTCCTCGGCCTCGCCGGTCGAGCCGAGCATCCGCTGGGCGATCGCCCGCAGCCGGCCGCGCTCGGCCTCGAAGCGTTCCGCCGGCGCCCCGGCCCGCGCTCGCCCGGCCGTACCTGCCCCGGCCACCGCCCCCTCCCCCGTGCGTCCCGCAGCCGCCGCTCCCCCGCCCGCCGCTCCCGACATCGCGTTCCGGCCCATCGGTCACCTTTCCTCGACCCGGCTCGTCACCGCTATGACGATCCGTCCTCCTCCGAGGTGACCGGGAGACCACCATGACCTCCACCACGCTGCTCCACCTGGACTCCAGCATCAATCCGTCCGGTTCGGTCAGCAACGCCCTGACCGCCCGCTTCGCCGCCGCCTGGCGCGCCCGGCACGGCGCAGCCGCCCGGCACCGGTACCGCGACCTGGCCGCCGACCCGGTGCCGCGGGTGCGCGCCGCCTACGACACCCTCGGCCGCCGCACCGAGCGCAAGGGGGTGCTCCCGCTGGACGACATCGGCCGCCTCGCCGAGGGGCCGGACGAGGCCCACGAGTGGGCGCTCAGCCGCCCGCTGATCGAGGAGGTGCGGTCCGCCGACACCCTGCTGGTCGGCAGCCCGATGTACAACTACACCGTCTCCACCGGCCTCAAGTCGTGGATCGACCGGATCTCCTTCCCCGGCGTCTTCCTCGACCCGGAGACCGGCGAACCGCTGCTGCGCGACACCCGCGTGGTGGTCGTCGCGGCCCGCGGCGGCGGCTACGGCCCGGGCACGCCGCGCGCCCACTGCGACTTCCAGCTCCCCTACCTGCGGGCGTACTTCGACCGGATCGGGGTCGCGGCGGAGAACCTGCACGTGGTCACCGCCGAGCTCACCAGGGCCGCGGACATCCCGGCGCTGAACGCCCTCCAGCCGCTCGCCGTCGAGTCGCTGGCGGCGGCCGAGGCCGCCGTCGACGAGCTGGCCGCGACGCTCTGAGCCGTCCCGCGGGGCAGCGCCCTACAGCGGGGTGACGGCCTTGAGCACCACCAGCAGGGCCACGGCGGCGTTGAGCGCGCACAGCGCCGACGCCGCCGTACCGATCGCCGCGACCATCGCCGCCAGGCCCGCCGGGGTCGTGGCCGGCGGCCAGTTGCGGGAGGTCGGCACCGGGCCGAGCAGCGCGGCGACCCGGCGCGGCACCGGGCCGGCCGTCGCGGCCGGGGCGGCGAAGGCCGCGAAACCGGGGGCCGGGGCGGCGTGCGAGACCAGGGCCGCCCTGGCCACCGCCCGCGCGGTGATCCGGCGGTCCCCCACGGCCTGCGCCGAGTCCTCGTCCGCCCACCGCTCCGCGCTGTACGCCACCGCGTGCTGCAACGGCCGCAGGAACGGGTTGACGCAGGCGGCGAGCTGGGTGCTCAGCAGGTACCGGTGGTGCCGGTGGCGCAGGTGCGCCCGTTCGTGCGCGAGCAGCGCCTCGCGCTCGTCGGCGGCGAGGCCCGCCAGCATCCCGGTGGAGACCACCACCCGGCCGGGCGAGCCGGGCAGCGCGTAGGCGTACGGGCTGCGGTCCGGCAGCACCGCGAGGTCGCCGGACTCCCCGGGCCCCGCGGGCAGCCCGGTCAGCGCCCGGCGGGCCCTGGCCCGTACCCGCAGGTGCCGGACGACCGTCCGGGTGCAGGCGAAGCCCACCAGGGCCAGCAGCCACATCGCGGCCGTGCCGACGGTCTCGTGGTACGGCAGCGCGGCCCGCACCTCCGGGTCGGACCAGCTGTCCGGCAGCGGGTTGCCGGGGATCTGCGCGGTGCCCACCACCCCGATCAGCCCGAGGCAGAGCACGCTGCACACCGCCAGCACCGCGCTGATCACGGTCATCAGCCGGGTCGCGCCGCGCGGATGCAGGTGCTGCTCCGTCAGGCGCGCGATCGGGACCGCGGTGAGCGGCAGGACGAGCGGAAGGAAGACGAAGAGGCCCACGGGTCAGCTCTCACGGTCGGTCGCTGCCGGATCGGCGGACGCGGCGTCGAGCAGCGCCCGGAGCAGTTCCTCGTCGTGCGGCAGCAGCGCGCTGACGAAACTGGCCAGGACGGCGTCCCGGTCCGCCTCCCCGTCGAGCATCCGGCGCATCCGCAGCGCGGCCAGCCCGGCGGCGTCCGAGGAGGCCTGCCACAGGTAGGAACGGCCGGAGCGGGTCCGGGTCACGGCGTTCTTGGCGTGCAGCCGGGACAGGATGGTCATCACCGTGGTGTACGCCAGGTCGCCCTCCAGGCGTTCCTGGACCCACCCGGCGGCAACCGGGCCGGGCGCCCGCTGGAGCAGCGCCAGCACCTGCGCCTCCAGCTCGCCCTGGCCGCGTCGCCGGGCCGGCGCCTCCCCGGCCAACGGGGCGTGCCTCTCGTCTGCCATGACGGCCCACTCCCTCCGGATGCCGCGCCCGGACGGCCGGGCGCGGGTTCATCCTAACGAGCGCGGGGCGGCGCCGAACCGGTCCGCGCAGGGGTTCGCGGGCGTACGGCGCAGCCCCCGCCGTGCCTCCGGGCCGGGTCGGCCCCGCGGGCCGGCTCCCGGCCCGCCCGGTCAGACCCTGGCCCGCTGGGTCACCGCGATGCAGACCAGCACCACCACCGCGGTGACCGGCGCCGCCGCCGGCAGGTGCTCGCCGAGCAGCAGCACCGACCAGACCAGCGTCAGCAGCGGCTGCGCGAGCTGGAGCTGGCTCGCCCTCGGCACCCCGATCGCGGCCAGCCCCCGGTACCAGAGCACGAGCCCGCCGAGCTGCGAGACCGCCGCCGTGTACGCCAGCCCGGCCAGCGCCTTCGCCCCGATCCGCATCGGCTCGGCGCCCAGTCCGAGCACCGCGGTCAGCAGCGTCACGGGCAGCGCGGCCACCACCGCCCAGGCGATCACCTGGGCCCCCGGCAGGTCCTCGGAGAGCCGCCCGCCCTCGGCGTACCCGGCGGCGCAGACCAGCAGCGCCACGAACAGGTAGAGGTCGGCGACGGTCGGGCGGCCGTGGCTCTGCACCAGTGTGAAGGCGAGGACCGCCGCGGCCCCGGCGATCGACGCCGCCCAGAACGCCCCGGACGGCCGCCGGCCGGTGCGCAGCGCCGCGACCGCCGCCGTGGCCAGCGGCAGCATGCCGACGACCACCGCCGAGTGGGCCGTCGAGGAGGTGCGCAGGGCGAGCGTGGTCAGCAGCGGGAAGCCGAGGACGCAGCCGCCGGAGACCACCAGCAGTCCGGGCCAGTGCCGCCGCCGCGGCAGCGGGGCGCGGACCGCCGCCAGGTACAGCACGGCCAGCAGACCGGCGAGGGCGCCGCGCAGACCGGTCGCGGACCACGGGCCGAAGCCGGTCAGGGACCACGCGGTGGCGGGGAAGGTGAGCGAGAAGGAGGCCACTCCGAGGGCCGCGTGGACGGTGCCGGAAGCGGTGGCCTGCCGAGGTGCTACCGCCCGCTGGCGAGTAGCGCTATCTTGTGTCGTCATGAACGAGCGTAGCAGTGTGGCCGAACTCGCCGACATCCTGCGGCGGGATGTCGAGCGCTACCCGGAGGGGCGAAAGCTGCCCGCCAGCCGGGCGCTGACGGAGCGGCACCAGGTCAGCCCGGTGACGGTCTCCCGGGCCATCGCGGTGCTCGTGGCCGAGGGGCTGGTGGTCTCCAGGCCGGGCGCCGGGGTGTTCCGGGCGGCGGCCTTCGCCGCGGCCCCGGCCGGCTCCGCCGCGCCGGCCGGCCGTACCGGCGACCTCTCCTGGCAGGAGATCGCGCTCAGTGCCGACTCCGGCCCGCGCGACCTGCTCGCCGCCCCGGTGTTCGCCACCCTCCGGGTGCCCCCGCCCGACGTCATCGACCTCAACAGCGGCTACCCGCACGCCTCGCTGCTGCCCGAGCGGCTGCTCGCCGCCGCCCTCGCCAGGGCCGGCCGGCGCCCGGGTGCCTGGGACCGCCCGCCCACCGACGGCCTCACCGAGCTGCGCGGCTGGTTCGCCCGCGACATCGGGGGCCACGGCGGGCCGGTCGGCGCCGGGGACGTCCTGATCACCTCCGGCGGGCAGAACGGGCTGACCGTCGCCATGCGGGCGCTCGCCGCGCCCGGCTCGCCGGTGCTCGTCGAGTCGCCGACGTACGCGGGCATCCTGGCGGTCGTCCGGGCGGCCGGGCTGCGGCCCGTCCCGGTCCCGGTCGACGCCGACGGCGTGCGCACCGACCTGCTGGCGGACGCCTTCGCGGCCACCCGGGCCCGGGTCTTCCTCTGCCAGCCGCTGTTCCAGAACCCCACCGGCGCGGTGCTGTCGCCCGAACGGCGGGGCGAGGTGCTGCGGATCGCCCGGGCGGCCGGGGCCTTCGTGGTCGAGGACGACTTCGCCCGGCTGCTGGTCCACGCGGACGCCCCCGCCCTGCCGCGTCCGCTCGCCGCCGACGACCGGGACGGCGTCGTGGTGCACCTGCGCTCGCTGACCAAGGCCGCCTCCCCCAACCTGCGGGTCGGCGCCCTCACCGCGCGCGGCCCGGCCCTGGCCCGGCTGCGGGCCACCCAGGTGGTGGACAGCTTCTTCGTGCCCCGGCCGCTCCAGGAGGCCACCCTCGAACTGGTCGCCGACCCGGCCTGGGCCCGCCACCTGCGCGCCCTCGGCGCCGAACTGCGCGACCGCCGCACCGCCGCCGTCGCCGCCCTGCACCGCGAGCTGCCCGGCGTCCTCGGCCCGCACCGCCCCGGCGGCTACCACCTGTGGCTGCGCTTCCCCGACGGTGTCGACGACACCACCCTCGCCGCGGCCGCCCTGCGCGCGGGCGTCCAGGTCTCTCCCGGCCGCCCCTACCACCCCGCCGAGCCCCCGGCCCCCCACCTCCGGCTCAGCTACGCCGCCGCCGAGAGCCCCGCCCAGGTCGCCGAGGGCGTCCACCGCCTGCGGCTGGCGTACGAGGAGCCGACGGGCTGACGTCCCGGCGCGGGTGCCCGCGGCGCCCCGCTCCGGCCCGGCGGCCGCTACACCCGGCCGCTACGCCCAGCCGCCCGCCATCCGCTCCAGCCGGGCGATCCGCTCGGCCATCGGAGGGTGGGTGGAGAAGAGCCGGGCGCCGGTCTCGCCGGGGCGGAACGGGCTGGCGATCATCATGTGGCTGGCGGTCTGGAGCTGCGGCTCGGGCGGCAGCGGCAGCCGGCGGGTGCCGGCGTCGAGCTTGCGCAGGGCGCTCGCGAGGGCGAGCGGGTCGCCGGTGATCCGGGCGCCGTCGGCGTCGGCCTGGTACTCCCGGGAGCGGCTGACCGCCAGCTGGATCAGCCCGGCCGCGAGCGGGCCGAGGATCATGATGGCGAGCATCCCGAACAGCCCCGGGCCGTCGTCGTCGTCGTGGCGCCCGAACGGGATCAGCCAGGCGAAGTTCACCAGGAACATCACCACCGAGGCGAGCGCCCCGGCCACCGAGGAGATCAGGATGTCCCGGTTGTAGACGTGGCTCAGCTCGTGCCCGAGCACGCCCCGCAGCTCGCGTTCGTCCAGGATCCGCAGGATGCCCTCGGTGCAGCAGACCGCCGCGTTGCGCGGGTTGCGGCCGGTGGCGAAGGCGTTCGGGGCGGGGGTCGGCGAGATGTAGAGGCGGGGCATCGGCTGGCGGGCGGAGGTGGAGAGCTCCCGGACGATCCGGTACAGCCCGGGCGCCTCGAACTCGCTGACCGGCCGGGCCCGCATGGCCCGCAGCGCGATCCTGTCGCTGTTCCAGTAGGCGTAGGCGTTGGTCCCGAGGGCGACCAGCAGGGCGATCACGAAGCCGGTCCGACCGAAGAGGCCGCCGATCACCAGGATCAGCGCCGAGAGGCCTCCGAGCAGCACTGCGGTCCTCAGTCCGTTGTGCCGGCTGTGCACGTCAGGCCCTCCAATGGTGCGGTGGGGAAGCCCTTTCTGCCTCGTCCCTCTTGCCCGGTCAACGGGTGGGGCCAACGGCCTTGTTCCCTTGTGACCGACGCGACACCGACGCGACACCGTCGCGGCGGCGCCGGACCGCACCCCCGGCACCGCCCGGCACCCGCTCAGAACAGCGAGCCGCCCGCGACCTGGAGGACCAGCTGCGGTGCCACCGAGAGGACCACCGCGGCGGAGGCGGTGAGCCCCAGCGTGGCGGTGAGGCTCACCGGCAGCCGGTGTCCGGCGGCGCTCTCCGGGAGGGCTTCGTCACCCGTGGCCGGGGCGAACAGCCGGGCCGTCCACAGCAGGTAGTAGAAGAGGGCGACGACCACGTTGACGGCCATCACCACGGCGAGCCAGCCCAGCCCGGCGTCGACCGCGGCGCGGAACACCACGACCTTGCCGAACAGGCCGATCACACCCGGGGGCAGGCCGGCCAGGCAGAGCAGGAAGAAGGCGAGCGCCAGCGCCGTCCAGCGGTTGCGGGCGAACAGGCCGCGGAAGTCGTCCACGCTGGTCCCGGCCCGGCGGCCGACGGCGGCGACCACCCCGAAGGCACCGAGGTTCACCACGCCGTAGATCAGCGCGTAAGCGGCGGTGGCGCCGAGCGGATCCACCCCCCCGGGGGCGTAGCCGGCCGCGGCGAGCGGCACCAGCAGGTACCCGGCCTGGCCGACCGAGGACCAGGCGAGCAGCCGCACCGCGCTGTACCGGGTGTCGAAGCGCTGCCGCAGCGCGCCGACGTTGCCGGCGGTCATGGTGACGGCCGCCAGGACGGCGAGCACCAGGCCCCAGGTGTGGGCGTACGGGCGGAAGGCGATGGTGGTGGCGAGCGCGAGGCCGGACAGGCCGGCCGCCTTGCCGACCACCGAGAGGTAGCCGGCCACCGGCAGCGGGGCGCCGGTGTAGGTGTCGGGCACCCAGAAGTGGAACGGGACGGCGGCGACCTTGAAGGCGAAGCCGACCAGGGTCAGCACCGCTCCCGCCTCGGCCAGTGGCCTGAGCTGCCCGGGGGCGTGCTCCAGGCCCTGGGCGACGGCCGCGAGGTGCAGGCTGCCGCTCGCCGCGTAGACGAAGCCGACGCCGAGCAGCATCACGGCGGTCGCGGTGACCGAGGAGACGAAGAACTTGAACGCGGCCTCCGCGCCCCGGCCGTCCCGGCGCAGCGCGACCAGGGCGAACGCGGGCAGCGAGGCGACCTCCAGGGCGATCACCATGGTGGCGAGGTCACGGGAGGCGGGCAGCAGCGCGGCGCCGGTGGCGCTGGAGAGCAGCAGGAACCAGTACTCGCCGCGCGGCAGCCGCTCGCTCTCCACGGTGTGCATCGACAGCAGCGCCGCGATCAGCGCGCCGCCGAGGGCGAGCAGCTGGAACACCAGGGCGAAGTGGTCGGCGACGTACGAGCAGCCGCCCACGGCGGAGCCGGTGACCCCTGGAGTGTCGGACCCCCCTGCTACGTTCTGCACGCAGAAGGTGGCCCGGGGTGACGATCCGGTGAGGGGAAGGAGCGCGATGAGGGCGAGGGCGAGTCCGGCCGCGGTGAGGCGGCCGAGCCACTTCTTGTGCCGCTCGGGCAGGAACAGGTCCGTGAGCAGCACCGCGAGGGCGGCCACGGCGGCGATCAGCGGGGGCGCGATCGCCACCCAGTCCACGGACTGGATCAGGCTGCCCGGGTTGGCTACGGCGAGGGAGGTCACAGTGTGCTGCCCCGTGGAGTGAGGTCCGAGTGCGGCGGTCTGGGCTGCGAGCACGGTCAGCCACCCCCGAGGAGGTGCTTGACGGCGGGGTCGGAGAGGCCGAGCAGCAGCGCGGGCCAGAGGCCGGCGAGCAGGGTGAGCGCGGCCAGCGGCGTCCAGCTGACGGCCTCGTACGGGCGCAGGTCGGCGAGTTCGGCCACCGGCGCGGGCTGCCCGGGGTCGCCCATGCAGACGCGCTTGACCACGATCAGCAGGTACGCGGCGGTGAGGAGGGTGCCGAGACCGGCCAGGACCATGTAGGTGACGAACGCGGGGCGCGACAGGCCGTCGGCCGGGTCGAACGCGCCGAACATGGCGAGCAGTTCGCCCCAGAAGCCGGCCAGGCCGGGCAGGCCGAGGCTGGCGACGGCGGCGAAGGCGAGCAGCACGCCCAGCCGCGGGGCCCGGCCGTACAGCGCGCCGCCGGTGGCGCCGGACAGGGTGTCGAGGTCGGCCGTGCCGTAGCGGTCCTTGAGCGCGCCGACCACGAAGAACAGCAGACCGGTGATCAGACCGTGGGCGATGTTGGCGAACAGCGCGCCGTTGACGCCCACCGGAGTGAGGGAGGCGATGCCGAGCAGCACGAAGCCCATGTGGCCGACGGAGGAGTACGCGATCAGGCGCTTGAGGTCGCCCTTGGCGCCTGGGCGGGCCAGCGCCAGGCAGGCCAGTGAGCCGTAGACGATGCCGACGGCCGCGAAGGCGCCCAGGTACGGGGCCAGCGTGGTGGCGCCGTCCGGCACGACCGGGAGGAGGACGCGGACCAGGCCGTAGGTGCCCATCTTCAGCAGCACGCCGGCGAGCAGCACCGAGCCCACCGTCGGGGCGGCGGTGTGCGCGTCGGGCAGCCAGCTGTGCAGCGGCCAGGCCGGGGCCTTGACCGCGAGCCCGACCAGGATCGCCAGCGCGGCAATCACCTGGGTGGTGTGGCTCAGTCCGCCGCCGTGCGCGGCGGCCAGGGCCTGCATGTCGAAGGTGCCGGCCTTGCTGCCGATCAGCAGGAAGCCGAGCAGCATCACCGCCGAGCCGAGCAGCGTGTAGAGGATGAACCGGTTGGCGGCCGGGACCTTGGCGCCGCTCCCCCAGCGGGCGATCAGGAAGTACATCGGGATCAGCACGATCTCGAAGGCCAGGAAGAAGAGCAGGAGGTCCAGCACCGCGAAGGTGGCGAGCATGCCGACTTCGAGCAGGAGGAACAGCCCGACGAAGGCCTGTGCCGAGGGGCCCCGCCCGTCGGGGGCTCCGCTCCGGGTCTCCCCGTTCGGCAGCCGCTTCTCGGAGTACAGCGCGCAGAGGAAGGTGAGCAGTCCGGTCAGCACGATCAGCGGCAGCGAGACGCCGTCCACCCCGAGGTGGAGGCGCACGTGCAGGGCCGGGATCCAGGACACGTCGGTGGTGGCCTGCATCCGGGCGGGCTCGTCGTGGTCGAAGCCGGCCGCGAGGGCGACGGTGAGCAGGAACACCACGCCGGTGACGACGGTGTTCAGCCGCAGTGCCCGCCGGTCGGCCAGGGCCCGGTCCGGCCCGAACACCGGTACCAGGGTCAGTGCGGCGCCGAACAGCGGCAGCACCAGGAGGGCGATGAGGACTGCGTTCATCGGGGGCTCCCAGCAGCGGTCGAGGGGACGGAGGTGGAGGACAGCGGCACCGGTTACACCGCCACCAGGACGGCGAGCAGGACGACCGCGGCCAGCAGTGCGCTGAGGTACGTCTGCGCGTTCCCGGTCTGCGCGAGCCGGACGGCCCGGCCGAGCAGGTTGGCGCCCACCCCGCTGCCGCGCACGTAGGCCTCGACGACCTCGCGGTCGAGGAAGCGGACCAGCTTGGCGGCGGCGCCCACCGGACGGACGAACAGCGCGTGGTACAGCCGGTCGACGCCGAAGCCGTGCCGGGCCGGGCCGAACAGCGGCCCGAGCAGGGTGCGCCCGGGGTCGGCGACGATCACCTCGGCGGCCGGGGCTCCGCCCTGCCCCGGCACCCTCCCCCAGCCTCCGGCCGGGGCCGGACTGCCGGTGTCCAGCCGGGCGGTCGCCGAGCGCCAGGCGCCGTACGCGGCGAGCACGCCGACCACGGCGAGCCCGGTCCCGGTGACGGCGGTGACCCCGGAGGGCCGCAGCGGGCCGCCGTCCAGCAGCGCGGGCAGCCAGTCCGAGCGCAGGCCGGCGATGCCGAAGCCCATGGTCGGCACGGCCAGCACCCACAGCGGCCAGCGCATCGCGGGCGGCTCGGCGGCGGCCGGGTCGGCCTCGTCGGGCTCGGGCGAGTACGGCGCCCCGGCCTCGTGGTCGGCCGCGACGGTGCCCCGGTCGGCGGCGGGCAGCACCTGCGGTGCGGCCGCGGCGGCACCGGCCGGGCTGTGGAACGCGAGCAGGAAGAGCCGGGTCGCGTACGCCGCGGTGAGCAGCGCGGTGAGCCCGGCGGAGATCAGCACGATCCATCCGGCGGCCTGCGGCACCGCCGAGGCCGGGCCGAGCCCGTTGGTCAGCGCCTCGCCGTTGGCGGCGTGCTCGGCGGCGGTGAGCACCGCCTCCTTGCTGAAGAAGCCGGAGAACGGCGGCAGCCCGACCAGGGCGACCAGCGCGATGCCCGTCGTCCAGTAGGCGTCGGGGACGCGCTTGCGCAGCCCCGGGATGCGGGACATCGCGGAGAGCGAGTTGGTGTGCGCGGCGTGGATCACCACGCCGGCGGCCAGGAACAGCAGCGCCTTGAACGCGCCGTGGCTGACCAGGTGGAAGACGGAGGCCTCGCGGTCCCCGCTGGCCAGCGCACCGGCCATGTAGCCGAGCTGGCCGACGGTGGAGTAGGCGAGCACCCGCTTGAGGTCGTCCTGGGCGAGCGCGCAGAGCGCCGAGCCGATCATCGTCACGGCGGCCATCACCGCGAGCACCACCAGCGCCGCGCCCGACAGCAGGAACACCGGCAGCAGCCGGGCGACCAGGTAGATGCCGGCCGCGACCATGGTGGCGGCGTGGATCAGCGCGGAGACCGGTGTCGGACCAGCCATCGCGTCCGGGAGCCAGGTGTGCAGCGGGAACTGCGCGCTCTTGCCGGCCACACCGGCGAGCAGCAGCAGCGCGATCAGCGTCGGGTGCCCGAGCCGGCCCTCGGTCGCGGCCGCCAGCACGTCCTGGACGCGGAAGCTGCCGGCGTCGGCGGCGAGCAGGAAGATCCCGAACAGGAACGGCACGTCACCGAGCTTGGTGACCAGGAAAGCCTTCAGCGAGGCCGAGCGGGCGTCCGCGGTCTCCCAGTGGTGGCCGATCAGGAAGTACGAGCAGAGGCCCATGACCTCCCAGCCGACCAGCAGCACGATCAGGTCGCCCGAGTAGACCACCAGGAACATCGCCGCGGTGAACAGCGAGACCAGCGCCGCGTAGGACGGGTAGCGCGGGTCCTCCTTGAGGTACGCCGTCGAGTAGACCTGGACGCAGGTGGCGACCAGGCCGACCAGCACCGAGATCAGCGAGCTGAAGCCGTCCAGGTGGAGGGCGAGGGTGATGTCCGGGCCGCCGGTGGGGGTGAGCCGGGTGCCGGCGTCCAGGGTCTGGCCGGTGCCGAGCTGGAGGGCGACCACCAGGGCGAGCACCGCCGCGGCGGCGACCGGGACGATCGCCAGCGGCCTGGCCAGCCCGGGAGCCTTCCTGCCGACGGCCAGGGTCGCGGCGGCGCCGAGCGCGGGCAGCGCGGGGACGAGTACGGGCAGGGCGAGGTTCATGCGGTGGCCTGGCCCTTCAGTGCCTCGGCTCCGGCCGGCACCCGGGCTCCGGCCGGCGCCTCGGCGTCGACCGGCGTCTCCTCGACGGCGAGCGCCTCGGCCGGGTCGCCGAGCGCGGTGGCCCGGTCGATGTCCGCGGTGCCCCGGGCCCGGAACAGCAGCAGGACGATGGCGAGCCCCAGCCCGATCTCGGCGGCGGCGACGGTGATGGTGAACAGGGTGAGCGCCTGCCCGGCGTGCAGCGAGTCGCGCAGCCAGGCGTCGAAGGCGACCAGGTTGAGGTTGACGGCGTTGAGCATCAGCTCGACGGACATCAGCACCAGGACGGCGTTGCGCCGGGCGAGCACGCCGTACACGCCGACGCTGAACAGCAGCGCGGCGAGGACGGCGGGGTAGGCGAGGTGCATCAGCTCTCCTCCGACGCGGAAGCAGCGGGGGTGGTCGGCGCGGCCTGCTCGGGCGCGGTCGCGGCGACCGTCCCGTTCGACCCGACCGGCCGCCCGGCGCGCAGCCTGCCCGCCCGGGGTGCCGGCACCCGCCGCCCGGACCCGCGCGACAGCACGATCGCGCCGACCAGCGCCGCCAGCAGCAGCACGGACAGCGCCTCGAAGGGCAGCACCCAGTGCCGGAACAGGCCGGCCCCGGTGGCGGCGGCCGAGCCGCCGCCCTGGCCGAGGTCGATCCAGGAGGTCCTGAAGGCGTCGGCCACCAGCGTGACCAGCGTCCCGGCAGCGGCCACCGCCACGGCCAGGGCTGCCCAGCGGTTCCTGGAGTCGGCGTCCGGCGAGCGTCCGATCGGCGCCTTGGTGAGCATCAGCCCGAACAGCACCAGGACGACCACCGAGCCGAGGTAGATCAGCACCTGTACCCAGGCGATGAACTCGGCGGTGAGCAGCAGGAACTCCACCGCCAGCCCGCCGAGCGCGACCACCAGCCAGAGCGCGGCGTGCACCAGCTGCTTCGTGGTCACGGAGACCACGGCCGATCCGAGCACGGCGATGCCGACCAGCAGGAAGACGATCTCCTGGCCGGTCGGGGACAGGAACGAACGGGCGGCCGGTTCCAGGGACCCGGTCGCCGCGAGAAGCGTGGCAGCGGCACTCATGCGTCGTCACCCTTCTCGTCCGTCACGGCGGCGGCCGCGGCCAGCTTGTCCGCGGTCTTGCGCGCGGTCGCGATCTCCTTGGGCTCCTCGGCCGCCGGGTCCAGCGCCGGCGGCGCCGGGACGGTCCACATCCACTCGCGGAGCTTCTCCCGCTCGTGGGTCAGCTCGTGGATGTCGGTCTCCGCGTACTCGAACTCCGGCGACCAGAACAGCGCGTCGAAGGGACAGACCTCGATGCAGATCCCGCAGTACATGCAGAGCGAGAAGTCGATGGCGAACCGGTCCAGCACGTTGCGGGTGCGGGCCCTGGCGTTCGGCTCGGCGGCCGGCAGCGTCTCCTTGTGGGAGTCGATGTAGATGCACCAGTCCGGGCACTCGCGCGCGCAGAGCATGCACACCGTGCAGTTCTCCTCCAGCAGCGCGATGACGCCGCGCGAACGCGGCGGCAGCACCGGCTGCACGTCGGGGTACTGCGCGGTGACGGTCTTCTTCGTCATCGTCCGCAGCGTCACGGCCAGCCCCTTGGCGAGACCGACACCGGGAAAACTCATGCGCCCACCCCGCTGCGCTCGGCGGGGGCGTTCGCCCACCCGTACCCGACGATGATTCCCTCGCTCCGCTCGGTCATGAGATCGCCACCTTGATGATGCCGGTGAGGGCCAGCTGCACCAGCGCGAGCGGGATCAGCACCGTCCACGCGAAGCGCATCAGCTGGTCCTCGCGCAGACGCGGGTAGGTGACCCGCAGCCAGATGACCACGAAGGCCAGCGCGAAGGTCTTGAGGATCGTCCAGAGCCAGCCGAGCTGGTCCGGCAGCGGTCCGTGCCAGCCGCCCAGGAAGAGCACCGCGGTCAGCGCGGACACCACCAGGATGCCCACGTACTCGGACAGCAGGAAGAGCGCGAAGCGCAGACCGGTGTACTCGGTGTACGCGCCGAAGATGATCTCCGAGTCGGCGACCGGCATGTCGAACGGCGGGCGCTGCAGCTCGGCCAGACCGGCCGTGAAGAAGACGAACGCGCCGATGATCTGCCAGGGCAGCCAGTACCACTCCCAGGCGTCCACGATCCCGGGCAGCGACAGGGTGCCGGCGGCCATCGCCACCGAGGCCGCCGCCAGCACCATCGGCAGCTCGTACGACATCAGCTGGGCGGCCGTGCGCAGGGCGCCGAGCAGCGAGAACTTGTTCGCCGAGGCCCAGCCGGCCATCAACTTGCCGATCACGCCGACGCCCATCACGGCCAGCACGAAGAACAGCCCGGCGTCGACCGCCTGGCCGACGAGGCCGTTCGGGCCGACCGGGATCGCCAGCAGCACGAAGAGGTACGGCAGCAGCGAGACGGCGGGCGCCAGCTGGAAGACCCTGCGGTCCGCCCCGGCCGGGACGATGTCCTCCTTCTGCGCGAACTTCACGCCGTCCGCGACGAGCTGTGCCCAGCCGTGGAAGCCGCCCGCGTACATCGGGCCGAGCCGGCCCTGCATGTGCGCCATGACCTTGTGCTCGGTCTGGCCGATGACCAGCGGGAAGACCAGGAAGACGACGAGGGTGGCGACGCAGCGCAGCACCGTGTCGAGCAGGTTCACGCGCCGTCTCCGTCCTGGTCGGCCGGCCCGGCCGAGATCTCGTCCTTCTGCTCACCCGGTTCCTGGGCACCCGGTTCGCCGGCCGACGGCTTCTCCTCGTGGGCGGGCACCGGGTTGTGCCAGGGCGCGTCGGAGGACCGGGGGCGTGCGGGGGGCACGGGCTCGGCCGTCGGCCCGGCGACGGCCGGGCCGTCCGCCGAGCTGTCCGGCCGGCTGACCGACCCCTCGGACACCGACCGGGTCCGCCGCGGCCGGTCCGCCCGCACCGGCGGGGCACCCTCGGCAGCAGCGGCGGCATCGACGTCGGAAGCAGCAGCGGGAGCCTCGGCACCCGCCTGGCTCGCCGACCCCTCGGACACCGACCGGGTCCGCCGCGGCCGGTCCGCCCGCACCGGCGGGGCACCCTCGGCGGCGGCAGCAGCAGCGCCACCGGCGGCAGCACCGGCACCCGCGGCCGCCGCCCGGGGCGCGCGGGCGGCACCGGCCGCCCGCGCACCACGCGCGGGCCGCTCGGCGACCGGCGGCAGAGTGCCCTTGAGCGGCCCCCACTCGTTCGGGTCCGGCACACCGGCCGGCTGCATCTTGCGCCGGGCCGGCCCGCCGCCGTGGTCCGACTCGCCGGGCTCCTTGGCGCCCGGCCAGTCCTTGGCGACCCGGGCCGCGAGCACGAACTCCTTGCGCAGCGGGTGCCCCTCGAAGCCGTCCGGCAGCAGCAGGGTGGCCAGGTAGGGGTGCCCGGGGAAGTCGATGCCGAACATCTCGTGCGTCTCGCGCTCGTGCCAGGCGGCACCCGCGTACACCGCCACGGCGGTCGGCAGCGCCGCCGCGTCGCGCGGCACCCGGGTGCGCACCGCGAGGTGCCGCACGCCCGGCGCCTCGACGGCGGCCAGGTGGGCGACCACGGCGAAGCCGTCGGCGAGCTGGTCGACGGCGCTCAGCCAGTCGAAGAAGCCCAGGCCCAGGACGTCCCTGGCGTTGGTGAGCGCCTCGATCCAGTGCTCGGCCGGGACGTCGACGGTGATCAGCCCGTACGCCTCGGCGCCGGTCGCCCACTCCCCGACCGACGCCGCGTACTGCTCGGCGGACGTCATGAGGCCCCTCCCTCGGTCGAAGAACCGGCGTCGGAGCCGGCGGCGGAACCCGCCTCGAAGCCGGTGGCGGAACCGGCCGGAGGCCCGGCCACCAGCGGCCGCCGCAGCGCCGCGGCGGGCGCGGGCGTGGCGTAGCGGTCCGGCAGCGACTCGGCGGCGATCTTCTCCTGGAGCTTGAGGATGCCCTGGAGCAGCGCCTCGGGCCGCGGCGGGCAGCCGGGCACGTAGACGTCCACCGGGATGATCTGGTCGACGCCCTTGGTGACCGAGTACGAGTCCCAGTACGGGCCGCCGGAGTTGGAGCAGGCGCCGAAGGAGATGACGTACTTCGGCTCGGGCATCTGCTCGTAGAGGCGCTTGACGGCGGGCGCCATCTTGTCGGTGACCGTCCCCGAGACGATCATCAGATCGGCCTGACGGGGGCCGGGCGCGAACGGAATGACACCCATCCGGATGAAGTCGTGCTTGGCCATGGACGCGGCGATGAACTCGATCGCGCAGCAGGCCAGGCCGAAGTTGAAGCACCAGAGGCTGTAGCGGCGCCCCCAGTTGAGCACCACCTTGACCGGGTCCGGCGCGAGCCGGGCCAGCGGGCCCAGGCCACGGCGCTCGACCGCGCCGGGGCGCGCGGGGTCGGGCAGGCCGAGCGGGACGGGACCGTCCTGCGCGCCGCCGTGCGGGTGGGAGTGCGTCACGTCCATTCCAGAACGCCCTTCTTCCAGGCGTAGAGCAACCCGACCGCGAGGAAGCCGATGAACAGGAACATCTCGATCAGCGTCCCCGCGCCGTACCCGGCGGAGGCGAAGACGGTCGCCCACGGGAAGAGGTAGATCGCGTCCACCGCGAAGATCACGTACAGGAAGGCGTACACGTAGTAGCGGACCTGGGTGTGCGCCCAGTCCTCACCGACCGGATCCACTCCGCACTCGTAGGCGAGGAGTTTCTCCGGCGAGTACACCACCGGCCGCAGCAGCCGGTTGGCGGTGAACGCCACGGTCACGAAGAGCACCCCGACGACGGCCAGCAGGCCCATCGCGGCGTACGCGTCGAAGTAGCCGCTGCCGACCGCCGGATCGGCAGCGACGGCAGCCGCGTGCTGCCCCTCCATGCCTTCGCCTCCACCTCGGCCGTGAACCCGCCCTCAGGTCAGTTCTACGACGTTTGCTCCCACGGTCCCAACCGTGGCCAATGCGTGAGTCTAAGGGGCCCGCTCCGGTCCCCCCGAACCCTGCCCGCTCCGCAAGACGACCGGTGGACACCCCGGCGGACGCGGGGCGACCGGGCCGGGGGTGGGGATAACCCCCGGCCGGGAAGATGTATCACCCCCATGGCATCCACCGCGCCCGGTTCGGGAAGCTTGGTCCAGCCACACGACGAAGAGGGATGGTAGATCCGGATGAAGCCGCTGCACCGCGCCGTGGACGCCATCAAGGAGCAGGACGCGAGGATGGAGCCCCCACCGCTGTACGGCGCGAGGATGTGGCACCAGGTGGGCCTGCTGCTGCTCAACCTGCCGCTGGGCATCTTCGGTTTCGTGGTCGCCGTCACCACGCTCTCGGTCGGCCTGGCGCTGTCGATCACCGTGATCGGCCTGCCGCTGCTGGCCGGCGGCCTGGGCGTCGCCCGCGCCCTGGGCGCGCTGGGGCGGCGGCGGGCCCGGTCGGCGTACGACTCCGGGATCGACGAGCCCGAGCCGGTGAAGCCGCGCCGCCCCGGGCTGGTCGGTTACACCATCGCCCAGCTCACCGACCTGCTGAACTGGCGCTCGGCGCTCTACAACGTGCTGATGCTGCCCTGGGGCGTGCTGAGCTTCGCGCTGAGCCTGATCTCGGTGATCGTGCTCTGGCCGGTGCTGCCCTGGGTGATCCGCGGGCTGGCCGCGGTCGACCGCATCCTGATCGAGTCGCTGCTCTTCCCGGGCGCGCTGGCCGAGCGGGTGCGTGAGCTGGAGGACGACCGCGGCACCGTGGTCGACACCGCCGCCGCCGACCTGCGCCGGATCGAGCGCGACCTGCACGACGGGGCCCAGGCCCGGCTGGTCGCGCTGGCGATGGACCTCGGCATGGCCAAGGAGCGGCTGCGCGAGGTGGAGTCCGAGGACGACGTGGCGGTCGCCGCCAGGATGGTCGACAACGCCCACGGCGAGGTGAAGCTGGCCCTCCAGGAACTGCGCGACCTGGCCCGCGGCATCCACCCGGCGGTGCTCACCGACCGCGGCCTGGACGCCGCGCTGTCCTCGGTCGCCGCCCGCTGCACCGTCCCCGGCGGCGTCCGGGTGAACGTCGACCTGACCGGCCCGGACGGACAGCCGGAGCGCCCGGACTCGGCGGTCGAGGGCATCGCCTACTTCACCGTCAGCGAGCTGCTGACCAACGTCTCCAAGCACGCCCGCGCCCGCTCCGCCTCGGTCGAGGTCTGGCGCTCCGACGACCAGCTGATGGTGCTGGTCCAGGACGACGGCAAGGGCGGCGCGGCCCCCTACCCTGGCAGCGGCCTGGCCGGGCTGGCCGAGCGGATCCGCGCGGTGGACGGGGTCTTCCTGGTGGACAGCCCCGAGGGCGGCCCGAGCACCGTCACCGTCGAGCTGCCCTGGCACACCCGCACCGCCCGCCGCTGACCGGGCCCGCCGGACGGCAGCCCTAGGCACCACGGCACGGCAAGGCGCCGGGACCCCGTCGAGGCAGTGACGGGGGCCCGGCGCCGGTCCGGTACGGCACCCGGCCCGCTGAACCCTTGCGCGGCGTGCGGCCCGGCGTCCCCGTACCGGAGCTGGAGGAGGGTCCGGCTGGGAGGCCTGAGGCCTACGGGGACTCCAGTTCGCCGAGGGTGACCTCGGCGGTCTTGGTGGCGCCGTCCCTGGTGTACGTGACGGTGACCTTGCTGCCCGGGGTCAGCGAGGCGAGCGCGGTGGTGAGCGCGTTCAGCGAGTCGACCGCGGTGTCGCCGATCTTGGTGATGACGTCGCCGGCCTGGAGCCCCGCCGAGGCCGCCGCACCGCCCGCGGTGACCGCCACGATGACCGCGCCGGCCGGCTGGAACTGCTGGTCGAAGCTGGTCCTGGCGGTGATGCCGAGCGCGGCCCGGCCCGAGTTGGTGACCTTGCCCTGCTTGATCAGCTGGTCGGCGATGTTGGTGATGGTGGACGCCGGGATGGCGAAGCCGATGCCGGGGGCGGCGGCGCCGTTGCTCTGCGGCTCGGTCGCGGCGAGCGTGTTGATGCCGATCACCTTGCTGTCCAGGTCGACCAGCGCGCCGCCGCTGTTGCCCGGGTTGATCGCCGCCGAGGTCTGCACCATGTTGCCGATGGTGGCGCCCGGCGACCCGGGGGCCTGGGGCTCGGAGACGGTCCGCCCGGTGGCCGAGACGATGCCCTGGGTGACGCTGCTGGAGAGCCCGAGCGGGCTGCCCATGGCGAGGGTGATCTGGCCGAGCTGGACCTTGCCCGAGTCGCCGAAGCTCGCCGGCCTCAGGCCGCTCGGCGGACTGGTCAGCCGGATCACCGCGAGGTCGGCGTCGGGGTAGCTGGCGACCAGGCCGGCGTCCAGCGTCTTGGTGCTGTTGGCGAGGGTCACCGTGAAGGACTTCGCGGAGCCGATCACGTGGGCGTTGGTGACGATGTCGCCCTTGTCGTCGTAGACGATCCCGGAGCCGAGGCTGTCGCCGGTGGTGATCTGCACCACGGAGGGCAGCACGTTGGCGATCACCGTCTGGTACGCCTCCTGCAACTGGGTCGCGCCGTTGGACGGGCCCGGCGTCGTGGGCTGCTTGGTCCCGGAGGCCGAGGGCGAGCCGGTGGCGGCGACCGGGGACGAGGCGGGCGAACCGCTGCTGCATCCGGCCAGCGTCAGCGCGGCCGCCACCGCGACCGCGAGCGCCGCCGGCAGCCGTCCGGTCAGCGCCCCCGGCCGGGTCGGCCGCGGCCCGGCGGGCAGGGGGCGGGTGTGTTCCTTGTGACGGCTCACCTGGCTGCCTCCGATTCGTCACCGCGCCGAGGGCGCGGGTTGGGAGCACGGAAATCTTCGCCAGCTTTTCACCGTTTTGTCCGATTTGCGGGCCCGACTCGCCCGAACGCGGCCGGACGAACCCGAACGCCTAGGATCGGCACATGACTTGGTTGATCACCGGCGGTGCCGGATACATCGGCGGACACGTCGTCCGACAGCTGCTCGACGCCGGGGAGCGGGTCGCCGTCCTCGACGACCTCAGCACCGGCGACGCCTCCCGGCTGCCGGCCGGCGTCCCCCTGATCGAGGGTTCCACCCTGGACCGCGCCGCCCTGGACGCCGCGATCCGCGAGCACCGCGTCGAGGGCGTCCTGCACTTCGCCGCCAAGAAGCAGGTCGGCGAGTCCGTCGAGCAGCCCTTCCTGTACTACCGCGAGAACATGATCGGCCTCCAGACCATGCTGGAGGCCGCCGCCGAGGGCGGGGTGAAGCGCTTCCTCTTCTCCTCCTCCGCCGCGGTCTACGGCATGCCGGACGTCGACCTGGTCACCGAGTCCACGCCCTGCGACCCGATGAGCCCGTACGGCGAGACCAAGCTGGCCGGCGAGTGGCTGGTCGCCGCGGCCGGCAAGGCCCACGGCATGTCCACCGTGGCCCTGCGCTACTTCAACGTGGCCGGCGCCGCCTCCCCCGAGCTCTCCGACGCCGGGGTGTTCAACCTGATCCCGATGGTCTTCGAGCGGCTGACCGCCGGCCAGGCCCCGCGGGTCTTCGGAGACGACTACCCCACCCCGGACGGCACCTGCGTCCGCGACTTCATCCACGTCTCCGACATCGCCTCGGCGCACGTGGCGGCCGCCAGGCGGCTGGCCGCCGACCCGGCCGGCGCGACCTCCCTGGTGCTGAACATCGGCCGCGGCGAGGGCGTCAGCGTCAAGGAGATGCTGGAGGTGATCGGCAAGGTCACCGGCTACGACACCGCCGCCGAGGTGACCCCGCGCCGGGCCGGCGACCCGGCCCGGGTGGTGGCCTCCGCCGACCTGATCCACCGCGAGCTGGACTGGACCGCGCGCCACGACGTGGCGGAGATGGTCTCCTCCGCGTGGGACGGCTGGTGCAGCCGCCACCCCGGGGCCCGCAGGGCCTGATCCGACGGCACCGGCCCGGCGGTGTCCGCCCCGCGGTTCAGCGGGCGGGCACCGCCGTGCCGTAGAAGGCGTCCAGCGCGTACACGCAGCGGTCCTTGGAGCCGACGAAGACCCGCCCGCCGACCGCCACCGGCGAGCCGGTGAGCTCGCCCTTGGTGCCGAGCTCCCAGCGCAGCTGACCGCTCGCCAGGTCCAGGGTGTGCAGCGAGTGGTCCCGGCTGCCCAGATGCACCAGGCCGTCGGCCACCGCCGGGGAGCCGACGATCTCGCCGCGGGCGGTGTAGCGCCAGCGCTCCCGGCCGGTGGCCGCCTCGAAGGCGTACAGCACCTCACCGTTGCCGACCAGCACCATGCCGTCCGAGACCACCACCGGGTCACCGCCCTGGCGGCGTCCGGTGACCCCGCGCCAGCGGTCCAGGCCGGTGGCCGCGTCCAGCGCGTAGACGGTGCCGAGGTAGTCGGCCACGTAGACCGCGTCGGCGTCCAGGGCGGGCGGGGTGAACAGCACCACCGGGGCGTCGAAGCGCCAGCGCTCGGCCCCGCTGACCGCGTCCAGCGCGTACACCCGGGTGCCGGCCGACACGTACAGCACGCCGCCGCGCTCGACCGGGTGCGAGGGCACGTCCTCGCCGACCGGGAACGACCAGCGCAGGCCGGCGCCGCGCGGGTCGATGCAGCGCAGCCTCCCGGCGCCGTAGTAGTAGGCGGCGCCGCCCACCAGGACCGGGCCCGACTGCGGGTTCTCGTAGTCCTGCTGGGCGTCGTCGGCGCGCCACAGCTCGGCGCCGTTGGCGGCCGAGCGGAGCTGGACGCCGCCGCCCCTGATGCCGCAGCAGAGCACGCCGTCGGCGGCGGAGAGCGAGTAGACCCAGCCGTCCAGCGAGGTGCGCCAGCGCTCGGTGCCGTCCGCGGCGTCCACCGTGTACAGGTGCGGGCCGTCCGCGGCGTGCGCCCGGCCGGCGTCCACCGCGAGCGCCCAGGCGACGTCCCTGGTCTTGTAGCGGCGCTCGCCGGAGGCGATGTCCAGCGCGTGCACCTCGAAGCTGGAGACGAAGAGCGTGCCGTCGGAGACCACCGGGGTACCCCAGACGTCGTTGGACATCCGGAACCGCCAGGGGCGCCAGCGGGCGACCGGGGCGGGCGGCGGGGTCGGAGCCCGGCGGACCCAGTCGGTGGTGGCCGGGGCGGTGTTCGGCCCCGGCTGCTCGTGCTCCGCCCGCGGCCCCGGGCCTATCCGCACCGAGGCGCCGGACAGCTGCACCTCGACGGCGCCGCCGGGCGCCCGGTGCCGGTTCGGGGAGGCGATCTTCGCGGTCGCGATCTCGGCCTCCGGGCCGGGACCCGGGTGCGGGGGCGGGGGCGGGTGCGGCAGGCTGTGCACGGGCCCGGCCGGCGGCTGGGCGTGCCGCCCGGCCGCGTCGGTGCGCGGGTCGGCCGGCCCGAGGTGCTGCGACGGGAAGTGCGCGGGCGGCGCCTGCGGGGGCGGCGGCTGGGCCGGACCGGCCGGCGGACGGGCCTGGGCGGCCGGCCGGCGGCCCCGCTTGCGCTCGATCAGCTCCAGCGCGTTGGTCGGCAGCCAGTCCCCGACCTCGCCGCCGGCGTCGTCCCTGGAGAACAGGTGCGGGGCCAGCTCGGCCTGGATCTGCGCCGGGGTCGGCCGGCGCTCGGGCGCCTGCTGCATGCAGGCCCGCACCAGGTCCATCAGCTCGCGCGGCATGCCGGTCAGGTCCGGCTCTTCGCGCAGCAGCTGGAACACCGTCTCGACCGGGTTGGTGCCCCGGTAGGGCGGGTGCCCGGTGGCACAGAAGACCATCAGCGAGCCGAGCGAGAAGACGTCGCTGGCGCCCCGGACGGTACGGCTGTCCCTGGCCTGCTCGGGGGACATGTAGGCCGGCGTGCCGACCGCGACGTTGGTCATGGTGAGCCGGGTGCTGGACACCCCGGCCGCGATGCCGAAGTCGATCACCTTCGGGCCGTCCTCGACCACCAGGACGTTCGAGGGCTTGAGGTCGCGGTGGATCAGATTGGCCGCGTGGATGGACTGGAGGGCCTCCGCGATGCCGGCGACCAGCCAGCGGGTGGCGTCCACCGGCAGCGGGCCGCAGTCCTCGACCAGGTCCTCCAGCGAGGGGGCCGGGATGTACGCGGTGGCCAGCCAGGGCACCCGGGCGTCCGCGTCCGCGTCCACCACGGCCGCCGTGTAGAAGCCGCCGACCGTCTTGGCGGCCGCGATCTCCCGGGCGAAGCGGACCCGGAACAGCTCGTCCTCGGCCAGCTCACCCCGCACGGTCTTGATGGCCACCCGCCGCCCCGACGCGGAACGCGCCAGGTAGACCAGCCCCATCCCACCCGCGCCGAGCCGCCCCAGCACCTCGAAGGGCCCGATCCGCCTCGGATCGTGCGCCGTCAGCTGGTCCACTCCGCTGCCACCTCCCCGTTGTCCGCACCCGCCGCGTGGTGCCGGACCCGATTCTCCAATGCCGCCCCACGCATATCCAACCTCCCCCACCGGCCCGAACCCGCCGCCCGGGGCCGGAGGACGCCCCCGACGGGCCCCTGACCAGCGAGGACTGAACGGCCGGATCCTGACGCCCGCTCCGGAGGCGGCTTGCGCGCGGAGCCCGGGACCGTCCACTTCCGGACGGCTCCCCGACTTCCGAACATCGTCACGCTCTGTCACTCGACCACCCCTCAGCGGACTCGCCGTCACGCTGTGAGGTCAAAAGCACACGGGGGGGCTTCAACAGGGGCATCGAAGCCCCGTGAATATCCGTCCGAAGCGGTTCAGGGCGCTATAGCAACCCCCGTGCGGAGTAATAGTCGCATCACCGAATCGCGCCAAGATCGTGCCACGGTAAGCTGACGGCATGACAGGACAAGTTCGCACCGTCGACGGTCGCGTCGCCGGGCGACGCGGACAGGAGACGCGGCAGAAGCTGCTCGATTGCCTCCGCGAGATGCTCAGCACGTCGCCCTATCGGGACGTCAAGGTCATCGACGTCGCCCGTATGGCGGGTACCTCCCCCGCGACCTTCTACCAGTACTTCCCGGATGTCGAGGGCGCTGTCCTCGAAATCGCCGAGGAAATAGCCAAGGACGCCGACCAGCTCAAAGAGCTGGTGGCCGGAAAGTCCTGGGCAGGGAAGTCCGGACCGACCACTTCGGAAGAACTGGTCGACGGATTCCTCGCCTTCTGGCGCAAGAACGACGCCATTCTCCGAGTGGTCACGCTCGGTGCCGCCGAGGGGGACAAGCGGTTCTTCAAGATCCGCATGACGGTCCTCAACGCGGTCGCCAAGCCACTCGCGGAGGCCGTCAGGGAACTCCAGGCGAAGGGTCAGGCCGACAAGTCGCTCGATCCCAACGCCGTGGCCGGGGCCCTGGTCTCGCTGCTCGCCTCGGCGGCCGAGCACCAGAAGGCCTTCACCTCCTGGGGCGTCAAGGTCAAGGACCTCAAGCCCAACCTCGCTCCCCTGGTGTACCTGGGCGTCACCGGCAAGAAGGCGCCCAAGTAGGACCATCCTCCGACCCACCATCCGCTCCGCGCGCCACCCGGCCTCCTGTCCGGGGAACGACGGACGGCGGCCGTGTCCTCGGGGGAGGTCCGCCGACGTGCCGCACGCGCGCCAGACATGCCGGTGGGCGGGCACCCGTGACAGGGTGCCCGCCCACCGGCATGTCCGTCTCCGGACCGGGTCGCGACGCCCTCAGGCGGCGCCGAGGCGGCGGCTGCCGCCCTCAGACGGCGCCGAGGACGTCCTCGGACAGCGTCGAGCCGCCCTCAGGCGGCGTCACAGCGGCCTGAGGGCGGCGTCGGGGCCGTCCGCCGGGTCAGGGGCAGCGCACGACCTGGCCGGCGTACGCCAGGCCGCCGCCGAAGCCGAAGAGCAGGACCGGGTCGCCGGGCGACAGTTCGCCGCGCTCGACCAGCTTGGAGAAGGCCAGCGGGATGGAGGCCGCCGAGGTGTTGCCGGAGTGGACCACGTCCCTGGCGACCACCGCGTCGACGAGGCCCAGCTTGCCGGCGATCGCGTCGATGATCCGCAGGTTGGCCTGGTGCGGGACGAAGCCCTTCAGCTCGGACGGGTCGATCCCGGCGCGCTCGCAGGCCTGCCTGGCCAGCGGGGCGAGCTGGGTGGTGGCCCAGCGGAAGACCGACTGGCCCTGCTGGCTGATCACCGGGTCCCAGCCGGTGATGACCACCGCGTCGCCCCGCTCCGGCTCCGAGCCCCAGACCACCGGCCCGATGCCGGGCTCGGCGCCCTCCTCCTGGGCCTCGACCAGCGCGGCGCCGGCGCCGTCGCCGAAGATCACGCAGGTGGAGCGGTCGGTCCAGTCGAGCGTGTCGGACATCCGCTCGGCGCCGATCACCAGCGCGCGGCGGGCCGAACCGGCCCGGATCGCGTGGTCGGCGGTGGCCAGGGCGTAGGAGAAGCCGGAGCAGACCGTGTTGATGTCGTACGCGGCGGGCGAGCGCACGCCCAGCCGGGCGGCCACGGCGGCGGCGGTGTTGGGGCTGCGCTCGATCGCGGTGCAGGTGGCGACCACCACGAGGTCGATCTCCGCCGCCGTCCGGCCGCCGTTGGCGAGTGCCTTCTGGGCGGCCTCGGTGGCGAGGTCGACCAGGGTCTCGTCCTCGGCGATGTGCCGGGTGCGAATGCCCACACGGGTGCGGATCCACTCGTCGTCGGTGTCGACGAGTGCCGCCAGGTCGTCGTTGGTGAGGACCTTGGGGGGCTGGAAGTGGCCGAGTGCCACAATGCGCGAACCGCTCATACTGCCATGGAACCCCGTTACCCACTGGTCAGCAGGGTATGACCGGTGACAGGATCCGTCCCCTCGATCTGTAGGAGATCGACAAGACCCGTTGGGGTGCCCGGGCCGTGCACAATGCCGAGGTCAGGCGGCCAGTGCGGCGGAGTCGCCCATCACGATGACCGGGTGGGCGGCCGGGTCCAGGGTGCGGATCAGCTGGGCCATCTTGTCCTCGGGGATCGACACGCAGCCGTGGGTGGGGCCGTCGTGGTCCACGTGGAGCCAGATGCCGCCGCCCTTCTTGGAGCCCATCGGGCGGCGCGTGTCGAGCGGGGTGTTGCCGGCGACGCGGTTGTAGTTGATCGCGACCACGTAGTCGAAGGAGCCGGCCAGCTGGTCGCCGAAGAAGCCCGTGCCGGAGACCACGAAGCTCGGGTCCTTGTCGTACGGGAGCTTGCTGCCCGGGTTCGCCTTGCGGCCGCCCGCGTCGGTGAGGCCGAAGACGCCGATCGGGCTGCGCAGGTCGCCCTCGTTGTGGTCGGTGGTCCAGCCGTTCTTGCCGTTGTGGCCCTGCCAGGTCTCGCCGGCCAGCCAGCGGCCCTCGGGGGTGCGGGTCCAGAGGGTGACGCTGTTCTTGTCGGTGTTCTTGTCCTGGCCGGTGGCGACCACCACCTGGGCGGTCTCGGCGGGGATCTTCGCGGTGAAGGCCGCGCCGAGGCCGGGTATCGCGGCGACCGAGCCGTCCTGGCGGGTCTGGCTGCGGTCGGCGGCCGGGGCCGCGGACTGCCGGTCGGAGGCGGCCTGGGCGGCCGCGGGGGCCGGGACGGGCTGGTCCGGCTTGCTGACGCCCTCCGGGCCGGGGCCGTCGGCGGCGGCGATGCCGGGCTTGGCGCCGTCCTGGCCGACGGCGTACCAGCCGGCGGTGGCGGCGACCAGCAGGGCGGTGCCGGCCATCATGGCCTTGCCGTGACGTTTCTGCTTGGCCTTGCGCCGCCGGCCCCGGGCAGCCGACCTGGCGCCCACGACGGGGGCCACGGGGGCGGCGGCGAGCACCACGGGCTCGGGCTCGTAGATCGGCTCGGGCTCGTACGCGGGAACGGGCTCGTGGACGGGAACGGGCCCCGCCTCGTAGCCGGGCCAGGCCTCGTAGCCGGGCTCGGCCTCGTACGGCTGAACCGGCTGCCCGTACGCCACGTAGTACCCGTCAGGGGCCTGTTCGTACGGCTGGTACCCGCCGTGGCCGTAGCCCTCCCGAACCGGCTGCTGGTACGGCTGGAAGCCCTCGTACGGCTGCTGCGGCATCAGGTCGACCGGATCCCGCATCGGCTGGTGCGGCGGGTACGCGGTGGCGCGATCAGAACCGGACATGCGGTCGATCCTGCCAAACGCCGTACCCGTTGGTAAACCCGGGCCTCGTGCGGAGGCGGTGAAGACACCGCCGCCCCGGCCGGAGAGCGGCCGGGGCGGCGGGGATGCTTCGCAGGTCAGAGGCGCATCGCCTGCGGGGACTCACGGCGCGTCCGGTCCGGGCCCTCGTACTCGCGGATGATCTCGTAGCGGGTGTTGCGCTCCACCGGGCGGAAGCCGGCGTCGCGGATCAGGCCGAGCAGGTCGTCGCGGCCGAGCTTGTTCGGGGTGCCGAAGTTGTCCGCGTCGTGGGTGATCTTGTACTCGACCACCGAGCCGTCCATGTCGTCCGCGCCGTGGCTGAGCGCCAGCTGGGCGGTGGTGACGCCGTGCATCACCCAGAAGACCTTGACGTGCGGGACGTTGTCGAAGAGCAGCCGGGAGACCGCGAAGGTCTTCAGCGCCTCGGCACCGGTGGCCATCTCCGTGCGGGCCATCAGCTTGTTGCGCACGACGCCGTCCTTGGAGTCGTGGAAGTCGTGCTGGTAGCGCAGCGGGATGAAGACCTGGAAGCCACCGGTCTCGTCCTGGAGCTCGCGCAGCCGCAGCACGTGGTCCACCCGGTGGCGGGGCTCCTCGATGTGGCCGTACAGCATGGTGGCCGGCGTCTTGAGGCCCTTGCCGTGCGCGAGGCGGTGGATCCGCGACCAGTCCTCCCAGTGGGTGTCGTGGTCGACGATGTGCTGACGGACCTCCCAGTCGAAGATCTCCGCGCCGCCGCCGGTCAGCGACTCCAGGCCGGCGTCGATCAGCTCGTCCATGATCTCGTCGGCGGACAGGCCGCTGATCTTCTCGAACCAGTGGATCTCGGTGGCGGTGAAGGCCTTCAGCGAGACGTTCGGCAGCGCCGCCTTCAGCTCCCGCAGCGAGCGCGGGTAGTAGCGCCACGGCAGGGTCGGGTGCAGGCCGTTCACGATGTGCAGCTCGGTGAGGGAGTCGCTCTCCATCGCCTTGGCGAGGCGGACGGCCTCCTCGATGCGCATCGTGTAGGCGTCCTTCTCGCCCGGCTTTCGCTGGAACGAGCAGTACGCGCAGGACGCGCTGCACACGTTGGTCATGTTGAGGTGGCGGTTGACGTTGAAGTGGACGACGTCGCCGTTCTTCCGCGTCCGCACGTGGTGGGCCAGCCCGCCCAGCCAGGCCAGGTCGTCGCTCCCGTAGAGCGCGATCCCGTCCTCGCGGGTCAGCCGCTCACCCGCGTAGACCTTCGCCTCCAGCTCGCGCTTGAGTCCTGCGTCCATGCGGTGCCCCGCCTCCTCCGACGTTCGATTCCTTGCCGGAACGAGGTTACGCCTATGCCGACAGCAGCTCGGCGAGCAGTACCGGGTCGATGTTGCCGCCGCTGACCACGGCCGCCACCGCCTGGCCCCCGGTCTCGGCCGCGCGGTGGAGGTAGGCGGCCGGGGCGACCGCCCCCGAGGGCTCGGCGACCAGCCTGCCGCGCCGGGCCAGCACGGCCACGGTGGCGCGGATCTCGTCCTCGGTGACGGTGACGATGTCGTCCACGTAGGCGGTGACGTGCTCGAACGGCAGCACGCCGAGCGACGGGGTGCGCAGCCCGTCCGCGATGGTCCGGTAGGTGTCGGCGACCGGCCACTCGACCCGGCGGCCGGCCCGCAGGCTGGCCTGGGCGTCGGCGGCCAGTTCGGGCTCCACGCCGACCACCCGGATGCCGGGGCGGGTGAGCTTGAGCGCGGCCGCCGTCCCGCTGATCAGGCCGCCGCCGCTGACCGGCACCAGGACGGTGTCCAGCTCGGCCGGGGCGTCCTCGGCGATCTCCAGGCCGACCGTGCCCTGGCCCGCGATGATGAACGGGTCGTCGTACGGCGGCACCCAGACGTAGCCGTGCTTCGCCGCCAGCTCGCCGGGCAGGGTGTCCCGCTCCTCGGGCGCGACGAGGATCACCTCGGCGCCGAACGAGCGGGTGGCCTCCACCTTCACCGCGGGCGAGGTGTCCGGCATCACGATCACGGCCTTGATGCCGAGCGTCCTGGCCGCGTACGCCACCGCCTGCGCGTGGTTACCGCTGGACTGGGCGACCACGCCGCGGGAGCGCTCGTCCGCGGTGAGCGCGGCCAGCCGGTTGTAGGCGCCGCGGGTCTTGAAGGCCCCGGTCGGCTGGAGGTTCTCGGGCTTCAGCCAGAGCCGCCGTTCCCCGTCGGCCGCCCAGGGGGCGGGGACCAGCGGGGTGCGTACGGCGATCCCCGCGATCCGCTGCCGTGCGGCGCGCAGTTCCTCCAGGCCGACCAGTGCCATGCGTCACTCTCCTACAGGGGGGAGTTCACTCACCCGGTTCTCCCACTTCGTGGAGAGTACGACGGTGGTGCGGGTCCTGGCCACGCCCTTCGTGCCCGAGATCCGCTTGACCACCGACTCCAGGCCGGCCACGTCGGCCACCCGGACCTTGAGCATGTACGAGTCGTCGCCGGCGATGAACCAGCAGTCCTCGACCTCGTTGAGGTCCTTCAGCCGGAACGCGACGTCCTCGTGGTCCGCGGCGTCGGTGAGCTGAAGGCCGATCAGGGCCGTGACGCCGAAGCCGAGCGAGGCCGGATTGACCGTCGCCCGGTAGCCGGTGATGACACCGGCCTGCTCCAGGCGGTTGATCCGGTCCGTGACGCTCGGGCCGGAGAGCCCGACCAGGCGGCCCAACTCGGCGTAGGACGCGCGGCCGTTCTCCCGGAGCGCCTGGATGAGCTGTCTGTCCACCGTGTCCATATACCGTCCGCGTCCTTCCGAACCTCGCCAGACCCACAGATCATTATCCGGATTCAAAGGCACTGTGCGCCGACCGACCCGGATATCGCAGAGAACATACTCTCCCGCCCCCGGTCTCCTTACTCCCCCTCGATCCGCCCGCCGCCGTTGTCGTCCACCCGGCGGGCGGCCGCTCCCAACTCCCCTTCCCAGCGCAGGTACAGGGAATGCGGCACGCCGACGGCGTCCAGCACCCGCCCGGCCACGAAGTCCACGAGTTCGCGCACGGTGGAGCCGCCGGCGTAGAAACCGGGCGAAGCGGGCAGCACGACCGCCCCCTGCGCGTCGAGCTCCACCAGGTGCTTCAACGTCACCCCGTTGAGTGGTGCCTCGCGCACGCAGACGACGAGTGGACGGCGCTCCTTGAGGGTGACGCTGGCGACGCGCTGCAACAGGTCCTTGCTCAGACCGAGCGCGATCCCGGCCACCGCGCCGGTGGTCGCGGGCACCACGAGCATGCCCTTGGCGGGGTACGAGCCGCTGGACGGGCCGGCCGCGAAGTCCCCGGCGGACCAGTAGCGGACGTCGTCCAGGCCCTGGTCGCTCCCGAGCCAGGCGGCGAGGTCGGTGCGCCAGTGGGCGTCCCGGAAGGAGATCCCGGTCTCGTCCAGGATGGTGAGCCTGGCGGCGCGGCTGACGATCAGGTCCACCGCCTCGCCGGCGGCCAGCAGCGCGCGGATCACCGAGGCCGCGTACGGCGTCCCCGACGCACCGGAGACCCCGACCACCCACGGCTGACGCTTCGCAGTTCCCATGGGGCAATTCTGTCCCGGCCCGACCTGCGCGTTCGGCCCGGGCGGGCCGGGAGGGGCCCGGGAGCCGCCGTCCCCTGGAAGGATGGGGGCATGGCAGCGACCCTCGTCGACCTCACCCATCAGGTGACCACCGCGATGCCGGTCTACCCCGGCGATCCGGCCGTCCTGCTGGAGCCCGCGCTCACCACGGCCACCGCCGGGGTGAACGTGCTGGCCCTGCACCTCGGCTCGCAGTCCGGGACGCACGTGGACGCGCCGTACCACGTGGACGTCACCTGGCCGACCCTGGACGGGCTGCCGCTGGAGCGGTTCACCGGCCCGGCCGTGGTCGCCGACCTGCGCGGGCTGGAGCCCAGGACGGCCGTCACGCCCGAGCTGCTGGCGCCCGCGCTGGCACGGGCCGCCGAGGGCACCGTCCTGCTGCTGGCCACCGGCTGGGCCCGGCACTGGGGCACCGACGTCTACCTCGCCCACCCCAGCCTGACCCCGGCCGCCGCCGAGGCGATCGTCGCCGCCGGGGTGCGGACGGTCGGGGTGGACGCGCTCAGCGTCGACCCGACCCCCGACCCCGGTCCGGGCGATCCCGCGGTGGCCGCGCTGCTCGCCGACCTCACCGACGAGCACGACCACGGCACCCCCGACGAGCCCTCGCTCGCCGCGCACCGGGTGCTGCTGGGCGCGTCCGGCGGCGGGGTGATCGCCGAGAACCTGACCGATCTGCGGCCGCTGCTGGCGGCCCAGGAGGCCGGACTGCCGGTGGAGGTCTCGCTGTTCCCGCTGCGGCTGGTCGCGGCGGACGGCGCGCCGGTACGGGCGGTGGCCCGGCTGGGCTGAGCCGCTCCGGCGGTCCCCGCCCGACCCTGCCCGACTTGGTCTAGACCATCCCCCGTCAACGCCAGTACGCTTTCCGGCCATGGCTGAGATCATCGGAGTGATCGAGCGAATCTGGCGCTACCCCGTGAAATCCACCGGCGGCGAGCGGCTCGACTCCGTCGAGGTGGACGAGCGCGGCCTGGCCGGCGACCGCCTCTACGCCGTCCGCGACGCGACCGGCAAGCTCGGCTCGGGCAAGGACACCCGCCGCTTCCGCCGGATGGACGGCCTGCTCCGCCTCTCCGCCCGGCTCGGCCACCGGATCGACGGCCCCGAGCTGTTCGACCCGCTCGGCCGCCCGGTCGACCGGCCGGACGCCTTCCTGCGCGCCTACCTCCAGCTCGACGACGTCGAACTCGCCCGCGAGGACGCCGTCTCGCACTTCGACCGGATGCCGGTCAGCGTGCTCAGCACCGCCACCCTGGACTGGGTCCGCGAGGCCGTCCCGTTCGCCGTGGTCGACGAGCGCCGGTTCCGCCCCAACATCGTGCTGCGCACCCCGCCCGGCACCCCGCCGTTCGCCGAGGACGCCTGGCTCGGCCGGCGGGCCCGCGGCGAGGCCCCCGGCGGCGCCGGACTCTCCTTCGTCGCCTCCAGCGAGCGCTGTGCGATGACGGGCGCCCCGCAGCCCGGGCTGCCGCACGCGCCCGAGATCCTCAAGGCCGTCGTGCACGCCCACGACGGCCGGCTGGACGCCCTCGCCGAGGTCGCCGCCCCGGGCCGGCTGCGGGTCGGCGACCGGCTGGTCCTGGACTGATCGCACCGCCCCACGTCGATCCGCGCATCGCCACTTCCCCTTCGCCGCAGGAGAACCGGCCGGCCGCCGGGGCCGGTGACCGCGGACCGGGCGGAGGGCCTGCTCGACGGGGCTCCCGGACGGCCCGCTCAGGGCCCGCCGGCCTCGCCCCCCTGCGCCGGGGCGGGAACGGCGACCGCCCGCAGGTAGGCGTCCACGAAGATCTCGACGGTCTCGTCCATCGAGGGCAGCCCCGCCCCCAGGGCGGGTTCCAGCACCGGCCGCATCAGGACGTGGTTGAGCAGCGGGCCGAGCAGCAGCTGGACCAGCACCGGGGTGGGCAGCGGTCTCAGCCGGCCGGCCCGCACGTGCGGCCCCAGCAGCCCGTCGAGGATGTCGAGCGTCCGCGGCAGACCGACGGCCAGCACCCGGGCGGCCGGGCCGTCCGGCCGCCCGAGCAGGTCGGCGAAGACCGCCGGGACGATCCGCGGCTCGTGCTCGAAGGCCGCGGCGAAGGCGGCGTGGAGCGCCCGCACGGTGTCCTCCAGCCCCTCCGGCGGGTCGGCGGCCAGGGCCTCCAGCCGGGGCAGCGCGGAGTGCCGCTCGAAGACGGCGGCGAGCAGGCCGTCCCGCCCCTCGAAGACGGCGTGCAGGCTGGGCAGCGAGCAACCGGCCCGGTCCGCGACGGCGTCCAGGGTGACCCCGGCCAGGCCGCGCTCGGCCACCAGCAGGGCCGCCGCCTCGATCGCGCGCTCGCGCACCGGCGGCCGTCCGCCCGGGTCGACCCCCGCCTCCCTGACGGCCGCGTCCAGCGCCGTCCGGGAGCCGCCGATCCGGCGCAGCAGCGTGCTGCGGGAGATGCCCGCCGTCGCCGCGATCGCCGTCAGCGGGACGTCGGCGACGTCCCGGCCCCGCTCCTTCGCCGCCGTGAGGGCGGCCGCCACCAGCTCCTTCATGTGAAGCATCGTACTACTTGACATCTGAGACGGTTCCAGAGACTCTGTACATGCAGGTTCCACACGGACGGTGATCGAATGAGCACTGAAAGGGGAGAGCCATGAGCGTCGTGATCTCCGGCGGCGGCCCTGCCGGAATGATGCTGGGCCTGATGCTGGCGCGCGCCGGCATCGAGGTCACCGTGCTGGAGAAGCACACGGACTTCCTGCGCGACTTCCGCGGCGACACCGTCCACGCCTCCACCGTGCGGCTGATGGACGAACTCGGCCTCGGCCGGAAGTTCGCCGCCCTGCCGCAGAGCCGGCTCGGCAACCTGGTGGTGCGGCCGCCCGGCGCCGCCCCCGTCGCGCTGAGCGCCTACGAGCGGCTGCCCGCGCCGTACAACTACATCGCGATGATCCCGCAGTGGGACCTCCTGGACTTCCTGGTCACCGAGGCCCGGCGGGAGCCCACCTTCACGCTGCGGATGAACACCGAGGCGACCGGCCTGCTCCGCGAGGGCGGCCGGGTGACCGGCGTCCGGTACCGCACCGGGGACGGCGAGGAGGGCGAGCTGCGCGCCGGCCTCACCGTCGCCGCCGACGGCCGGCACTCCACCCTGCGCCGGGCGGCCGGGCTGACGCCCAGGGAGTTCCCGGTGCCCTTCGACGTCTGGTGGTTCCGGCTGCCCCGGCACCCCCACGAGCAGGCCCTGCCGCCCAGCCTCGTCCCCGGCTTCGGGCACGGCGACATGGCGCTGAGCTTCGCCCGGAAGGACTACTTCCAGGTCGCCTACTTCCGCGCCAAGGGCACCGACCCGCACCTGCGCGCCGAGGGCGTCGAGCGGTTCCGCGAGCGGATCGCCGCGCTGCTGCCCCAGTACGCCGACCGGGTCGACCAGCTGAAGACCCTCAACGACCTGCACCTGCTCGACGTACGGCTCAACCGGCTGGACCGCTGGTACCGGGACGGGCTGCTGCTGATCGGCGACGCCGCCCACGCGATGTCCCCGGCCGGCGGGGTGGGCATCAACCTGGCCATCCAGGACGCCGTCGCGACCGCCGCCCTGCTCGCCGAGCCGCTGCGGCGCGGCCGCCCGACCACCGCGGCCCTGGCCCGGGTCCAGCACCGCCGGTGGCGGCCGACCGTGATCATGCAGGGGATGCAGCGGGTCCTGCACCGCCTGCTGTTCGAGCCGGTCCTCACCGGCCGGCAGACCGGGCCGCCGGCCCGGCTGGTGCTGCTCGCCCGGTACCTCCCCGGCTTCCCGCTGCTGATGTCCCGGCTGATCGCCTTCGGGCCGCTGCCCGAGCACGCCCCGGCCTTCGCCCGCCGCGAGGCCTGAGCCCACCCGTTCGGACGGGCGGATCGCGGGGAACGACCGAGGACATGACGATCCCTCACCGCTCGACCGGCACCGGCGACCACCACGTCCTGGTCCTGCACGACTGGTTCGGCACCAGCGCGGGCTGGGGCCCGTTCCTCGACTGCCTCGACGGCGACGCCTTCGGCTACGCCTTCTTCGACTACCGCGGCTACGGGCAGCGCAAGGACGTCCCCGGCGCGTACACGCTCGCCGAGATCGCCTCCGACGCGCTCGCCCTGGCCGACCGGCTCGGCTGGGACCGCTTCTCCCTGGTCGGCCACTCGATGGGCGCCAAGGCGGCGCAGCAGGTGCTCGCCGAGGCGCCGCTGCGGGTCCGCAAGCTGGTCGGCCTGGCCCCGGTGCCGGCCGGGCCGTACCCGCTGGACGAGGCGGGCGAGGCGCTGTTCCACGGCGCCGCCGAGGACCGGGAGAAGCGCTTCGCGATCCTCGACCTGGTCACCGGCAGGCGGGCCGGCCGGGTCTGGCTGGACCGGATGGTCGACCAGTCCCTGCGACTGTCCACCCCCGAGGCCTTCGGCGGCTACGTCCGCGACTGGACGACGGCCGACCTGACCCGCCGGGTCGACGGCAACCCGGTGCCGGTCAAGGTGATCGTCGGCGAGTACGACCTCGCCCTCACCACCGAGGTGATGCGCGGCACCTTCCTCACCCACTACCCCAACGCCGAACTGGAGGAGCTCGCCGGCTGCGGGCACTACCCGATGTACGAGGCCCCGGTGGCCCTGGCCGTCGCGATGGAGGGCTTCCTGCACGACTGAGGCCGCGGGCGCGCCGGCGCCCGGGGTCAGATCCCGAGGCCGCGGACGACCAGGTCCAGCAGGGCGAAGCAGAACAGCGAGATGCCCACGAAGCCGTTGGTCTGGAAGAACGCCCGGTTGAGCTTCGACAGGTCGTTCGGCTTCACGATGGTGTGCTCGTAGACGAACGCGCCCGCGACGACCGCGAGGCCGGTCCAGAAGGCCACGCCGGCGTCGGTGAGGACCGCGAACCAGCCCAGCAGCAGCGTGGTCAGGAGGTGGCACACCCGCGCACCGCGGATCGCGGCCGGGATGCCGAACCGGGCCGGGACGGAGCGCACCTTGCCGTGGCGGTCGGACTCGACGTCCTGGCAGGCGTAGATCAGGTCGAAGCCACCGATCCAGATGCCGACCGCCGCGCCGAGGACTGCGGCCTCCCAGGACCAGCTGCCCGTCACCGCGAGCCAGGCGCCGACCGGCCCCATCGCCTGGGCCAGCCCCAGGATCGCCTGCGGGAAGTCCGTGAACCGCTTGCCGTACGGGTAGACCACCATCGGCACCACGGCCACCGGCGCGAGCGCCAGGCAGAGCGGGTTCAGCATCGCGGCGGCGCCGAGGAAGACCACCAGCGCGACGGCCGAGCCGACGTACGCGGTCTTCAACGAGACCGCGCCGGTGACCAGTTCGCGGGTGGCGGTGCGCGGGTTCCGGGCGTCGATCTCGCGGTCGATGATCCGGTTGGCCGCCATCGCGAAGGTCCGCAGACCGACCATGCACACGGTGACGACGAACAGTTCGCCCCAGTGCACCCGCTTGTCCGCGAGGAACATCGCGGTCAGCGCGGCGATGTAGGCGAAGGGCAGGGCGAAGACCGAGTGCTCGATCATCACCAGGCGCAGGAACGCCTTCGTCCGCCCGGGGACCTCTACCGCGGCCGTGCTGCTCACAGTCCGTACTCCTTCCAGCGGCGGTTCACCAGCGCGGCCGTCGCCGGGTCCGAGGAGACCATCTCCGGCCAGCCGCCGTCCCGGGTGTACCCCTCCTCGGGCAGCTTCCTGGTCGCGTCGATGCCGGCCTTGCCGCCCCAGAACTGCTGGTACGAGGCGTGGTCCAGGTGGTCCACCGGGCCCTCGACCACGGTGAGGTCGCGGCTGTAGTCGACGTTGCCGAAGGCCCGCCAGGCCACTTCCCGGTAGTCGTGCACGTCGCAGTCGGAGTCCACCACGATGATCAGCTTGGTCAGCGACATCATGTGCGCGCCCCAGATCGCGTGCATCGTCTTCTGGGCGTGCTTGGGGTACTTCTTGTCGATCGAGACGATCACGCAGTTGTGGAAGCCGCCGGCCTCGGGCAGGTCGTAGTCGACGATGTCCGGGATGATGATCTTCAGCAGCGGCAGGAAGAACCGCTCGGTGAACTTGCCCAGCGGGCCGTCCTCGGTCGGCGGGCGGCCGACCACGATGGACTGGAGGATCGGACGGCGGCGCATCGTCACGCAGTCGATCGTCAGCGCGGGGAACGGCTCCTGCGGGGTGTAGAAGCCGGTGTGGTCGCCGAACGGGCCCTCGGGCAGCGTCTCGCCGGGCTCCAGCCAGCCCTCCAGGACCACCTCGGCGTCGGCCGGGACCTGGAGCGGCACCGTCTTGCAGTCGACCATCCGCACCCGCTCGCCCGCGATGAAGCCGGCGAAGAGGTACTCGTCGATGTCCCCCGGCAGCGGCGCGGTGGCCGCGTAGGTGACGGCCGGGGGGCAGCCGAAGGCGATCGCGACCGGGAGGCGCTCGCCCCGCTTGGCCGCCACCGCGTAGTGGTTGCGGCTGTCCTTGTGGATCTGCCAGTGCATGCCGATGGTGCGGCGGTCGTGCCGCTGGAGCCGGTAGAGGCCCAGGTTGCGGATGCCGGTGTCCGGGTCCTTGGTGTGGGTCAGGCCCAGGTTGAAGAAGGAGCCGCCGTCCAGCGGCCAGGTGAAGAGGGCGGGCAGCTCGTCCAGGTCGACGTCGTCGCCGGTGAGCACCACCTCTTGCACCGGGGCGTCACCGGACTTCACGTTCCGGGGCGGGACGTGCGCCATCGAGGCGAGCTTGCCGAAGGCGTCCCGGAAGCCGGTGAAGCCCTGCGGCAGCTCCGGCCTGAGCAGCCCGGCGATCTTCTCCGAGATGTCGTCCGGGCCCTTGAGGCCGAGCGACTTGGCCAGCCGCCGCTCGGTGCCGAAGACGTTCATCGCCAGCGGCATCGACGATCCCCTGACGTTCTCGAAGAGCAGCGCCGGGCCCTTGGCCTTCTGCACCCGGTCGACGATCTCGCCGATCTCCAGGTGCGGGTCCACCTCCGCCTTGATGCGCTTGAGGTCGCCCTCGCGGTCGAGGGCCCGGAGAAACGAGCGGAGATCGTCGTATGCCATGCCTGTCAGTATCCGCCACCCGATAGCCTGGCCGGGTCAAGGGCCCCTGGAAGGCGCCCGCCGCCACCGTCGCCGCCAGGGAGGAGAACCCGGCCGTGCTGAGGATTCTTCTGACCATCATCCTTCCGCTCGCGCTCTGGGTCTGGGCGTTCGTGGACTGCCTGACCACGCCCGAGGACGAGGTGAAGCACCTGCCGAAGGTGGTCTGGGTGCTGATCGTGCTGCTCTTCCCGCCGCTGGGCCCGATCGCCTGGCTGATCGCCGGCAAGCGGCGCGGCTTCCTGCCGGCCGCCCCCGCCGGGGCCCACGCGGGGTACCCGGCCGACGACCGCCAGGGCCGCCCGGCCCCGCGCGGCGGACGGCCGACGGCGCCGGACGACGACCCGGAGTTCCTCGCCTCGTTGAAGAGGAACGACAAAGACCACGAGGACATGCTGAAGCAGTGGGAGTCCGATCTGCGGCGTCGCGAGCGCGAGCTGCGCGACCGCGACGAGCCCGAGGACGGCAAGAAGAGCTGATCGGAGCCGGTCCGACCGCTCGCCCGGACAGCCCACCCCTCACACCCGGGGTGGGCTGCGGTGTTTTTGGCGCTTCCCTACGACTTTCCGCCGCCCCGCCCGGCCGGCAACCGTTCCGCCGCCGGACTTGAGCAGACCTTGAGCGCGGCCCCGGAGGACCGGCCCACATTGCTAAAAGACGGCCCTGACCTGCGCTTTCCTTCATGCTCAGATCATCGGGCCATCACCTGCCCGACAACCCCCGGTACCCGAGTGAACACCGAGCGCTCAGCGGCTGAACCAACTACTTCTGTCCAGGCCTGACAGCTAAACGAACCCGACCTTGTACGGAATCGACGCCGAAACCAGCGCACGGCCCCTCGTACAGTCATAAGTGAAGAAAGTGATTCGCAGCCGGGGGCACAGCATGACGTTGGCTGTCGGACAGTTCCCTCACCCTTGGAGTGGTTCGAGATGACGGTTGTGCATGAGGCGCAGGTCGACGGTGGGGCCCCCGAGGTCCCGGCCGACGCCCGCGGACGGGTCGCCGAGCTGCACGAGCTGCGCGAGAAGGTGCGCCGCGGCCCCAGCGACAAGGCCACCGAGGCCCAGCACGCCAAGGGCAAGCTGACCGCCCGCGAGCGCATCGAGCTGCTGCTGGACGAGGGCTCCTTCCGCGAGGTCGAGCCGCTGCGCCGGCACCGCGCCCAGGGCTTCGGCCTGGAGGCCAAGAAGCCGCACACCGACGGCGTGATCGTCGGCTGGGGCACGGTCCACGGCCGCACCGTCTTCACCTACGCGCACGACTTCCGGATCTTCGGCGGCGCGCTGGGCGAGGCCCACGCGCAGAAGATCCACAAGATCATGGACATGGCCATCGCGGCCGGTGCCCCGCTGGTGTCGCTGAACGACGGCGCCGGCGCCCGCATCCAGGAGGGCGTCACCGCCCTGGCCGGCTACGGCGGCATCTTCCAGCGCAACACCAAGGCCTCCGGCGTCATCCCGCAGATCTCGGTGATGCTCGGCCCGTGCGCCGGCGGCGCCGCCTACTCCCCCGCGCTGACCGACTTCGTCTTCATGGTCCGCGAGACCTCGCAGATGTTCATCACCGGCCCCGACGTCGTCCAGGCGGTCACCGGCGAGAAGATCACCCAGAACGGCCTCGGCGGCGCGGACGTGCACGCCGGCGTCTCCGGTGTCTCCCACTTCGTCTACGACGACGAGCAGTCCTGCATCGAGGAGGTCCGCTACCTCCTGTCGCTGCTGCCGCAGAACAACCGCGAGATGCCGCCGTCCGTGATGACGGACGACCCGGTCGAGCGCCGCAACGACAGCCTGCTGGACCTGGTGCCCGCCGACGGCAACCGCCCGTACGACATGCGCAAGGTGATCGAGGAGGTCGTCGACCACGGCGAGTTCCTGGAGGTCCACGAGCGCTGGGCCACCAACGTGCTGTGCGTGCTCGCCCGGGTCGACGGCCACGTCACCGGCATCATCGCCAACCAGCCGCAGTCGCTGGCCGGCGTGCTGGACATCAACGCGAGCGAGAAGGCCGCCCGCTTCGTCCAGATGTGCGACGCCTTCAACATCCCGCTGGTCACCCTGCTCGACGTCCCCGGCTTCCTGCCCGGCGTCGACCAGGAGCACGGCGGCATCATCCGGCACGGCGCCAAGCTGCTGTACGCGTACTGCAACGCCACCGTGCCGCGCATCTCGCTGATCCTGCGCAAGGCCTACGGCGGCGCCTACATCGTGATGGACTCCCGCTCGATCGGCGCGGACCTGTCCTACGCCTGGCCGACCAACGAGATCGCCGTGATGGGCGCCGAGGGCGCGGCCAACGTCATCTTCCGGCGCGAGATCAACGCCGCCGAGGACCCGGACGCCATGCGCGCCCAGAAGATCAAGGAATACAAGAACGAGCTGATGCACCCGTACTACGCGGCCGAGCGCGGCCTCGTGGACGACGTCATCGACCCGGCCGAGACCCGCCAGGTGATCGCCTCCGCCCTGGCCATGCTCCGCACCAAGCACGCCGACCTGCCCAGCCGCAAGCACGGCAACCCGCCGATGTAACGCCCGCTCCACCGCAGCAGTCCACCGGGGCACCCGCCCCAGACCACAGCAACCCGGGGGAGAAACCAGGACATGACCGCTTCCGCCGAACCCCTCGTCCGCATCGTCCGCGGCAGTCTCACCGACGAGGAACTCGCCGCCCTGACCGCCGTCCTCGCCGCGCGCGCCGCCGCGCAGCAGGCCGCCGCCGCCGCTCCCGTCGAGCCGATCGCCAGCTGGCAGCGCCTGGAGCGCCGCCCGGCGTACTACTCGCCGGTCAGCTGGCAGCAGGCCGCCTGACGGCCCACGGCCCTGGCCTCCGGCCGGTCACCCCGTTCGGGTGACCGGCCGTCGTGCGTTCCCCCCGGGGCCGCGCGGGCCCGGCGCTCCCACCTGCCCGAGCGAGGCCGGAAGGGCCCGCGAAAGGCTCGGTAGGATACCTGCTGGACGGTATGCGTCCGCCGCCCCGTCCGCCCCCACAGGACCGGCCGCTGCCGAGTACCAGAACTTTCCAGGGAGGCTGCGATGGCCAGGCAGGCACGCGCGCTGGCGACCCGCCAGGCGGTACTCATCGCGGCGGCCGAGGTGTTCGACGAGCGGGGCTACGCCGCCGCCACGATGTCCGAGATCCTGGACCGCGCCGGTGTCACCAAGGGCGCGCTGTACTTCCACTTCGGCTCCAAGGAGGAGCTGGCGCTCGCCGTCATCGAGGGGCAGGGCGCCTTCATCTCCGGCTGGGAGCCGACCGCGGACAGTCCGGTGCAGAACCTGATCGACCTCGGGTACGCCTTCGCCCGCGCGCTCCTGACCGACCCGCTGGTGCGCGGCAGCATCCGGCTGACGATCGAGCACGGCAGCTTCACCCAGCCGCAGCTCGCGGCCTACCAGGGGTGGATGGACACGGTCCGGGTCCTGCTGGAGCGGGCCAGGGAGGCGGGGGACCTCCACCCGGGGATCGACCTGACCGCGGCCTCCGGGGTGATCACCGGCGCCGTCACCGGCATCCAGCTGAGCTCCCAGGTGCTGGCCGACCGGCAGGACCTGATCCAGCGGCTGTCGGACCTGTGGACGCTGCTGCTGCCCGGCCTGGTCCAGCCGCACGCCCTCGCCCGGCTGAGCGTCGGCGGGCGGGCCTGAGGCACCGGGCGGGCCCGAGGCACCTCGCCGGGCGGGCCCGAGGCGCCGGGCGGCCCCCGTCGGCCGGCTCCGGTCAGACCCGGTAGCCGCCCCGGTGCTCGGCCGCCACCAGGGCCGGCAGCGCGGCCGTCCAGAGCCGGCTCACGGCCTCGGGCCCCGGCCGGTCCGTCTCCTCGCCCGCCAGCAGCACCTGGCCGGCCGCCGCCGCGGTGAGCAGTTCGGCGGCGGCCCGCCGGTCCACCCCGGCGCACAGCTCACCGGCCTCGGCGGCACGGTCCAGCAGGCGGTGGACGACGGCGGTGAGGCTGCGCCAGGCGACGTCCGGGCCCACCGGGCCGGGCGCACCGTCCCGGGCGCCGCCCCGGCGCGGAGGGCCCGGACGGCCGAGCCGGACGCCGGCCCGCACCACCACGTCCTCGCGCAGCATCCCGGCCAGTTCGTGCGAGAAGTCGATCAGGCCCTGGAGCGCCGGGCCCTCGGCCCGCAGGGCGCGCAGCGCGGCCGAGCCGACCTGCCGCCCGGCGGCGCAGCGCACCCCGTCGGCGAGGGCCTGCTTGGACACGAAGTGGAAGTAGAGGGCCCCCTTGCTCACCCCGGCCCGGCGGCTGATGTCGACCAGGCTGGCGGCCTCGAAGCCCACCCGCGCGAAGGTCTCCGCGGCGGCGAGCAGTACGGCCCGCCGGGTCCGCCCAGCCCGTTCCTGCTTGACCACTGGCCCCCTCCGGACTCGGCCGGGCGCGATCCCCACCCCGCCCGGCTGCTGTCGGCGCGTCCCCTTCGGGGAGCGGCGCTCGCATGCGGAGCGTACCGTCCGAAACCGCATGGTTGGTATCTAATCTAGCGCTTGCTCCGCCCCCGCCGTCCAGCGGGGACGGCCCTCCCCCCATGGCCTGAGCCACCCAGAACAGGCATTCCCCCAGTCCACGGCAGGTAGCGTGATCGGGCCGGTACGGTCGGCCGGGGCACCCCCAGTCGCCAAAGACAAACCGGGTGGTATGTATGTTTTGCTCGGACGGCCGTGGCGGCCGCTCCGACCGACACCCTGAAGCGGGGGCCAGTCATGCCATCGATCGTAGAGCCGGACCCGCACGGCCCGTACCCCCACCCCGGCCCGGGCGACGCCGACGGTCCCGGCTTCCACGACGGCCCCGCGACCGGCTACGACTTCCACGACCGGACCGTCTCCCGGCACCTGGTGCACCGCGCCTCGGTGTCCGAGGTCTTCCTCACCGGCTGGCAGGCCACCGGCCCGTACGACTTCCTGCTCGGCGCCCAGTGGCCCCGGCTGCACGGCTTCTACCGGCTGCCCGGCGACCGCTACCACGACCCGGTGCTGCTGGCGGAGACGATCCGGCAGGCCGGTCTGCTGATCGGCCACGCCGGGTTCGGGGTGCCGCGCGGCCACCAGTTCGTCATGGAGGACCTCTCCTACGCGCTCGGCGAGCCCGGACTGCCCGGCCTGGCCGTCACGCCCGGCCCCGTCTCGCTGATGCTCGGCGTCGGCTGCGAGGACGTCCGGATGCGGCACGGCGGGCTGGTCTCGCTGCGGGTGCGCATCGAGGTCACCAGGGAGGGCCGGCCGATCGGCCACGGCACCGGCCAGCTGCGGGTCCTCTCCCCCGCCTCGTACGCCCGGCTGCGCGGCCCCGCGCGGCGCGTCGTCCCGCCGCGGCCGCCGGCGCCCGCCGCGCCCGAACTGGTCGGCCGCGCCCAGCCCGCGGACGTGGTGCTCAGCCCGACCCTGGCACCGGACACCTGGCTGCTGCGGGCCGACGTCACGCACCCGGTGCTGTTCGACCACGAGCTGGACCACGTGCCGGGAATGCTGGTGCTGGAGGCCGCCCGGCAGGCCGCCCAGCGGCTGTGCCACCCCGAGCCGGTGGTACCGGTCGAGCTGGTGACCTCCTTCGGCCGCTACATCGAACTGGACCGGCCCTGCTTCGTCCGGGCGGCCACCGAGCCGGCCGCGACCGGCGGCCGTCCGGCCGTCCTGGTCCAGCTGCTCCAGGACGGCCGGACGGCGGCCGAGTGCCGGGTGCTCACCGAGCCGGTGCACGGACCGGCCGGGGAGCCGGGGGTGCCGGCCAGGCGGGACGCCTACGACGGCCGCCCCGCCACGCCCGGCCTCGGCGGCACCCGGCTGCCGCTGGCGAGCTGACGGCCGCGCTCAGGCGGCCATCAGCGCGGACGGCCGGCCCGCGTGCATCACGCTCAGGTTGGTCGCCAGCCTGACCGGGTCCTGGGCCAGCCAGAGCCGCAGCGCCGCGCCCAGGGCGGCGCTCGCCGACTCGACCCGGACGTCGGTGATCTGCGCGATCCTGGCCGCGCCGGGCACCAGCAGGTCGGCCAGCGGGGTCGGCAGCCAGACCGTCAGGGCGCAGGGCGCGGGCACCGCCAGCGCCCCCAGCAGCCGGTAGGCGTCTCCCGGCGCGCTGAGCGTGGGGATGATGTCCAGCAGCGCGTCGGACACCACCTCGGACACGTCGCTCCGGTGTCCCTGGGCGAGCCTGCGGAGCAGCATGCGCTCGGCGGCGGTGATTCGGACGGTCAGCATGACCTCGTCGCACTCCATCGCGCGATTTCCTCCTCGAATCCCTCTCGCACCGGCCGGCGGCCGGCGCGCACTACCCCTGTCTGCACCTCGGCCCGGCTACCTGTGGGAGAGCCGGGCCGGTGGGTGATCGTGTGCCCCGGTCAGATCCCCGCGTAGGAGTGCTTTCCGGTGACGAAGATGTTCACGCCGTAGTAGTTGAAGAGCCAGCAGGCGAACGCCGCCAGCGCCAGGTACGCGGCCTTGCGGCCCTTCCAGCCGGCCGTCGCCCGGGCGTGCAGGTAGCAGGCGTAGGCGACCCAGGTGATGAACGACCAGGTCTCCTTCGGGTCCCACTCCCAGTACTTGCCCCAGGCCGCCTCGGCCCAGATCGCGCCCGCGATGATGGTGAAGGTCCACAGCGGGAAGACCAGGGCGTTGATCCGGTAGGACAGCTTGTCGAAGGTGGACGCGGCGGGCAGCCGGTTGCACACCGAGACCCGGACGCGGGCCAGCAGGATCCGCGTCCGCGAGTACGTCCGCCCGTCGTGCGAGCGCGCCGCGCCCGGCTGGAGGAAGTCGTACTTCCCGGCCTCGACCCGGGTGTGGTACGAGTCCTGCCACAGGTACAGCAGAGTGGCGATGAACGCCGCGTAGAAGGCGCCGCCGCAGAAGATCGCGGTGGACACGTGGATCGCCAGCCACGGCGAGTGCAGCGCCGGGACGAGCTGCTCGGAGTCGGTGTACAGCACCGTGGTGGCGATGCCGAGGGTCAGCAGCACCGCGAGGACGACCGGCAGGCCGAGCCAGCGGACCTTCTTCTTCGCGGCCAGCAGCACCAGGTACGCGGCCGTCATCGCGAAGGCGAAGGCGCAGGAGAACTCGTACATGTTGCCCCACGGCCAGCGGGACACCGACAGGCCGCGGGTGACGATCCCGCCCACGTGCAGCAGTGCCGCGAGCACGGTGAGCGAGATGGCGATCCGGCCGGCCAGGTCGGCCTTCTCGTTGGTGCCGGCCGCGCCCGGACCGTCCTCCTCGTCCGCCGCGCGCCCGCTGGTGACCACCGTCGCGCCCTCGCCCGCGATCGCGGTGCGGGTGAGCGTGGTGGTGCCGCCACCGGCGCCGGCCACGGTGACGGTGACCTTCTTCGCGCCCTTCGGCGCCGCTGCCGCGACGGTCTCGCCGAGGCTGCCCGCCTGCTCCTTCGAGCGGACGGCGACGGCGCCCTTGCTGCCGAAGGTCCACTCGATCATGTGGGCGAACATGGCGAGCGTGTAGACCACCATCGCCGAATAGATCAGGTTGTTGGAGAGGTCGGCCAGCTGTGGGTCGACCGCCGAGGCGAGTTGCACCGTCTACTCCTTGGAGTTCTGGTCGGCAGGGACTGCGGGGGCTGAGGCCTCGGCCTCGGGGTCGTCGGGCACTGCGTCGGGCTCGGGCGCGGCGGCCGGTCGCCCGGCGCCGTCCTCATCGTCCTCGTCGTCCCCGTCGGGGGCCGGGGCGTCGTCCCCCTCGGAGGCCGGGGCGTCGTCCTGGAGGTCCACCGCGAGTTCCGCCAGCTCCTCGGCGATCTTCGCCGACTCGCTGCGGGCCAGGCCGGCCAGCTCCACCTGGGTGCCGCCGCCCGGCAGGGCGACCGCCCGCACCCAGATCCGGCGGCGCTGGATGAACAGCGAGCCGATCAGGCCGAGGATCGCCAGCACGCCGCCGGCCAGGGCGATCTCGTTGCCCGGGCGGTGCGTGACGTTGAAGCTGGCCCACTGCTTGTAGCCCTCGAAGGTGACGGAGCCGTAGCCGTCGGGGAGGGTCCAGCCCTGGCCCGGCTTGAGCCTGGCCTTGGCCGGCTGGCCGTCCTGGGTCAGCTGGGTGAGCTTGCGGGTGTTGAGCTGGTAGACGTTCTGCGGCAGGCCGGAGTCGGTGCCCAGGTCGCCCGCGAAGGCGTTCAGCACCAGCTCGGGGGCGGCGGCACCGGGGAACAGCGAGACCGGTCCGGTGCCCTCGAAGCTCAGCGGGGCGGTCGGCAGGAAGAAGCCGGAGAAGCCCATCTGGGTCTTGTTGCCGTCGGGACCGACGCCGTAGTCGGAGGCCTTCACGACGCCGGTGGAGGTCAGGTTGCCGTCCTGCGGCAGGAACGGGACGGCGCCCTGGTAGACGACGTCGCCCTTGCCGTTCTTGAGGGTGATCACCGGGGCGTAGCCGTGGCCGATCAGGTAGACCTTGCTGCCGCCGATCTCCAGCGGGTGGTTGACCTCGATCGTCGACTGCTTGAGCTTCGACTGGTCGCTGCCCCCGTAGTACTCGACGTTCGCGGTGAACTGCCGGGCGGCGCCGATCTGGTCGCCCTTGGTCTGGAACTCCGAGGTGAAGCCGTTCAGCTTCAGGTAGAAGGGGTCCAGGTCCTGGCTGCCGTAGAACCGGGTGCCGGTGAAGTCGTCGAGCTGGGTGATGGTGTTGGAGTAGCCCTCGCCCTCGACCATCAGCTTGCCGCCGGTGCCGGCGGCCAGGCTGGACCAGGCGAAACCGCCGAGCAGCGCGAACAGCGACAGGTGGAACAGCAGGTTGCCGACCTCGCGCAGGTAGCCCTTCTCGGCGGCCACCGCGCCGCCGGACAGGTGGGCGCGGAAGCCGCGCCTGCGCAGCAGCCGGTGCGCGGCGGCGTTCACCGTCCCGGCGTCCGCCGTGGTGCGCCAGGCCGCGTGCACCGGCATCCGGGTCAGGTTGCGCGGCGCGGCCGGCGGCTGGGAGCGCAGCACTCCGACGAACTGCCAGGTGCGCGGGACGATGCAGCCGGCCAGCGAGACGAACAGCAGGATGTAGATCGCGGAGAACCAGACCGAGCTGTAGACGTCGAACAGCTGGAGCTTCTCGTAGATCGGCGCGACCGTGGTGTGCTGCGCCTTCCAGGTCTGCACCTTGAACTGGTTCTGGCCGTTCTGCGGGATCAGCGAGCCCGGGATGGCGGCCAGTGACAGCAGGAACAGCAGGACCAGGGCGACCCGCATCGAGGTCAGCTGGCGCCACATCCAGCGCGCCCAGCCGAACGCCCCTATGCCGACCGGTCCCTCGGACTCGACCGGCGCGGTGCTGAGCCGTTCGGCGGCGGCGTCGTCCGGCGCCGGGGGCTGCTCGGTCTCGGTCGTGGTCTTGCTCACGGTCAGATTCCGATCTGGAAGTCGGCGGTCCAGGACTGCAACTCGCTCATCATCGAGTCCCAGATCCCGGTGACGAGCAGCAGACCGACCGCGACGAGCATGCCGCCGCCGATCCTCATGACGAGCGGGTAGTGCCGCTTGACCCAGCCGAAGGCGCCCAGCGCCCTGCGGAAGGCCACCGCGGCCAGGATGAACGGTACGCCGAGGCCCAGGCAGTAGAAGGTGGTCAGCAGCGCGCCGCGCTGGGCGTCGGCCTGGTTCAGGGCCAGGTTCTGCACGGCCGTCAGGGTCGGCCCCATGCAGGGCGTCCAGCCGACGCCGAACACCACCCCGAGCATCGGGGCGCCCAGCAGGCCGACGGCCGGGCGGCGGTGCGACCGGACCTCGCGCATGCTCAGCCCTGGCACCAGGCCCATGAACGCCAGGCCCATGACGATGGTGAGCGAGCCCAGCACGACGCTGATGATCCGCTTGTAGTCCTGGAGCTCCTGGCCGAAGTAGCCGAACAGGGCTCCGGTGGAGACGAACACCGCGGTGAAACCGAGGATGAACAGCACCACGCCGAGCAGCATCCGGCCGCGCCGGGAGCCGCGGGCGTCCGCGAGGTCCGCGGCGGAGAAGCCGGTCACGTACGACAGGTAGCCGGGGACGAGCGGAAGCACGCACGGCGAGAAGAAGGACGCCAGCCCCGCCAGCAGCGCGACCGGAGCGGCGGCCAGCAGCGCGCCGCTCTGGACGGTCGAGGTGGTGTCGGCGAGCTGCTGCGTCGGACTCACTGCTTCTGCTCCGCGACCACCGGCTGGAGGATCGACTCCAGCGCGTCCTCGGTGGTGCCGCCGACGGCGCGGGCGGCGAGCTTGCCGTCGCGGTCGACGATCAGGGTGGTCGGGATGGACTGCGGGTTGAGGCTGCCCTTGGGGAACTTCAGCAGCTGGGTGCCGGCCGGGTCGAACAGGCTCGGGTACGTGACGCCCTGCTCCTGCTCGAAGCGGACGGCGTTCTGCTTCTCGGTGTCCCGGGTGTTGATGCCGAGGAACCGGACGCCCTGGTCCTTGTACTTCTCCGAGACGTTCTGGAGGCTCTTGGCCTCGGCCCGGCAGGGACCGCACCAGGAGCCCCAGACGTTCAGCACGACGACCTTGCCCCGGTAGTCGGAGAGCTTGGCCGGGGTGCCCTCCAGGGTCTCCCCGGTGATGTCCGGCGCGTCCCCGCGCTTGCCGGCGTCCGCCTTCGACAGGTTGGTGCCCTTGACCGTGACGAAGCCGACCTGGCCCTCGCCGCTGCCCGACGAGCCCGCGGAGGAGCAACCGGTGAGGGCGAGCGCAGCGGCGGCGACGGTGGCGGCGGCTGCTGCGGCGACACGGGGACGGGGACGCGTCATGGCAGACATGTGAAAAGTTTCGCATGGAGTTCCGGGCCGGTTCGCCGGGGTCCTCCCTTGCGCGTGGCACCCCTTCTGACCTGCGACGAAATCGGGTCACCCGGCAGATACCAGGTGACCCGAAGTCATACTTACCTACCGCTTACGCGGGGTTAGGCGCCGAAGCTCTTGCCCACCGGCTTGTCTCCCTTGCGGCCCTTGCCCACCAGGTGCGCGGGCAGCAGGTCGCGGGCCGGCTCGCGGTAGCCGACCGAGACGATCCTGTCGTCCTCGAAGGTGAAGCTGGTCAGCGAGGCCAGCGAGCACTGCCGGTTGCGCGGGTCGTGCCAGAGCCGGCGGCGCTCCACGAAGGAGCGGAGGATCCAGATCGGCAGCTGGTGGCTGACGCAGACCGCCTCGTGCCCGCGCGCGGCGTCCCTGGCGGCGCCGAGCGCACCCATCATCCGCACCACCTGGTCGAGGTACGGCTCGCCCCAGGAGGGCTTGAACGGGTTGGTGAGGTACTTCCAGTAACCCGGGTTCCGCAGCGAACCGTCGCCGACGCCGAAGGTCTTGCCCTCGAAGACGTTCTCCGCCTCGATCAGCCGCCCGTCCACCGCGACCTCCAGGCCGTGTGCCCCGGCGATCGGCGCGGCGGTCTCCTGGGCCCGCTCCAGCGGGGAGGCCACCACATGGGTGACGTCCCGGTCGGCCAGGTCCTCACCGACCCGCTCGGCCATCTTCCGGCCCAGCTCGGACAGGTGGTAGTCCGGCAGCCGCCCGTACAGGACGCCCTCCGGGTTGTGCACCTCGCCGTGCCGCATCACGTGGACGACGGTGATCTCTTTGGCGCTCACTTCTCGACTACTCCTGGGACTCAGAGGGTTCAGGCCGTGGCGGCGGCAGCGGCGCGCGCGGCGGCCGGCAGCGCGGCGGCGATCCGCTCGATCGCCCGCTCGTCGTGGGCCGCCGAGACGAACCAGGACTCGAAGGCGGACGGCGGCAGGTAGACGCCCTCGGCCAGCATCGCGTGGAAGAAGGCGGTGAAACGGTACGCCTCCTGGGTCTTCGCCTCGTCGTAGTCGGTGACGGCGGCCTCGGTGAAGAACACCGAGAACATGTTCCCCGCGGTCTGGAGACGGTGCGCCACGCCCTCCTTGGCGAGCGCCTCGGTGACCAGGCCGGAGATCTCGACGGCGACCCGGTCCACCGTCGCGTACACCTCGTCGGTGCAGCCGCGCAGCTGGGCCAGGCCGGCCGCGGTGGCGATCGGGTTCCCGGACAGGGTGCCCGCCTGGTAGACCGGGCCGGCCGGGGCCAGGTGCGCCATCACGTCGGCGCGGCCGCCGAAGGCCGCGGCCGGGAAGCCGCCGCCCATGACCTTGCCGAAGGTCAGCAGGTCCGGCGCCCAGCCCTCGTTCGCGGCCTCCAGGCCGTACCAGCCGGCCTTGGAGACGCGGAAGCCGGTCATCACCTCGTCGGAGATGAACAGCGCGCCGTTCTCCCGGCAGAGCCGGGCCAGGCCGCCGTTGAAGCCGGGCAGCGGCGGGACGACGCCCATGTTGCCGGGCGAGGCCTCGGTGATCACGCAGGCGATCTCGCCCGGGTGGGCGGCGAACGCCCGCTCGACGGCGGCCAGGTCGTTGTACGGCAGCACGATGGTGTCGCCGGCCTGGGCGCCGGTGACGCCCGGGGTGTCCGGCAGGCCGAAGGTGGCGACGCCGGAACCGGCGGCGGCCAGCAGCGCGTCCACGTGACCGTGGTAGCAGCCGGCGAACTTGACCACCTTCGCGCGGCCGGTGAAGCCGCGGGCCAGCCGGATCGCGGACATCGTGGCCTCGGTGCCCGAGGAGACCAGGCGGACCTGCTCGACCGGGGCGACCCGGGCGACGATCTCCTCGGCCAGCTCGACCTCGCCCTGGCCGGGAGTGCCGAAGGAGGTGCCGTGGGAGACGGCCCGCCGGACGGCGTCGATCACCTCGGGGTGCGCGTGGCCGAGGATCATCGGACCCCACGAGCACACCAGGTCGACGTACTCGCGGCCGTCGGCGTCGGTGAGGTAGGGGCCGGTGCCGGACACCATGAAGCGCGGCGTGCCGCCGACCGCGCGGAAGGCGCGCACCGGGGAGTTGACGCCGCCGGGGGTCACCACGGAGGCGCGGTCGAACAGCGACTGGGACTGGGGGGCTTCGTAGGGATAGCTCACAAAAGACATGGTCTCAAATCGTGTCCTTGCGCTCTGCATGTCCGACCCGATCATCTGGAACGATGATCCGGGCACCGTTGTCTGTACGGTTGTCCGTACAGCAGGGGCCGCTGACTGCACCGGACCGGGGACCAGTCAGACTGTGTACACAGAGTGCGCAGGCGCTCCGGTCTGTGTGCAGGGGTGTGGAGAGGACTGCCGCGTACCGCGAGTGGGTACGGCGGCGCATGACGGGTAAGGAGCACGACCGGTGGGACGCCGGACGTGCGGGGGTCTGTCGATTCCGGCGAATTCCGGTGAGGATGGTCCGAGTGTCCGAGGCGCAGGACGGCTACGACGAGGCCGCGGGGGGCTCCCGCCGGCCCACCGAGGCCGCACGCGGGGGTACGGGAGCGGGTGCGGGAGCGGGTACGGGTCGAGGTCGTCGCGGCGGTGAGAGGCGGGGTGAGGGACGCGTGGGGGTGACGTACAAGTACTTCGGCGCCCCCGACCGCGCGACCGCCGCCAGAGTCCCCACCGCCCTGGGGCCCGGCGGACTCGGCCTGGACGCCGGCGAGCTCGGCTCGCTGGGGCGGCTCGGCGACCTGATGGAGACCAGCGGCTCCCCCACCGGCCACCTCTCCACCAAGATCAAACCGGAGACCATGAGCGCCATGGTGCTCACCGGCATCCAGGGCGTCCCCCTGCACCAGGTGCCGCCGCTGGAGCTGGTCGTGCTGCACCCCGACTACGCCGTCGTCCAGCTCCCCCACAACGTCGTCGAACCACTGCGCAAGGCCGACGAGACCGAACTCGGCGCCGCCGCGTTCATCTGGTCCACCGTGCCGGACCGGCGCGGACCGCGGGACGCGTTCGTGATCTACAGCATGCTGCACGAGTGGCAGGACTTCGCCAACCGCCTGCACGAGGCCGGACACCAGCTGTACTGCCTGGTCTGGCCCTGACGCCGGGCGCCCCGGCCCGCGCCGAACGCGGACCGGGGCGGGCCCGGTTGACGGCGGATCAGTTCTGCCCTCCGGCCGGCCGCAGGACGGCGGCGGCGAGCAGCAGAGCCATCGTCAGCAGGCCCGCGGCCACCCCGAAGGCGAGCCGGAATCCAGCCGTGAGGGCCTCGGACGCCGGGTGTCCGGCGGCCACGAGGGCCCCGGTGCGGCCGTCGGCGAGGGTGGTGAGGACGGCGACCCCGAGCGCGCCGCCGACCTGCTGGGTGGTGTTGAAGAGGCCGGAGGCGGTGCCCGCGTCCGCCGGCCCCGCGCCCGACATGCCGAGCACCGTGAGCGCCGAGATCGCCAGGCCGAAGCCGGCCGCGAGCAGCATCGTGGGCAGCAGGTCGAGGACGTAGTCCCCGTCCGCGGGCAGCCGGACCAGCAGCGCCAGGGCGGCGACCAGCAGGACCAGCCCGGCCAGCAGCACCGGGCGCTCGCCGAAGCGGGCGTTCAGCCGGGCGGACAGCGTGAGCGAGACGGTGCCGATGGCGAGTGCCGCCGGGAGCATCGCCAGGCCGGTGGCGGCGGGGCCGTAGCCGCGGACGTTCTGGAGGTAGAGCGCGACCAGGATCTGGAAACCGAACAGCGCGGAGACCATCAGCACCTGTACGGCGTTGGCGCCGGAGACGTTGCGCGAGCGGAACATCCGCAGCGGGAGCAGGGGTTGGGCGGCCCGCGCCTGGCGGAGCAGGAACCCGGCCAGCAGGGCGAGCGAGAGCGCGCCGAGGCCGAGGGTTCGGGCGGAGGCCCAGCCGTGCTCGCCGGTGCCGACGACGGTGTAGATGCCGAGCATCAGCGCGGCGGTGATCAGCACGGCGCCGAGGACGTCGGCGCCGGCCCGCAGGCCGGGACCCCGGTCGGACGCCAGCACCCGGACGGACAGCAGCACGGCGGCCAGGCCCAGCGGCAGGTTGATCAGGAAGATCCAGTGCCAGTCGAGCGCCTGGGTGAGCACCCCGCCGAGGACCTGGCCGATCGAGGCGCCGGCCGCGCCGACGAAGCCGAACGCGCCGATCGCCCGGCCGCGTTCGGCCGGCTCGGGGAAGAGCGTGACGATCATCCCGAGGCTGACCGCGGAGGCCATCGCACCGCCGACGCCCTGGAGGAAGCGGGCGGCGATCAGCATCTCCTGCCCGGTGGCGACGGCGCAGAGCAGCGAAGCGGCGGTGAAGACGGTGAGCCCGGCGACGAACATCCGCTTGCGGCCGATCAGGTCGCCGAGCCGCCCGGCCAGCAGGAGCAGGCCGCCGAAGGCGATCAGGTAGGCGTTGACCGTCCAGGTGAGGCCGGCGGGCGAGAAGTGCAGGTCGTCCTGGATCGCGGGCAGCGCCACGGTGACGATCGAGCCGTCCAGGATGATCATCAGCATTCCCGCGCAGAGCACCGCGAGGGCGAGCGGGCGGGAGCGGGCGGGGGTCGCGGAAGCCGGCCTGGGGGCGGCCGGGGCGTGCGTGGTCATGGCGGTTCTCCCGGTTCGTCGAGTACCGGGTAGGACGCTATCAGATCGTTTTGTTCGGGACTATCTATCTCGGGAGCAGATTGGGCTTCCGGGATCAGCCCCGGGAACGGCGGGCCCGGCGGACGGTGCGCTCGACCTCGACCGGCTCCGCGAGGTGCCCCTCCACCAGGTGCGTCAGCGCCGAGACGAACACCTCGCGCTCGGGCTGCGGCAGCGCCTCCAGCAGCTCCCGGTGCACCCGGTCGGCGATCGCGGTGCCCTCCGTCACGGTCCGCTCGCCCGCCGCGGTGACCGAGACGATCCTGGCCCTGCGGTCGGTCGCGGACGGACGACGCTCGGCCAGGCCGGCCTTCTCCAGCTCGTCGACGGTGACCACCATGGTGGTCTTGTCCAGGTCCGCCAGCTCGGCCAGCTGGATCTGGGTGCGCTCGGCCTCCTGCGCGTGGAACAGCACGCAGTAGGCGCGCGGGGTGATCCCCAGCTCGGTGAAGGCGGCCGCCATCCGGGTGGCCAGCACGTGGCTCGCGTGGTCCATCAGCCCGGAGATGTCGCGGATCTGGCGCACGGGCGGCGGGGTCGTCGTCATGGCTCCGAGGTTAGCAACGGCCCGTCTGCTGCCGGATGATCCCGTTGCCAACCAACGCCGGGTCTACGGGATGCCCAACTCGAACAGCGCATAGCCCGCGTACCAGCCCGCCGCGAGGACCGGCATCGCCAGCAGCCCGGCGAGCGAGGAGGTCCGCATCCGGCGCAGCGCCACCGCCAGGCCGATGCAGAGCGGGAAGGCGGGCAGCAGGTAGCGCGAGATGTTGCCGAAGATCTGGTTGCTGCTCAGCGCGGTGAGGATGGTGAGCGCGGTGTAGACCCACAGCACCAGCGGCGGCCGGGTGCGCCAGAACAGCACCAGCAGCCCGGGCAGGGCGATCAGCAGGGCGATCGCGATCAGGTCGGGGACGGGGTTGGACTGCCAGAAGTCCCAGTGCCCGGTGATCACGTCCATGATCGTGCGCAGGGTGGAGGCACCGCCGTCGAAGTAGCGGTTCCAGGCGCCCTGCTGGAGCTTGAAGTAGCCGCCCCAGTCGCCCATCTTCCAGCCGACCCAGGCGACGTAGCCGATCAGGCCCCAGGGGGTGATCAGCATCGCGGTCAGCGGGCGGGCCACCCCGTCGGTGCGGCGGACCAGCGCGACCAGCGCGGCGATGGAGACGGCCGCGATCAGCGCGGCGGCGGTCGGCCGGTTGAGGCCCGCCACCAGCGCCAGCAGGCCGGCGGCGAGCCAGCGGTGGGTCATCACGCAGTAGCAGGCCCAGGCGGACAGCGCGACGAACAGCGAGTCCGAGTAGACCGCCCACTCCACGCCCGAGCCGGGGAACAGGCCCCAGAGCACCGCGGCGATCACGCCCGCGCGGTAGCCGCCGAGCCGCTCGGCGACGGCGAAGATGCCGGCCGCGGCGACGAACGAGGCGAGCACCGAGACGACGATCCCCGAGCCGTACGGGCCGAGCCCGGTGACCGTGCCGACCAGCCGCATCAGCCAGGGGTAGAGCGGGAAGAAGGCGGCCGAGTTCTCGTAGTAGGTGGCCAGCGGGAAGCCGTGCAGCGGGATCAGCTGCGGGTCGTACCCGTTCTCGGCGATCCGCTGGTACCAGACGCCGTCCCAGGTGCCCAGCACGTCCCAGGCGTTGGTGCCGCCGCCGCGGCCCGGCTGCTTCTTCAGGTAGTCGCCGGTGTGCGAGAGCAGCAGCATGAAGACGGTCAGGCCGATGGCCTTGACCACCGCGTACGCGCCCAGCGCGGGCGCGAAGCGGTCCACCAGCGCCCCGAACCGCCCGGGCTCCCGGCCCGTCCGCTCCTCGGGGGCCTCCGCCGGCGCCCCTTCGGGCGCTCCGGGCTGGGTGCTGGACGACTCGGTGCTCGATGCCGTGCTCATCTGGTCTGGGTACTCCCCGCCCCGCTCGTGTCCGCGCGGCTCCGGCGCAACGATTTTCCCGTGAGCCTACGGCACGTCCCCGCGCCGAAAACCGCTGGCGTCCCCCGACCGTCGCCCAGCACCATGCCGCCCATGCCGAATACCCCGCCGCCCCGCCGCGTCCACGGCCGACTCCGGCCGACCGTGAACGCGGCCTTCGCCGCCCGGGTGGGGGCGGCGACGGGGTGAGGGCGGGCGGGGTGGATCAGCCGTGGACGTAGACGATGCCGAGCTTGGTGAGCTGCCAGAGCTGGTTGGGGGCTCCGGTGTCGGTGGCGAGTTCGACGTACGGGTTGCCCTTGGCGTCGAGGGTGCCGCCGGTGGCCAGGACCTTGGTCTGGTCCTGCGAGTCGGCGATCCGGTAGCGGCCGTTGCCGGCCGGCTTGAAGACCCAGTGCTGGTTGCCGCCGCCGGTGCAGCGCCACTGCTGGATCCGGGTGCCGGGGGCGGTGGAGGCCGCGTTGGCGTCCAGGCACATGTCGCGGTTGCCGCTGAAGTCGAGCTCGTAGCTGCCGCCGGCCTTGGCCTCCAGGACGAAGGACTGGTTCAGCCCGCCGGTGGCCGGATAGGTGATCGCGGGCCGGCCGTCGGTGGAGTCGCCGTAGCTGCCGCCGCCGCTGAGGTCGAGCGCGTTGCCGCCGGCCGCGTTGGTCAGCTGGTACCAGGAGCCGTCCTCGGGGACGTCGCCGAACGGCTGTCCGGGGCTGAGCGGCTGGATCGAGGTGGTGTTCTGCTGGTTGAGCGTGCAGTACGCCTGCGCCAGCTCGGGCCGGGAGTAGAACTGGCCGAGGCAGACGCCCTCGCCGCGGTAGCCGGCCACCCGCAGGTGGTACGACTGGCGGACCATGTTCATGCACAGCCCGGGGATGCCGATCTGCGAGTCGCAGCCGTTGCGCACCCACTCGGAGAGGTTGATGACGTCCCCGTTGCTGTACTCGTACGGGGAGGTCGTCCACTCCGCGCAGACCTCGTGCCCGAAGGCGACCCGCCGCTGGTCCAGGTACCGGACGCCGGGCACCTGCTCGGCCGCGCCGCGCAGCGCGTCGCTGAGCGTCGGCACCACCCAGTTGTGGCCCCAGGCGAGGTCCTCGGGGAAGGCCGGGCAGCCGTCGGCGACCTTGCCGACGTAGTCGTTGCGCCGGATGTCCGGGGTGATCGGGTTGAAGTACGACTGGTAGACCAGCTGGTACGAGGAGTCGGCGTAGCCGGCCCTCCGCATGGTCTGACGGATGTTCTGGAGCGCCGCGACCACCTTGGGCTGGACGCCCTTGGCCCGGCGGCGGATCTCGTCGCTGCCGATGGTGTCCCGGCAGCCCTGGTCCTTGGGGATCGGGAAGTACTGCGCCAGGCAGTGCATCATGATGCCGCTGAAGTCGAAGTCGTCATTGGCGCCGATGGTGACGACGACCATCTTGACGTCGTACCTGGCCGCCGTGTCGGCCAGCTTGACGTCCTGCTTGGGCTCGCCGAAGTCGCCGCTGCCGGGGCCGGTGATCTTCGCCAGCTCCGGGTCGCTGACCAGGTCGCCGGTCTGGGCGCCGGAACAGGCGAGGTCGATCGGGGTGACCCCGGGGATGTCGGTGACGAAGATCTCCGACTTGGGATGGCGGTGGCAGTAGTTGGTGGGACTGTCCGTCTCCGGGAAGTAGCCGTCGTTGGTGTCGGTGCCGGCGCCCTCCCCCGAGATGGCACTGTCGCCGAGGGCGACGATCGCGGACGGGCGGGCGGCGGCCACGGGCGCGGCCGGGGCGGGATCGGCCAGGGCGACGGGGGCGCCGGCCAGGCCGAGGGTGGCGAGGAGGGCACCGGTGGCGAGCAGCGCGGCGCACCGGGAGGCACCCGGGCGCGTCCGCCGCGCAGCCGACAGTGGGGACCTGATCACACGCGACTCCTTGCGAGGGTGGGGACCCGCTTCGGCGGGGCGCCGAGCGGCTCTGGGCAAGAGAGGAGCAGGGAAAGGTGAGCAGGTCTCGCATTCTAGGAACTGACAAGTAACACAACAAGACGTGTGACATCACCGGGAACTGACGGGACCACAGATTCCGGGGAAACGAGGAGCCGCCGCCCCGCGCCCCAGGAGGGAAGCGCGGAGCGGCGGCTCTCACCGGCCGAACCGGGTGCTGGATCAGCCCACGTTGGCGCACTTGTTGCCGAACGCGGGGTTCAGCAAGCCGATGATGTCGATGGTGTTGCCGCAGACGTTCACCGGAACGTGCACCGGGACCTGGATCTGGTTGCCGGAGACGACACCGGGGGAACCGGCGGCGACGCCCTGGGCGCCGGAGCTGGCCATCGCGGCACCGGCGCCGCTGGCCACGATGCCCACCACGGCCGCGCCGACGGCGGCGGTCTTCTTGATGCTCATAGCGAGCCTCCTGACTGTTCGACAGAGATGCACGGGGAGTGCGACATCTAGAACGAGACCCCACCGGACCGGTTGCGACAGGCCGCCCACTGTCACCCGTCCGGCCCAACGGCGCCGCGGGCCCGGCATTCGGGTGATCGAAGGACCGGACCGTTTCCCGATCCGCGGTTCCTCGTTCTCCCTCACGGAACCCGGTCTCCACGGCCCCCACGCGGCGGGCCTCCCATACCCGGCGCCCGGCAACCCGTGCCGGATCGCCTGACCGGAATTCCACCGTCGCGCCTTTGTCCGAGCCTTTCCCGGCCGTGCGGGAACCGTTTCGAGAGGCACCGCGACACGGCGGCCGCGGCCACGCCCGAGCCATGGGCGGAACACGCCGGTGTGCGCCGCCCGAGTGACAATCGCGGCAATCCCTGAAGCCCTCGGGTGAGTATTTCGTGCTCGCCCGGCTCCCGACATTTCCCTTCCGTCGGGCAGAAATCGGAGGAATGACATGCGCAACTTCAAGAAGGCCGCCGTCCTGTCGCTGGCCGCCGGCGGCCTGGTGCTCGGTGCCGCCGGTGGCGCGGCCGCCAGCGCGGGCGCCGAGGGCGTCGCCGCCGGCTCTCCCGGCGTGCTCTCCGGCAACCAGATCCAGATCCCGGTCCACGTGCCGATCAACCTGTGCGGCAACACCATCAACATCATCGCCCTGCTGAACCCGGCGTTCGGCAACGAGTGCGTCAACGCCGGCTGAACCCGCCGTCGCCGCACCGGCGACAGCTGATTCACCCGAGCCCGTGCCGCGCCCCGCAGCGCCGGGGCGCGGCACGCTCCACCCGTGTGTGATCGAGGAGATCAACCCCCATGCAGAACATGAAGAAGGCCGCCGTCCTCTCCGCCGCCGCTGCCGGCCTGGTGCTGGGCGCGGCGGGCTCCGCCGCCGCCAGCGCGGGCGCCGAGGGCGTCGCCGCCGGCTCCCCCGGTGTCATCTCCGGCAACCAGATCCAGGTGCCGATCCACATCCCGGTCAACCTGTGCGGCAACTCCGTCAACATCGTCGGCCTGCTGAACCCGGCGTTCGGCAACACCTGCGCCAACGTGGAGGCGCCGCCCGCGGACGACTGCTGATCCCCGATCGGCACGCGTACCGGCCGTCCTGCCCCCCGACCAGTCGGCCGGGGGGCAGTTCGGCGTCCCCGGACAGCCGTCCGGGACTCCCGATCCACCGAAGGGTGATCACGATGGTTTCGAAGAAGAGCGCGGCCGTCCTGGCCGCCGCCGCGGGTGCCGCGGTGCTGCTCGGCGCCGGTTCGGCGCAGGCCGCCACCGCGGCGGGCGAGGCCCCGGCCGGTCCGGCCACGCTGACCAAGACCGACCTCGGCCAGGCGCTGGGCGGGACGACCACCGGCCTCGGCTACGGCATCGCGCCGATCAAGAGCCTGCGGCTGGACCCGTGGGCGAACTCCTCGGCCGACTTCCTCAACAACGGCGCGGCCCTCCAGCCCGACCAGGGCCTGCCCGCGGTCGGCACCGGGACGCTGACCGGCCCGCTGAGCGCCGGCGGCGGCGCCAAGGACCTCCCGCTGGTCGGCGGGCTGACCGGCCTCCTGCCGGGCTGAGCCCCCGGGGGCCCGGGGCCCACGAGAGCCCGGGCGCACGAGGGCCCGGTACCCCGCCACGCGGCCGGGGTGCCGGGCCCTCGTGCCGGGACAGGCCTCAGAGGCGGGTGAGGTCGGTCAGGCCGGACTGCCCCACCACGGTGGTGGTGGTCGTGGTGGCGGTGTCGGCCAGGGCGCCGGCGGTGTCGGTGAGGGAGAGCCGGCTGTCCTCGTCGCCGAGGCTGGCCTTGGCCCCGGGGATCACCTGCACCGCCCCGGAGACCAGGCGCGGGTCGATCTCGTCCACCTTCAGCCGGCCGTCGGCGAGCTGGCCGGCGCCGTCCTGGGCGAGCGCGAGCGGCTTGCCGAGGGTGAGCCCGGGGGTCTTGGCGTGCAGCGGCGCGGCCGGGGCGTCCAGCAGCACCTTGCCGAGGTCGGCGCTCTGGTCGACCAGCGGGAGCGGGAGGTCGGCCTTGGCGCTCGGGCCGACCTTGCCGGTGGTCAGCTGGGGAAGGATCTGCTCGGGGAGCAGCGCTCCGTCGGTGCTGGTGGTCCGGGCGGGCACCGGGGGCATGACCAGCGAGGTCGGGATGCCGGCCGTGAGCCGGCTGCCCAGCGGGGCGAGCGGGACGTCCGCCGGGACCTGCTGGGTGGCCAGCGCGTCCTCCAGGACGCCGACCTGGTCGAGTCCGACCGGGGCGGCGGAGGCCGCTCCCGGGGAGGCGAGCACGCCGGCGCCTACCGCCAGCAGCATCGCGCCGGCCCGCTTGGAGAACTTCATGCTATTCACCGTTCTGCTGTCCGAACTGGGGATCACTGGGGAAGGGCTGCGGGGGCCGCAGCCGGAAAGCGATCTGCTCAACGAGTGACCGGGAGTGTGGATTGCGGCGATTAACCGGTTCGGGTTAATAATCCGACCGGAAACGATCCGCCGCCGTGTCTCCGGGACTCTTTTCAAGAATCCCCGTAACCTTCCGTGCCGTCGTTCTTTGATCTGGACGTCAGTGACTGCAGACCGGGTCTGAGCGTTCTCAGCGTTGTACGCACGGAATCCAAAGAGCATTTCAGAGAGGGATCTCGCCATGATCCAGAAGTCCTTCGCCGCCGCCGGCCTGGCCGTCGCCGCGCTGGCCGGTGCCGCCGGGCCCGCGTCCGCCATCGGTGACGCGGACGGCGCCGCCGCCTCGATCGAGGGCAACGGCGGCACCAACTTCACCGGCACGGTCGGGAACAACAGCCCGAACTTCCACTTCCTGGACAACCCGAACATCTGCCTGCCGGAGATCCACAACATCGCCGTCGGCGTGCTCGGCGTGGCCGTCCCGGTCGAGGTCCCGGTCGCCAACACCGGTGGCAGGCAGTACTGCACCATCGGCCAGGGCACCCAGAGCCAGGGCGACGGCGGCGTGTCCCACCTGATCGGCTGACGGCTCCCCGCTCTGCTCTCCCTGCACCACCCCTCTGATCCACCCCCGAATCGCTCCCCAGATTCACCCCCGAGAGGAAAACCGGAAATGATCAAGAAGTCCTTCGCCGCGGCCGGCCTGGCCGTCGCCGCCCTCGCGATGTCCGCGGGCTCGGCGTCCGCCATCGTCGACGCGGACGGCGCCGCCACCTCCGTCCAGGGCAACGGTGGCACCAACCACACCGGCACCACCGGCAACGGCAGCCCGAACAGCCACGTTCTGGACAACCCGAACATCTGCCTGCCGGAGATCCACAACATCGCCGTCGCCGTCATCGGTGTCGCGGTGCCGGTCGAGGTGCCGATCCTGAACAGCACCCCGAAGCAGATCTGCGACGTGGGCCAGAACACCCAGTCCTCGGGCGACGCGGGTGTCTCGCACCTGATCGGCTGATCACGGGGCACGGCACGGACGGAGGGCCCGGGGAGGAACACCTCCCCGGGCCCTCCGGGCTTCGCGGACGAAAGTGTCCGGCCGGTCGCGCCGCGGCGCGGTCCGGACGGGTGAGCGGCGATCCGGTCCGGCGCGTGGGGCGCCGGTCCCGGCCGCCGGATGTGATCACGTGTCAGAGCGCCCGCGGGGGCGCTCCCAGAGAGAGGGCAGTTCCATGAAGAGCAAGCTGGCCAAGGCCGCACTGACCGCCGCTGCCGCCCTGGCGCTCGCGGGTGCCGCCACCCCGGCCTTCGCCCACGTCGGTGTGGCCGGCGGCGGCGAGTTCGTCGCCTCGGCCGACCAGCCGTTCCTGGCCGGCGAGGGCTTCGGCATCGCCCACGCCGGGGACACCGCCGCCGGCGGCTTCGGCGGCGGCGCCGCGACCTCCACCGACCTGATCGGCGGCGGCGTGGGCTTCGCGCACGCCGGCGACGTGGGCATCTAGCGGGAACCCGGAAGGCCGGGCCGCTCCCGTGAGGGGAACGGCCCGGCCTTCCGTCGTGCGGTGCGTCCGCTACTTGAGCATCGCGGCGGCTTCGAGGGCCCAGTAGGTGAGGACCTGCTCGGCGCCCGCGCGGCGGATCGAGGTGAGCGTCTCCATGATCATCCGCTCCCGGTCGATCCAGCCGTTCGCGGCGGCCGCCTCGACCATCGCGTACTCGCCGGACACCTGGTACGCGGCGACCGGCACCGGGGAGGCGTCGGCGACCTGGCGCAGCACGTCCAGGTAGGCCATGGCGGGCTTGACCATCACCATGTCCGCGCCCTCGGCGAGGTCCTGCGCCAGCTCGCGCAGCGACTCCCGGGCGTTGGCCGGGTCCTGCTGGTAGGTCTTGCGGTCGCCCTTGAGCGAGGAGCCGACCGCCTCGCGGAACGGGCCGTAGAAGGCCGAGGCGTACTTGGCGGTGTAGGCGAGGATGCCCACGTCCTGGTGCCCGGCCTCGTCCAGCGCCCGCCGGATCACGGCGATCTGGCCGTCCATCATGCCGGACGGGCCGACCAGGTGGACGCCGGCGTCGGCCTGCACCCTGGCCATCTCGGCGTAGCGCTCCAGGGTGGCGTCGTTGTCGACGCTGCCGTCGGCGGCCAGCACGCCGCAGTGGCCGTGGTCGGTGTACTCGTCCAGGCAGAGGTCCGACATGACCACCAGGGAGTCGCCGACCTCGGAGACCACGTCCCGGATCGCCTGCTGGAGGATGCCGTCCGGGTTGGTGCCCTCGCTGCCGGTCGCGTCCTGCACCTCGGGGACGCCGAACAGCATCAGGCCGCCCAGGCCCGCCTCGGCCGCCTCGACCGCGGCCTTGCTCAGGGTGTCCCTGGAGTGCTGGACGACGCCGGGCATCGAGCTCACCGGGACGGGCTCGCTGACGCCCTCACGGACGAACAGCGGCAGGATCAGCTCCGCCGGGTGCAGCCGGGTCTCGGCCACCAGGCGGCGCATCGCCGGGCTCTGACGCAGCCGGCGGGGGCGTACGTACGGGAATTCAGCGGACACGGCTTCTCTCTCCGAACGGTTGTGCAGCACCGGGGGCGACGGTCGGCCGCCCCCGGCCGTGAGGGGTGTCAGCGGGCCTTGCGGCGCGAACCCGGACGACGCTCGCTGGGCCGGTAGACCGGCTCACCGGCGGCCGTCGCGGTGTCGCGGCGCTTGGCCCCGAAGTCTGCCAGCGCCTGGGCCAGCGCGGCCGCCGACGGCGCCGGGGCCATCACGTCGACCCGCAGGCCGTGCTCCTCGGCGGTCTTGGCGGTGGCCGGGCCGATGCAGGCGATGACCGTGACGTTGTGCGGCTTGCCCGCGATGCCGACCAGGTTCCTGACGGTCGAGGACGAGGTGAACAGCACCGCGTCGAAGCCGCCGCCCTTGATCGCCTCGCGGGTCTCGGCCGGCGGCGGCGAGGCGCGCACCGTCCGGTACGCCGTCACGTCGTCGACCTCCCAGCCGAGCTCGACCAGGCCGGCCACCAGGGTCTCGGTGGCGATGTCGGCGCGCGGCAGCAGCACCCGGTCGATCGGGTCGAAGACCGGGTCGTACGGCGGCCAGTCCTCCAGCAGACCGGCCGCGGACTGCTCGCCGGAGGGCACCAGGTCCGGCTTCACGCCGAAGTCCACCAGGGCCTGCGCGGTGGTCTCGCCGACCGCCGCGACCTTGATCCCGGCGAACGCCCGGGCGTCCAGGCCGTACTCCTCGAACTTCTCCCGGACGGCGCGCACCGCGTTCACCGAGGTGAACGCGATCCACTCGTACCGGCCGGTGACCAGGCCCTTGATGGCCCGCTCCATCTGCTGCGGGGTGCGCGGCGGCTCGACCGCGATGGTCGGCACCTCCTGCGGCACCGCGCCGTACGAGCGCAGCTGCTCGGACAGGCCGGTGGCCTGCTCCTTGGTGCGCGGCACGAGGACGTTCCAGCCGAACAGCGGCTTGGTCTCGAACCACGAGTGCGAGGCGCGGTGGGCGACCTGCTCGCCCACCACGGCTATCACCGAGGTGGCCGGATCGACCGGGGCGGAGACCGGCGAGGGCAGCACCCGGGCGGCCTTCAGGTCGGCCGCGATGCCGGACAGGGTCGAGGTGAAGGTCCGCTGCCGGGTGGTGGTGCCGGAGAGCGTGGCGCTCAGCGCCGAGTCCGGCTTGCGGCCGCCCGCGACCAGGGCGCCCGCGGTGGCGGGCAGCCGGCCCAGGGTGGTGCGGACCACCAGGGTGGTCTCCGCCCCGCCCAGGTCCACCGGGCTGCCGGCCAGCAGCGCCGCGCCGTCCACGAAGCGCACGTCGGTGCCGGCCCCGGCGCGCAGCGGGACGCCCGCGTACGCCGGGACGCCGACCGACTGGGCGACGCCGGGGATCACCTCGAACGGGATCCCGTCGCCGGCGCAGCTGAGCATCTCCTCGGCGGCGCAGCCGTCCAGGCCGGGGTCGCCGTCGACGGTGCGGACCACGTGCCTGCCGGAGCGGACCGCCTCGGCGACCAGCTTGGCCAGGTCGAAGTCGGTGCCCTCGGCGGCGGGGGCGTGCACCTGCACACCGGCCGGACAGTGGCTGCGCACGGCGGCGGCGGTCAGCGGGTCGGCGACCAGCACGTCGGCGGTGGACAGCACCTCGACCGCGCGCAGGGTCAGCAGCCCCGGGTCCCCGGGGCCCGCGCCCAGGAAGGTGCACCGTCCGGTGGCGGGCTGTCCCGCCGGGAACAGGGCGTCGGTGGCGGTGGTGGGGCTCATCGGGCTCGCTCCCCCATCAGGGCGGCCGCGCCCGCGGCGAGCAGCCGGTCGGCCAGCGCGCGGCCGAGGGCCACCGCCTGCCGCTCGGCGGTCTCGTCGAGGACGATCGGACCGTTGGCGGACATCTTCAGCAGCGCGGAGCCGTCGGGGTCGCCGACCACGCCGTCCAGCCGCAGTTCGTTCTCCCGGCCCCAGGTGGCCAGCGCGGCCACCGGCGCCGAGCAGCCGGCCTCCAGGGTGGCCAGCAGGGCGCGCTCGGCGGCCACGGCGACCCGGGTGGGGGCGTGGTCCAGGGCCGCGAGCACGGCGGTCAGGTCAGTGGCGGCGGAGGGGCACTCGATCGCGAGCGCGCCCTGGCCGGGGGCCGGGATCATCACCTCGGTGCCGAGGTGCTGGGATATCTCGGCGCTGCGGCCGAGCCGGTTCAGGCCGGCCGTGGCCAGCACCACCGCGTCCAGCTCGCCGCTGGTCACGAAGCCGATCCTGGTGTCCACGTTGCCGCGGATCGCGACGGTCTCCAGCTGGGCGCCGCGGGCGGTGGCCCAGGCGTTCAGCTGCGCCATCCGGCGGGGCGAGCCGGTGCCGATCCGGGCCGGGCGGCCGGCTCCGGCCAGCTTCTCCACCAGCTCGTCCAGGGTCAGGCCCTCGGCCGCGACCAGGGCGTCCCTGACGTCCTCGCGCTCCGGGACGGCGGCCAGCGCCAGGCCCTCGGGGGCGGCGGTGGGCAGGTCCTTGAGCGAGTGCACGGCGAAGTCGATCCGGCCCTCCAGCAGCGCGTCGCGCAGCGCGGAGACGAACACACCGGTGCCGCCGATCTGCGCCAGCGACTCCCGCGAGGTGTCGCCGTAGGTGGTGATCTCGACCAGCTCGACGGGGCGCCCGGTGACCCTGGTCACCTCGCGGGCCACCATGCCCGACTGCGCCATGGCGAGGGCGCTGCGCCGGGTGCCGAGCCGCAGGGCCGTGGTGGCCGCGGGCTGCTCCGTGATCGGTTGACCATTCATGAGGTGATCGTCCCGGTGGTACTCGTGGGATGGCTGACGGTTCATCTGACGCCCCCGGCCGAGGGCTGGGGCGCGCCGCCTACGGGCGTGCCCGACACGGCGTGCACGGCCGCCGGGTCGAGGTCGAACAGCTCGCGCAGCGCCTCCGCGTAGGAGGCGCCGCCGGGCTCGGCGGCCAGCTGCTTCACCCGGACGGTCGGGGCGTGCAGCAGCTTGTCGACGACACGGCGGACGGTCTGGGTGATCTCCGCGCGGGAGCGCTCGTCCAGGTCGGGCAGCCGGGAGTCCAGCCGGCCGAGCTCGGCGGCGACCACGCCGGAGGCCATCGAGCGCAGCGCGACCACGGTCGGCGCGATCCGGGCGGCCCGCTGGGCGGCGCCGAAGGCGGTCACCTCGTCGGAGACGATCCGGGTGACCTCGTCGACGTCGCCGACGCCGGGGCTGGCGGCGTGCGCGTGGGAGAGGCTCTCCAGGTCGACCAGCAGGGCGTCGGCCAGCTCGTGCACGGCGTGGTCGACGTCGCGCGGCATGGCCAGGTCGAGCAGGGCGAGCGGCTGCGCGCAGGTGCGGGCGGCGACGGCGGCGGCCACGTCCTCGGCCTTGATCACCACGCCGGACGCGCCGGTGCAGGAGATCACCAGGTCGACGTCGGCCAGCGCCTCCGGCACCTTGGCGAGGTCCAGGGTGCGGGCCACGTCCGGGCCGAGGATCTCGACCAGCCGCTCGGCGCGGGCCGGGGTCCGGTTGGCGATCAGCAGGTCGGTCACGCCGGAGCGGACCAGGGTGGCGGCGGCCAGCGAGCTCATCGATCCCGCGCCGACGACCAGCGCGCGCTTGCCGGCGATCTCGCCCGCGCCCGCCGCGACCTGCTCCAGGCCGAAGGTGACCAGCGACTGGCCGGCCTTGTCGATGCCGGTCTCGCTGTGGGCCCGCTTGCCGACCCGCAGCGCCTGCTGGAACAGCTCGTTCAGGCCGCGCCCCGCGGTGTGCTCCTCCTGGGCCTTGGCCAGGGCGTCGCGCAGCTGGCCGAGGATCTGGCCCTCGCCGACGACCATCGAGTCCAGGCCGCAGGCCACCGAGAAGAGGTGGTGGACGGCGCGGTCCTCGTAGTGGACGTACAGGTGGGAGGTCAGCTCCTCCAGGTCCACCCCGCTGTGGTGGGCCAGCAGCAGCGACAGCTCGGCGACGCCGGCGTGGAACTTGTCCACGTCGGCGTACAGCTCGATCCGGTTGCAGGTGTTCAGCAGCGCGGCCTCGGCGACGGTCGTGGTGGCGGCCGCGTCGTGCAGCAGCCGGGTCGGCACCTCACCGGTCAGCGCGGCGCGCTCCAGCACCCCGACCGGGGCCGTGCGATGGCTCAGCCCTACGACGAGAAGGCTCATGCCCGCCCCCCACAGCTCTCGGTGTTCATGCGGGCATCACCGCGGAGAGATCCCCGTCGCCGCCCGTGGCGGTCTTTCCCTTGGCCGGTTCGCCCTGGTCCTTGGCCGCCGACTCGACGGTGCCCCGGCCCTTGCCGGTGCCGCCCGCGGCGCGGCGCAGCTTGGCGGCGGCCGCCCGGACCGGACCGGGGGCGCGGTCCAGCACCGACTCGGCGCGGTCGTCCGGCTCCTCGCCGGCCTTGCGCTGCTCGTGGAAGGCGAGGATCTGCAGCTCGATGGAGAGGTCCACCTTGCGCACGTCCACGCCGTCCGGGACGGTCAGCACGGTCGGGGCGAAGTTCAGGATGCTGGTGACGCCGGCCTCCACCAGCCGGTCGCACACCTGCTGGGCGGCGCCGGGCGGGGTGGTGATCACACCGATGGAGACGTGCTGGCTCTCGACGATCGACTCCAGCTCGTCCATGTGGCGCACCGGCAGTCCGGCCGCGGTGGAACCGACCACGTTGGGGTCGGCGTCCAACAGGGCGGCGACCCGGAAACCGCGGGAGGCGAAGCCGCCGTAGTTGGCGAGCGCGTGGCCGAGGTTCCCGATGCCGACGATGACGACCGGCCAGTCCTGGGTCAGGCCGAGCTCGCGGGAGATCTGGTAGACGAGATACTCGACGTCGTAGCCGACGCCGCGGGTGCCGTAGGAGCCGAGGTAGGAGAAGTCCTTGCGCAGCTTGGCCGAGTTCACGCCGGCCGCGGCGGCCAGCTCCTCGGAGGAGACCGTCGGCACCGAGCGCTCGGAGAGCGCGGTGAGTGCCCGCAGATAGAGGGGCAGGCGGGCGACCGTCGCCTCCGGGATGCCCCGGGCACGCGAGGGTCGGCGCGCGGCGCCCTGGTCGGGCGTCTGCGAACTGCTCTGTGGTGATCGGCCGATTGCCACGGTGCTCCTGTGGGTGAAGCTGGGCTTTGGCAGCCAGGCTATGCGTTTGTGAACGTGTGCACAAAGATGGTGTCCGTTTTGTCCCCGCACAGTGATGCGCATCACGCCGTCGAACCCATAGCACCGGCCTGGGTCAGCACCACCTCCGGGGCTTGGCAGCCGGGCAGCCAGGGACCGTACGGCGCCTCCCTGCGGAGCAGCGGGACTCCGGTGCCCGCCGGGCGGGAACGGGCCCGGCCGAGCCGGGGCCAGGGCACCCCGGCGGCCTCGCGCAGCGGGCCGGTCCAGTCGTCCGGCGGGCAGGACGGGGCGTCCAGACAGTGCCGCAGCAGCTCGGCGGTCACCCGGGCGTCGCCCAGCGCGGTGTGCGCCGGGTACCAGCCGAGGCCCGCCGCCTCCGCGCAGGCCGCCAGGCCGTGACCGCGGGCCGCCGGCAGGTGGGCGCGGGCCAGCCGCATCGTGCACAGCAGCGGGACGGACGGCAGCGGGACCCCGATCCTGGCGAACTCGCGATCCAGGAACGCGTGGTCACAGCTGACGTGATGACCGACCAGCACCCGGCCCGCCAGCAGCTCCAGCAGCCGCGGGGCGATCTCGCGGAAGCGCGGGGCGCCCTCGACGTCGCGCTGGCGTATCCGGTGCACATGGGTCGGGCCGACCGGGCCCAGCGGGTCCAGCAGGGTGGCGAACTCCCCCTCGGGGCGGAGCCGCTCGTCGAGCAGCACCACCGCGACCTCGACCATCCGGTGCCGCCACGGACTGCGGCCGGTCGCCTCCACGTCCACCACCGCGAAGCCCCGGGCTCCGGGCGTCCCAGGGGTAGGGCCGGGAAGCATGGCGCACTCCTCGTGTGCTCAGCCCCCCATGGGCGCAAACGCGTTCGATCGTAAGCCGACCAACCCGTCCCGCCCCATGCCGGAACGGGGTGTCTTCGGCAACGATTCGGCGAACCGCCCCCGCCGATCGGCGGGGGGGTCGGTACACGGACGAACGCCCGCCCGGGCCCGGCCCGGCCCCCGCTCAGCCGCCGAGGGCGGTCCGCAGACGGCGCTCGTCGACCCGCCAGAAGTCGTGCTGGCGGCCGTCGATCAGGGTGACCGGGATCTGTTCCCAGTAGCGGCGGTACAGCTCCTCGTCCTGGGTGATGTCCTTCTCCTCGAAGGACGCCCCCAGCTCGCCCGCCACCCGGACGATCACCTCGCGGGCCTCGTCGCACAGGTGACAGCCGGGCTTGCCGACCAGGGTCACGGTCCGGTCCGCGGGCTTGGGGCTCTTACGTCGCAGCAGTGGGCTCACCGCCCCATTCTGCGCCACCCCGCCGCCCGCCCCCGGAGGGCCCGGCCCCTGTCCCGACCTGCGCTTCGGCTCTCGGCGGGGCCGGTGGAGCTGTTCACCTCGCGGGCACGGCTCCGTCACGGCCACCGCGCACCCGGCTGGCTATCCTCGATGACATGGCCGTGCTCAGAAGGCTCACCCAGGCAAGGCGTTCCAGCAGCGAGCGGAGCGCCCTGGCCGGCGAAGCCGCGGCCGAGGCGGCCGAGGCCGCGCTGCGCGCCGAGCCCGCGCCCGGCACCGCGGGACCGGGCTCCGCCGCGCCGGACGCGCCGGACGGGGCCAGGACGGGGAAGACCTCCAAGGCCCCGGACGGGGACCACACCCCCGACCCGGACGACCCCCGCGCCGCCGCCTTCTTCGACTGCGACAACACCATCCTGCGCGGCGCCGCGGTCTTCTACCTCGGAGTCGGCCTCTACCGCCGCGGCTTCCTCACCCGCCGCGACATCGCCCGCTTCGCCTGGCAGCAGACCTGGTTCCGGCTGCACGGCACCGAGGACCCGGACCACATCTCGGACGCCAAGCAGTCCGCCCTCGGCATCGTGGCGGGCAAGCGCACCGCCGACCTGGAGGCGATCTGCGAGGAGATCTTCGAGGACGTCGTGGCGGACAAGATCTGGCCCGGCACCCGCGCCCTGGTCCAGATGCACCTGGACGCCGGCCAGCGGGTCTGGCTGGTCACCGCCGCCCCGCTGGAGGTGGCCAGGATCATCGCCAGGCGGCTCGGCATGACCGGCGCGCTCGGCACCGTCGCCGAGGCCAGGGACGGCTGCTACACCGGCCGGCTGGTCGGCGACCTGCTGCACGGACCGGCCAAGGCCGCCGCCGTCCGCGCGCTGGCCCGGCGCGAACGCCTCGACCTCGACCGCTGCGCCGCCTACAGCGACTCGGCCAACGACATCCCGATGCTCTCGCTGGTCGGCCACCCGTACGTGGTGAACCCGGACGGCGCGCTGCGCCGCCACGCCCGGGCCCAGGGCTGGCGGGTGCGGGACTTCAGGACCGGACGCAAGGCGGCCCGGGTGGGGCTGCCGGCGGCGGCCGCGCTGGGGGTGCTGGCCGGCGCGGCGGCGGCCGGGGTGGCGCTGAACCGGCGGCGGCACCACGCCTGAGCGTCCCGCGCCGGAGCCTGCCCGCGGCCCGTGCGGAGACGTTCCGAGACGTTCGGGGCCCGTTCGGAGGCGTTCGGAGGCCGCCCCGGCGGGCTCGCCCCGGAGGGTGAGCGGGCGTCAACAAGGCCTCTGACCTGGCCCCTCGTACGGGCGAACTCCCTTTCGCCGCAGGACAGTCGGACCACCTGCACGAACCTGTCGCCGAGTGACTGGTTCTGATCGTTCGCCAGACCTGGAAAGTCGGGGGTTGCCGGGCCCCGAGGCTGGGAAACCGCCCCTCAGGCCGCCGAATTGGTCACCCAGGGCACCCGTTCGATCACGTTGAGCCGGATGAACGCCGACAGCACCGGTCAGTGTCAGCCGAATATGCACAACAAATGGATCCCAAACGACCACTTCGACCACACGGTGTAGCTGTCATTGCACAAAGCGTTATTCTCTCCTGGATGCACGTCACCACGCGTCCCGCTCGAACGGACGCTTCGGGGAGTGCTCTCCGCGCAGGCGGAGGTGATCCGTCCACAGTTCTGCCTCTGGGAGTCCCGTGTACCCACCCGTCCGGAACGACGCGCCTGCACCCTCCCGCCCGTCGTCCGTGCCCCTGCGCCCCCGCACCGGCCTCCGCGGCCGGCCCACCGCCGAGCGGCAGATCTCCACCGGCCTGGACCTGCTGCGCAGCCTGCTCCGCAGCCAGTTCGCCGACCCGCCCCGACTCGCGCTCGCCGGAGGAACGTTCGGCCACCCGCAGGGCCCCGGCACGGCACTGCGCACCACCGCAGCCGGCTCGACCGGCACCGGCTCGCGCGGCCGCTCGGGCAGCACCGGCGTCGGCCGGGGCCGCGCCAGGACCGCGCCCAGCCCCGGCTACGAGACCGAGCACAACCCGATCATGGAGCTGGTCGAGCGGGCCCAGGCCGGCGAGAGCGAGGCCTTCGGCCGGCTCTACGACCACTACGCGGACACCGTCTACCGCTACATCTACTACCGGGTCGGCAGCCGGGCCACCGCCGAGGACCTCACCAGCGAGACGTTCCTGCGCGCCCTGCGCCGGATCGGCACCTTCACCTGGCAGGGCCGGGACTTCGGCGCCTGGCTGGTCACCATCGCCCGCAACCTGGTCGCCGACCACTTCAAGTCCAGCCGCTTCCGGCTGGAGGTCACCACCGGCGAGATGCTCGACTCCAACGAGTGCGAGCGCAGCCCGGAGGAGTCGGTGCTGGAGTCGCTCTCCAACGCCGCCCTGCTGGACGCGGTGCGCCGGCTCAACCCGCAGCAGCAGGAGTGCGTCACCCTGCGCTTCCTGCAAGGGCTTTCGGTGGCCGAGACGGCCCGGATCATGGGCAAGAACGAGGGCGCCATCAAGACCCTCCAGTACCGCGCCGTACGCACCCTGGCCCGGCTGCTCCCGCCCGACGCGCGATGAGCGGGACCGTCGACGGCCCGTCCGCCATACGGCCCGGCGGGCCGTCACCGTCCACGCCGGGCCGACACGTCAGGGTGAACGGTCGGTCCGATGATCAGCCGCGCGTAACCGACCACCCGCACCGCTCGTTGGCCAGCATGCAAGCCCCCACCGGGCGTACGGTCAAGTCGAATTGCGGCCTATCACCCGATGGAGTGGCTTTGGCCAGCCAGGGCAACCGTCCGGCGGGCCGGGGTGTCGACAACGACGAAGGGAGGTGCGGCCCGTGACGGCAAACGTGCTGGAGCACCGGCGGGCGAAGGCCTTCGCCGAGGCGCTGGAGGCCCACCAGGCGGAGCAACGCGCTGCGGCCAACGCCGAATCGGACAACACCGCTGCCACCGGCACCGGTTCGGTCGCGATGGCCGGCCTGGTCGGTCTGACCGACGCGCTGGGTGGGCTGCCGGGGCCGGTGCTGGACCGGGAGGTCCGAACGGTCCAACGCGCCCAGCTGATGGCCGCGTTCGAGCAGGCCTTCGCCGGCGGGACGGGCGGGGCGGTCCCCCGCCAGCGCCGCCGGGCGATCCGGGCGGCGTCGCGCGGCCGCTGGAGCCGGCGGTTCGCGATCGGCGGGCTGGTCGCCGGGCTCGCCGTCGGCAGCCTGGCCGGCGCGGCCACGGCCAGCTCCAACGCCGTCCCCGGGGACACGCTGTACGGCCTGAAGCGCGGCCTGGAAGGGCTCAGGTTCGACCTCGCGGGCTCCGACTCCGAGCGCGGCGAACTGCTGCTCGACAGCGCGGCCACCCGGCTCGGCGAGGCCAAGACGCTGGTCGGCCGCACCGGCCCGGCCGGCGCGCTCAGCCCCGTCACCGTCGAGCAGGTCCGCCGCGCGCTGGACGACATGCACGCCGACGCCCTCAAGGGCCGCGACCTGCTGCGTTCGGTCTACCGCAGCAACGGCTCGCTCGACCCGATGCGGGCACTGGCCGGCTTCGCCCACGACGAGGACGGCCGCTGGAGCGAGTTGCAGGGCAGGCTGCCCGTCCAGCTCACCCAGCAGGCCGATCTGGTGAGCCGGCTCTTCGACGACATAAGCGAGGACGTCGCGCCCCTGCGCCTGGCCCTGCCACCCGCCACGAGCGGTGACTCGGCCGGCACCGGAGCGGGCGACGGCTCGGCCGCCCCGACCGGCGGTTCCCCGGCAGGCTCTCCGGCGGGCGGCTCCGGCAGCACCTCCGGCACCGGGCAGACCCCGGGTTCCGGCGCCTCCGGCAACCGCCCGGGCGCCACCGAGCACGCCCCGGCGGCCCCCGGCAGCGGAGCCTCCGGCACCGGCGGCAAGGGCGGCCTGCTGCCGGACACCCTGCCCAGCAGCGCCCCGGACACCGTCAACGGCCTGGTCGGCGGCCTCACCGACGGGCTCACCGGCACCAAGCCCTCGCCGAGCGCCGACGCGGCCCCGCCGCAGGTGCCGCAGCCGGCCACGCCCAGCGCGCCGAGCCCGTCCCAGCCGCAGGGCGTCGAGGTGCCCCCGCTGCTCCCGGACCTGCTGCCCGGGCTGCGCATCCTCGGCGGCTGAACGGAACGGGCCGGCCGGAACGGGCTGAACGGAACGGCCGGAGGGCCCGGCGGAGATCCACTCCGCCGGGCCCTCCGGCCGTTCGCGTACCGGGCTGCTCAGAAGAACACCGACCGCCGCTGCACCAGCAGCTGGTAGAGGGTGTGCTGGATGGTCTCGCGCACCTCGTCGGCCAGGTCGAAGACCAGCATCGGGTCGTCCGCCGCCTCCGCCGGGTACGCGTCGGTGGCGATCGGTTCGCCGAAGCGGATCGTCCACTTGGTCGGCAGCGGCAGCATCCCGAGCGGTCCCAGCCACGGGAAGGTCGGCGTGACCGGCACGTACGGCAGGCCCAGCAGCCGGGCCAGCGTCTTCACGTTGCCGATCATCGGATAGGTCTCCTCGGCCCCGACGATCGAGCAGGGCACGATCGGCACCCGCGCCCGCAGCGCCGAGGCGACGAAGCCGCCGCGGCCGAACCGCTGGAGCTTGTAGCGCTCGGAGAAGGGCTTGCCGATCCCCTTGAAGCCCTCCGGCCAGACCCCGACCACCTCGCCGCGCTCCAGCAGCGCCTGGGCGTCCTCGTTGCAGGCCAGCGTGTGACCGGCCTTGCGGGCCAGCTCGTTGATGCCGGGCAGCACGAAGACCAGGTCGGCGGCGAGCATCCGCAGGTGCCGCCGGGCCGGGTGGTGGTCGTGGATGGCCACCTGGGTCATCAGCGCGTCCAGCGGGATCGTCCCCGAGTGGTTGGCGACGATCAGCGCGCCGCCCTCCGCCGGGATGTGCTCCACGCCCTGGACGTCGATCCGGAAGTACTTCTCGGCCAGCGGGCGCAGCAGCGAGAGCAGCACCTCCTCGGTGAGCTCCCGGTCGAAGCCGAACTCGTCCACCTCGTAGTCGCCGGTCACCCGGCGGCGCAGGAAGGCCAGCCGCTCGGCGGCCCGGCCCTCCCAGCCCTTGCCGAACAGCCGGGTGGCGGCCGGGCCGAGCGGCCCGGACAGCACCCCGCCGACGGCCTCGGCGAGCCGGTCCGCCGGATTCGGCCCCTCCGGCGAGCTCCAGCTGGGCGCCGACTCGATCGGGATGACCTTGGCCTCGCCCGGCGCGTTCTCGGCTGCGGCACTCATCGCGGGTTCAGCTCCTCGGTCGGCGGTTCGGTACGGCGTCCGGCGCGGCGGCCGCTTCCGGGCCGAGCAGGGTGGTCAGCCGGTCGGTGACGGCGGCCAGCCGCTCGGGCGGCAGCAGGCCCGGGCCCCTGGCGGCGGCGAAGTCGGCGAAGGCCTCGGGGGTGCTGAAGGCCGGCCGGTAGCCGAAGGTGTCGCGCAGCCGCGCGGTGTCCACCACCCGGCCGTGGGTGAGCAGCCGCAGCTGCTCGGGCGAGACGTCCACCAGCCGGGTCTGCCTGGCCAGCACGGCCATCCAGCTGACCGCGGGCAGCAGCAGCGGCAGGGTCGGCCGGCCGAGCCGGCGGGCGCACTGGGAGAGCAGCAGGACGCCCTCCCCCGCCACGTTGAAGGTCCCGGTGTTGACGGTGCCGGGCGCGGGTTCGCCGGCGGCCCGGCAGAGCACCGCGACGGCGTCGTCCTCGTGGACGAACTGAAGCCGCGGGTCGTAGCCGAGGACGGTCGGCAGCACCGGCAGCGCGAAGTACTCGCTGAGCGGGGTGTCCGCGTCCGGGCCGACGATGTTGGCGAAGCGCAGCACCGTCACCGCGACGTCCGGGCGGCGGCGGGCGAAGCCGCGCACGTAGCCCTCGACCTCCGCCGCGTCCTTGGCGAAGCCGCCGCCGGGCGGGTCCTTGGGCTGCATCCGCTCGCTGAACACCGCCGGGTCGCGGGGCGCCGAGCCGTAGACGCCCGTGGTGGACTTCACCACCAGCCGGCGCACCCCGGGGGCCTTCTGGCAGGCGCCGAGCAGCTGCATGGTGCCGATCACGTTGGACTCCTTCACCGCGGAGCGGTTGGTGGAGCCCAGGCCGGTGGCGCTGACGCTGAGGTGCACCACGGTGTCCACCCCGTGCTCGGCGAGCACCCGGGAGAGCGCCGGGCGGCGCAGGTCGAGCTGGTGGAAGCGGTACGGGGCCGCCGGTCCCGCCGGCTCCTCGGGCGGCAGCCGGGGCGGCTGCACGTCCACGCCCACGACCAGGTCCACGCCCGGCCGGCGGCGCACCTCGGCGGCGAACCGGGCACCGAGATGGCGGGCCACGCCGGTGACGAGCACGACCACGCCCACGGTGCTGCACCCCATTCCCTCGGCCCGAGCGGCCTGCGTGCACCGTACCGCGCCGCCCCACCGGCCCGGGAGACGACACCGCCCGCCCAGGCCACGACGGGCTTGGGCGGGCGGTGGGAGCGCTGGGCGCGCCGAGCGCGGCCGGGGGCGCTTACTTCTTGTTGCGACGCTGCACGCGGGTGCGCTTCAGAAGCTTGCGGTGCTTCTTCTTGGCCATACGCTTGCGACGCTTCTTGATGACAGAGCCCACGGAACAACCCTCGCTCACTGAGACTCTCGCCCGTGTGAGACGGAGTCCATACGACTGACGTGAGGGCCTAGCCTACCTTCCGGTTGCCCGGGGCTGTAAATCGCGCCCCCGGCAACCGGGGAACACCCGGGAAATCAACGGCGAACGGGGGTGGCTCCGCAGTCGCGGAACCACCCCCGGCCGACCCGCCCCTACGCGCTTTCGAGCCGCACGTAGGACTCCTTGAGGTACTCGTGCACCGCCTGCTGGGGCACCCGGAAGGACCGTCCGACCCGGATGGCCGGCAGCTCTCCGCTGTGCACCAGGCGGTACACCGTCATCTTGGACACCCGCATGACCGCGGCGACCTCCGCCACGGTCAGGAAGACGACTTCCTGAAGGGGGCGCTCGACGGAACTCATGACCATCACCCGACCCTTACCCGTGTGCAAGGCACCGGCTTCCCCTCCGGTGACTCCACCGGCACACGTGTATCCCCAGAGTAGTTATGGGTGGTACCAGTGGGAAGAGGGGAAGGCCGGTCCTCGTACGGTGAGAGATAGGACTGTTGCAGTACGTAGCCGATCGGCGGATGGCACTGCCCGCCGTACGCACGGACCGCGCCGCCCCCGGCCGGGAGGGGCGGTATCAGGCCAGCAGCCCGTGCTGGGGGAACACCGCCCTGCGGGTGGCGAGGATGGCCTGATCGAGCCGGTCGGCCGGATCGTAGCCCGCGTCGAAGTCGCGCCAGGCGGGGCGGGCGCCGTCGGTCATCCGCAGCGGGGCGGGGCGGCGGGTGCGGCGGTAGACCTCGGCGCGCCAGGCCTCGGGGGTCTCGGTGACCGGGTCGACGGGCCTGGCGGCGGCGGTGGCGACCAGGTGGGTCCAGCAGCGCGGGACGACGTCCACCACGGCGTAGCCGCCTCCGCCGGTGGCCACCCAGCGGCCGCCGGTGTGCTGGTGGGCGAGGTCGTGCAGCGCCTCGGCGATCAGCCGCTGGGCGTCCACGGTGACGGCGAAGTGGGCGAGCGGGTCCTCCAGGTGGGTGTCGGCGCCGTGCTGGGTGACCAGGACCTGTGGCCGGAAGGCGTCGAGCAGTTCGGGCACCAGGGCGTGGAAGGCGCGCAGCCAGCCGGAGTCGCCGGTGCCCGCGGGCAGCGGCAGGTTGGCGGCGGAGCCGGGTGCGTCCTCGCCGCCGGTCTCGACCGGCCAGCCGGTCTGCGGGAAGAGCGTGGCGGGGTGCTCGTGCAGCGAGACGGTGAGCACCCGGGGGTCGTTCCAGAAGGCCGCCTGGACGCCGTCGCCGTGGTGGACGTCCACGTCGACGTAGGCGACCCGCTCGGCGCCGAGTTCCAGCAGCCGGGCGATGGCCAGCGCCGGGTCGTTGTAGACGCAGAAGCCGGAGGCCCTGCCCGGCATCGCGTGGTGCAGCCCGCCGGTGAAGTTGACGGCGTGCGGGGTCTCGCCGCGCCAGACCGCCTCGGCGGCGGCGACCGACTGGCCGGCGATCAGCGCGGAGGCCGAGTGGATCGCGGGGAAGGACCAGGTGTCGTCGGTGCCGAGTCCGTGCCGGGGGTCGGAGTGGTCGGGGTGGGCGGCGGCGTACCTGACCGCCTCGACGTACTCCCCGGTGTGCACCAGCCGGAGGGTGGACTCGCCGGCGGGCGGCGCGGAGCGGACGGTCACCCCGGGCCCGGTGTCCAGTCCGAGTGACTCGACCAGTCGCATGGTGAGGGCCAGCCGGGTCGGGTCCATCGGGTGGCCGGGCCCGAAGTCGTAGGCGGTGACGGCCTCGTCCCAGAAGAGGTGCAGGCCGCAGGGGGTGTCACGCTCGGCTTCGGGCATGGCCTCCACCGTAGCGGGTGACGGTGACCGCTCCGTTGCCAGGGCGCGCCGGGGCGGCGCGGGTGAGGCCCGGTGGACGCCAGGTGCGCATTGAAACTACGGAAGTTGTGGGGCAGCTGTGGAGGCGGGTGTTGAGGCGGTGCAGACAAAAGCCTTACGACTCCATATCCTCTCCGCCATGAAGCCATTCAGCGTGCAACGCCTTGGGGTAATTCTCGCTGCAATACTGGGTTTTGGCGTGTTCTTCGCCGCCCAGCCGGCCTCCGCCGCGGTCAGCGGCACCACCTTCGCCGTCGACAAGTCGACGGCCAAGGCGGGAGACCAGCTGACCCTGACGCTGTCCCTCACCAACGCCGAGAACAGCGCCATCTACTTCGCCTACGAGTCCGTCCAGCCGACCTGGCCGGCCAACACGCAGGCCGGAGCCTTCACGATCACCGCCTGCACCGGTGACACCTCCGACTGCGCGTTCACCGGGAACAGCGCCAACTTCCACTTCAACGCGCCGATCGCGCCGGGAGCGACCAAGAGCGTCACGCTCACCGTCAAGATCACCGACACCCCCGGGTGGGGCACCGCGCCGTACACCCTGAACTGGGCGCCGTACGTCTACTACGAGTTCGGCCAGGTGGGCGGCACCACCACGGCCAAGGACCAGAGCTGGACCTTCGGCGTGCCCCAGCTCCAGACCGTGATCAGCTGACCCCCGTCCCGTCGACCGCCCCCGCCGTCACCCGACGGCGGGGGCAAGGGCGTCACCCGACGGCGGGGGCCGGCGCCGGAACGGGTGCGGGTGCGGGGGCGAAGCGGTCGGCCAGCGGTAGGACGGCGAGCACCAGCAGCATCGGGGCGAGCAGCGCCCAGCGGTACGAGCTCGCGTCCGCGATCGCCCCGACCAGCGGCGAACCGACCAGGAAACCCACGTAGTTGAACAGGTTGAGCCGGGCCACCGCGGCGTCCGAGTCCGCCGGGAAGAGCCGGCCGCCGGCCGCGAACACCTGCGGGATGATCGCGCAGATGCCGAAGCCGAGCACGGTGAACCCGGCGATGCCCGCCCAGGCGGCGGGCGCGACCGCGGCCAGCCCGAAGCCGAGCGCGGCCAGCGCGGCACCCGCGCGGACCACCGGGACGGCGCCGAAGCGCTGCACCGCGCGGTCGCCGAGGGAACGGCCGAGCAGCATCGCGACCATGTAGCCGAGGTAGGAGAGCTTGGCGAGGTCCTCGCGGCTGCCCAGGCCGTCGGTGAGGTACTTGACGCTGTAGTTGGAGACCGAGGCGTCCGCGATGTACGCGAAGGCCATCGCCAGGCAGAGCGGCAGCAGCGGGCGCCAGGGGACGGGCCTCGCCGCGGCCTCGGCGGCCTCCCGGACGGCGTCGCCGAGTTCGGCCGGGCCGGCGGCGGGAGTCCCCGGAGCCGGAGGCCGGGGAAGGGTGCCGGCCAGCACCGCGAGCGGCGCGATCACCGCGGCGGTGGTGCCGAACAGCACCGGCAGCCCGAGGCCGTAGTGCGAGCCGAGGCCCGCCAGCGCCGCGCCGAGGATGCCGCCGAGGCTGAAGGCGGCATGGAAGCCGATCATGATCGAGCGGCCGTAGAGGTGCTGGAGCCCCACCCCGAGCATGTTCATACTGGCGTCCAGCGCGCCCACCAGCAGCCCGAACGCGCCGAGTGCCAGGGCGAGTTGCCACAGGGTGCCGCCGAGCCCGGCGGCCGCCAGGGCGAGGCAGACGGCGGGCTGGACCACCCGCAGCACGGCCCGCGCGCCGGTGCGCTTCACCAGCCGCTCGGAGGCGATCGAGCCGGCGCCGGCCAGGATCGGCACCGCGGCCAGGAAGACCGGCAGCAGGCCGTCACTCAGCCCGTACCGGTGCTGGATCTCCGGGATGCAGGTGACCAGCAGGGCGAAGGTGACGCCCTGGAGCAGGAAGCTGACGGCGAGCGCGGCCCGCCCGGCGCGCAGGCCGGGCGGTGCCGGGGACGAGAGGGACCGGACGGGCGGTGCGGCACTCAACGGACCTCCAGGCGACCTCACTACCGGCCGGTAGGCCGATGTTGGCGAGAGCGTAGGGGGTGCGCCGCGATTGCGGGAGGGGTCGCGCAGCGGTCATTTCCCGCCGGACGCCAGCTCCCTGGAGCGGTCCCTGGCCGCCTCCAGGGCGCCCAGCAGCGCGGCCCGCACCCCGTGGTTCTCCAGCTCGCGGATCGCCGCGATGGTGGTGCCGGCCGGGGAGGTGACCGCCTCGCGCAGCTTCACCGGGTGCTCGCCGGAGTCGCGCAGCATCACCGAGGCGCCGATCGCGGACTGCACGATCAGGTCGTGCGCCACCTGCCGGGGCAGGCCGAGCAGGATGCCGGCGTCGGTCATCGCCTCGACCAGGAAGTAGAAGTAGGCCGGGCCGGAGCCGGACAGCGCGGTGGCCGCGTCCTGCTGGGCCTCGGGCAGCCGCAGCGCCTTGCCGACCGAGCTGAAGATCTCCTCGGCGCGCACCAGGTGCTCCTCGCCGGCGTGCGAGCCGGCCGAGATCACGCTCATCCCCTCGTCCACCAGGACCGGGGTGTTGGGCATCACCCGGACCACCGGGGTGCCGGCCGCCAGCCGCTCCTCGAACCAGGCCGTCGGGACACCGGCCGCGGCCGAGATCACCAGCCGGTCCGGGCTGACGTGCGGGGCCAGCTCGTCCAGCAGGGTGCCCATGTCCTGCGGCTTGACCGCCAGGATCAGGGTGTCGGCGAGCTTGGCGGCCTCGGCGTTGGAGACGGTCACCACCCCGTAGCGGGCGGCGAGTTCGGCCGCGCGCTCCGGGCGGCGGGCGGTCACCAGGACGTCGGCCGGGTCCTTGCCGGCCCGCAGCAGACCGGAGAGCAGGGCCTCGCCGATCTTGCCGGTGCCCAGGAAGGCGATCTTCTGTCCGGGTGCTGCGCTGCTGCCCATGGTCCGCTCCTTGCCTCGGTACTGCGGCCATCCTCGCACCGCGCGACGGCGCCCGGAGGGACCGTCCGGTCCGTGGTCGCCCCGGGCCCGGCCGCCGTACCCCTGAGGTCGCCCAGGGTGAAATCTCGGGGGTTTCCCCTATGGCCTCCCGGCTCCGGCGGGCGCACCGTGGAGCCATGGCACACGACGAGATGTCCCGACGTGAGAACCGGCGACTCGCCGTCGCCTCGGCGACGGTGGGCCCGTGGCGGACGGCCACGGGGGTCGGCGCGGTGGTGGGGGCGACGGCCCTGGGGATCGAGGCGGTCTCCGGGGACTGGTCGCTGAGCATGCTGGCCTCACCGGCCGGCTGGGGCCTGTTCTTCTTCTTCCTGGTCGGCGCCGTCGGCGGCCGGCTGCGCGGCGACGGCACCGACCGGCGGCTGCGCCGCTGGGCGGACGAGCACCCGTGGCAGTCGGCGCTCCCGGCGGCCGGCGGACTGCTGGCGCTGAACACGCTGGCCCAGCTGTTCCTCGGCGACGAGGGCCTGTTCGGCGCCTTCTTCGTCTCACTGCTGCCGGCCGGCCTGCTGCTGGCGGTCGCCGGGGTGGTGGGATCGGTCAAGCGGGCCCGCGGCAAGGGATGAGCGCCGGCGGGGACGCGGTCGCGCGAAGACGGAACGCGGCCCGGAGCCCGGGTTCACCCCGCGGGGTGCCCTTGGCCGACGCGCTGTCACACCCCGTCGGCATACTGGCGCGATGCCGATAGCCGAAGATCCGCAGCCGCGCCCGGGCCGGGGCGACGAACCGGACGGGTCCGCCCCGTCCGGGGCGGGCGCGAAGGACCCGTTCGCCGGGCTCGTCCTGGACGAGGAGTTCGTCCGGGGTGCCGCCCACAAGGAGCAGGCCGGACGCACCCGCATGCTGGCCGCCCGGTGGAAGCACACCCCGCCGGTCGACCCGGGCGGGCGCCGCTCGGTCAACGACGGCCCGGCGAAGCCGAGGCGCTTCGGTCGCGGGCCGGGGCCACGGTCAGCCGGCCGCCAGGCCGGGCCGCGCCGCCGGGCGGCCTGGCGCACCCCGCTCTACGTCGCGCTGGCCGTCGCCGCGCTGCTCGCCGTCCTGAAGCTCACCGGCTGACCGCCGTCAGCGCTTGCGCTTGGCCCGGCCCGGCGCCTTGGTGTCGGGCCGGCGGCTGCGGCTCGCCTGGCGCTTCTCGTACTGGACGACGGCCCGCTCGTAGGCCGCCCGCCGGACCGCTTCGCCGGGGGCCTCGACCAGGCTGCGGACGAAGTAGGCGAGCAGCGAGCCGGCCCCGCCGATCAGCCAGACCGCGCCGAGCGACTTGTCCTCGGCCATCCAGCCGGTCAGCTGGTCCCTGCCCTCGGTGAGCGACTTCCAGGTGCGCCGGACCGCCATCATCGAGCAGACCGCGATGGCGGCGGTCAGCAGCCCGTTGAGGAAGGTGCCGTTGTCGGAGAGGGCGATGCCCTCGACGCCGAAGCGCAGCACCAGGATCACGGCGGCGGTCGCGGCCAGCGAGCCGACGGAGACGGCGACCCGGCGCGGCCAGTAGCCGCCGTCCCGGTTCAGCCAGCTGGTGCCGAACCAGCGGATCGGCTCCGGCTCGGGGGCGCCGTCGGGCTTGGGGGCGGGGATGGGGGGCTGATCGCTCACGTCGTCGATTATCACCCGGCCACCGCACGTGCCGGAGGAGCCGTCCCGCAGTCCGGGACGGCTCCTCCGTGGCGGTCCGGTCTCAGCCGAGCTTGCTCACGTCGCGGACGGCGCCCTTGTCGGCGGAGGTGGCCATCGCCGCGTAGGCCCGCAGGGCCTGGCTGACCTGGCGGTCGCGGCTCTTCGGCCGGTAGCCGCCCGCGGCCTCCAGGGCGCGGCGGCGCTCGGCCAGGACCTCGTCCGGGACCTCCAGGGAGATCCGGCGGCCGGGGATGTCGATGGCGATGGTGTCGCCGTCCTCGACCAGCGCGATGGTGCCGCCGGAGGCCGCCTCGGGGGACGCGTGCCCGATGGACAGGCCCGAGGTGCCGCCGGAGAAGCGGCCGTCGGTGACCAGCGCGCAGGCCTTGCCCAGGCCCCGGCCCTTGAGGAAGGACGTGGGGTAGAGCATCTCCTGCATGCCGGGGCCGCCCTTGGGGCCCTCGTAGCGGATGACGACGACGTCGCCCTCCTTGACCCGCTTGGCGAGGATCGCCTCGACCGCGTCCTCCTGGGACTCGACCACGACGGCCGGGCCGCTGAACGTCCAGATCGACTCGTCCACGCCCGCGGTCTTCACGATGCAGCCGTCCTCGGCGAGGTTGCCGTACAGCACGGCCAGGCCGCCCTCGACCGAGTAGGCGTGCTCGACGCTGCGGATGCAGCCGCCGGCCGCGTCGGTGTCCAGCGACTCCCAGCGCTCGGACTGCGAGAAGGCCTCGGCGGAGCGGACGCAGCCGGGGGCGGCGTGCCACAGCTCGACGGCCTCGGCGGAGGGCGAACCGCCGCGCACGTCCCAGGTCTTGAGCCACTCGGCGAGCGAGTCGGCGTGCACGGTGTGGACGTCCTCGTTGAGCAGCCCGCCCCGGTGCAGTTCGCCGAGGAGGGCCGGGATGCCGCCGGCCCGGTGCACGTCCTCCATGTAGTACGAGCCGTTGGGCGCGACCTTGGACAGGCAGGGCACCTTGCGGGAGATCGCGTCGATGGCCCGCTGGTCGAAGTCCAGCTCGGCCTCCTGGGCGGCGGCGAGCAGGTGCAGGATGGTGTTGGTCGAGCCGCCCATGGCGATGTCCAGGGCCATGGCGTTCTCGAAGGCGGCGCGGGTGGCGATCGCCCGGGGCAGGAGGGAGGCGTCGTCCTGGCCGTAGTGGCGGTTCGTGATCTCGACGACCGTGCGCCCGGCGTCCTCGTACAGGGCCCTGCGGGCGGTGTGGGTGGCGAGCACCGAGCCGTTGCCGGGCAGCGAGAGGCCGATCGCCTCGGTCAGGCAGTTCATCGAGTTGGCGGTGAACATGCCGGAGCACGAGCCGCAGGTGGGGCAGGCGTTCTCCTCGATGATCGCGATGTCCTCGTCGGAGACGTTCTCGTTGACCGCCTGGGAGATCGCGTCGACCAGGTCGAGCTTGCGCACGGTGCCGTCGACCAGGGTGGCCTTGCCGGCCTCCATCGGGCCGCCGGAGACGAAGACGGTCGGGATGTTCAGGCGCAGCGCGGCCATCAGCATGCCCGGGGTGATCTTGTCGCAGTTGGAGATGCAGATCAGGGCGTCGGCGCAGTGGGCGTTGACCATGTACTCGACCGAGTCGGCGATCAGGTCGCGCGAGGGCAGCGAGTAGAGCATGCCGGCGTGGCCCATCGCGATGCCGTCGTCCACCGCGATGGTGTTGAACTCGCGCGGGATGCCGCCCGCCTGCTTGATCGCCTCGGAGACGATCCGGCCGACCGGCTGGAGGTGGGTGTGGCCGGGGACGAACTCGGTGAAGGAGTTGGCGACCGCGATGATCGGCTTGCCGAAGTCCTCGCGGGCTACGCCGGCCGCCCGGAGAAGCGCCCGGGCGCCTGCCATGTTGCGACCGTGGGTGACCGTACGGGACCTCAGCTCGGGCACTGCGCTCCACTCCTTCGGGGCTGTCGCCGGCGCCCCGCTGGTGGGAGGGTTCGGGGGCCGCTGTGGGTACCGAGCCTACGCCCGCCGTCCGGACGGCGGACGGCCCGTCCGCGATGCGGGCAGGCGGCGGGCGGGCCGGCGCGGCCGGTGTCAGCCCGGCTTGACGGCCACGGTGAGGTCCAGGGCGAACGGCTCGACCACGATGCCGTCCGGGAACTCGGCGAGCATGGCCTCCCGTTCGGCGGCCAGCACCGGCGCGCGCTCCCCGGGTGCGAGCGAGGCGAGGTAGGAGCGCGAGGTCAGGTCGGTGAGCACGTGGTCGACGGGGACCCGCCGCTCCCAGCGCAGCACCGTCCGCTCGACCGCGAGGCCGGCCGGGGCGAAGTGGCCGACGTGGTGGTCGATCCCGCCGTAGCCGCGGTACCGGTCGGGGAGGGCGGCGGCCATCCGCCGGTCCCTGGCCCGGATCCACGCCACGGTCTCGTCGTACACGTTCCACCAGGCGGCCACGGCACCGCCCGGCCGCAGCACCCGGACCGCCTCGGGGACGGACTTCTCGGGGTACGTCCAGTGGAAGGCCTGGGCGTAGCTGACCAGGTCGGCGGAGCCGTCGTGGAAGGGCAGGTCGTCGCCGGTGCCCCGGACCAGCGGCAGGGCCGGCGAGGAGGCGAGGAACCGGGCGGCCATGCCGGGGCTGGGCTCGACGGCCACGACCTCCGCGCCCCGCGCGGCCAGCAGCCGGGTGGCGATGCCGGTGCCCGCGCCGACGTCCAGGACCCGGGCGCCGCGCAGGCCGCGGCCCCAGAGCCGCTCCAGCGCGTCGAACAGGCCGTCCGGGTAGCCGGGGCGGCCCCGCTCGTACTCGGCGGCGACCCCGCCGAAGCTCCGGGCGGCCTCGCGGTAGTCCCGGCCCTCCGTCATGTGCCCTCCTCCGTACGGCGGTTCGCGTCCGGCCGGCCGGACGGCTCAGCGTACGCGCGAGGGGGTGGCCAGGTGCAAGCGGGTGAAGGCGAGGGCCTCGGCCAGGTCGGCCTCGCGTTCGGCGGGGGAGGCGGAGCGGCGGGTGTTGACCTCCAGCACCACGTGGCCGTCGAAGCCGGTGCGGGCGAGGTGCTCCAGCAGCTCGGCGCAGGGCTGCTTGCCCCGGCCGGGGATCAGGTGCTCGTCCTTGCCGGAGCCGCTGCCGTCGGCCAGGTGGACGTGGGCGAGCCGGTCGCCCATCCGCTCGACCATGGCGAAGGTGTCGATCCTGGACGTGGCGGCGTGCGAGAGGTCGATGGTGAAGTGCCGGTACTCCTCGTCGGTGACGTCCCAGCCCGGGGCGTACGCGAGCATCTCGCGGTCGCGGTAGCGCCACGGGTACATGTTCTCGACGGCGAAGCGGACGTCGGTCTCGCCCGCCATCCGGCCGATGCCCTCGACGAACTCCCGGGCGTACTGGCGCTGCCAGCGGAACGGCGGGTGGACGACGACGGCGCTCGCGCCGAGCTTCTCGGCCGCGGCCCTGGCCCGGACCAGCTTGGTCCACGGGTCGGTGCTCCACACCCGCTGGGTGATCAGCAGGCAGGGGGCGTGCACGGCCAGGATGGGCAACTGGTGGGCGTCGGAGAGGCGGCGCAGGGCGTCGAGGTCCTGGCTGACCGGGTCGTTCCAGACCATCACCTCGACCCCGTCGTAGCCGAGCTTGGCGGCCAGCTCGAAGGCCACGGCGGTGCTCGCCGGGTACACCGAGGCGGTGGAGAGCGCCACCTTGGTGTCGGGGATGTGCAGGGCCGGGTGCCGGGGCAGCACCAGCCGGTCGGTGGTGCGCAGCAGCGGCGGGCGGGCGGCGTCGCGCTTGGCGGCCTTGACCGAGCGGACGGACTGGACGGCGGCCTTGGCGGCGCCGGCGGCCCGGGCGGTGCGGGTCTCCCTGGGGGCGGCGGCCTGCTTCGCGCCGGCCCGCTTTCCGGCGGTCCGCTTGCTGCCGGCCTGCTTCGCGGCGGCCGTCTTCCTCGCGGCGGTGCCCTTCTTCCTGGCGGGAGCCTCGGGGGCGGGCGGCTTCGCGGCGGCCTGCTTCGCGGTGCGCCGGGCCGCCTTGACGGCCTTCGCGGCCTGCTTGGCGGCCTGTCCGGCGGTGGCGCCCGTGACCGCCTTGCCGAGCCGGCGGCGCGGGCCGTCCGACCGCGACCGCCCGTTCCCGGGAGCGCGGTCCTCCTGCGATCCGTCCTCGCCCGCTGCTTGCACCACGGGAGACAGCGTAAGCGGAGCGCGCCGCGAACGGGGCGGGACGACCGGCGCAGTGACCATCGGCACGTTGTCCCTGAGTGGCCGGCCGGTGGCCGCCCGTGGCCGCCTCCCCCGGAGGGACGGCCGCCCGGGCCCGGACCGGCTCGCGCGGGTTCGCGCGGGCGCGGACGGCCGCGGCCGGGCTACGGCGTGAGCGCCGGCCGGCGGCGGTCGGCGGAGCTGTCCATGGCGTCCAGGCGGCGCAGGATGATCCCCTCGCGCAGCGCCCACGGACAGACGTCCAGCTCCTCCAGACCGAACAGGTCCATCGCGGCGTCGGCGACCAGCGCGCCCGCCAGCAGCTGCTTGGCCCGGCCCTCGGAGACGCCGGGGATCTGGGCGCGCTCGGCGACCGTCATCGCGGACAGCCGGGGCAGCCAGGCGGCCAGCCCGCTGCGGGTGAGCCGGCGGTCGGCGTACGGGCCGGCGTCGGCGGGGGCCGCGCCGGTCATCCGGGCCAGCTGCTTGAAGGTCTTGGAGGTGGCGACCGCGTGCCGCGGCGGTCCGAGCCTGGTGATCTCGGCGACCACGGTGGCGAGCTCGGCCCTGATGTGGCGTCTCAGCTCGCGCAGCCCGTCCGGGTCGGCGACATCCCCGGGCAGCCAGCGGGCGGTCAGCCGGCCGGCGCCCAGCGGCAGCGAGGCGGCGACGTCCGGCTGCTCGTCCAGGCCGCAGGCGATCTCCAGCGAGCCGCCGCCGATGTCCAGGTTGAGCAGCCGGCCCGAGGACCAGCCGAACCAGCGGCGGACCGCCAGGAAGGTGAGCCGGGCCTCGTCCTGCCCGGAGAGCACGCGCAGCTCGACGCCGGTCTCGGCGGCCACCCGGCGCAGCACCTCCTCGCCGTTGGCGGCCTCGCGCACGGCGGAGGTGGCGAACGGGAGGATGTCGACGACGCCCTTGTCCTCGGCGACCCGCAGCGAGGAGGCGATGTGGCCGATCAGCCGCTCGACGCCGGCCTCGCTTATCGCACCGTCGGCGTCCAGCAGCTCGGCCAGGCGCAGCTCCGCCTTGTGCGAGTACGCGGGGAGCGGCGCGGCGCCCGGATGGGCGTCGACCACGAGGAAGTGGACCGTGTTGGAACCTACGTCGAGCACACCGAGTCGCATAAATCTCCACGCTACGCGATGCGGGCCCTGGCGAGAGGGGGTGCGGCGGTATTCGCGCTGGTCCCGGACCGGGCGGCGGGCCCGGTGGTGATCCGTTGTCGCGGGCCGGGCACGGCCGCACCGCACCGGCCGTCCGCGCCCGCACCGGCCGTCAGTGCCCGCGCGGCCCGCCCCCGCGCTCCGTGGGGCAGTTGGCGTCCACCCAGCGGCGGGCCGGGGCCGGGGTGTCGGTGATCAGGCCGTCGGCGTCCCTGGCCGCCATCAGCTGCCAGGACTCCTCGCTGTCCAGCGTCCAGACGTACACCTCGTGCCCGGCACGGCGCTCGGCGGCGATCCGGGCGGAGCTGGCCAGGCCGCTCTCCAGGGCGATGCCGCGCAGCGGCAGGTCGCCGGCGTCCTCGGCGATCGCGCCGCTCTCGATCAGCACCATCGGCAGGGCGGGCGCGACCGCGTGGGCCTGGCGCAGGTGGTCGGCGGAGAAGGAGTAGAGGACGACGCGGGCCCTGCTGCCGGCGGCCATCCCGGCGATCCTGGCGACGTCCTCCGGGCGCTGCCACTTGATCTCCATCAGCAGCGTGGCGTTGCTGTCGGCCAGGCGCTTGAGCAGCTGGTCCAGGGTGGCGACCGGCTGGGCGGGGCCGGGGCCGATGGTCACCCGCAGCGCGGCGATCTGGGCGGCGGTCAGGTCGGCGATGGCGCCCTTGCCGTTGGTGGTGCGGTCCACGGTGGAGTCGTGCATCAGCACCGGGACGCCGTCCCTGGTGGTCTGCACGTCGGTCTCCAGCCAGTCGGCGCCCTGGTCGAGGGCGGTGTCGAAGGAGGCCATGGTGTTCTCCGGCGCCTTGCGCGGAGACCCCCGGTGGCCGATCACCACCGGGGACTCGCAGACCGGCGGCGCGGTGGCCGGGCGGGCCCGCAGCACGGGGCCGCCGGAGGCGCACCCGGCGGCCAGGACCGCGAGGGCGGCGAGGACGGCCGTACGGGCGGCGCGGGGCGGGGCGGTCACGGCTCGATGCTCCAGGTCCTGCTTCGGGCGCTGCTGCGGGTGCTGCTGCGGATGGTGGTCGGCTGCGGTGGTGCGGTGTCCCGGGTACCGACAGCGCGGGGGCGGTGTGCGGTTCCCCGGCCGCCCGACCGACGTGCTGTCACAACAGGCCGTCCCAGAGCTGCTCCACGATGACGGCCCACCAGTTCTCCGGGTCGGCGAAGACCGTACCGTCCGCCTCCGCCAGGGCGCGCTGCAGGGCGTCCACCGCCTCGCCGGCGGCCACCGGGTCGAGCCCGCGCAGGGCGGGCCACCAGCCGGCGAACACCTCCAGGCAGCGGACGAAGGCGCGCGGGCCCGCGTTGCAGTGGCGGGCGGTCGCGTAGTCCGGGTCCACCGCCAGGACGGCGCCGTCGGCCGGGTCGAGGGCCAGCAGCGCCCAGCCGTCCGTCCCCAGCAGCACCGGTCCGGCGAGCGCCAGGCGCTCCCGCCCGGCCGCCCGGGTGCCACGGCCGAGTCCGGCCAGGTGGGCGGCGAGCGGCGGCAGCACGGTGCCCTGGCGGACGCCGTCGGCGATCGCCCCGGCGCCCGGGTGGTGCAGCGCGAAGAAGCCCGGTACGGCCACCGGCAGGCCCACCGCCAGCAGCAGCGCGGCCGCGTCCCCGGGCAGCTCGGCGCGGACGACGTCCGCCGGGTCGAAGCGCCGCACGCCCGCCGGGCCGAACCGCTCCGCGAGCCGGGCGGCGAGCGCGGCGTCGGGCTCGTCGGGGTCGGCGCGCACCGCCCGGGGGAAGGGCACCCGGTTGCGGGCCGGACCGTCCGACGGCGCGGGCAGCGCCCGTACGGCGGCGGCTCGGTGGTCGAAGCGCGGGCCGTACGGGAGGTCGAAGTCGATCCGGACGTGCGGCAGTTCGGCGGCCAGCGCGTACGACCAGTAGCCGCCGGGCAGGGCGCCGGGCCGCAGGTCGGTCCGGACGGCCAGCACGTCCTCGGCCGTGACGCCCTGTTCGCGCAGCCACCACCAGCCGCGCAGCGCCGGGTGCGGCAGGCCCGCCGCCGAGCGCAGCGCCAGCGACCGCTCCTCGCCCGCGGCGTCCCGGTAGGTCAGCTCGGCCCTGGTGCCCCGGCCGGTCGCCGGCGGGCGGGTCGGGTCGTAGGCACCGGCGCCGACGAAGTCCCGGTACAGCCCGACCACTTCGTCCACCGGCACCGAGGGCCACACCGTGAACCGTCCGCTCTCCCGGTCCACCACGGCGCAGGCCGCCCCCACCTCCTCGGGCGCCCGCCGCTCCCCCGTCCGCGGGTCCACCGGCACCCGGGCGGGCTCGGCCCACACCACCCAGCCGAGCTCGAACTCGTGGGTGCACACCCGCCGCACCGGGCCGGCGCCCTGCGGCAGGTCCCCGTTGATCCACCGGTGCCCCGCCTCCACCGCCTGTGCCCGCGAAACCACCGGCCCCACCCCCGTCCCGTCCGCTCCCCGACCCGCGACCCTACGCCCCCCGCGCGCCGGGAGTCGGCCGGGCCGACTTCCGGTGGGGGCACGGAAGGTTTCACTCCGAAGAGCTGAGTTCGGCCATTTCCCTCTTCAAGCCTCGACAGGCGGGCATAGCCTCGGGAGCAACAGCGCAGTTGCAGCGAGAGCTTGACCGCCCTGCGACCAGGGCAGGAGGGGGTGCGGAGCCGTGAGCACGCCGAAGCAGTACCCGATGGCTTGGAAGTACGGCGGCGATCAGGTCAAGCGTTTTCGCCAGCGGACGGGCGTGACACGGGAACAGTTGGCCCAGGCGTCCCACTACGACATCGAGAGCGTGCGGTCGATGGAGGCGGGTCGGCGGCGGCCGACATTCCAACTACTCCAAGCCGCAGATGAGTTGTGTGACGCGAACGGGATGCTGGTCGCGGCAGCCGCATTCATGGTGCCGGAGAGGTTCGCCCCCTTCTCACACGACCTCATGCAGTACGAGCCCGAGGCCATTGTCTTGAGCTCGTACCAAAATCAGCTCATCCCCGGTCTGCTCCAGACCGAGCCCACTGTCCGCTCGCTGCTGAGCGTGCACTGGCCACCGATGGACGACGAAACCCTGGAGGCGCGGCTCCTTGCCCGGTTGGCTCGCCAGGAGATCCTCGGCAACCAGACCAAGTCGTTCAACTTCCTCATCGACGAGTTCGCCCTCCTGCGCCGGATCGGCACCACCGCAGGGCACAAGGAGCAGCTGGAGCGTCTCCTTGAGGTCGGCAAGCCCCGGCACATCGACATCCAGGTCGTGCCCGGCACCACACTTCACCCCGGAGTCAACGGCGCATTCGTCCTGCTGGAGACTCCCGAGCACGAGCGCCTCGCCTACGAGGAAGGCCAGGCCATCGGCTTCCTCTACTCCGACCCGGAGAAGGTCAATGGACTGTGGCAGCGCCATGCGACGATTCAGCGGCAGGCTCTCAGCCCTGAGGAGTCAGCCCGTTTCATCAACAAGTTGGCGGAGGAGCTATGAGCACCAGCCCGACCTGGGTGAAGTCCAGCTACAGCGGAACTGCGGGCGGCGACTGCGTCGAAGTCGCTGTCGCCTGGGTGAAGTCCAGCCACAGCGGGACCGAGGGCGGCGACTGCGTCGAGGTCGCCGCCTGCCCTTCCACCATTCACGTCCGCGACTCCAAGGACAAGGCCGGCCCGACCCTCGCCTTCTCCCCCGAGGCCTGGTCCGCTTTCGTCTCGTTCGCGCCCGAAGCTCAAGCCGCGCGGGCCGAGTGACCCTCAAGGGAACGGTGAGGTAAAACCACCTACCTAACCGGCCCTGCTAGCAGCAGATATGACTTATCGTCACGACTTTTCCACAGGCAGTTCGGCCATGTAGCGTGCGCAGCAACGAAACAACCCCCGACCGGTGTTACCAGCACCGAACGGGGGTCTGACCGACACGATCGACCGACTCTAAGGAATCGATCCTGTGGCTACCCACGACAATACCGCCATGGCCGCCCCCGGGTACGGCAAGCAGTCCGCCCCGGAGCAACTCCCCCGCTCCGCGACCGACTTCGCCCACCTCCCGGCCCGCGAGGCCTACCTCGCCTCGCTCATCGACCACCTCCCCGACGGCGCCGCCATGGACGTCAAGACCCTCGCCGTCCTCCAGCCCCACTACGGGCAGATGGCCTGCCGCACCGCCCTCACCAGGCTCTCCACCGCAGGCCACCTGCGCCGCGTCCGCGAGCGGCTCTCCGCCAAGGACTGCCGCTGGGTGTTCCACACCTACTTCTCCCGCACGCCCCGCTCCGACGCCTGGTGGAACCACTTCCTCGCCACCGACGGCACCGGCGGCACGGGTGACGCGTCAACGCCCGCCGATCCCGATCCCCCGGACGAGCGAACGCCCGTCCGCAACCACACACCGCTCCCCTCGGCCGCCTACGCCGCCCTCGCCGGCCTCGGCCTCGCCGACCCCCGCCTCGCCCTCTCCGCCGCCGACTGCACCGCCCTCGAACCCCTCGCCGCCGAATGGTTCGCCCGGGGCACCACGCCCGCCCTCTTCACCATCGCCCTCACCAACGGCCTCCCGCCCGACATCCACAGCCCGGCCGCCTTCACCCGCCGCCGCCTGATCGACAAACTCCCCCCGGAACGCCCCCGCCCACCACAGACGACCCGCATCCCCGAATGCACCACCTGCCGCACCCCCTGCCGCCCCCACGCCCTCCTCGGCGGCCTCTGCCGCACCTGCCACGGCACCCCGGCACCCCCACCACCCCGCCCCGGCGCACTCCCCCCGGCCGCCGTCCACCGCCACGCCGCCCGAATCCGCGACACCCTCCGAAGTCACGGCACCCCAGCCCTGCCCACCCGTTGACACGCCCACCGGCGTCCCCCTCGGCCGGCACCGGAAGTCGGCCCGTCCGACTTCTCACGCAGAGGCGTACGGGCCATGCGGCCGGGACGAGGGCGCGGTTCGGCCCTGAAGGCCGCAGACGACACGACGGAAGAAGAGCCAGCGGCCTGCACACGAGAAGTCGACCTGGCCGACTTCTGGCGCGCGGGGGATCACGCGGCGGGGGCGAGGGCGAGGGGCCGCCCCTCCGGGGTGAGGGCGATGGCCCAGAGACCGTGGGTGGCCAGGTGGAGCGGGACCGGCGCCCGGCGGGCGAGCTGGTGGTCGAGGTAGGTGACGACGTCCCGGTGGTTCACCGCGTTCCAGGCGTGCGGGCGGCCGTAGGCGTCGAGGGTGAGGAGCACGGCCTGGGAGCCGTGGCCGGCCCGGCGGAGGCCGTCGGCGAGGCGCTCGAACGCCCGGTCGCCGTCACCCATGTCCCTGAAGGGGGCGCCGAGTTCGCGTTCGGCGCGGTCCCGGCCGCCACGCTCCCCGGCGTCGCCCTCGGTGGGGACGCGGGGGGCCGCACAGGTCGGGCGGCCGGTGTAGCACTCGACCGCCGAAAGGGCGATCTCCAGGCTGTTGTTCGCCCGGCCCGGTTCGCGGTAGCCGCCGTCGTTGACCGCCTCCGCCCAGCCGCCGGCGGCCGGGTCGGGGTGACGGGCGGGCAGGCCGTCTCCGCCCCCTGGCACGCGGCGTTCGAGTTCGGCCTGGTGCTCCGGGTCGACCGGCGCGAGCCCGCCCGGCAGGCCGTACGGACGGCTGTCGGCGATACTGCGCGGCCGGACCGCCGGATCGTCCGACGGGGCTCCGCGCCGTGCGCGCAGGGCGAGCTGGAGGGCCATCGCATGGGCGGTCGCGACCGGGACCGCACCCCAGGCGGGGGTCGGGTCGGCGGTGCCCGCCGCGCTCTCCCGCCGCCTGCCGTCCAGCGGGTGCGGTTCGGGCCGGCCGATCATCGGGGTGGTGCCGACGACCGGCGGTACGGCCGGGGGCGGCGGCACGGCGTGGACGGGCGGCGGCCCGACGACCGGGTGCGGCACGGTGCCGGCCGGGGGCCTGGCCACCGCACCGGGCTGCGCCCCGCCGACGGCCGGCCCCGCCCCGACGCCGCTGCCGAACGGTGCCGCCACGTTCACCGGCCCGCCGGCGGCGCCCGCCAGCGGCCCTGGCCCGACGGTGCCGACCGAACCGGCCGGCTGGTACCCGCCGTACACCGGGGTCCCGAACTGTCCGGGCACCCCGACCGGCCGGACCGCCGGCGGAGCCTCCGGCGCCGGGCCGTGCGCGGGGCCACCGGGGGACGGCGCGGTGACGGGCGCGACCGGCGCGCTCACCGAGTCCGTCCGCACCGTCACCGGGCCGCCGCCACCGCCGCCGCTGCCACTACTGCCACTACTGCCGCTGCCACCGCTGCCACCGCTGCCACCGCTGTGCGAAACCGCCGCGGGCGCCTGGAGCGGGTAGTCCCCGTCCGACCGGCCCGCCGGCCCCCCGCCCTGGCGGACCGGCGCGGCGACGGACCGCGCCTGCGCCCCGGTGTCCCGCTCCGGCAGGGCCCAGTCCCCGCCACCGCCACCGCCCGTCGCCCGGTGCTGCCCCGGCGAGCCCCCGGTGACGTACCCGGCCACGGACGCCGCCGCACCCGTCGGCGCGCCCGCCACACCCGCCGGGTCCGGCCCGCCGAGCACCGTCCCCGGGTCCGCCACCGTGACCGAGGCCACCGTCACGACGCCCGGTGTCTTCGGTTCCCCCGGCCCGTCGGGCGTCCCCGCCCCCGCGCCCGGCCTGTCGGCACCCGAAGCACCCGGAACGCCCGGAGCACCCGGAGCACCCGGCCCGTCCGTGCCCGGCGTCAGCCCGGCGAGCGGCACCCCGTGGACCGCCTTCCCGTCCTCGTCGGTGAGCACCGGCCGCCCGTGCTCGTCCAGCCGGACCGCCAGGTCCGCCACCCCGACCACCGGCCTGCCGTCCGGCCCCGGGACGACCAGCAGCCCGGAGGCGTCGGCCACCGGCGTGCCGTCGGCGCGGAGGATGACCGGCTGCCCGTCCGGGCCGAGGACCGGCGTGCCGTGCCCATCCACCTTGACCGTCAGCCCGGGGACGCCGACCAGCGGCCTGCCGTCCTTCCCGGCGAGCAGGACCAGCCCGGAGCCGTCCGCGCCGAGCACGCCCGGTTCGCCGAGGGCGGCGGGCAGCCCGGCGGCGAGCGGGTCGAACGCGCCGGTGCGGTACGAGGCGGCGGTGATCCCCGTCCCCTGCGCGGTGCCGAGCCTCAGCAGCGCGACGGCGGCCGGCTCCTTGAGCACCCCGGCCAGCGCGTCCTTCATGGCACGGCCGAGTTCGGCGAGCAGCCCGCCGATCTTCAGCCCGGCGGCCTCGACGGCGACGGCCGCCAGGCCCGCCGCGACCTGTTCGGTGGCGGTGCTCCGCACCTTGGCGGCGAGGTCTCCGACGGACTTCTCCAGCCCGCCGGTCACCCCGCTCCGCGCCGGTCCCCCGGCGGCCGCCGTGGCGACCCGGCCGGCCTCCACCCGGGCCCTGGCCGCCTGCTCCTCGGCCTGCCCGAGGTCGGCGGCGAGCTGGTTCAGGGTCGCGATGATCTCGGCCTTGCAGGTGTCCACGGCCCGCGCGGCCGTGTCGAAGGCCCCGGCGACCAGTCCGACCGCGCTGTGCGCGTCGTCCAGGTGGCCCCTGCCGCTGCCGCTGAAGGTCTGCCAGTACGCGCCGAAGGACTCGACGGCGTGGCCGGAGTTGTCGGCGGTGACCCGCCGGACGGACTCGCCGCAGCGGCGGGTGAGCCGGTCGGCCTCCCGGCCGAACTCGCGCCAGACCCCGGCCGCCTTGCGCAGGCCCTCCTCGTCGGCCTGCGGCCACTGCCGGCCGGTCCTGACCAGCACCGGGACCAGTTCCTCCGGCAGTTTCCTGGACACGCGCTTCCCCCTCCGAGCCGGGTCCGTCAGACCGACATGTCCTGGGGGACGACGGGAGCCGCCCCCGGGGTTGCCCCCGGCACCCCTGCCGAGCCCGGCACGCCCGGCACGCCCGGCACGCCCGGCGCCCCTGCCGCCTCCGGCACCGCCGTCGCCCCGAACCCGCTCGCCGCCGAGCTGTCCGCGTCCGCCGTCCGCGCGGCCATCGTGTGCAGCCCGGCCCCGACCCCGGTCACCCGTCCGGCCACCCCCCTCAGCCCGCCGACGAGTTCTCCGAGCGCCGGACCGTACACGGCCGCGAAGCCGCTGCCCGGCCGGTCCGTCCCCCAGGGGGCGCCGAGGGCGGCGAGGCCCTGCTCCAGGGCGGCGACGGCCTTCGTCAGCTCGCCGCCGATCCGCTCGAACTCCCGCCCCTCACCGTGCAGTTCCCACGGCCTGAGGGCGAACTCCCCGCCCGCGCGGCCGGACTTCCCGGTGTTGCCGCCTGCCATCCCCGTACCTCCCCGTCGCGGGCCTCGTAGCGGACCGGCCGCCATCCTAGGCGCGCCGCCGGGGCCGCCCGCAGGGCCCGCCGGACCTCTTCACCCCGCCTTCACCGCGGCCGCCCCCGCCCCCGCGGACCCCGCCACCGGCCCCGCCACCGGTCCCGCCACCGCGTCTGTGCCCCCGAACGTTCTACCCTTGCCGAGTGGCACCAGCAGACACGTCCAAGAAGAAGGCCAAGGCGAAGCCCAAGGCCGCCCCCGCCCCCGTCGACCTCGCGATGCCGACCCTGCGCCGCGAGATCCCGCGCGACGAGGTCCCGCTCGACTTCCCCCGCGCCTGGGTCGAGTTCGCCGACCCCTCCGACGAGGAGCAGGTCTTCCGCTGCGACCTCACCTGGCTGACCTCCCGCTGGTCCTGCGTCTTCGGCCAGGGCTGCCACGGCATCCGCGAGGGCCGCGGCGAGTCGGACGGCTGCTGCACGCTGGGCGCGCACTACTCGGACGAGGACGACGAGAAGCGCGTCCGGTCGCACGCGGACCGGCTGACCCCCGAGCTCTGGGAGAACTTCGCCGAGGGCACCGACGCCGAGGGCCGGATCGTCGCCGACGGCGGCATCACCATGCTGGACGAGGACGGCGACCGGCAGACCCGCCGGGTCGGCGGCGCCTGCGTCTTCGTGAACAGCCCGGGCTTCGCGGGCGGCGCCGGCTGCGCGCTGCACGCGCTCGCGCTCAAGGAGGGCCGCGAGCCGCTGGAGACCAAGCCGGACGTCTGCTGGCAGCTGCCGATCCGCCGCACCTACGACTGGATCGACCGCCCCGACGACACCCGCTACCTCCAGGTCTCGATCGGCGAGTACGACCGCCGCGGCTGGGGCCCGGGCGGCCACGACCTGCACTGGTGGTGCACCGGCGCCCCGGCGGCCCACCAGGGCGCGGAGCCGGTGTACGTCGGCTACCGCCCCGAACTCACCGAGCTGATGGGCAGGGCGGGATACGACGTGCTGGCCCGCCTGTGCGAGGAGCGGATCGCCACCAAGGGCGACCGCAAGGTCGCCCCGCACCCGGCCGACCCGGGCAAGAAGGCCAGGAAGGCCTGACCGGCCCTACTTGTCGATGTCGCCGACGACGAAGAACATCGACCCGAGGATCGCCACCATGTCCGCGACCAGCGTCCCGGGCAGCAGTTCGGTGAGCACCTGGACGTTGTTGAAGGACGCCGAGCGCAGCTTGAGCCGCCAGGGCGTCTTGTCGCCGCGCGAGACCAGGTAGTAGCCGTTGATCCCGAGCGGGTTCTCGGTCCACGCGTAGGTGCTGCCCTCGGGTGCCTTGAGCACCTTGGGCAGCCGCTGGTTGACCGGCCCCGGCGGCAGCGCGGCGAGCTTGTCGAGGCAGGCGTCGGCCAGGTCGAGCGAGTTGAGGGTCTGCTCCAGCAGGCACTCGAAGCGGGCCAGGCAGTCGCCCTCCTCGCGGGTGACCACGGTGAGCACCTGCCGCAGTTCCTCGGAGCCGTACGCGAGGTACGGCTCGTCGCGGCGCAGGTCGAGGTCGAGGCCGCTGGCCCTGGCGATCGGGCCGCTGACGCCGTACGCCTGGGCCTGCGCCCCGGTGAGGACGCCGACGCCCGCGGTGCGGGCGCGGAAGATCTCGTTGCCGAGGACGAGGTCCTCGAAGACCGGCAGCTGCGAGCGCACGGTGGCGACGGCGGTGCGGACCCGGCCGAGCCAGCCGGCCGGCAGGTCCTCCTTGAGGCCGCCGACCCGGTTGAACATGTAGTGCATCCGGCCGCCGGAGGCCTCCTCCAGCACGTGCTGGAGGTCCTCGCGGCCGTTGAAGGCGTGGAAGACCGGGGTGATCCCGCCCAGCTCCAGCGGGTACGAGCCGAGGAACATCAGGTGGTTGAGCACCCGGTTGAGCTCGGCGAGCAGGGTGCGGACCCACACGGCCCGCTCCGGGACCTCCATGCCGAGCATCCGCTCGACGGCCATCACGACGCCGAGCTCGTTGGAGAAGGCGGAGAGCCAGTCGTGCCGGTTGGCCAGCATGATGATCTGCCGGTAGTCGCGAGCCTCGAACAGTTTCTCGGCGCCCCGGTGCATGTAGCCGATCACCGGCTCCGCGCTCACGACGCGCTCGCCGTCGAGCAGCATCCGCAGCCGCAGCACGCCGTGGGTGGCCGGGTGCTGCGGGCCGATGTTGAGCACCATGTCGGTGCTGCCCGCCTCGCCGGTGAAGTTCTCGGCTCCCGCCCCGATGCCGACCGTGGTCTCCCTCATGCCCCCAGAGTCTGCCATCCCGGCAGCGCCTCCAGGCCCGGCGGTACCGGCATGCGGACGGCCTGCACCAGCCAGCCGAAGGCGCCCAGCCCGCCCGGGTCGGTCAGCTCGGCCCCCTCCCCCGCCCCGTTCAGCGCCCGCAGGTAACCGGCCGGGTCGCTGGTGGCGAGCGCGAGCGCCGGGCGCTCACCGCTCACGCCGAGCGCGCGCAGGGCCTCCCGCTGCGTCGTCCACAGGCTGTGGAAACCGGGCACGGCGACGGAGTCCAGCGCCACGTGCGCGGTGACGTCGCAGGAGCCGTCCGGCACCGGGGCCACCTCCCGGCCGTCCCGGAAGCCCGCGTACGTGCCGAACGGCGGCCGCCGCCCCGCGGTGTGCCCGTAGTCGACGGCGACGGCCAGCCCGCGCTCCAGCCCGGCCACGGCCCGCGCCCAGGCGGCGTCCCTGGGGCCGCCGAACTCCACCACGTCACCGGGCTCCCGGGCCGGCCACCAGCGCCCGGCCCAGGCCGCGTCGGCCGCCGAGACCGGCTCGCCGAGCCGCTGCCCGCCGGTCCCGGTGTCCACCTCGACGTAGCGCAGCACCCCGTCCCCGTCCACCTCGCCGGCGTCCAGCGGGACGTTGTCCAGCCACTCGTTGGCGAACAGCAGCCCGGTCACGCCGCGCGGCGGCTCGTCCGTCCACAGGGCTGTGGACGGCAGCCCGGCCGGGCGCGGCGCGATCTCCACGCCGTACGGGCGCAGCCGCGCCAGCACCTCGCCGGGCAGTTCCGCCAGCACGCCGGTCAGCAGTTCCCCCCGCCCGGCCCCGACGTCGACCAGGGCCAGCTCCTCCGGGCGGCCGAGTTCCGCGTCAACCTCCAGCAGCAGGCGGGCCACCGCACGGGCGAACTTCGGCGAGGCGTGCACCGAGGTGCGGAAGTGCCCGGCCGGGCCCTCCGGCCTGCGGTAGAAGCCCCGCCCCGGTTCGTACAGGGCCCGGTCCATGGCGAGCGCCCACCGCATCCAAGTCATGGGGCGGGACGCTACCCGGCGCCGGCGGGCCCTCCCAATCGGACCAGGTGCTTCTCCGACCTACGGAGTAGAGCGGATCGCCCTACCGGCGGACCTGGGCATGCGGAGCGACTGCCTACGCTGGACACGTGCATCGACTCAACGCCTGGCTCCGCCGTCACCCCATGGTGGTCGACGCCGCCTGGGCGGCCGTCGTGCTGCTCTTCGGCCTGCTCCCGAGCGACGGCTACGCCGACGACGGCTGGCGCTTCGACGTCTCGATCCTGATCGCGGTGCTGCTGCCGCTGCTGATGGTGTTCCGCCGCCGCAACCCCGACGTCACGGTGGCCGCCGCCACCGCCGTGGGCGTCGCCCAGGTGCTCGCCGACATCGTCCCGGGCGCCTCCGCGGTCGCCTACCTGGTCTTCGCCTACACCGGCGCCGCCTTCGGCCGGAAGTGGACCTCCCGGCTGGCCCTGGCCGCCGGCCTGGCCTCCGGGCCGCTGGTCTTCTGGCAGCTGAGGCTGGTGAAGACGGCCTTCGACCAGGGCGGCGACGTCCACACCCGCCCGTACAGCTTCGGCGAGGCGGCACTGCTCACGCTGCTGATGAGCACGCCGTTCATCCTCTGCTGGGCCTGGGGCCGGCTGACCAGGGTGCGCCGCGCCTACCTGACCGAGCTGGAGGACCGCGCCGCCCGGCTGGAGCGCGAGCGGGACGCCCAGTCCAAGGTCGCGGTCGCCGCCGAGCGGGCCAGGATCGCCCGCGAGCTGCACGACGTGGTCGCGCACAACGTCTCGGTGATGATCGTCCAGGCCGACGGCGCCGCGTACGTCCTGGACAACTCCCCGCAGCAGGCGAAGGAGGCGCTCGGCACCATCGCCTCCACCGGCCGCCAGGCGCTGGTCGAGATGCGCCGGCTGCTGGGCGTGCTGCGCACCTCCGACACCAAGGCCGAGGAGTACGTGCCGCAGCCGGGCGTCGAGGAGCTGCCGGAGCTGCTGGAGCAGGTCCGCACGGCCGGGCTCGACGTGGACTACGCCACCTCGGGGCACCCGCGCGAGCTGCCGCGGGGCGTCGAGCTGACCGTCTACCGGATCGTCCAGGAGGCGCTGACCAACGTCCGCAAGCACGGCGGCCCCGACGTGCACGCCCGGGTCGCCGTCGACTTCGGCGAGCGCGAGCTGGCCGTCCTGGTGGAGGACGACGGCCGCGGCAGCACCGACGAACAGCTGGCCGGCGGCGGCACGGACGGCCTCGGCCACGGCCTGATCGGCATGCGCGAACGGGTCGGCATGGTCAGCGGCAGCCTCGACGTGGGCCCCCGCCCCGGCGGCGGCTTCCGGATCCGCGCCGTCCTGCCGCTCAAGGCGGCCCACTAGCCCCGTCCGCCGTCCCCCCTTCCAAGGAGTCCCACCTTGACCATCCGCGTGATGCTCGTCGACGACCAGGAACTGCTCCGCACCGGTTTCCGGATGATCCTCCAGTCACAGGGCGACATCGAGATCACCGCCGAGGCGGGCGACGGCGCCCAGGCCCTGGAGCGGCTGCGGCACACCGAGGTCGACGTGATCCTGATGGACGTCCGGATGCCGCGGCTGGACGGCGTGCAGGCGACCCGCAGGATCTGCCTCGCCGAGGACGGCAGCCCGCTGCCGGACGCCCCGCACGTGCTCATCCTCACCACCTTCGACCTGGACGAGTACGCCTTCGCCGCGCTCAAGGCCGGCGCCAGCGGCTTCCTGCTCAAGGACGTCCCGCCGACCGAGCTGGTGGCCGCGATCCGCGCGGTGCACGGCGGGGACGCGGTGGTCGCCCCGACCACCACCCGCCGGATGATCGACCGCTTCGCCGAGGTGCTGCCCACCCCGCACAACGCGCCGGGCTCGGACACCCTCGGCCCGCTGACCGAGCGCGAGCGGGAGGTGTTCCTGCTGGTCGCCCAGGGGCTGTCGAACGGCGAGATCGCGGCCCGGCTGGTGCTCTCCGAGGCCACCGTGAAGACCCACGTCGGCCGGATCCTGGCCAAGCTGAGCCTGCGCGACCGGGTCCAGGCCGTGGTCCTGGCGTACGAGGCCGGGCTGATCCGGGCCGGGGCCTCCGACTGAGCCGCCTCGGCGACCGGGCGTCCCCGTAGACTGGGGCGGTACGTCCGGTACCCGCCGAGTGGACCGGAACGGTCATTCAGGACAAGGCAGGACAAGGGTGGACGTGAATCCGTCCGACTTCGGCGAGTTCGCCCCGCTCACCGACGGCCTCGGCGACCAGGCTTTCGGCGATCCCGGTGATCCCGGCAACCGCCCGGCCCGGCTGGCCGTCGGCGTGGTCGGCACCGGGCGGGTCGGCCCCGCGCTGGGCGCCGCGCTCCAGCTCGCCGGGCACACCGTGGTCGCCGCCTCCGGGGTGTCCGCCACCTCCCGCCGCCGCGCCGACGCGCTGCTGCCCGGCGTGCGGATCGTCACCCCGCCGCAGGTGCTGGCCGCCGCCGACCTGGTGCTGCTGACCGTCCCCGACGACGCGCTGGCCGACCTGGTGGCCGGGCTGGCCGCCACCGGCGCGGTCCGCCCGGGCCAGCTGGTCGTACACACCTCCGGCGCGCACGGCGTCGCCGTCCTGGAGCCCGCCACCAGGGCCGGGGCGCTGCCGCTGGCCCTGCACCCGGCGATGACCTTCACCGGCACCTCCGTCGACCTGGACAGGCTGGCCGGCTGCCCGTTCGGCGTGACCGCCCCCGAGGAGCTGCGGCCGGTCGCCGAGGCGCTGGTGGTGGAGATGGGCGGCGAGCCCGAGTGGGTGCCCGAGGAGGTCCGCCCGCTCTACCACACCGCCCTCGCGCACGGCGCGAACCACCTGGTCACCCTGGTCGCGCAGGCGATGGACCTGCTGCGCACGGCCGGCGTCGCCGAGCCCGGCCGGATGCTCGGCCCGCTGCTGGGCGCCGCCCTGGACAACAGCCTGCGCTCCGGTGACGCGGCCCTCACCGGCCCGGTCGCCCGGGGCGACGCGGGCACCGTACGGCGCCACCTGGCGCAGCTCAGTACGGTGTCCCCGGACATCCCGGCGGCCTACCGGGCGATGGCCCGCGCGACCGCGCAGCGGGCGCTCGCCAACGGGACGATCGACGAAACGTCGGCGGCGGGACTGCTGGACGTACTGAACGAGGAGAAGCACTGATGGCACGCGGCAAGCAGCCGAGCAAGGCCCAGCGGGCGCCGAAGGTCCACCGGGCCGTCGTCACCCGCACCGTGGACGACTTCGAGGCCGCGTTCTGGCCGGACGAGCAGCCGGTGGACAACGCCGTCGTGATGACCATGGGCGCCCTGCACGAGGGCCACGCCGCGCTGATCCGCGCCGCCCGCAAGCAGGTCGGCCGGGACGGCCGGGTCGCGGTGACGGTCTTCGTCAACCCGCTCCAGTTCGGCGCCGGCGAGGACCTGGAGCGCTACCCGCGCACCCTCGACGCCGACGTGAAGCTGGCCGAGGAGAACGGCGCCGACGTGGTCTTCGCGCCGTCCGTCGACGAGGTCTACCCGAACGGCGAGCCGCAGGTGCGCATGGTGGCCGGCCCGATGGGCGAGCGCTTCGAGGGCGCCACCAGGCCCGGCCACTTCGACGGCGTGCTGACCGTGGTCGCCAAGCTGCTGCACATCACCGACCCGGACTTCGCCTTCTTCGGCGAGAAGGACGCCCAGCAGCTGGCGATCATCCGGCGGATGGTCGCCGACCTGGACTTCGACGTCGAGATCGTCGGCGTGCCGACCCTCCGCGAGGAGGACGGCCTGGCACTGTCCTCGCGCAACGACTACCTCTCGGCGGAGGAGCGCGCCCACGCGCTCGCCCTGTCCAAGGCCCTGTTCGCCGGCCGCGACGCCGCCGCGCAGGGCCCGAAGGCCGTCCGCGAGGCCGCCTCGGCCGTCCTGGACGGCGCCGAGGGCGTCACCCTGGACTACCTCGCCCTGATCGACCCGCACTCCTTCACGGAGGCGGCGGACGACTTCCAGGGCGAGGCGGTGCTGGCCGTCGCCGCGAAGGTGGGCACGACCCGCCTGATCGACAACGTCCACCTCATCGTCCGGTAGCGAACACCGGGCAGCACGACCCCCCGTCTTTCCGGCATGCACTCACAGGAGGCGTGACCCGCAATGCTCCGCACCATGCTCAAGTCCAAGATCCACCGGGCCACCGTGACCCAGGCCGACCTGCACTACGTCGGCTCCGTCACGGTGGACGAGGACCTCCTCGACGCGGCCGACCTGCTCCCCGGCGAGCTGGTCCACATCGTCGACATCGACAACGGCGCCCGGCTGGAGACCTACACCATCGCCGGCCCGCGCGGCTCCGGCGTGATCGGCATCAACGGCGCCGCCGCCCGTCTGGTCCATCCCGGCGACCTCGTCATACTCATCGCCTACGGGCAGATGGACACGGCCGAGGCCAAGGGCTACGAGCCGAAGATCGTCTTCGTGGACGGGCGGAACCGGATCACCGGACTGGGCGGGGACCCGGCGGAGGCCCAGGAGGGCACCGGACTGCTCCGGGGGGACAGGGCGTACGGTGACGGCAACGACGCGGCCGACGCCGCCTCGCGCTGAAGGAGCCACCCACCCATGACCACGCACCGCCTCACCGCCCCGGCCCCCGGCTGGACCGCGACCACCGACGTGGTCGTGGTCGGCTCCGGCGTCGCCGGCCTCACCGTCGCGCTCAACGTCCGCAAGGCCGGCCTGCGGGCCATGGTGGTCACCAAGGCGATGCTGGACGACGGCTCCACCCGCTGGGCCCAGGGCGGCATCGCCGCCGCCCTGGGCGAGGGGGACACCCCCGGGCAGCACCTGGACGACACCCTGGTGGCCGGCGCCGGGCTCTGCGACGAGGAGGCCGTGCGCACCCTGGTCACCGAGGGCCCGGACGCCGTCCGCCGGCTGATCGCGGTCGGTGCCGCCTTCGACCGCGGCACCGACGGCGAGATCCTGCTGACCCGCGAGGGCGGCCACCACCGCCGCCGGATCGCGCACGCCGGCGGGGACGCCACCGGCGCCGAGATATCGCGCGCCCTGGTCGACGCCGTCCGCGCCGACCAGGACATCGAGCTGATCGAGCACGCGCTCGTCCTCGACCTGCTCACCGACGCCGAGGGGCACGCGGCCGGGCTCACCCTGCACGTGATGGGCGAGGGCGCGCGCGACGGCGTCGGCGCCGTCCGGGCCCGCGCGGTGGTGCTCGCCACCGGCGGCATGGGCCAGGTCTTCTCGGCCACCACCAACCCGGCGGTCTCCACCGGTGACGGCGTGGCGCTCGCGCTGCGGGCCGGCGCCGCCGTCACCGACCTGGAGTTCGTCCAGTTCCACCCGACCGTGCTCTGGCTCGGCCCCGAGGCCGAGGGCCAGCAGCCGCTGGTCTCCGAGGCCGTGCGCGGCGAGGGCGCCCACCTGGTGGACGCGGACGGCGTCCGGTTCATGCTCGGGCAGCACGAGCTGGCCGAGCTGGCCCCGCGCGACATCGTCGCCAAGGCGATCACCCGGCGCATGCTGGAGCAGGGCGCCGAGCACATGTACCTGGACGGACGGCACTTCGGCGCCGAGATGTGGGAGCAGCGCTTCCCGACCATCCTCGCCTCCTGCCGCTCCCACGGCATCGACCCGGTCACCGAGCCGATCCCGGTCGCCCCGGCCGCGCACTACGCCTCCGGCGGCGTGCGCACCGACCCGCACGGCCGCACCAGCGTCCCCGGCCTGTACGCCTGCGGCGAGGTCGCCTGCACCGGGGTGCACGGCGCCAACCGGCTGGCCTCCAACTCGCTGCTGGAGGGCCTGGTCTTCGCCGAGCGGATCGCCGCCGACCTGGCCGGGCGGCACCTGGCCGGCGACCTGCCCGAACGCACCGTGGACGTCGAGGCCGCCAGGGCCGCGCACGCCGTCCCGCTGCCGCCGTCCGAGGCGCGCGCCGAGATCCAGCGGCTGATGTCGCGCGGCGCCGGCGTGCTGCGCTCGGCCGCCTCGATGGCCGGCGCCGCGGCCGGGCTCGGCCTGATCGCCGAGCAGACGTACGCGCACCTCGCCGAGGACAAGCCGGCCGACCCCCGGGTGGAGACCTGGGAGGCCGCCAACCTGCTGCTGGTCTCCACCGCCCTGGTCGCGGCCGCCGCGCAGCGCGCGGAGACCCGCGGCTGCCACTGGCGCGAGGACTTCCCCGAGCGCGACGACGCCGCCTGGCGGCGTCACCTGATCACCACCCTCGCCGCCGCCGGCGGCCCGGTCAGCACCCCTGAGGAGCAGTAGAACCATGACCCACTCCCACGAGGAACTCCCGATGGCCGGCGGCTGCGGCGACGGCTGCGCCTGCGGGGACGGCGAGGGCTACGAGACCGGCCTGGACCCCCAGCTGGCCGAGCTGCTGGAGCGGGCCGGGCTGGACCCGGTCGAGGTCGAGGACATCGCCACCCTGGCGCTGGCCGAGGACCTGGCCGGCGGCGAGGACGTCACCTCGGTGGCGACCGTGCCCGCCGAGGCCGTCGCGACCGCCGACTTCACCGCCCGCCAGGCCGGCGTGGTGGCCGGCCTGCGGGTCGCCGAGGCGGTCGTCTCGCTGGTCTGCGAGGAGGAGTTCGAGGTCGAGCGGCACGTCGAGGACGGCGACCGGGTGGCGGCCGGCCAGGTGCTGCTCTCGGTCCGCTCCCGCACCCGCGACCTGCTGACCGCCGAGCGCAGCGCGCTCAACCTGCTCTGCCACCTGTCCGGCATCGCCACCGCGACCCGCGCCTGGGCGGACGCCCTGGAGGGCACCGGCGCGGTGGTCAGGGACACCCGCAAGACCACCCCCGGCCTGCGCGCGCTGGAGAAGTTCGCGGTGCGCTGCGGCGGCGGCGCCAACCACCGGATGGCGCTCTCGGACGCCGCGCTGGTGAAGGACAACCACGTGGTCGCGGCCGGCGGCGTGGCCGAGGCCTTCCGGGCCGTCCGGGCCGCGTACCCGGAGCTGCCGGTCGAGGTCGAGGTGGACGCCCTGGAGCAGATCCCGCCGGTGCTGGAGGCCGGGGCGGACCTGATCCTGCTGGACAACTTCACCGTCGGACAGCTGAAGGAGGCCGTCACGCTGGTGGCCGGCCGGGCGAAGCTGGAGGCCTCCGGCGGACTGACCCTGGCCGACGCGCGCGAGGTCGCCCAGACTGGTGTCGACTACCTGGCCGTGGGCGCGCTCACCCACTCCTCGCCGGTGCTGGACATCGGCCTGGACCTGCGCGCCTGACCGTCAGGTCGAGCACAGCCCCGTCCCGACTCGCAGAAAGCGTCCCCGTGCTCCTCACCATCGACGTCGGCAACACCCAGACCACACTCGGCCTGTTCGACGGCGAGGACGTGGTGGAACACTGGCGGATCTCCACCGATCCGCGCCGCACGGCCGATGAACTGGCGGTGCTGCTGCAAGGGCTGATGGGCAACCACACCGCGGTCCGCGAGGCCGTGGTGGAGGGCCTGGCGATCTGCTCCTCCGTCCCCGCCGTGCTCCACGAGCTCCGCGAGGTGACCCGCCGCTACTACGGCGACGTCCCCGCGGTGATCGTGGAGCCCGGCGTGAAGACCGGGGTGCACGTCCTGATGGACAACCCCAAGGAGGTCGGCGCGGACCGGATCGTCAACGCGCTGGCCGCCAACCACCTGTACGGCGGCCCGTGCATCGTGGTCGACTTCGGCACCGCGACCACCTTCGACGCGGTCAACGCCCGTGGCGACTACGTCGGCGGCGCGATCGCGCCGGGCATCGAGATCTCGGTCGAGGCGCTCGGCGTCCGCGGCGCCCAGCTGCGCAAGATCGAGCTGGCCCGCCCGCGCAACGTGATCGGCAAGAACACCGTCGAGGGCATGCAGTCGGGCATCCTCTACGGCTTCGCCGGCCAGGTCGACGGCCTGGTCGAGCGGATGGCCAGGGAGCTGGCCAAGGACCCGGACGACGTCCAGGTGATCGCCACCGGCGGGCTGGCCCCGCTCGTCCTCGGCGAGGCCACCACCATCGACGAGCACGAGCCCTGGCTGACCCTGATCGGCCTGCGCCTGGTGTACGAGCGCAACCGTCCCACCGCCTGAGCCCCTCGGTCGCGGGGCTGCCGAGCGGCGCTCAGCTGCCGGGCTTCGGGAAGGCCGGCAGGGTCTGCGGGCCGGTTTGCGGGCCGGTCCTCACCCCATCCCAGGGATACAAGGTGACTCCCGGGGCCGGAGTGATCGGGAGGGTCCCCGGTGCGGGGGGCGTGGGCGTGGGCGCCGGACCGGTGGGCTTCCCCGCCCGCGGGTCCGGCAGCGCGGCCACCACCTGCTGCCAGCGCGGGGCCTTCACCACCGCGGCGAGCTGGTCCGGTGTCAGCGGCGGGTCGGTGCGGGTGATCGGCGCGCCCTGCTCCAGCGGCTTGCGGTTCCACTCCTGGATCGACACCTGGTAGCCGCTCCCGGACAGCTTGGCGGACCACATCTTGGAGCCGGCCGGCTCGCCGTCGCGCGTCCCGGCCTGGTAGACGCGCAGGTGCTCGCCGCCCGGGAGGTCCGACTCGGTGCAGGTGTCGCCCGGGGTCGTCGTGGCCGGGCAGCCGGTGTCGCCGACGCGGCCCATGATCCAGAACAGGTACTGGACCGCGCCGTTCCCGTCGTCCAGGACCAGCCGCAGCTGCGGGGTGTCGCTCTCGGTCCCTCGGGCCTCCCCCACCGTCACCGCCCCCTGCGGCAGCAGTTCGGTGAGCATCTGCTGGAACTCCGGTCCCGAGACCGGGGCGGCGGGCGTGCCCGACACCCCGCCCGACGCCGGGCCGGCCACCGCCGGGGCGACCTGCCCGGGCAGCAGGCCGCCGAGCGCGGCTCCGCCCACCCCGACCAGGGCCAGGGCGGCGGCGCCCGCCGCGGTGCCGACCCGCCGCCTGCGGCGCAGCCGGCGCCCGTGCGACCAGCCGGTGTCGACCAGCCGGCCGGCCTCGGTCTCGAAGGCCCCGCCGGCCGCGCCGATGGCCTCGGCGAAGGCCCGCTCGAACCGCTCGTCGGGCCCGTCGTGTTCTGCGGACATGCTGAACCAACCTCTCTACCTGGTGAGTTGACGTGATCAGTGGGGGTCGTGAGAGCCGGCTCAGCGTTCCGCCGGCATGTCGAGGCTGTCGCCGAGCACGGTGCGGATCCGGCCGAGCGCCCGGAAGGACTGGGTGCGGACGGCGCCCGGGGTGCTCTGCAGGATCGCGGCGGTCTCCTCGACGCTGCGGTCCTCCCAGTAGCGCAGCACCAGCACCGCCCGGTCCCGCGGCGTGAGCCGGCCGAGCGCGTCCACCAGGGTCAGCCGCAGCTCCGGGTCGCCCTGCGGGGCCGCGCCGTCCGGCACCGCGTCGACCGGCCGCTCGCCGCTGGAGCGGCGGCCGCGGTGCGAGAGGAAGGCCCGCACCAGCACGGTGTGGGCGTACCCGGCCGGATTGTCGATCCGCCGCTTGGCCCCGAACCACGAGGTGCGGTGCCACTGGACGTAGATCCGCCCGAGCGCCTCCTGCACCAGGTCCTCGGCGAGGTGGGTGTCCCCGCCGGTGAGCAGGCAGGCCGACCGGTAGAGCGGTCTGGCGCGGCCGGCCGCGAAGGCCTGGAAGTCCTCGTCCCGGCCCCGGCCGCGGGCCGCCTTTTCCTGATCGTCCGGTCGCATCCTGCCCGGCCCCTCCCTCGTTCGTCCCTGACACCTGGATGACCAGGCGGGCCCCGGGCGGCGTTACAGATGGCGGCGAAACGCTTTTTCACCGGGCCGGACGCCGGTGGTTCGGCGCGAGGTTACCGACAAATCGGATATTCCTCACGTAGTGTCAACCCATGCCTACGCCACACGGATCGCGCGGCGGCATGGCCTTCAGCGCCGACGAAGTCCGCGTGCTGCGCCGAGCCCTCGCCCAAGCCCTGCACCCCGCCGTCCCCGTCCACCTCCAGGGGCCCGACCGGCCGGCGTTCGCCGGGCCGGGCGCCGAACTCTGGGCCGAGGACGTCCAGGACGCCCTGCGCCTGACCGAGGCGATCGACGAGGCCGTCCAGGAGGGCGGCCGGCTGCGCGCCTTCCTGCTCGCCGACCTGGGACGCTACCGCTCCGCCCTGCCCGGCAGCGCCCCCGGCTACCTGGAGCGACTGGAGGAGGCGGTGACCGACGGGTACCTGCCAGGGCCGCAGGACCTCACCGCACTGCGCGGGCTGACCCGCCAGCCCTGCGGCCAGGGCGAACGGGCCCGCCGCTCCCGGCTGGCCGGGCGCTGCCACGCGCTGGCCGAGGCCGCCGTCCGCGAACGGCTCGCCCTCACCACGGGACAGCCACGCCACCTGGTGGCCGTACCGAGCCCCGCCGCACCGCCGCACAGTCACCCCACCCCTGTAGGAGGACGGATCACCATGAGCAGCACCGACTCCCGCCCGGAGCAGCCCGCCGCCGCGAAGACCCCGCCCCACCCGCACCGGATGCCCACCCCGGCCGAGCTGTTCGGCCGCCGCCCCAAGCCTCCGTCCCACCCCGCCCCGCCGGCCGACGAGGCCCCCGAGGAGATCGAGCTCGCCACCGGCACCGGCTGACCACGCCCGAGCCCGCCGTGAGGGGAGGCCGCCCGGCCGGGCGGCCTCCCCTCACGGCAATCGCCTCACGGCAATCCCGTCGCGGAGCACCACGTGTGGCTGGCTACCCTTGTGGGGTGAGCGATCAGAGCCTTGTTCCCGCGACCGACGACCTTCCCGAGCAGATGCGCGTCCGGCGCGAGAAGCTGGACCGGCTCCGGGCAGCCGGTGTCGACCCGTACCCGGTCGGATTCCCCCGCACCACCACCATCGCCGACCTGCGTGCCAAGCACCCCGACCTGGAACCGGACGTCGCGACCGGTGAGCGGGCCGGCGTCACCGGCCGCGTGATCCTGTCCCGCACCGGCGGCAAGCTCTGCTTCGCCACCCTGCGCGACGGGACCGGCGACCTCCAGGTGATGTTCTCCCTGGACAAGCTGGGCGCCGAGCGGCTGGCGGCCTGGAAGGCCGACATCGACCTCGGCGACCAGGTCGGCGTCGAGGGCGAGGTGATCACCTCCAAGCGCGGCGAGCTGTCCGTGATGGTGGACCGCTGGGAACTCACCGCCAAGTGCCTGCGCCCGCTGCCGGACAAGCACAAGGGCCTGACCGACCCGGAGGCCCGGGTCCGCCAGCGCTACGTGGACCTGATCGTCAACCCCGAGGCCCGCGAGATCCTGCACCTGCGCAGCAAGGTCGTCCGCTCGATCCGTCGCACCTACGAGGACCGCGGCTACATCGAGGTCGAGACCCCGATGCTCCAGCCGGTGCACGGCGGTGCCAACGCGCGTCCGTTCAAGACCCACATCAACGCGTACGACATCGACCTGTTCATGCGCATCGCCCCCGAGCTGTACCTCAAGCGGCTGGTGGTCGGCGGCGCCGAGAAGGTCTTCGAGATCAACCGCAACTTCCGCAACGAGGGCGCGGACTCCACCCACAACCCGGAGTTCACCTCGCTGGAGTCGTACGAGGCGTACGGCGACTACGACACCCAGGCCGAGCTGATCCGCGAGACGATCGTCAACGCGGCCAGGGACGCGCTGGGCACCACGGTGATCAGGGGCGTGGACGCGCACGGCGTCGAGCACGAGATCGACCTGGCCGAGCCGTGGGAGGAGGTCGCCGTCTACCCGGGCATCTCGGCCCGCCTCGGCGTCGAGGTCACCCCGGAGACCGGCGTCGAGGAGCTGCGCAAGCTGGCCACCGAGCACGGCATCCCCTTCGAGAAGGACTGGGGCCACGGTCAGATCGTGCTGGAGATGGTCGAGCGCCTGCTGGAGGAGAACGCCGTCCGGCCGACCTTCATCAAGGACTACCCGACCGAGGTCTCCCCGCTGACCCGCCAGCACCGCTCGCAGCCCGGCGTGGCCGAGAAGTGGGACCTGGTGATCTTCGGGACGGAGATCGGCACCGCCTACTCCGAGCTGGTCGACCCGGTCGAGCAGCGCGCCCGCCTCACCGCCCAGTCGCTGCTCGCGGCCGGCGGCGACGTCGAGGCGATGCAGGTGGACGAGGACTTCCTGCGCGCCCTGGAGTACGCGATGCCGCCGACCGGTGGCCTCGGCCTCGGCGTGGACCGCCTGATCATGCTGCTGACCGGCAAGAACATCCGGGAGACGGTGCTCTTCCCGCTGGTGAAGCCGGAGCCCAAGGCTGCCGCCGCGACGGCGGAGAAGACCGAGGAGGAGTGACCTGATGGACTACGTCAGCGCGATCGTGCCGCCGCTGGTCATGGCGATCGGCTTCGGATTCCTGGTGCGGGCCATCGTCCGCAGCCAGGGCGGGGCCCAGCGGGCCAAGGAAGACGTCGACTGATCCCCCGGGGCCCCCGAGGCCCGCGAGGAGCGACGGGCGGCACCCGAGACCGACGCCGCCGGACGACCCGGACGACCCCCGCGCCGCCATTCCCGATTCCCGGGGGTGGCGGCGCGCCGGTTTGGCGCACTTCACAAGATTTGCCCCATTCACTCCCTATCCTGGCCGCACTATGGTCCGGCAACTCGGCGAACTTGAGAACGCCATCATGACCCGGGTGTGGCAGTGGAACCGGCCGGTGACGGTTCGCGAGGTTCTCCTGGATCTGCGGTCGGAACGCGAAATCGCGTACACCACGGTGATGACCGTCCTGGACAAGCTCCACAGAAAGGGCTGGCTGCGCCGCGAGCGGGCCGGCCGGGCCTATCGATATGAACCGGTCTCCTCGCGTGAGGCGTACACGGCGGCTCTGATGAACGACGCCTGGGCCACCAGTGACAATCCGGCGGCGGCCCTGGTGCACTTCTTCGGCCTGATGTCCCCCGAGCAACGCGAAGCGCTCCGGGACGCGTTGCGGGTGGCCGCACTGTTCCCGTCCGATCCGCCCGGCGCGGATTCCGCGGCCGGCGGACCGGATACCGATGGGACGGAACCGGGACCGGCGCGATAACGTCCCCGACATGGAGGTCACCATCCGCCGGGCGCGGACCACGGACGTGCGGGCAGTACGCGGGCTCATCGACGCCTACTCCCGCGACGGCATTCTGCTGGACAAGCCCACAGTCACACTGTTCGAATCCGTCCAGGAGTTCTGGGTCGCGGAACGCGACGACAACGGTGCCGTGGTGGCCTGCGGCGCACTGCACGTGATGTGGGAGGACCTCGCCGAGGTCCGCACGCTCGCGGTGGATCCGGTCGTCCGCGGCCACGGGATCGGGCACCTGCTGCTGGAGAAGCTGGTGCAGACCGCGCGCTGGCTGGGCGTCCGTCGGATTTTCTGCTTGACGTTCGAGGTCCCCTTCTTCGCGAAACACGGTTTCGTCGAGATCGGAGAGCTCCAGGAAACCGATGATGGTACGACAGACCCGGCGGCGATCGCTACGGATGTCTATGAAGAACTCCTCCGCTCGTACGATGAAGGCGTCGCCGAGTTCCTCGACCTGGAGCGGGTGAAGCCCAACACACTGGGCAACTCTCGCATGCTGCTGCACCTCTGAGCCGCTCCACCGGGGGTCAAGGGTTTGTGTTTTCCGGTGAAAGGCGCTTTCCTTTCCTCAGGCAATGGGTCGTTTAGCGGAAAGGGAAGCCCGTGGCACAGAGGGTGCAGGTCATTCTTGAAGACGATCTCGACGGCGGTTCGGCGGACGAGACGGTGACGTTCGCGCTCGACGGCGTTGCCTACGAGATCGATCTGAAGAGCGCCAACGCGGACAAGCTCCGCGGTCTGCTGGCGCCGTACTTGGAGAAGGGCCGCAAGCAGAGCGGCCGGCTCGCCGGCACCCGCCGTCCGGGCCGCGGCGGCGCGGCGCGTCCGTCCGGCGGTGCGCCGGACACCGCCAAGATCCGCGCGTGGGCCAAGGAGCAGGGCCTCGACGTCAACGACCGCGGCCGGGTTCCGAGCAACGTGCGCGAAGCCTACGAGAAGGCCAACGCGTCCTGATCCCGGCGCCGCAGGCCCGCCGGAGCGGGTGCGGGGCCCCGGCGGGCGGACACGGCGCCGACAGTCTCACGCACGGGGCGCGGAGGAGTCTCCTCCGCGCCCCGCGGCACGTGCCGGGACGGCGCCGGCGCCCCGGCCCCGGACAGCTGCCGGGCACGGGCCCGGGCGGCGGCTCGGGCGGTTGCCCCGGCGGCGGCTCGGGCGGCGGAACAATCACCGGCTGTGCAACGCTGTAGGAGCGAAGCGGCAACGCGGACACCATCGGGACGGCGCACCGGCCCGGGCCCTCCGCCCGAACCGCCGTCACCGCGGCCGGACTTCTCGCCAGGCGAACACCGCCACCGCGGAAACTGCGCGAGAACCGCCCGGATACCGGGTATGAATGCAGGTGGACGGGTTCTTCGGCCCGTCCAGGGGCAGTATGCGCGACCGGCCGGCGAGGTTGCGTCCGCGCCCCGGCGGCACGTGTTCGCCGATGGCGTAGCGGAATCCGGTGCATCCGGCCCACCTGTGGGAACACCGATTCCCAGCATCAGGTTGGGATTGGTGTCGGATGGTCGCGCAGCATCTCGCTCCTCTACCGGGGAGTGAATCCGTGGGCCGCGCCGCTGAGCGGGACTAGCATGCGGAAGGACAGGGCGGGGACGGACCCCGAACTGCCCGACCGCTCTGAGGAGCGATAAACGATGTTCGAGAGGTTCACCGACCGCGCGCGGCGGGTTGTCGTCCTGGCTCAGGAAGAAGCCCGGATGCTCAACCACAACTACATCGGCACCGAGCACATCCTCCTGGGTCTGATCCACGAGGGCGAGGGCGTCGCCGCCAAGGCCCTGGAGAGCCTCGGGATTTCTCTTGAGGCCGTTCGCCAGCAGGTCGAGGAGATCATCGGCCAGGGCCAGCAGGCCCCGTCCGGTCACATTCCCTTCACCCCCCGGGCGAAGAAGGTGCTGGAGCTGTCGCTCCGCGAGGCCCTTCAGCTCGGCCACAACTACATCGGCACCGAGCACATCCTGCTCGGCCTGATCCGCGAGGGCGAGGGCGTCGCCGCCCAGGTCCTGGTGAAGCTGGGCGCCGACCTCAACCGGGTGCGCCAGCAGGTCATCCAGCTGCTCTCCGGCTACCAGACCGGCGGCGGCAAGGAGTCGGCCACGGCCGGCGGGCCCGCCGAGGGCACCCCGTCGACCTCGCTGGTCCTGGACCAGTTCGGCCGCAACCTCACCCAGGCCGCCCGCGAGGCCAAGCTCGACCCGGTCATCGGGCGCGAGAAGGAGATCGAGCGGGTCATGCAGGTGCTGTCCCGCCGCACCAAGAACAACCCCGTGCTGATCGGTGAGCCCGGCGTCGGCAAGACCGCCGTGGTCGAGGGCCTGGCCCAGGCGATCGTCAAGGGCGAGGTCCCGGAGACGCTCAAGGACAAGCAGCTCTACACGCTGGACCTGGGCGCGCTGGTGGCCGGCTCGCGCTACCGCGGTGACTTCGAGGAGCGCCTGAAGAAGGTCCTCAAGGAGATCCGCACCCGCGGCGACATCATCCTGTTCATCGACGAGCTGCACACCCTGGTCGGTGCGGGTGCCGCCGAGGGCGCCATCGACGCCGCCAGCATCCTCAAGCCGATGCTGGCCCGCGGCGAGCTCCAGACCATCGGTGCCACCACCCTGGACGAGTACCGCAAGCACCTGGAGAAGGACGCCGCGCTGGAGCGCCGCTTCCAGCCGATCCAGGTCGCCGAGCCCTCGCTGCCGCACACCATCGAGATCCTCAAGGGTCTGCGCGACCGCTACGAGGCCCACCACCGGGTCTCCATCACGGACGCCGCCCTGGTCGCCGCCGCCACCCTGGCCGACCGGTACATCTCGGACCGCTTCCTGCCGGACAAGGCGATCGACCTGATCGACGAGGCCGGCTCCCGGATGCGCATCCGCCGGATGACCGCGCCGCCGGACCTGCGCGAGTTCGACGAGAAGATCGCCGACGTGCGCCGCGAGAAGGAGAGCGCGATCGACGCGCAGGACTTCGAGAAGGCCGCGTCCCTGCGCGACGACGAGAAGCAGCTCCTTCAGGCCAAGGCCAAGCGCGAGAAGGAGTGGAAGGCCGGCGACATGGACGTCGTCGCGGAGGTCAACGAGGAGCTCATCGCCGAGGTCCTGGCCACCGCCACCGGCATCCCGGTCTTCAAGCTGACCGAGGAGGAGACGTCCCGCCTGCTGCGCATGGAGGACGAGCTGCACAAGCGCGTCATCGGCCAGAAGGACGCCATCAAGGCGCTCTCCCAGGCCATCCGGCGCACCCGTGCGGGCCTCAAGGACCCGAAGCGTCCCGGCGGTTCGTTCATCTTCGCCGGCCCGTCCGGCGTCGGTAAGACCGAGCTGTCCAAGACGCTGGCGGAGTTCCTCTTCGGCGACGAGGACGCGCTGATCGCGCTCGACATGTCCGAGTTCTCCGAGAAGCACACCGTCTCCCGGCTGTTCGGCTCCCCGCCCGGCTACGTGGGCTACGAGGAGGGCGGCCAGCTGACCGAGAAGGTCCGCCGCAAGCCGTTCTCCGTCGTCCTCTTCGACGAGGTCGAGAAGGCCCACCCGGACATCTTCAACTCGCTGCTCCAGATCCTGGAGGACGGTCGCCTGACCGACTCCCAGGGCCGCGTGGTGGACTTCAAGAACACCGTCATCATCATGACGACCAACCTCGGCACCCGGGACATCTCCAAGGGCTTCAACCTCGGCTTCGCGGCCACGGGTGACACCCAGAGCGGGTACGAGCGGATGAAGGCGAAGGTCGGCGAGGAGCTCAAGCAGCACTTCCGCCCCGAGTTCCTGAACCGCGTCGACGACATCGTGGTGTTCCACCAGCTGTCCGAGGAAGACATCATCAAGATCGTCGACCTCATGATCGACAAGGTGGACGAGCGGCTCAAGGACAAGGACATGGGCCTGGAGCTCAGCGTCGAGGCCAAGAAGCTGCTGGCCAAGCGCGGCTACGACCCGCTCCTGGGTGCCCGTCCGCTGCGCCGCACCATCCAGCGCGAGATCGAGGACCACCTCTCCGAGAAGATCCTCTTCGGTGAGCTGCGGGCCGGCCACATCGTCGTCGTCGACGTCGAGGGCGAGGGCAAGGAAGCCAAGTTCACCTTCCGCGGCGAGGAGAAGTCGGCAGTCGCCGACACCCCGGCCGCGGTCGCCTCGTCCGGTCCCGACCTGACGAAGTAGCCCAACTTTTAACAGACAACTTCACAGCCACCGAGCCCCCGGCACCCGTGCCGGGGGCTCGGTGCGTTCCGCTCCCGCCGCGTCCGGCGCGGGCCCGCACCGGGCGTGTGGCCTCCGTGCTGGCTGGTGCGGGTGCGCTCGGTTTCTCAGCAAGCTTTAACGAACATACTGTTGACAGACAGTCAGATGATGGGGAGTCGCGGAGGATAGCGCCGTGACCATGTCACGGTCAAGGTCTATCTTTTTTATGCACGCTTGTATCAAATGACGTCCACCTGTCTTTCATTTTGGTTTGCCGGGCTTTGGCCAAGAGCTAGCCCCGGTCGGGGAGGACGTCACAACGTTGAAGAACATCAGGAGATCCGCTGCGGCTGCCACGGCCACAGCGGTCATAGTCACGCTTGGCGCGGGCCTGTTCCCTGGCACCGCCGTCGCCTCCGGCTCGGCCCCGGTCCCGCGGGACCCGGCCGACGCCGTCCAGAGCACCGAGCACAACATCCCGGGCCCGCTGACGGCGAAGGTGGAGGCGGAGCAGAAGGCCGCCACCGAGAAGCTGCTCAACGGCACCGCCCAGGTCGAGAAGCACAACGGCAGCACCAGTGTGAAGCTCGGCAAGGACAAGTACGTCGAGCTCGCCCGCGAGCGCACGGACAAGATCTTCACCATCCTGGTCGACTTCGGTGACCAGGTGGACAACACCACCACGACGCCGGACGGCAAGGTCAAGTACGGCGGTGAGGCCGGCCCGAAGCACAACGAGATCGAGAAGCCGGACGCGGCCACCAACAACTCGACCGCGTGGCAGGCCGACTACAACCAGAAGCACTTCCAGGACCTGTACTTCGCCAAGGACAAGCCCTCGCTGAAGACCTACTACGAGCAGCAGTCCTCGGGCCGCTACTCGGTCGACGGCGTGGTCTCGGACTGGGTGCGGGTGCCGTGGAACGAGGCCCGCTACGGCTCCGACTACTGCGGCTCCAACGTCTGCGCCAGCGCCCAGGACCTGATCCGCGACGCCGTGGACATCTGGTACAAGGACCAGCTGGCCAAGGGTCAGACCGACGCGCAGGTCAAGGCGACCCTGGCCCAGTACGACCAGTGGGACCGCTACGGCTCGCACCACGACGGCAACTTCAACCAGCCCGACGGGTACCTGGACCACTTCCAGATCGTGCACGCCGGCGAGGACAAGTCGGCCGGCGGCGGCAAGCAGGGCAAGAAGGCCCTGTGGGCGCACCGCTCGTACGTCTACGGCAACCTCCAGGGCTCGGCCGGTCCCGAGGGCAACAAGCTCGGCGGCGTCCAGGTCGGCAACAGCGGCATCTGGGTCGGCGACTACACGATGCAGCCGGAGAACGGCGGCCTCGGCGTCTTCGCCCACGAGTACGGCCACGACCTCGGTCTGCCGGACCTCTACGACACCACCGGCCGGGGCATCGACAACTCGGTCGGCTTCTGGTCCCTGATGTCCTCCGGCTCCTGGCTCGGCGAGGGCAAGGGCGCCATCGGCGACATGCCGAACGACCTCGACGCCTGGAGCAAGTACAAGCTCGGCTGGCTGAAGGCCGACCGCGCCAAGTCCGGCACCGAGTCGACCCACCACATCGGCCCGGCGGAGTACAACAGCGACCTGCCGCAGGGTCTGATCGTCGACCTGCCCGCGAAGAAGATCACCACCGAGATCAACAAGCCGTTCGGCGGCGCCGGTGAGTGGTGGAGCGGCAGCGCCGACGACCTGAACGTCACGCTCACCCGCGACATCGACCTGACCGGCAAGACCAAGGCCAGCATCAACGCCAAGGCCTGGTACGAGCTGGAGCAGGACTTCGACTACGCGTTCGGCGAGGTCTCGACCGACGGCGGCACGAACTGGACCGTCATCGACGGCACCTGGAACGGCACCGCGCTGCCCCGCGAGAACGACCGTCCGGCCCTCAGCGGCCAGGTGGCCGCCTGGGGCGACCTGTCCTTCAACCTGGACGCCTACGCGGGCAAGCAGGTCAAGTTCCGCTACCACAACACCACCGACGGCGGCCTGCACTACCGCGGCCTGACGCTGGACAACATCGCGGTCGTCGCCGACGGCGCCACCGTGTTCAGCGACGACGTCGAGAACGGTGACAACGGCTGGGCGGCCAACGGCTTCTCCCGCTTCGGCGGCTCGTACACCAAGGACTACGCGCAGCACTACATCGCGGAGAACCGGCAGTACGTGTCCTACGACAAGACCCTGAAGACCGGCCCGTACAACTTCGGCTTCGCCGACCGCCCGAACTGGGTGGAGTACTACCCGTACCAGCCCGGCCTGCTGATCTGGCTGTGGGACGAGTCGCAGACCGACAACAACGTGAGCTCGCACCCGGGCCAGGGCCTGATCCTGCCGGTCGACTCGCACCCGACCCCGCTGAAGTGGACCGACGGCACCCTGATGCGTCCGCGCATGCAGGGCTTCGACTCCACCTTCGGCTCCCGCCGCGTCTCCGCGCTGTCCCTGCACAAGGCCGGCGTCGAGACCGTCATCCCGAAGACCAAGGGCGTCGACGAGTTCAACGACCTGAAGTCGTGGTGGAACAAGGACAACCCGTACAGCGGCGTCGAGGTCCCGAAGACCGGGACCAGCATCGAGGTCGAGAACGAGTCCTCGAACTACCTGGAGACCTGGATCCGGGTCCGCCCGGTCGACAACTGATCGTCGCTCCACTGACGATCGGCCTGTGACCAGGCAACTCTGACAACTCCACGTCCGGCCCGTCCCCGCACCGCGCGGGGGCGGGCCGGACGCATTTCCGGCCGCCGTGCCGGAGCGCCCTCAGGACCGGACGGGGGCAGCCGGTCCGGGAAGGCGGCGGCCGCCACCTCGACGTCGGCCCCGGTCCGGCCGAGGGCCGGCATCGGGGTCCTCGCCCCTGTCGCCGAACACGGGCCGATGGTCCCGCGGCGGGCCCGGCCGGTCGGCGGGGCGGACGGAAAGCGGTCCGAGCCCGCCGAACCCCGGCCGCGCGTGGCACTGGTCACAGGCCGACGGCCCGGTACGAGCGACGGTAGTAGCCGGACCGGCCGGAGCCGCCGGACGCTTCGGGGCGGTCGTGGGCGACCGGATCCCATGATCGTTACTCCGTCGGTCTGAATCTCCGGCGCCACGCTGACTACACGCCGTAGTACGTCACACCGTTTGGGAGTCCGCTCGGTGACCGTTACACCTGAGTGGTCCCCCGCTCAGCACGCGCCCGAACGGGCTCCTCGTGCTGCCCTCGTACGATCCGTGAGGTACGGCAAGCGATGTCCACCATCCCGCCCGTGGGGCCGGCCCTGCGCCGGCTCGCCGCCGGTACGGCCGCCCGGGCCGCAGCCTGGCAGCCCCGGCTCGGCCACGCCGTCCGCACCCATGCCGCGCCGCTGCGCAGGCTCGGATCACCCCGGCACGCCACGCTGCCCGGCAGCAGGCAGCGGGCCGAGCACGACCACGCGCTGGTCTCGGCCGGATCGGCCGCGGTGCTGCTCGCCGGTGTGCTGCTGGTCGCCGTGCCGGGCACCGCCTCGGCGCAGACCGTGCTGCCCACCACCCCGGGCAGCTCCGCCTTCACCGTGCCGCGGGCCGAGCTGCCGAGCGCGGGGCTGGTCCAGGTGGCCGGCCCCAGCCCGTACAAGCTGCCCGACGACGGCGACTCGGCCCAGCAGTTCGTGGCGGTGGCGGCCAACCTGCTGCCGTTCGAACCGCCCGCGCCCGAACCCGCAGCGGAACCGGCTCCCGAGCCCGCCGCCGAACCGGCGCCCGAACCCGAGCCCGCTCCGGCCCCGGCTCCCGGCTGGTCGGCCCCGGTGCCGGACGCGCCCACCAGCAATCCGTACGGGAAGCCCAACCGCAGCTACGCGGCCGGGTACCACACCGGGGTGGACTTCGCGGTCTCCCCTGGCACCCCGCTGCTGGCGGTCGGCGACGCGACCGTGGTGTCGGCCGGCTGGGACGGCGCGTACGGCAAGGAGGTCGTGCTGCGGCTGGCGGACGGGTACTTCGCGCAGTACGCCCACATGTCCTCGGTCTCCGTCTCGGCGGGCCAGCGGGTGTCGGCGGGCGAGCGGGTCGGGATGTCCGGGAACACCGGCAACTCGACCGGCCCGCACCTGCACTTCGAGATCCGCACCAGCAACCGCTACGGCGCGGTGGTGAACCCGATCGCGTACCTCGCGGGGCACGGCGTCACGAACTTCTGAGCCGGCCGGCGCCCGCTCGGGCGGCGCCGGGGGCTCCTCGGGCGGCGCCGGGGGCAGCGCCGGCGCCCGCTCAGGCGGCGCCGGGGTGGCTGATCCGGCCGCCGATCTCGAGCGCGACCTCCCTGGCCACCTCGATCGCGTGGTGCAGGGTGGGCGCCGGCTCCAGCGGCTCCCCCCACACGTTCTCGGTGACGGGAGCGCAGTCCGCGCTGTCCTGCTTGAGCAGGAACAGCGCCGAGTGGACGGCGAACAGCGCCATCGCGGCCCGAAGCCGGTCCTGGAAGTCCGCGTTCGGCCCGCACACCAGCTGCATCATGGTGATCATGCGGTCCTTGAAGGCCTGCCCGGCCGGGGACTCGCGCAGCGCGGGCTGGTTCTCGTGGAAGAAGCGCAGCAGCGGGGCACGTTCGGCCATGCCGTCCGCGAAGCGGCGGATCAGCTCGTCGCGCATCTTGGGGCTCCAGGCCTGCTGCCGGCCCCACGCGATGGTCTCGTCGATCGGCGCGGCCATCCGCTCGACGATGCCCAGGACGATGTCGTCCTTCGTCTTGAAGTGGTAGTAGAGCGCGGCCTTCGTGACGCCCAGGCGGTCGGCGATCTCGCGCAGTGAGGTCTGCTCGTAGCCCTGCTCGGAGAAGAGCTCCAGTGACACCTCGACGATGCGAGCCCGGGTGTCGCTGCGGGGGCTGTGCGGAGTGGCCATGGCCTGCCTCATGACTGCGTCGGTGACTGCTGCGGACCCCGGGGTGGTGTCCGCCCCGGACTCATTCTCCCTGCCCAGGGGCTCGGTCGGGAAACTGGCTTGACGACCGGCTAGTGAACAACCTACCGTGCCGACGATCGATAAACTAGCCGGGCGACAAGTAAGTGAGCCGCCGCGCGGCGCGACGCTCCGTCCGCAACACCTCCGGGAGACCCCCCTCATGTCACAGTCCAAGACCGCCGGTCCGGTGCCGGAGGACAAGACGGCCGAGGAGGAGCAACCGCGGTCACCGCGCGAGATCCGCCTCGTGATGGTCGGCCTGGTCGTCACCATGCTGCTGGCCATGCTCGACAACCTGATCGTCGGCACCGCGATGCCGACCATCGTCGGCGACCTCGGCGGTGCCGAGCACCTGTCCTGGGTGGTCACCTCGTACACCCTGGCCACCGCCGCCTCCACCCCGATCTGGGGCAAGCTCGGCGACATGTACGGCCGCAAGGGCACCTTCCTCACCTCGATCGTGATCTTCCTGGTGGGTTCGGCGCTGTCCGGCCTGTCGCAGAACATGAACGAGCTGATCGGCTTCCGCGCCGTACAGGGCCTGGGCGCCGGCGGTCTGATGGTCGGCGTCATGTCGATCATGGGCGCGCTCGTCCCGCCGCGCGACCGCGGCAAGTACCAGGGCATGTTCGCCGCGGTGATGGCCCTCGCCACCATCGGCGGCCCGCTCGTCGGCGGCTTCATCACCGACCACCTGAGCTGGCACTGGACCTTCTACATCAACCTGCCGCTCGGCGTGGTCGCGCTCGCCGTGGTCGTCGTCACGCTGAAGCTGCCGAAGGTCCGCAGCACCGCCAAGATCGACTACCTGGGCGCCGTCCTGCTCACCACGGGCATCACCTCGCTGGTGCTGATCACCACCTGGGGCGGCCAGCAGTACGCCTGGGGCTCCAAGGAGATCCTCGGCCTGGCCGCGCTCGCCGCCGCCTCGCTGATCGCCTTCTGCTACGTGGAGCAGCGGGTCGAGGAGCCGATGCTCCCGCTGGGCCTGTTCCGGAACCTGAACTTCACCCTGGTCTCGATCATCGGCTTCATCGTCGGCTTCGTGATGTTCGGCTCGACCGTCTTCCTGCCGCTGTACCAGCAGATCGTCCAGGGCGCCTCGGCCACCAACTCCGGCCTGCTGCTGATGCCGATGATGTTCGGCATGCTGGTGATCTCGCTGGTGGTCGGCCAGGCCGTCACCAAGACCGGCAAGTACCGGATCTACCCGATCATCGGCACCATCGTGATGACCGTCGGCCTGTTCCTGCTCTCCACCATGGGCACCGGGACCAGCGGCTTCACCTCGGCCTGCTGGATGGTCGTGCTGGGCGCCGGCATGGGCTTCCTGATGCAGATCACCATGCTCGTCGCGCAGAACAGCGTCGAGCTCAAGGACATGGGCGTGGCCAGCTCCACCGCCACCCTGTTCCGCACCATCGGCGGGTCCTTCGGTGTCGCGCTGTTCGGCGCGCTGTTCAACAACCGGGTGACCGACACCATGAAGGAGCGGCTCGGCGAGCAGGCCGTCGCCGGCGGCGGCGTGCAGGACCCGGGCCAGATGAGCCCGGTCGAGCTGCGCAAGCTGGATCCGGCCATCCAGGACGCCTACCACCACGCGGTGTCCAACGGCATGCACACCGTCTTCCTGTGGGGCGTCGGCGTGGCCGTGATCGGGATCGCCGCGGCGGTGTTCCTGCGCGAGGTGCCGCTGCGGGGGACCGGCAAGGACGAGAAGCCGGCCGAGTCCTCGCTGGAGGCGGCGGCCGTCTGACGGTCCCGCTCCGCACGGTGCCCCCGGGAGGTCCTCCTCCCGGGGGCACCGTCGTTCCCGGGGGCGCCGTCGTTCCCGGGGGCGCCGTCGGGCTGCGCTGAGGGCAGGTCGCTGCCGCGGGGCCGGCTACTGGGGCAGCCGGTAGACGCCCTGCTCGACCGGCTCGACCAGACCGTCCGCCACCAGCCCGTCCAGCGCCCTGGCCCGCTGCACCGCGTCCGGCCAGACCGCGTCCAGCCGGGCCTGCGGCACCGTCCCGTGCGCCTCGCGCAGCACCGCGAGCAGCTTGCCGCGCACCTGGCGGTCCGTCCCCTCGTAGGTCTGTCCGCGCCGGGCCGGGCCCTCGTACGGCGGACGGCCGGCCCGCTGCCAGGCGCAGCCGGTGAACAGCGGGCAGTCCCCGCACTCCGGGCCGCGCGCGGTGCAGACCAGTGCGCCCAGCTCCATCACGCCGACCGCCCAGGTGGCGGCCGTCTCGGCGTCGTCGGGCAGCAGCGCGGTGGCGGTGCGGCGCTCGGCGGCGGTGGTGGCCTGGGCCGGGTACTCGACGCCGGTCACCGCGCGGGCGAAGACCCGGCGGACGTTGGTGTCCAGCACCACGTGCCGCCGGCGGAAGGCGAAGGAGGCCACGGCGGCGGCGGTGTACTCCCCCACCCCGGGCAGCGAGAGCAGGGTGGCGTGGTCGTCCGGGACTTCGCCGTCGTGTTCCTCGGTGATCGCCACCGCGGCCGCGTGCAAGCGCAGCGCCCGGCGCGGGTAGCCCAGCCGGCCCCACATCCGGACCGCCTCGCCGGGCGCGTCGGCGGCGAGGTCGGCCGGGGTCGGCCAGCGGGTGAGCCAGGCCTCCCAGGCGGGCAGCACCCGCTTGACCGGGGTCTGCTGGAGCATGAACTCGCTCACCACGACCGCCCAGGGCGTCGCGTCCGGGGCCCGCCAGGGCAGGTCGCGCTTGCTCGCCTCGTACCAGTCCAGGACGGTCGAGTGGAACAGCGGCAGGGGCATCGGCAGCCGGTCGGCGTCGGCGGCGGCGGTGGTGATGGCAGTCATGGCCCTTCGATCCTCCCATGCCCGCCGTCCTGGCCGAAGTGGATCAGATCGCTCCGGATTCTCCGGGCGACTCCGGAAATCGTCCGATTGGGGCTCGCTCGAACGGGTCAAATGGCGGATCATGTGAAGGAAGGGGTGACTGTGCGGTGTTGATGAGTCAATCGCCACACACAGTCTCGTAGAGTTTGGTCGTGCCTTCTCTGCGTCAACCCGTCGGACCACTGCCGGCCTCGATCTACTGGCGTCGGCGCATCGTCGTGCTCGTCGCCGGGGCGGCGGTGGTCGCCCTGATCGCCTGGCTGATGATCGATCAGGGCGGGGGCGGTGACGGCGGCTCACAGAGCAAGGCCGCCCAGGCCGTTCCGTCCCAGAGCCAGAGCCAGACCCCGGCCCAGGCCATCACGCCGGGTGCCTCCCCGAGCGGCCCGGCGGCGCGTCCGGGTGCCGGTACCGGCACCGGGGGCGGCCCGGTGGCGGGTGGCGGCGGCACCGAGGTCAACCTCAGCGGCGGCACCGGCACCGGCGGAGCCAACCCGGCCCCCGGGGGCGGCGCCGCGCCGGCGACCGGCGGCGGCACCGGTGGCGGTGCGGGCGGCTCGGGCGGCGGCGTGCCGGTGGTGAACACCACCGAGATCATGGCGCTGCCGGTCTGCGCCTCCTCGCAGGTGGCGCTGGAGCTGGCCGGCACCCAGAACTCGTACCAGCCCAAGGACAAGCCGCGGCTGGCCCTGACGGTCAAGAACTCCTCCGGCACCAACTGCCGGGTGGACCTGGGCCGCACCGCCTCCGTGATCACGGTGAGCGGCAGCAGCAACGACCGGGTCTGGTCCTCCGGCGACTGCCCGGCCGACAAGGGCAGCATCTGGGTGCAGCTCGGCGCCAACGGCAGCCAGACCGAGACCTTCACCTGGGACCGCAGCCGCAGCAAGCCGCAGTGCGCGACCGCTGACCAGACGCCGCCGGCGAGCGGCACCTACGTGGTGCTCGCGGAGCTCACCGGGCTCTCCGGGGACAAGGTCTCGGCGCGCGCCTCGATCCGGCTGGACAGCTGAGAACCGGTCACCTTCCTTCGGAGCCCCCGGCCGCCACGGCCGGGGGCTCCTCCTCGTACGGGCGCGGACGGGCGCGGACGAGGCGGCGACGGGGCGTGGCCGAGGGGCGGCCGGGGCTCGGCGCGGACGTGTGACAGCCCCCGGGGAAACGTTTCCTCGGGGGCCGTCACAGCCGTTCGGGCGACCGTCGCCGCCGCGCGTCCGGTCAGACGTAGCGCTCCAGGATGGACGACTCGGCGAGGCGGGACAGGCCCTCGCGGACCGAGCGGGCACGGGTCTCGCCGACGCCCTCGACCGTCTGGAGGTCGTCGATGCTGGCCGCGAGCAGCTTCTGGAGGCCGCCGAAGTGCTCGACCAGGCGCTCTATCACCGTGTTGGGCAGGCGCGGGATCTTCGCCAGCAGGCGGTAGCCGCGCGGCGAGACGGCGGAGTCCAGCGACTCCGGCGAACCCGAGTAGCCGAGCGCCTTGGCGACCGTCTGGAGGTCCAGTAGCTCGGCGTGGGTGAGCGCCTCCAGGTCGGCCAGCACCTCGGTGACCGTCCGGCCCTTCTTGGCGGCCCGCTCGGGGAAGTAGTCCCGGGCGACCAGCTCGCGCTCCGGCTCCACGCCCGCGATCAGCTCGTCCAGCTGGAGCGAGAGCAGCCGGCCGTCGATGCCGAGCTCCAGCACGTAGCCGGCGATCTCGGTGGCGATCAGCCGGACCATCTCCAGGCGCTGGGCCACGGCGGTGACGTCCCGGACCGTCACCAGGTCCTCGATCTCCAGCGCGGAGAGCGTGCCGGCCACCTCGTCCAGGCGCAGCTTGTAGCGCTCCAGGGTGGCCAGCGCCTGGTTGGCGCGGGACAGCACGGTGGTGGAGTCCTCCAGCACCCGGCGGGTGCCGTTGACGTACATCGCGATCAGCCGCATCGAGTGCGAGACCGCGACCACCGGGTAGCCGGTCTGCCGGTTGACCCGCTCGGCGGTGCGGTGGCGGGTGCCGGTCTCGTCGGTGGGGATGGTCGAGTCCGGCATCAGGTGCACGCCGGCCCGGACGATCTTGGTGATGTCCTTGTCGAGCACCACCGCGCCGTCGAGCTTGCACAGCTCGCGCAGCCGGGTGGCGCTGAACTCGACGTCCAGGACGAAGCCGCCGGTGCACAGGGTCTCGACGGTCTTGTCGAAGCCCAGCACGATCAGACCGCCGGTGTTGGCCCGCAGGACCCGCTCCAGGCCGTCACGAAGCGCGGTGCCGGGCGCGATGGCGGTGAGGGAGGCCCGCAGCAGGGCCTCCTCGCGGGAGGCCTTGTCCGCCCCCCGGTCGCTGGCTGCCACGTGACTCCTCCGGTCGACCCCGTGCCGCGCCTCGCGCCGTGCGCCGGTCCGCGGTCTGTTGCTCTGTCGCTCAGTACCGCTCGGTACTGCCTTCTGGCCAATGAGACTGGGGAAAGTCTAACTGTGTGTGGCTTCGGCAGGGCTTGGGTCAGCGCAGTTCGTCGGAGTCGAGCGGCTCCCAGCCCTCCATCAGCTCCTCGGGGTGCGCCGCCGGGCGGTCCGCGCCCCGGGCGGAGCGGGGGGCCGGCGGCGCCGACGGTGCCTCACCGCGGGCCTCGGGGCGCGGCTTGGCGGCGGAGCGGCGGCGGCCCGGGATGGCCCGCAGCGCCTCGCCGATGTCGGCCACCTCGACCACCTTCATGCCCGGCGGCACCTTGCCCGGGTCCGGCGGGACCAGGGCGTGGGTGAAGCCCAGCCGGTGCGCCTCGGCGAGCCGGCGCTGCACACCCGTCACCCGCCGCACCTCGCCCGCCAGACCGACCTCGCCGATCGCCACCAGGTTGCTGGGCAGTGGGGTGTCGGTGGAGGAGCTGGCCACCGCGAGCGCCACCGCGAGGTCCGCGGAGGGCTCGGACAGCTTCACCCCGCCGACCGTCGCGGTGTAGATGTCCTGCTTGCCGAGCTTCACCCCGCCGTGCCGCTCGACCACCGCCAGGATCATCGCGATCCGGGGGGACTCCAGCCCCGAGGTGGTGCGGCGCGGGGAGGGGATCTGCGAATCCACCATCAGCGCCTGCACCTCGGCCACCAGCGGGCGCTTGCCCTCCAGGGTGACGGTGAGGCAGGTGCCGGGGACGGGCTTGTCACGCCTGGTCAGGAACAGGCCGGACGGGTCGGCCAGACCGACGATGCCCTCGTCGTGCAGCTCGAAGCAGCCCACCTCGTCGGTGGCGCCGTAGCGGTTCTTGACCCCGCGGATGAGGCGCAGCCTGGCGTGCCGGTCGCCCTCGAAGCTGAGCACCACGTCCACCAGGTGCTCCAGCAGGCGCGGGCCGGCGATCTGGCCGTCCTTGGTGACGTGGCCGACCAGCAGGGTGGCCATGCCGCGCTCCTTGGACGCCCGGATCAGCGCGCCCGCCACCTCGCGGACCTGGGCCGGGCCGCCGGGGGCGCCGTCCAGCTCGGCCGAGGCGATGGTCTGCACCGAGTCCAGGATCAGCAGGCCGGGGTTGACCGCCTCGATGTGCCCGAGCACCGCGCCGAGGTCGGACTCGGCGGCGAGGTAGAGGTGTTCGGAGAGGGCGTTGATCCGGTCCGCGCGCAGCCGGACCTGGCCGGCCGACTCCTCGCCGGTGACGTAGAGCGTGCGGTGCTGCGCGGTGGCCGCCTTGGCCGCGACGTCCAGCAGCAGGGTGGACTTGCCGACGCCGGGCTCGCCGGCCAGCAGCACCACCGCGCCGGGCACCAGGCCGCCGCCGAGCACCCTGTCCAGCTCCGGCACGCCCGTCGAGCGGGCCGTCGCGACCTGGCCGTCCACCTGGGCGATCGGGCGGGCGGGCGCGCTGACCGGGCCGGCGGCCGTGGTGCGGATCGGCACCGCGCCGTACTCCTCGACCGTGCCCCAGGCGTTGCACTCCGGGCAGCGGCCGACCCACTTGGGCAGCTGGTTGCCGCACTCGGTACAGCGGTACGCCGGGCGCGGCTTGGCGGTGGTCTTGGAACGCGGAGGCATGCGGCCCACCGTAGCGCCTGGGTGTGACAGCGGCGGTCCGCCGCCGGGCACGCCGCGCATCCACACAGATGGGCGATGTTGTTACCCGAAAGAAGTACATACGCGCTGAATGGTCGGGGTCAGCCGTCCGCGGTCTCTACCGTCGGACGGGTGACGAGGAGAACTGTTGGACCGGACGGGCCGGGCGGGGCGGACGGACCGGCCGGGGCGCGGGCCGCGGCCGTGCTCGCGGCGTACGACCGACAGGTGGACGGCCTGTTCACCTACTGCCTCTCGGTGCTGTGCGAGCACGACGCGGCCGCCGACGCCCTGCGCGAGGTCCGCGAGCTGGCGCGGCGGCACGCCGACCGGCTGGCCGAGCCCGGGCTGCTGCGGGCCTGGCTGTTCTCGCTGGCCAGGTACGCCTGCCTGCGGCGGCTCGCGGACGGGGGCCCGGGCGTGACCGGGGCCGGGCAGGCGGCCGGCCCGGAACCGGGCGAGGCCGAGGCGGCCCGGCGGCGGCGCGAGCTGTCCTCGCTCGCCTGGCCGGAGGCGGCCGGGACCGACCCGGAGCAGCGCGAGGCCCTGGAGCTGTCCGCCCGGCACCGGCTGACCCCGCTGGAGGTGGCGGCGGTGCTGGGCCTGCCGTTCGACCGGACCCGCGAGCTGCTGGCCGGGGCCGAGGCCGAGGTGGCCAGGACCAGGGCGGCGCTGCTGGTGCTCGGCGTGGGCAGTTGCCCGGAACTGGACCGGCTCGGCGGGGCCGGGGCGGAGTCCTGGCGGGACTGGGTGCTCGGCCCGGCGCTGCGGCGGGAGCTGGTGCAGCACGTGGTGGACTGCCCGAGCTGCCGGGGGACGGCGGAGCGGGTGGCCGCGAGCGAGGCGGCGGAGCGGGCCGCGGGGCTGTCGGGGCTGGCGGTGCCGGCTGCTCCGGCGGGCGTGGGGGCGGGGGCGGGGGCGGCCGACGGTACGGCGGGCTCGGCGGCGGGTGCTCCGGTGGCGGGTGCTCGGGTGGCGGCTTCTCGGACGTCGGTTTCTCGGACGTCGGTTTCTCGGGCGGCGGCTTCTCGGGCGGCGGCTTCTCGGGCGGCGGCTTCTCGGGTGGCCGAGCCGGGGTTGCGGTTCGACCAGGGCGGCTTCCCCCGGCACCGGGCGCCGGACGCGGGGCGCGGGCTGGCGGTGCGCCGGCGGGTGGTGACCACCGGGGTGCTCGCGGCCGTACTGGCGGCGCCGGTGATCGCGCTCTGGGCCGGGCACCGGGGCGGTGGCGGGTCAGGGTCGGCGGCCTCGGTGTCGGCGGTGCGGGTGGACGAGGCCGGACGGCCGGCCGGGCAGCGGCCGAGGCCCCCGGTGGGCGGCCCGGTGGGGCCGGGTTCGACCGGCATGCCGGGGATGGAGCTGGCGGGGGCCGGGACCGGCCGGGGCATGGGTGGTTCCGGTAGCGGCGGTGCAGAAACGTTGCATCCCGGGTTTCCGCGACTGACCTTCGAGGGCGCGCTGGTACCCGTCCCGGCGCACGGCGCGGCCCCGCTCGGCAGCCCCGCCCTGGTCGCCGCGCCCGCCCCCGTGGTCGACCAGACCTCCACACCGGGCCCGGGCGAACCCGCCCCGGCCGGACTGCTCACCGTCGAGGCCCGCGAGTACGGCAACCGGACCGTCCTCACCCTCACCGACTCCGGCGGCACGGAGATCCGCTGGCGCGCGGTGACGGACGCCGGCTGGCTCCGGCTCAGCCGCGACGCCGGCACCCTGGCGCCAGGCCAGCGGATCACCGTCATCGTCACGGTGGACGAAGACCAGGCGCCGACGACGCACTGGACGGCCCGGATCGCGCTGCCGCCCTCGCAGGCGGTGGTCACCCTGGAGGGCGGGCCGCACAACCGCGGCGGGTCCGCCTCCTCCCCGGCCGACCCCTCGCCGGCCTCGACGGCCTCGCCGGCCTCGACGCCGGTGCCGACGGGGTCCGCCACCGCGTCACCGCACCCGACGGCCACCGCGGCGCCCTCCCCGTCGGACACGCCCACGTCGCCGGCCTCGCCGTCCGGCTCGCCGCCGGGCTCCCCCTCCCCCTCGGGCACGGCCACGGCGACGCCGGGTCCGGACGCCTCGCCGCAGCCGACGAGCCCGGCGACGGCGTCCTCACCGGGTCGGTAGCAGTCCGCGCAACGCTGCCGCCCGGCTGGCACCTCAGGCCTGTTGGGAGCAGGACAGGGCGCGTGAGAAGTCGACCCGGCCGACTTCTCACGCACGACGGCAGTAAGACCGTCACGTCCGACGGATCGGCGGGGCCCGGTGGCCGCCCACCGACACGAAGGACTCGGAACAGCAGCAGCCGGCACAACACCGCCTCAAGCCTGCTCGGAACAGGACAGCACGCACGAGAAGTCGACCCGGCCGACTTCTCACGCACGACGGCAGTAAGGCCGTCACGTCCGATGGATCGGCGGGACCCGGTAGCTGCCCTCCAGGACGGAGGGCTTGGGCCGGTAGATGCGGAGGATGGGGCGGAACTCGCCGGGTGGGGTGGGGAGCCAGTTGGCGGCGGCGGCCGGGTCCTCGGGCCGGTCGTGCTGGAGGGTCAGGGTGAGGGAGCCGTCGTCGCCGCGGACCAGCCCGGGGGTGCGGTCGCCGATCGAGTAGCGGTCGATCGGGTTCTCCACCAGGTAGTAGTCCGGGACGGAGTACATCGTGACGGACCAGAACGCCTCTGCCGGGGGCGGCTGGTCGAAGCGCAGGGTGTAGCTGTTGGCGCCGGTGAGGGGGCGGCCGTCGGAGTCGTCGTAGGTCATCGCGTACGAGGCCTCGTACGCGTGGTTGCCCCAGAGGCCGGCCCGGGCGGCGGCGGCCCGGCTGAGGTAGGCGGCGCGGCGGTCGGGGATGCGCCACTCGGGGTCGTCCAGGGTGCCGGGGCCCAGGTGGTCGGTGTTGTAGTCGAAGAGGTGGAGCGCGCCGCGCCACTCGCCGGGCGGGTGGTCCTCCGGCGGGCGGGTGGCGTCCTCGACCCGTTCCCGGCCGGCGGCCAGGCCCTTGGCGAGTGCCAGCGTCCATTCGGGGGCGGCCGCCCGGTACGGCGAGGCGCCGTCGTCCAGCAGGCCGAGCGGGGCGAAGCGGCGCTGGTACTCGATGTCCGCCGTGGCGGGCGGGAAGGCCTGCATCCAGACCCGCAGGCGCTCGAAGAAGGCCAGCCGCTCGGGCACGTCCCCGTCCGGCTCGGGCAGTCCGGCGACCAGGCCCCCGGGCTCCAGCGGCGCCAGTTCCAGGGCGGTCCGCAGGGCCCTGACCCGGGGCAGGTCGTCCGGGCCGGCGCAGGCGAAGCGGCCGACGACGGTGCCGACGGTGGTCGGCAGCTCGATCACCCGGTCCCGGTCGGCCGGGGTGCCGTGCCAGCCCGGCGGGACGATCAGCCAGGTCTGCGCACCGGTGCCGGTGGCGCGGCTGCCGAGGTAGGCGACGTTGTCCGTCCAGGCGTCGATGAACTGCACCACGTAGTAGGCGCCGGCGGTGTCGGGGACGCTCAGCACCTGCGGGCCTTCGGAGAGGTCCAGCTGGGCGATCGAGTAGATCGTGTCGTTGTTGACCGAGACGAAGTCGTCGGCCGGGCCGGCCAGCCGGGTGGCGTGGCTGAAGTGGTTGAACGGCGCCGCCGGCAGGGTGCCCATGCCGCCCCTGGTGAAGCGCTCGACCATGGTGAGGCCGGCGACCAGCGGGTAGCCGTACACGTACGCGTCGGCGGCCAGGGCCTCCAGCTCGGGCTGGTTCATCGGGGGTCCTTCGGACGGGGGAAGGGGCGGTCGGGGCGGGTCCGGTCAGCGCGGGCCGAGCGGCGGGAGCGGCCGGCGGCCGTCCGGGGCGGTGCCGGCCGGGGCGGTGTCGGCCCCGGCCTCCGCGGCGGGCAGCCCGTGGAGGTCGAGCGCGGCGCCGGCGGCCTGGCGCAGGAAGTCCGCACCGATCTGCTCCCGGGTGCCGGACAGCCCGGTGCGTCCGCGCAGTTCCGCGGTGGCGCGCTCCAGCCGGGCCCGGCCGTCGGCGAGGCCGCGTCCGATCTCGGCGCGCACCTCCAGGGGGAGGGCGGCGGGCTCGAACTCGCCACGGCCGTCGACGCCGAGGTCGGTGAGGCGGCCGCGCAGTCCGGTTTCGGCGGACGGCAGCGGGACGGGGCCGTCCAGCGGGAAGAAGCCGAGCAGGAAGTCGAGGAAGGAGAGGAACTCGACGGTGTCCGTCACCTCCTCGCGCCAGACCGGCCAGACCGGCTCCGGGGCGGGTGCCGGCGCGGGTGTCCCGGCGTACTCGTGCAGCGGGCGCAGTCGGTACCGCTCCTGGAGGGCGGCGGTCCCGGCGGGGGTGGTCCCGGTGAGGCGGGTGCGGCCCAGGATGCCGACCAGCCGGGTGGCGGTGCGGATCACGCCGCTGATGCCGGGCGGGGGCTCGCCGTGCCAGTCGGGGCCGGCCATCAGGTGGTCGCCGGACCCCGGGCCGGTGGTCCCGGTGCCGATGAACCCGGCGTACACGGTGTCGAGTTCGTGCACCAGGAGGACGTGGTGACGGTCCCCGGCGGGCACCGAGACCACCCAGGGCTCGGTGCGCAGGTCCAGCCAGGCGCGGGAGTCCAGGGTGTCCCCGGGCTCGTCACCGCCTGGCGCGCCACCCTTGCCGCTGCCGGGCGCGGACGGCCGCGGCTGGTGGCGGAAGACGCCGAAGCCGCCGACGTACCCCGGGTCCGCGTCGTCCAGGGCCTGGGCGTACAGGGCGCGGTAGTTCCGCAGCAGCGGGTAGCCGCGGATCCAGGCCTCGGCCGCGGTGGCGCGGACGGTGGTCGGGTCCACGAGTGCCGGATTGACCATGCTGTCGCTCTCCCACCGCGGGCCGCTCGGATCGACGTGTCGCTCGGATCGGTACACCTGGGATGCTAGGCGGGGCCGGGTGGGGCGGCACGTCGGACCGGCGGCCGTACGGCGTCTGGTCGTCCGCCCTCTGCTGAGCGCGAAGCTGGACGTACGGGCGGGGCGGCGGCGGGAGACTCGGCGGTATGAAGATCCTCCTGCTTGGGGGCTCGTCCTTCCTCGGACGGGCCTACGCTGCCGAGGCCCTCGCCCGGGGCCATCGGGTGACCACCTTCAACCGCGGCCACAGCGCCGCCGACCTGCCCGGCGTCGAGGCCGTCCGGGGCGACCGCGACCGGGCCGGGGACCTCGCCCGGCTGGTCGACGGCCGCAGCTGGGACGCCGTCGTCGACACCTCGGCCCAGCAGCCCGCCCAGGCCGCGCTCAGCGCACGGCTGCTGGGCGGGCGGGCCGGCCACTACACCTTCGTCTCCTCCGTGCACGCCTTCGCCGACTGGCCCGCCCGGGTGATCGACGAGGACTCCGTACGACACCCCTGTCCCGCCGACACCCCGCCCGGCCAGCCGGCCGCTACCGCCCTGAAGGCCGGCTGCGAGCGCGCCGTGCTGGCGGGGTTCGGCGCCGAGCGCACGCTGGTGCTGAACAGCGGGCTGCTCGCCGGGCCGTACGAGTACGGCGGCCGGCTGCCCTGGTGGCTGGAGCGGATGGCGCGCGGCGGGCGGGTGCTCGCCCCGGGAGATCCGCAGCGGACCATGCAGGTGATCGACGTCCGGGACTTCGCCGGCTTCGGACTGGACCTGCTGACGGCCGGGACGACGGGGCGGTTCGTCACCACGGCGCCGCCCGGGCGGCTGCGCTTCGGTGAGTGGCTGGAGACCTGCCGGCAGGTGGCGGGCGCCGCGGACACCGAACTGGTCCCGGTCCCGGACGGGCCGCTGCTCGCCGAGGGTCCTGACCAGGTCGCCCCGTGGACCGAACTGCCCTTCTGGGCACCGGATCTGCCCGAGATGGCGGGCACCTGGCTGGCCGACACCAGCCGGGCCGAGGCGGCCGGGCTGCGCTGCCGGCCGTTCGCCGAGACGGCGCGGGACACCTGGGAGTGGCTGCGGACGCGGGGGCCGGCCGGGGACACCGACGCCGAGGGGCGCAAGGGACGGCCGGAGGCCCCGGTACGGCAGGGCATCGAACCCGCCAAGGAGCGGCGGCTGTTGGCCGCGTTCGGCTGAGGGCGGGGCCGGCTCGGGCGCCGGGAGCGGGAGGCCGGGCCGGCCTCCCGCTCCCGGGGACACCCACCGGCGCACCACCGGGGACGTTCGACACGGGCGGCCCGCTCAGTGGGTACGGCGGGTGACCAGCTCGGCGAGCGCCAGCAGTTCGTCGGCCGCGGCCGGCTCCGGTACCGCGACGGCCAGCTGCGCCATCGCCGTGGCCATCCGCTCGCAGGACTCGCCCTGCGCCCAGCCGCGCCCGCCGGCCGCCTCGACGGCCGCCGCGCACTGCGCCAACTCCTCCGGGCTCAGCGGGCGTTCCAGCACGTACAGCTCGGCCAGCCGCGAGCCCTCGGCGGTGCCGGAGCCCAGTGCCGCGACCACCGGCAGCGACTTCTTCCGGGCGACCAGGTCCGCGCCGACCGGCTTGCCGGTCACCGCCGGGTCCCCCCAGATCCCGATCAGGTCGTCGATCAGCTGGAACGCCAGGCCGATCTCCCGGCCGAAGCCGTCCAGCGCCTGCGCCGCCTCCTCGGACGCACCCCCGTACAGGGCGCCCATCGCACAGGCGGCGCCGAGCAGGGCGCCGGTCTTGGCCTCCGCCATCGCCAGGCACTCGGGCAGCGAGACGTCGTTGCGCTGCTCGAAGGCGCAGTCGATCTGCTGGCCCTCGCAGAGCTCGACCACGCAGTCGGCGAGCCGGCGGATCGAGCCGTGGGCGGCCGGGAGGGTGTCCTCGGCGAGCAGGCGCAGCGCGAGGGAGTGCATGGCGTCCCCGGCCAGGATGGCCTCGGTGGTGCCGAACACCCGCCAGGCGGTGGGCCGGTGGCGCCGGGTCTCGTCCCGGTCGATGACGTCGTCGTGGAGCAGGGTGAAGTTGTGCACCAGCTCCACGGCGGCGGCCGCGGCGACGGCCTCGTCGGGTTTGCCGCCCAGGGCCTGGGTGGCGGCGAGGACCATGGCCGGCCGGATCGCCTTGCCGGCGGGGGCCTCGGCGGGGGTGCCGTCCGCCTCCCACCAGCCGAAGTGGTAGCCGGACACCTTGCGCATGGTGCCGGGCAGCGAGTCGACGGCGGCCCGCAGGACCGGGTCGACGAGGGCTCGGGTCCTGGCGAGGATGTCCGCCGCCTCGTGCCCCTCTTTGTGGTCCCGCTCCAGCGTGGGACTCGTCATTGGGTGTTTCCCCCTGTCGGGCGCCTGTCGTGGGACGGCCCGCCGTCGGCGGGCCGGGGTTGCGCTGCGGGGCCGGCCGCGGGCGCACGCCGCCCGGGCCGCGCCTCGGGCCGTGTCCGTACGGGCGGGCGCTGCGCCGCGGGCTCTGCGCGTACGGGCTCTGCGCGTACGGGCTCTGCGCGTACGGGCGGGCGTGCCCGGACGCGCCGGGGCGCGCCGGGGCGCGCCGGGGCGCGCCGGGGCGCGCCGGGGCGCGCCGTCCGCCCGGGGCCCGTCGGGCTGCCCAGGGCGGACGCATCGCTCCGCGTCCGGCCCCGCCGACCGTCAGTACTGCGCGATGTCCACGTTCTCCAGGACGCCGACCGCGTCCGGCACCAGGATCGCGGCGGAGTAGTAGGCGCTCACCAGGTAGGAAATGATGGCCTTGTCGTCGATTCCCATGAACCGCACCGAAAGGCTCGGCTGGTATTCGTCCGGGATTCCGGTCTGGTGCAGGCCGATGACACCCTGGTTGTCCTCGCCCGTGCGCAGCGCGATGATCGAGCTGGTGCTCCCGACGATCGGGATCTTGTTGCACGGGAAGACCGGCACCCCGCGCCAGGACGTGATCTGCCTGCCCTCGACCTCGACCGTGCCCGGGTTGAGGCCGCGCTTGTTGAGCTCCCGGCCGAAGGCGGCGATGGCCCTCGGGTGGGCCAGGAACATCTTGGTGCCGCGGCGGCGGCTGAGCAGCTCGTCCATGTCGTCCGGGGTGGGCGGACCGGAGTGGGTCTGGAAGCGCTGGTCGTACGCGGCGTTCTCCAGCAGGCCGAACTCGGGGTTGTTGACGAGCTCGTGCTCCTGGCGCTCGCGCAGCGCCTCGATGGTCAGCCGGAGCTGGTGCTCGGTCTGGTTCATCGGCTGGTTGTAGAGGTCGGCGACCCGGGAGTGCACCTTGAGGATCGTCTGCGCGACGCTCAGCTCGTACTCGCGCGGCTTCAGCTCGTAGTCCACGAAGGCGCCGGGCAGCTCGTACTCGCCCAGGTGGCCGGCGGAGAGGTCGATCGCGGCCTCGCCGTGCTTGTTCTGCGCCTGCTGGAAGCCGTTCAGGTACTCGATGACCTGGAGCTGGAGCGCCTCGGAGCGGTCGTGCAGCTCCTGGAAAGCGGGCCAGGTCAGCGACAGGACGGTGCCGGCGGTCGCGGCGCGGACGGTGTACGGCCAGTCGCCGCCGTCCTGCCGGACCGCCTCGTCGCCGAGGTGGTCGCCGTCGGCGAGGGTGCCGACCACCGTCTCCTCGCCGTACTTGCCGGTGCCCAGCCGGTCGAGCTTGCCGTGCGCGATCAGGAAGACCTCGGTGATCGGCGACCCGGCCTGGACCAGGACGTCGCCCGGGTTGAAGTCCCGCTGCACGAAGCGCGAGGCCAACTCCTCCAGCACGGCCTCGTCCTGGAAGCCGCGCAGCACCGGCACCTCGGCCAGCGTCGGCGGGACGATCCGCACCTCGGCACCGGTCTTGACGAAACTCACCCGGCCCCGGCCGACCGCGTAGCGCAGGCGCCGGTTCACCCGGTAGGTACCGGCGGACACCTGCACCCAGGGCAGCTTCCTGAGCAGCCAGCGCGGGCTGATGCCCTGCATCTGCGGTGCGGACTTCGTGGTCGTCGCGAGGTTCCGCGCGCCCGCCGTGCTCAGACTCTGCTGCTGCCGGATCTCCGACTGCGCACCTGGCGCAGGAACACCGGCATTGGTTTCGGTCGACATGAGGGGGCCCTTCGCATATCCCGATGAAGTGTCGCCTTGCACATGCGTGTTGCAGCTTCATGGTGGGCCCATTCGCGGGTGACCCGCAATCACTCGTTCGAGTGGTTCGGAATGGTCGAACAAATAGTACGAATAGATCACCCGATCGAAATCGTTCGACTATCTATTCGAACATATCGGCGTGCCGCGCCCCATCCTCCCCCATCGACGCCCCGCCCAGCGCCACCTCCCGGCCCGAGCCGCACGTGGCGCCCTGCCGTCCGGCCCGTTCGAACGGGCCGCTAGGGTGCCCTGACGCTTCGTCAATTCACCGCCCGGGAGGGCCGCATGAGTGCACCCGTACGTGTCTGGCTCAACCGCACCTACGCCGAGAACGTCTTCTTCGTCGAACAACTGCGCGCCGCCCCGCGCCCGGTGGTGGTCCACGCGACCCACGGCGATCCGGACTCCCCCGTGCTCGCCGCCGCCGACCACGGCACCGCGGAGCCGGCCGACCTGCCCGCGGACCGCTACGTCGGCTACGCGCTGGACTACTGCGCCCGGCACTCCATAGACGTCTTCGTCCCCCAGCTGCACCAGCTCGCCATCGCCCTGGCCCGGCCGGAGTTCGAGGCGATCGGCACCGCGCTGCTCTGCCCGCCCGCCACCGCGGTGGCGGCCTTCACCAGCAAGGCGGACGGCTACGCGGCGATCGCCGGCGCCGGACTGCCCACCCCGCCCTGGTGGCGGGTGCGCACCCCCGGCGAGCTGTGGGACGCCGTCGGGCGGATCGAGGGCGGCGGGCACACCGCCTGCCTCAAGCCCGTCGCGGGCGCCGGCGGTACCGGCTTCCGGGTGCTCACCCGGAAGCCGTACGGCGCACACCGGCTGGCCGGCTGGGACCACCGGGTGCAGGTCGACCAGGTGGCCGCGGCGCTGGACGAAGGCGGCCCGGACGGCGAGCCGGTGGACCTGCTGGTGATGCCGTACCTGGACGGGCCCGAGGTCTCGGTGGACTGCCTGGCCGACCGGGACGGCACCCCGCTCACCGCGGTCGGCCGCACCAAGGACGGCCGCCGCCGGGGCTTCACCACCGAGGAGTGCTACCTGGAGCCGGTCCGGCGGCTGGTCCGGTCGACCGGGATGGCGTACCTGTCCAACGTGCAGTTCCGCCGCTTCGACGGCCGGCCGGTGGTCATCGACGTCAACACCCGCCCCGCCGCCGGACTCCACCAGCTGCGGCTGTGCGGCCTCAACCTGCCCTGGGACGCCGTCCGGCTGGCACTCGGCGAACGGCCGACGGGCGCGGGGGCGGCGCCGGACGTGCGCGGCATCGAGTACACGCTGGTGTCCGGCATCCAGCCGGTGCTGCCGCGCCGGGCACCGGGGCGGGTGTCGCTGGTCCGGGCGCTGCACCGGTGAGCGGCCCCGGGGCCGGGACCGGGACGGCTCACCTCCCGGCGGACACCCACGGCCTCGCGGACACCCGCCGCCCCGTCGCGCGGCGGCGGGCCGTTCCCGTCAGAGCGGGCCGTCCCAGTCGAGGGTCGGCTCCAGCACGCCCTCCAGGGTGAGCAGCCAGCGCTTCACCTCGATCCCGACCCGGCCGCCGCCGAAGCCGCCGATCCCGTCCGCCGCCACCACCCGGTGGCAGGGCACCAGCAGTGGAACGGGGTTGGCGGCCATCATCTGCCCGACCGTGCGGGCGGCCAGCCCGGGCTCCGTGATGTCCTCGAACACCCCACTGCGGGCGGCCAGTTCGCCGTAGGTGATGGTCCGGCCGTACGGCACCTCGCGCCAGAGCGTCTCCAGCACGGCGCGGTGCGGTCCCGAGCTCAGGCTCCAGTCGATCGGCAGGCCCAACTCGCGGGTGCGGCCCGCCAGGTAGGCGCCGATCCGCTCGGTGACCGCCCTGATCTTCGGCTCGTCGGTGCACGGCGGGGTCCCGCCCTCGCGCCGGACGTAACCGGCCGAGGCGACGCCGAGCGGGGTCACCGCGACCTCCATCGGGCCGCTGGGCAGCGGCGTCGGCACGGTCAGCCAGGACATCGACCAGGACTGCGGCACGCTCGGACCCCCACCCTCCGCCGGACCGGACGCCGGCCACGCCGGCACCCGGAGGACGTCCCCGCCCCGCGCGCCATCGTACGGCGGGCGGCCGGTGGCACGGGCGGCTCCGGCGCGATCGTCCGGCGGGGGGCCGGCGGCACGCGGGGCTCCGGTCAGAGCTGTCCCTTCAGCCCGCGGGCGAGCGACGCGCACCAGTGCACCAGCTCACCGCGGTCCGGGGCGCGGCCCTCGCAGAGCACGGCCAGCTGTGCGTCGTTGATCCGGTTCGGCCCCGGGATCTCCAACAGGTACGCCAGTTCCGCCAGCACGGTGGCGAGCCGCTCCGCGTCCGCGTGGTCCAGGGCGACCGCGGACTCGTGATGGCTGATGGTGAGCGAACCGGGCATGATCGGCCTCCTCCGTCTCCCCCGCCCTCCACGGTACGACCGGGTCGGCCGCCCCGCCCGCCGCGGAGACGCGCGTGCGCGGGTGGGGCAGCCTTTCGCGCTCCGGGGCCGGCCGGGCGCGGTGCGCGGGGGCCGGGGGTGCGCCCCGAAGCCGTCCGAGGGTTCGGTCAGCTGTCCGGGCCCTCTTCCCAGCGGCGGTTCCGTACCGCCGGTGCGGCCAACACTACGGCCCCGGCGGCCAGTTGCCAGACCGACCCGAGCAGCAGCACGCGGCCTGCACCCAGCCGGCCGGCCAGCGGACCGGCCGCCGCCAGCCCGAGCGGGCCGAGCGCGAAGGCACCCAGCGTGCCGAAGGCCGTCATCCGGCCCAGCAGTTCCACCGGCACCCACTTCTGCGTGGTGGTGCTGTAGAGCGTCCCGCAGACCGCCGATCCGGCCCCGGCCACCAGCGCGGCGACGGCCACCCAGGGCAGTGCCGCCCCGGCCGCGAGCGCCCCGGAGGGCAGCGCCCAGCCCAGCGCGGCCGCGGACGCCACCGCGAGCGGACGGCCGGGCGCCCGGCCGAGCATCAGCAGGCCGCCCAGCACCGCGCCGGCCCCGTACACACCCATCACCAGGCCCCAGGCACGGGCGCCGCCGAGGTCCCGCTGGGCGATGAGCGGGCCGAGCACCAGGAAGGGGGCCCAGACCAGCAGGTTGAACAGGCCCATCTGCGCGGTGGTGATCCACAGCCACGGGCGGGAGACGAACTCCGACCAGCCGGCCCGCACGTCCCGGATCATCGACACCTCACCGGCCGCCGCCCGTACCGGCAGTCGCAGCCCGGCCAGGGCGAAGGCGCCGACGCCGTACGTCACCGCGTCGGCCAGCAGCACCGTCGCCGGGCCCCAGGCGGCGGTCACCAGTCCGGCGGCGGCGGGGCCGACCACGGTGGACGCCGAGCGGGCCAGCCCCAGCAGGGTGTTGGCGTCCGCCATCAGCTCCTTGCGGCGCACCAGGCCGGGCACGACCGCGCCGAAGGCCGGCATGAACAGCCCCTCGCCGACTCCCCAGACCGCCACCAGCGCGACCATCGCCCAGACCGGCGCGCGGCCGGTGGCCAGCAGCACGGCGAACAGTGCCTGGACCACGCCGCGCAGCAGGTCCGAGCCCAGCATCACCCGGCGGCTGCCGAGCCGGTCGGCGATCACCCCGCCGGCCAGCAGCACCAACACCACGGGGAGGATCCGGGCCGCCATCACCCACCCCAGGCCGGTGCCGCCGCCCCCGCCGTCGAGCACCGCGAAGGCGACCGCGACCGGCGCCATCGAGGAACCGACGAGGGAGGTGGTGTACCCGACGAAGAACCACGTGAACTCGCGCTCGCCGAACACGGCGAGACGGTCTCCCAGGCGCCTTCGGGAGGCCGGGATCCGTTCTGTCCGCACTGCCATGGGCAGCAGTCTGCGAGCACCCGCACGTGCGAATCAAGGGTTTCCGGAGGGAATCTTGAGTCTTTTGGCATCAACTTTGGCGATGCGCTTGAATGCCGCAGTAAATGACCCACGAAATCCACTCCCACCTGCCATTTACTGCGCCTTTCGAATATCCTGACACGGCATTGGAGTCGATGGTTTACTGCGGAAGAGGGCGATCGTGACAGAGCTGCCCCCGGTCGAGTACAGCCTCGCCGTCGAGCGCTACCTGGCCGACTCCGGGCTCACCGAAGGCTCCCGGCGGATCTACCGGATCGCACTGAGCACCTGGGCCTGGGCACTCGCCGACCGGCCCGCCCCCACCGGCCCCGAACGGCGGCGCGCCCGGCCGCCCGTCCTGCCGCTCGCCCTGCTCGACCACCCGGACGCCGCCGCCCGGCTCCGCACCGCCCTCACCCGGCGCGGCGCGGACGCCGACCCGCGCACCCTCAACCGGGAACTCTCCACCCTGCGCGCGGCGGCGGCCTGGTGGCGCGCCCAGGGCTGGATCGACGGCGACCCGACCACCGGGCTGCGCCCCCTTCCACTGCCCGAACCGGCCGAGGCCGCCGCCCCATTGGCCGAGGACGGGCTACACGCCCTGTTCGCCCTGCGCGCACCACTGCGTGAGCAGACCCTGTGGCACCTGCTGCACGAGTCCGGCGCCGCGATCGAAGCCGCCCTCGCCCTGGACGCCGACCACCTCGATCTCCCCCGCCGCCGCACCCGCCCCGGCCACACCCCCCTGCACTGGCGGTCCGGTACCGCCCGCCTGCTCCCCCTCCTCATCGCCGGCCGCGCGAGTGGCCCGCTCTTCCTCACCGACCGCCGCGCCCCCGCCGGTACCCCCGCCGCCGACCGCTGCCCGCACACCGGTCGCGCCCGGCTCTCCTACCGCCGCGCCGCCGAACTCTTCACCGCCCACACCCGGGAGCTCGGGGAGGGATGGACGCTGCGGCGGCTACGACCGGGGCGGTAGCAACAAAGCGGCGGCCCCGGCCTGGAGCCGGAACCGCCGCGTCAACGCTCGTGGGAGTCAGCCGAGTTCTGCCGCGAAGCCGACGAACGCGGACCACTCGCTCGGGGAGAACCGGAACTGCGGGCCCTCCTTGTCCTTCGAGTCCCGCACGTGCACCGAGCCGGGGCCGTGGGCCACCTCGACGCAGTCAGGCCCCTCGTTCGTGCTGTAGCTGCTCTTGAACCACTCCAGCCCCGCAGGGCGGTCGACAGAAGGCTTGATCGTCATGTCTCTCCCAGAAGCTTCTCGATGAACGCCATCGACTCCCGAGGCGTGAGCGCCTGCGCTCGGATGATCCCATACCTGATCTCAAGCGGGTGAACTTCTTTCCGCTCCGCGATCACGCGGCCGACCTGCTGCACTTCCACGTGCGCCACCGTTACGCAGCCGATGGACAGCCGTGACACGACCGGCCGAGGACCGCGACACGGCCCTCCTACCGTCATCCACGACGCCCCGGCCGCACCGGCCGGAGAGCGTCCGCGACGAGGACGTACGCGTCCGGCGCCGACGACGTACGTCCCCCGACGCCACCACGCCCGGCCCCGCGAAGGGCACCGCGGACCGTACCGCGACCCGCACCGCGGGCCGGCGTCCACCACGTACCGACCGATGCAGATGGAGACACCCCGTATGAGCAGGAGCCGTACCCACTACTCGCCCACCCGCCGCGTCCTGGCCGCCTGCGCCCTGACCGGCGCCGCGCTGCTGGCCACCGTCACCGGCGGGCAGGCCTGGGCCGACGGCGTGCCGAAGCCGGCCGCCCCGAGCGTCGCCGCCCCCGACGCCCCGCGCGCCGAGGCGCCGAGGACCGCCACGCCCACCCCGGCCGCCCCTTCGGCCGGGGCCACGGCGACCGCCACCCCCACCCCCCAGGCCCCGTCGGCCCCGAAGGTCGACACCCCGCCGGCCCCCAACGGCCAGCCGCAGGTCCGTGAGGTGCCCAAGGGCGCCGCGCAGGCCGGTGACGGCTCCGGCGCCTCCGACGGTTCCGGCCTGATGCTCGCCGGCGGCGGAGCCGTCGCGGCCGTCGGCGCCGCGGCCCTGGGCTTCGCCGTCCTGCGCCGCCGCTCCGGTGCGCGCGGCTGACACCGGTCCCGAGTCCGCCGGGCACCCCGGCGCCGCTTCCCCGAACCCGGCCAGTCGGGGAAGCGGCGCCGGGGCCGTCCCGGTGGCGGGGACCGACAGCCACCGACGCCCCCGGGGGCACGGGCGGGGGCGCCGACGCGCCGCCCGGCCGGGCCCCGGCCCGCTGCGCCGCACCGCCTTCGGCACCGCGGGCCTGCTCTGCCTGGTGCTCGGCACCTCGCTCGCGCTGTCCGGCCGGGAGACCCCGGTGGTGCGGGTCGAGACCTCCGGGCACGGCTCCGACGCCCCCGCCGCCGGTCCGGCCGCGACGGGCACGACGGGCACGGGCACAGGCACGGGCACGACGGCGCCCACCGCCCCGAAGCCGTACCCGGCCTCGCCGCCGACCCGGCTGCTGGTCCCCTCCGTCGGGGTGGACGCACCGGTGAGCGCACTCGGCCTGAACCCCGACGGCACGGTCGAGGTGCCGCCGGCCGACCGGGGCGACGAGGTCGGCTGGTACCGCAACGGCCCCACCCCCGGCGAGACCGGCCCCGCCGTACTCATCGGGCACTACGACACCCTGCACGGCCCCGCCGTCTTCAAACAGCTGCCGAAACTGCGGCCCGGCGAACTGATCCGGATCCGGCGCGCGGACGGCAGCACCGTGGACTTCAAGGTCCGTACGCTGCTCCAGGCCGACAAGGGCCGCTTCCCGACCGAGGAGGTGTACGGCGACACGCCCGCGCCCGCGCTCCGGCTGATCACCTGCGGCGGGCGGATCGGCTCGGACGGCCACTGGACGGACAACATCATCGTGCTGGCGGACCCGGCCTGACGGCCGGTGCGGCCCGCGGTTCCGTACGGGACGCCCCGCCGGGAGTTCCGTACGGAACCGCGGGCCGCACACCGTGCGACCTACCACCAGGGCGGCAACGGGGGCGACCGACACATCGCCGCATCGCCCCGCAGACCAGGAGGACGAGCACCGACCGTGGCAGCAACAGCACCACCACCCCGCCGCCGACGGCCGGGCGCCGTCCCGGTGCTCGCCCTGGCCGGACTGATCGTCCTCGCCGGCCTCGCCGCCCTCGCCATCGGCCCGTCCACGCCCGGCGGCCTGCGCGACCAGGGCCCGGCCCAGGCCGTCACACCGCCGCCGGAACGCCGCCTGCTCTGGTCCCAGCTGCCCGCCTCCCCGGCGCCCACCACGCCCGAGGCGGGCAGCGCCACCCAGGAGCCGCCGAAGCCGGTCCCCGACCTGACCGTCCCCGGGCGCGACATCACCGCGGTCGACGTCCACGCCGTCCTCGCCAAGGACCCCGCGGTCGGCCCCGAGGAGCGCCAGGCGCTCGGCTCCTGCACGGGGTGCGAGGTCCGCACCCCCGAGTTCCGCGACCTCACCGGGGACGGACAGCCCGAGCTGATCACCGCCGTCACCACTCCCGGGCGGACCGTGCTGCACGTCTACGCCCTCGCCGAGGACCGCCTGCTGCCCCTCCTCCAGGTACAGGTCCAGCCGGCGTTCAGCGCCGCGACCATCGGCTCCGAGCTGTGGCTGTACGAGCTGACCAGCGCCTACGTGCGGACCACCAGTCACTACGTGTGGGACGGGAGCAGGCTCCTCCTGAAGGACCGCAAGGACGAGGGCGCCGCCCTGCCCCCGCCCACCGGCGGCGAGTCCGGCCGGCCGGCCACCACCACGGCCGAGCCCGAGCCGCCGCGCCCCGGCGCGGACGTGCCCAAGGCGCTCGTCCCCACCGCCGTCCCCACCCCGCGCACCGCCCGGCCCTCCGCCGGGCCGCCTGCCGGGCCGCCTGCCGGGCCGTCCGTCCCCGCCGTGCAACCGGAAGCGAAGCGATGACCCCCGCAGCCACCCCCGCCCACCCGCACATCCTCCTGGTCGAGGACGACGAGGTGATCCGCGAGGCCACCCGGATGGCCCTGGAGCGCTACGGCTTCCCGGTCACCACGGCCGCCGACGGCCTGGAGGGGCTGGAGGCCTTCCAGGCCGTCCGGCCCGACCTGCTCCTGCTGGACGTCATGCTGCCGCTGCTCGACGGGGTCGGCCTCTGCCGCCGGATCCGGGAGGAGAGCCAGCTGCCGATCCTGATGATGTCCGCCAGGACCGACCCGGTGGACGTGGTCTCCGGGCTGGAGGCCGGGGCGGACGACTACGTGGTCAAGCCCTTCGAGAGCGCCGTCCTGGTCGCCCGGATCCGTACGGTGCTTCGCCGCGTCCGGGTCGTCCCCCCGCCGCCGGAGGCACCCCCGGCCCCTTCCGTCCCCCCTGCGCCCCTTGCCGTTTCCGCCTCTCCTGCTCCTCCCGCTCCGTCCACCGCCGTGCGCGACTTCGACGGCCTCCGGGTGGACACCGACAGCATGGAGGTCAGGGTGGACGGCCGCCTCGCCCCGCTCACCCCCACCGAGTTGCGGCTGCTGCTGGAGTTCACCGCCGCGCCCGGCATCGTGCTGGAGCGCTCCACCCTGCTGGAACGCGTCTGGGACTACGAGTGGGGCGCCGACACCCGGGTCGTCGACGTCCACGTGCAGCGGCTGCGCGCCAAGATCGGCTCCGGCCGGATCGAGACCGTCCGCGGCTTCGGCTACAAGCTGCGGCGCCCGGCATGACCCTGCGCCGCCAGATCGCCACCGCCGTCGCCGCCATCGCCGTCCTGGTCGCGGTGGCCGTCGGTCTGCTGGTCCACCAGGCGATGATCCGTCAGCACGTCGACCAGGCCCGCTCGGCCACCCTGTCCGCCCTCGAATCCGCGCTGATCGACTACGGCGCTGGCGGCAAGCCGGCCGACCGGGGCGCCGCCCTGGACGACCCGGCCCTGCCCGACCGGCTGCGCGCCCTCGCCGACGGCAGCCGGCGCGGCACACTGCTCGCGGGCACCGGGAAGGACGAGTCGATGTGGGCGGCGGGCCCGGTGCAGGGCGGGGTGCTGTCCGTCCGGGTGGGCTTCGCCCAGGACCGGCAGGCCATCGCCGACCTGGACCGGATCATCCTGCTCACCGTCGTCGCCTCGGTCTTCACCACCGTGCTGGCCGGCGTGCTCGTCGCCGACCGGATCAGCCGCCGGCTGCGCACCGCGGCCACCGCCGCCCGGGGCATCGCCGCCGGCGGGACGGACACCAGGATCGGCGAACTCGTCGACGGCAAGGACGAGGTGGCCGACCTCGCCGCCGCCGTCGACCTGATGTCCCGCACCCTGCACCGCCGGCTGGAGGACGAACAGCGCTTCACCGCGGACGTCGCCCACGAACTGCGCACCCCGCTCACCGGCCTGGTCACCGCCGCCGAACTGCTGCCGCCGGGACGGCCCACCCAGCTCGTGCAGAACCGGGTCCAGGCGCTGCGCGGGCTGGTCGAGGACCTGCTGGAGGTCTCCCGTCTGGACGCGGACGCCGAGGCCCCCGACCTCTCCGCCGTACCGCTGGAACGCGCCGTGCGCCGTACCGTCACCCTCACCGGACTGGACGTCACCGTCGAGGTCGCCGCCGGGGTCGCCGACCGGCAGGTGCGCACCGACCTGCGCCGGCTGGACCGCATCCTCGGCAACCTGATCCTCAACGCCCACCGCCACGGCGCCGGGCCGGTCCACCTGCGCGTCGACGGCCTGCGGATCACCGTCCGCGACCACGGCCCCGGCTACCCCGAGGACCTCCTCAGCCACGGCCCGCAGCGCTTCCGCACCAACGCCCCCGAACGCGGCCGCGGGCACGGCCTCGGCCTCACCATCGCCACCGGCCACACCCGCGTCATCGGCGCAACCCTCACCTTCGCCAACCACCCCGCGGGCGGCGCCCTGGCCACCCTCGTCCTGCCCCCGGACTGAACGCCCGGACGCGGCCGCCGGACCCGGGCGACGCAGCCCGCCGGGCCGCCCGGCCCCGGCGCCCCACCCCCACCAACGCCGAAGGACCGGCCCGACACCCGTCGACCCGGCCCTTCCGCACGCTGGAGCCCCCTGTCGGGTTCGAACCGACGACCCCCGCTTTACAAGAGCGGTGCTCTGGCCAGCTGAGCTAAGGAGGCACGGTGGCCGTCCGCGATGGATCACGGCGGCACCGGGGGGCAGTCTACCGGGCCGGGGTGGCGCGATGGTGGGATATCCAGGGGTTGGTGGGATGGGTGGGCGTGATGGAACCGATGCCGAAATCGGGTCGGGCGGGGGCTGACAAGCGGCGGAAGCGCAGGTAGCGTCGCCGGGAGCCGGTTCGCGCAGTGGTTCAGACCACTGGTGGACCCGGCGGCCCCGAACAGACCCCCTTTACTCGGATCGTCCGGCACGTTCCTGCCGGTGAAGGAGAACGAGAACCATGGCTTCTGTCACGTACGACAAGGCGACCCGCGTCTACCCCGGGGCGGACAAGCCCTCGGTGGACGCGCTGGACCTGGAGATCGCGGACGGCGAGTTCCTCGTGCTCGTCGGCCCCTCCGGCTGCGGCAAGTCGACCAGCCTGCGCATGCTGGCCGGCCTGGAGGACGTCAACGCCGGTGCGATCCGGATCGGCGACCGCGACGTCACCCACCTGCCGCCGAAGGACCGGGACATCGCCATGGTGTTCCAGAACTACGCGCTGTACCCGCACATGTCCGTCGCCGACAACATGGGCTTCGCGCTCAAGATCGCCGGCGTGAACAAGGCGGAGATCCGCACCAAGGTCGAGGAGGCGGCGAAGATCCTCGACCTCACCGAGTACCTGGACCGCAAGCCGAAGGCGCTCTCCGGCGGTCAGCGCCAGCGCGTCGCGATGGGCCGCGCGATCGTCCGTCAGCCACAGGTCTTCCTGATGGACGAGCCGCTGTCGAACCTGGACGCCAAGCTCCGCGTCTCGACCCGTACCCAGATCGCCGGCCTCCAGCGCCGCCTGGGCATCACCACGGTGTACGTCACCCACGACCAGACCGAGGCGCTCACCATGGGCGACCGGGTCGCGGTGCTCAAGGACGGTCTGCTCCAGCAGGTCGACACCCCGCGCAACATGTACGACAAGCCCGCCAACCTGTTCGTGGCCGGCTTCATCGGCTCGCCGGCCATGAACCTGGTCGAGGTGCCGCTGGTGGACGGCGGTGTGAAGTTCGGCGGCTCGGTCGTCAACATCTCCCGCGAGGACCTGTCCGGCGCCGGCACCGACAAGTCGGTGACCGTCGGCGTCCGTCCCGAGCACTTCGAGATCGTCCCGGCGGGCGGCATCGAGGGCGTCGCGGTGACGGTCAACGTGGTCGAGGAGCTCGGCTCGGACGGCTTCGTCTACGGGACCACCCAGATCGGCGGCAAGGACCAGGACCTGGTCGTCCGGGTGCCCGGCCGCCAGATCCCGGCCCGCGGCGAGACCGTCCACGTCGTGCCGATCGCCCACGAGACCCACGTGTTCTCCACCAGCTCCGGCCTGCGCCTGAGCAGCTGACAGCACGCCGGCCCGGCCGCCGGCGAAGCGTCACGGAGCCCGTCGGACCCACGGTCCGGCGGGCTCCGTCGTACCCCCGCGTCAACACGGCACGGGGACGAACCAGGACACCCTGTCACTCGATGGTGTAACGGAGGGCGATTCGACCGGCACCCACCGCTACTCTCCTGAGGGTGAAGCAGCTTGTGCGCCGTATCGGCCAGACCTTCGCCCTGACCCTGCCGGTCGTCCTGGTGACCACCGGCACCCTCGCCGTGACCCGGGTCCCCTGGGCCCCGCCGACCGGGCTCGACCAGCAGGTCGTGGCGGCGTCCAGCGGCGACGGCGCCGGGATCGGGCGCTCCGACAACGCGGCCGGAGCGGCGGCGAAGGCCTTGGAGGGGCTCGCCCCGCAGGAGTCGCTGCGGGTGGCTCTGCTCGACGAGCTGCGCGCGAAGAGCCCCTCCGCCGCGCTGGACCTGTTGGAGCGCTCGATGCGCGAGCAGCCCTCGCTGACGCCCTACTGCACCTCGCTGGCAGGCGACTTGGGCAAGGCGGCGGTGCGCAAGTACCAGGGCGACGTCCAGCGGGCCCGTTCCTTCGCCCGCCCGGTCTGCGACGGCTCGTTCGCGGCCGGCGTCGTCGGCTGAGGCAGCCGAGGCCGGCCCGGGTCGCCCTGGGCGACGGTGCCCGGGGCGACGGACGCCCCCGTCCGCCGCCCTATTGTTCAGGCATGAGCGCTGACTCCGGCCCCGTCGCCGACCTCCCGTCCGCACCCCGCCCGCAGCCCCGGTCGACCACGACGCCCGTCACCCAGGCCGTGATCCTGGCCGGCGGCCAGGGGTCCCGGCTGCGCCCCTACACGGACGACCGCCCGAAGCCGCTGGTCGAGATCCCCGGGACGGGCACGCCGATCCTCGGCCACCAGCTGGCCTGGCTCGCCGAGGAGGGCGTCACCGACGTCGTGGTCTCCTGCGGGCACCTCGCCGACGTGCTGGAGGAGTGGCTGGACCGGGCGGACCTGCCGCTGCGGGTGCGCACGGTGGTCGAGGCGGAGCCGCTCGGGCGCGGCGGCGGCCTCAAGTACGCGGCCAAGGCGCTGCCCCGCCCGGACGAGCCCTGGTACGCCACCAACGGCGACATCTGGACCCGCTTCAGCCTGCGCGACATGGCCGCCTTCCACCACGAGCGGGACGCCGTCGCGACGCTCGCCCTGGCCCGTCCGCGGATCCCGTGGGGCGCGGTGGAGACCGACCAGTTCGGCAACGTGCTGGACTTCATCGAGGCCCCGCCGTCGCCGTTCCTGATCAACGCCGGCCTGTACGTGTTCAGCCCGGAGTTCGCCGAGCTGCTGCCGGACGTGGGCGACCACGAGCGCACCACCTTCCCCCAGCTCGCCCGCAGCAAGCGGCTGGCGGGCTACCAGCTGCCCCAGGGCGTGTACTGGCGGGCCATCGACACCGCCAAGGACCTCACCGAGGCGGCCAAGGAGCTCGCCTCCGGTGCCGGCCGGGCACACGGCTGACAGCCCCACCCCGGGCAGCCCGGGCACCCCGCTGACGCCCCCCGGCCACAGCACCGCGCCCGGACAGGCCGGTCGGCCGGGTGCTCCCCCACGGAGCACCCGGCCGACGCGCGCGTCCGGGGCCTCAGGTCGCGGTCGGCGCCCCCGGGTGGGAGGCCCGGCCGCCGGACAGGTCCGCCAGCGGCGCGCTGCCCAGCACCCCGCCGAGCAGCCCGCCGGTACTCGGGCTGGGCTTGGACGCCGGGCCCGAGCCGCCGCTGCCCGGGGTGCTGCGCGCGGCGGGCGTGGTGCTGCCCGAGCCGCCGGACGGGGCCGCGGCCGGGGAGGAGCCCGACCCGGTCTCCGCCCGGCCCGGGTGCGCCTTGCCGCTCGGCGTCGGAGTGGCCGGCTTGGCGGACGGTGTGGTGGACGGAGTGGTGGCGCTCGGCGCCGGGGTGGTCGGCCTGGCGGACGGCGGGGCGGACGGCGGGGCGGACGGGGGCGAGGTGGACGTGCCCTTGCCGCCGGGGGTGCCGGACGGGCTGCCGGACGGCCAGACCGGGGTGCCGTAGTCGGTGGCCGGACGGTCCGGCTCCTGGTGCGCCCTGGCGCCGGTGCGGACGGCGGCGCCGAGCATCGAGCCGAGCAGCAGGGTCAGGCCGACCACCACCGTGGTGACCACGGCGCCCCGGCGCAGCACCCGGCGGCGCAGCGCCCCGGGCGCGTCCGCGCCGAACCGGCGCCAGGCCTCCAGGTTGAGCCGCCCGTCCAGCGAGGCGAACGGCGCCCCGGCGATCAGCAGCGGGCTCCACGCCGCGAGGAAGATCAGGTCCGGGGTGTCGTAGACCGGGACGGCCCGCCAGCTGACGGTGAACAGCAGCACGGCGGAGAGCGCCATCGCCGCACCGGCGGCGAGCCGCTGCCAGAGGCCGAGGATGGTCAGCACGCCGACCACGATCTCGACGAACGCCACCATCAGCCCGGCGCCCACCGGGTGCGCCATGGCGAAGGCCAGCAGCGGCTCGGCGACCTTCCACGGGTGCAGCGAGGAGAGCCAGCGCATCATCGAGCCGCGCTCGCCGCCGTCGAAGTACACCGGGTCGCACAGCTTGCTGAACCCGGCGTAGACCGAGAGCGAGCCGAGGACGGCGCGCAGCGGCAGCAGCACCAGGCCGAGGTCGACCCGGCGGCCCGGGTACCAGGGCTGCCGGCCCTCGGCGTCGGCGGCGGAGACCTCGGGCAGTTGGCCGCTCGGGGTCCAGCCGTGCGGCTCGCCGACCGGCCCGACGCCCGCGTCGACGGCGGTGCCGGCGCCCTCGCGGGGCTGGCGCGGGACGGCCCGGGCGCCCGCGAGGGACGGGAGCACCTGGGTGTCGGCATCGACCAGGCGGACGCCACCGGCCGGGCCGCCGCCCGGGCGCACGGCCTCCAGCAGCCGGGTGGCCGCGAGGTCTCCGGGGGGCGCCTGCCCGGTCCAGGTGACGGTGGTGACCCGGCCCTTGCGGCGCGTCGCGCCGCCGGCCCCGACCCCGGCCAGCACCGGGACGGCGGAGGCGGGCACGACGACCTGCGGGGTGACCAGCGGACGGCGGATCAGGCCCTGGTTGGCGTACGGGTCGCCGAACGCGGCACCGGTGGACAGCAGTCCGGCCGGGGCCTCGATCAGCGGCGGCACCGGGGCGCCGAGCCGGAGCCGGAAACTCGCCTGGGTGCTGCTGATCCGCCCCGGGTCCGACTCCACCTTGACGGTGTTGAGGCCGGGGCCCGCGTCTATCCCGGTGCTGCCGTCGCCGAACAGGGGGCGCCGAGGTGTTCTGGTGTCCACGCCCGTCTAACCGGGTGACGGGCGCTTAGGACACTCTCCCGGGTGGATGTCCGGCGCACACTTGAAGTGATCATGAAAAAAGCGATCGGGCCCGGTCGGGCCCGATCGCCTTCCACTCGGATTGCGGAGAATTAGGAAGATCGCCTGCGCTCGGCGACCCGGCCGTACTCAGCCTTCGAGCCTTCCACGACCCGGCCGTACTCAGCCTTCGAACCCTCCGGGCGCCCGGCCGTGCTCGGCTTCCGAGCCCTGCCGGGCACCCCGTCGTACTCAGCGCTTGGCGCGCAGCCTGGCGGCCTCGTACAGCACGATGCCCGCCGCGACACCGGCGTTCAGCGACTCGGTCAGGCCGGACATCGGGATCCGGACCCGCATGTCACAGGTCTCGGAGACCAGCCGCGACAGGCCCTTGCCCTCGCTGCCGGCGACGATCACCACCGGACCGGTCAGCAGCTCCAGGTCGCCGATCTCGGCCTCGCCGTCGGCGGCCAGGCCGACCACCATCAGGCCGGCCTTCTGGTAGGCCTCCAGGGCGCGGGTCAGGTTGGTGGCCCGGGCGACGGACAGCCGGGCCGCGGCACCGGAGGAGGTCTTCCAGGCACCCGCGGTCATGCCGGCCGCACGGCGCTCGGGGATGACCACGCCGTGCGCGCCGAAGGCGGCGGCCGAGCGGACCACGGCGCCCAGGTTGCGCGAGTCGGTCACCCCGTCCAGCGCGATGATCAGCGCGTCCTGGCCGGAGTCGGCGGCCTCCGCCAGCAGGTCCTCGGGGTGCGCGTACTCGTACGGCGGCACCTGGAGCACCAGGCCCTGGTGGTTGAGCCCGCCGGTCATCTGGTCCAGCTGCGGGCGCGGGGCCTCCATCAGCGGGATGCCGCGGTCGTTGGCGGCCTGGAAGGCCTCGCGGACCCGGTCGTCGGTGTCGATGAACTGCTGGACGTACAGCGTGTTGGCGGGCACGTCGCCCTTCAGGGCCTCGACCACCGAGTTGCGGCCGAAGACCAGCTCGGCGCTGCCCGCGCCCCCGCGGCCACCGCGACCGCCGGCCCCGGACCGGCGCATGCCGGCCCGGGCCTTGGCGTCCCGCTCGCGCTTGATCGCGGCGTTGGCGGCCCGCTGCTTCGGGTGGCCCTTGCGCTCCTCGCCGGGCGGGGTCGGGCCCTTGCCCTGGAGCGCCTTCCGGCTGTGCCCGCCGGTACCGACAGCCGCACCCTTCTTCGATCCGGGGTTTCGACGGTTCCTGCGCTGGCTGTTGCCGGCCATGGCTGTACTTCCTGTCTGTCCGGCATGCCCCGGCCACCCCGGTCTGTCCGGTGGCGGCCGACGGCATGCGCTACGTCATGAGGGAGGGCCGCACCGGTCCGGTACGGCCCACCCATCACCCCGATCGTCGGATGGGGTTACTGGCTGTTGATCGTCCAGCGCGGGCCGGACGGGGTGTCCTCGATCGCCAGCCCGGCCAGGCCGAGCTGGTCGCGGATGGCATCCGCGGTGGCGAAGTCCTTGCGCGCGCGCGCCGCCTGCCGCTGGTCCAGGACCAGGCGGACCAGCGAGTCGACGACGCCGTGGAGGTCCTCGCCACGCTCCGTCCCGGCCCAGTGCGGGTCGAGCGGGTCGAGGCCCAGTACTCCGAGCATCGCACGGACCTCGGCGAGTCGCGCCACCACGCTCTCCTTGTCGTCCGCGTTCAGGGCGCTGTTGCCCTGGCGGACGGCGGTGTGCACGACGGCCAGCGCCTGCGGGACGCCGAAGTCGTCGTCCATCGCCTCGGCGAAGGCCGGCGGCACCTCGGGCGCCGCGTCGACCGTGCCGCAGCGCTCGACGGCGCGCTGGATGAAGCCCTCGATCCGGCCGAAGCCGGCCTCGGCCTCGCGCAGCGACTCCTCGCTGTACTCGATCATCGAGCGGTAGTGCGGACCCGCCAGGTAGTAGCGGAGCACGATCGGCCGCCATGCCCTGACCATCTCGGAGACCAGCACCGAGTTGCCCAGCGACTTGCTCATCTTCTCGCCGGCCATGGTGACCCAGGCGTTGTGCACCCAGAAGCCGGCGAAGTCGTCGCCGTAGGCCTTGGACTGGGCGATCTCGTTCTCGTGGTGCGGGAAGATCAGGTCCAGCCCGCCGCCGTGGATGTCGAAGGCCGCGCCGAGGTACTTGTGGGCCATCGCCGAGCACTCCAGGTGCCAGCCGGGACGGCCGCGGCCCCACGGGGTCTCCCAGCTGGGCTCGCCCGGCTTGGCGGCCTTCCACATCGCGAAGTCGCGCTGGTCCCGCTTGCCGGTCTCGCCCTCGCCCTCGGGCTGGCGCAGGTCGTCCAGCTTCTGGTTGGAGAGCGCCAGGTAGTCGGGGTACGAGCGGACGTCGAAGTAGACGTTGCCGTCGGCCGCGTAGGCGTGGCCCTTGGAGATGAGCGTCTGCATCATCGCGATCATCTCGGGGATGTGCCCGGTGGCCCGCGGCTCGACGGTGGGCCGCAGGCAGCCGAGCGCGTCGTAGCCGTCGTTGAAGGCGCGCTCGTTCTCGTAGGCGATCTGCCACCACGGCGTGCCGAGCTCGCGCTCCTTGATGATGATCTTGTCGTCGATGTCGGTGACGTTCCGGGCGAAGGTCACCTGGTAGCCGCGGTAGGCGAACCACCGCTGCATGAGGTCGAAGTTCAGGTACGACCGGATGTGCCCGATGTGTGGCGCCGACTGGACGGTAGCGCCGCACAGGTAGATCGAGACACAACCCGGTACAAGCGGGACGAAGTCGCGTACCTGGCGGGTGCTGGTGTCGTACAGACGAATGCTCACAGCGTCAAGCGTAGTGGGCACAGGGGGGTGCCCCGCCACATTCCCCGGGACAACAGGGGCGCGGCCCCGGGGAACGGCGGGTGACGGGAGGGGGTCAGATGTTGCCGACCACCTTGCGCGGGGAGATCCGGACGACCACCCGGACGTCCTCCGGGCCGTCGAAGCCGTAGTCCTTGCCCATGTACTTGTGGGACAGCTCGTCGATCAGCTCCCGCCCGCCCTCGGTGGTCAGCGTGGCCTCACCCCGCGCCTCGAAGTACTCGTACGGGTTGTCCTTCGAGTTGATGACGAGCGACACCCGAGGGTCCCTGACCAGGTTGAGGTGCTTGCGGCGGCCCTCGACGGTGGAGAACAGGATGTCGTCGCCGTCCCGCTTGACCCAGACCACCGAAGCCTGCGGGCTCCCGTCGGGCTGGATCGTGGAGACCACGGCGAAGCTCGTGCTGTCGAGCAGTTCCTTGACCTTGTCGGCGAGTCCGACACCCATCGGAAACCTCTTCTCGTCGGCGGTGCGGCCCGAGCGGAAGCCCCGTACGGGCCCGAGCCGAACACTAGCGACTCGGACCCCCGGAACACCCGGTGAACACCCGTCAGCGGCGGATTGTTCCCGCCCGCTCACCGCGACCGGCTCAACGCCGCTCGTACACCAGGGCGGTGGCGATCGCGGCCAGGCCCTCGGCCCGGCCGGTCAGGCCCAGCCCGTCGGTGGTGGTGCCGGAGACGGACACCGGGGCGCCGGCCGCCTCCGACAGCGCGGCCTGGGCCTCGGCCCGCCGCTTGCCGATCTTCGGCCGCACGCCGATCACCTGGATCGCGACGTTGCCGATCTCGAAGCCCGCCTCGCGGACCAGCCGCGCCGCCTCGCCGAGCAGCTTCACCCCGGACGCACCGGCCCACTCCGGGCGGTCGGTGCCGAAGTGGGCGCCCAGGTCGCCGATCCCGGCGGCCGAGAACAGCGCGTCGCAGGCGGCGTGCGCGGCGACGTCGGCGTCCGAGTGCCCGGAGAGGCCGTCCCCGGCGTCCGGCCACTCCAGCCCGGCCACCCAGAGCGGGCGGCCGGCCTCGAAGGCGTGCACGTCGGTGCCGATCCCGACCCGGGGGACGGGCGGAGTCTGCGTCTCAGTAGGCATCGGCGGCCCTCCGGCGGGCGAGTACGGCCTCGGCGAGCACGAGGTCCAGTGGACGGGTGACCTTGAACGCCTCCTCGTGGCCTGGCACCACGACGACCCGGCCGCCGTAGCGCTCCACCAGGCCGGCGTCGTCGGTGACCGGCGGGGCGTCGGCGGTGCCCGCGCTCTCCTCGGCCAGCGCCTTGGCGTGCACCCCGACCAGGGTGGCGCGGTCGAAGCCCTGCGGGGTCTGCACGGCGCGCAGGGTGGCGCGCTCGGGCGTGTCGAGCACCGGCTCGGGGCGGCCCGGGTTGGGCTCGACCCGCTTCACGGTGTCGGCCAGCGGCACGGCGGGCACAACGGCCTGCGCCCCGGCCCGGACGGCGGCCGCGACGGCGTCCACCACCTCGACCGGGACCAGCGGGCGGGCCGCGTCGTGCACCAGCACGATCCCGACCTCCTCCGGGATCACGGCCAGGCCCAGCCGGACCGACTCCTGGCGGGTCGCCCCGCCGGCCACCACCCGGACGTCCTTGCCGTCCAGCCCGTGGCTGTCCAGCAGGGCGACCACCTCGGCCACCCCGTCGGCGGGTGCGGCGACCACGACCAGGCCGACCGCCCGGCTGCGGGCCAGGGCCCGGACGGCGTGCACCAGGAGCGGCACACCGCCCAGTTCCCGCAGGGCCTTCGGGGCCCCCGGCCCCAGCCGCTCACCCCGGCCGGCGGCGGGCACCACTGCTGCTGCGACTGCTGCTGACGCGTTCAGGTTTCACTCCTTCGGCGAAGTGGGTATGGCCATGGCGTGCCCGGCGGGCGCACCGGACCCCTTCCGAAGAACCACGGTCCACCGCCCGCCGCACGGTTCCGCGGGCTCCGCGCAAGCGGGTGCGGAAACGGTCTTGCAGGCCTGGACCGAGTCGGGCGGGTGGTGTGCTCCGGACACGCCTCAGCGCCCGGAGTGCCAGTGCACCACTCCCGGACGGTCGGTCCGGGGAGCGGCGCGTCGGCACCGGGCGCTGTGAACGTCGGGCGGCAGCCCGACCGCACTGCGGTGGCGCGCGCTACGAGGCGAGGACCTCGTCGAGCAGCGTCTCCGCCTTGTCCTCGTTGGTGTTCTCCGCCAGCGCGAGCTCGCTGACGAGGATCTGGCGCGCCTTCGCGAGCATCCGCTTCTCGCCGGCCGAGAGGCCGCGCTCGCGCTCGCGGCGCCACAGGTCGCGGACGACCTCGGCGACCTTGATGACGTCGCCCGAGGCGAGCTTCTCCAGGTTCGCCTTGTAGCGACGGGACCAGTTGGTCGGCTCTTCCGTGTACGGTGCGCGCAGCACCTCGAAGACCCGGTCCAGACCCTCCTGGCCGACCACATCGCGCACGCCGACGAACTCCGCGTTCTCGGCGGGCACGCGGAGCGTCAGGTCTCCCTGCTGCACCTTGAGCACCAGGTAGGTCTTGTCCACACCTTTGATCTGGCGAGTTTCGATGGCCTCGATCAGCGCGGCCCCGTGATGGGGGTAGACCACCGTGTCGCCAACCTTGAACGTCATGTGACAGGACCCCTTCCGTGGCTTTCCAGAATAACACGCTTCTCGGCGCACCCGAAGGGCGTTTTCGCAGGTCAGGGCCGGTCTCGGGGCTTGACAAGGACCCCCATGACGTGCTGCGACCGATGTTCGAGAGGAGCTTCCCGCAGGTCGGAGGCGGTTCCGGGGTTCGACGAAACCCTTGCGCAACACCCCCGCAACCATGGTTGGATCTTGAGCTTTCACCCCTTTTCAGGTCGCGGCCGAATCGTTATTCGATCTTGGTCGAACCTTGTCCGTCGAGTGACCCGGACATGCCGAACACGCCGCCGCCCGTACCGCCGGACGGCCCCCGGCGGCCCCCGGGAGTGCGACACGGGGACCACCCCGTGAGGAGCGCATAAGTGAGGTCGATAATCTGAGACCTGACCTACCGACACGTGACCTAGGAGAAGCCGCCGCCGTGAGCCGCACTCTTCGACGCGGCAGCATCGCCGCCATCGCCGCCATCGCCATCGCCTCGCTGTCGTCCTGCGCCGCCGGCAACACGCCGGACACCCTGCAGATCAAGCCCGACAACGCGGCGGCGACCCTCGGAGCGAACCTCCGGCTGAACAACATCGTGGTCGTCACCGGGGTGGGCACCGCGGGTGACTACACCGGTGCCGCCAACGTGGTCGTCAACATCGCGAACACCGCGACCACCCCGGCCGAGCTCCAGTCCGTCACCGTCGGCGGTGCCGCTGCCACCTTCGCGGACGCCGCCGGCGCCCCGCTGTCCACCATCGTCGTCCCGGCCGGCGGCTCCGTGGCCATCGGCGGCCAGGGCAACCCGTCCGCCTCCGTCACCTCGGCGAAGGTCCACGTCGGCGGCTTCGCCCCGACCGCGTTCGCCTTCAAGGACGGCCAGAAGGTCGAGGCGGAGGCCGCCGTGAACCCGGACGCGGGCGAGCACGGCCTCGGTCTGTACAAGGGCTTCGGGCCGACCCCCGCGCCGACCGCCACCCCCGCCAAGGCCACCACCCCCGCGACCGCCCCGACCACCGGTGCCGCCGTCCCCGGCGCTCCGGCCACCGGCGTCCCGGCCGGCACCACCACCACGCCGGCCGTCCCGGCCGCGCACTGACGACCCACCCCGCCCCCGGCGGGCCCGCACGGGCCCGCCGGAGCGACGCGAAGGCCCCCGCCGGCAGCCGGCGGGGGCCTTCCGCGTGATCGGGACGGTTTACGGCTCGAACTTGTAGCCCAGGCCGCGGACGGTGACCAGGTAGCGCGGCGCGCCCGGGTCCGGCTCGATCTTGGCCCGCAGGCGCTTCACGTGGACGTCCAGGGTCTTGGTGTCGCCGACGTAGTCCGCGCCCCACACCCGGTCGATCAGCTGCATCCGGGTGAGCACCCGGCCCGCGTTGCGCAGCAGCATCTCCAGCAGGTCGAACTCCTTGAGCGGCAGGTCGACCTTGGCGCCGTCCACGGTCACCACGTGGCGGTCCACGTCCATCCGGACCGGGCCCGCCTCCAGGGCGCCCGGGCCGCTGCCGTTGTCGCCCGCGCCGCCGTCCTCGCCGCGGCGGCGCAGCACCGCGCGGATCCGGGCGACCAGCTCACGGGTGGAGTACGGCTTGGTGACGTAGTCGTCAGCGCCTATCTCCAGACCGACGACCTTGTCGATCTCGCTGTCCTTCGCGGTCACCATGATCACCGGGACGTTGGAGCGCACCCGGAGCTGGCGGCAGACCTCGGTGCCGGGCAGGCCCGGCAGCATCAGGTCGAGCAGGACGAGGTCGGCGCCGTTGCGTTCGAACTGCTCCAGGGCGTCGGGGCCGGTGGCGGCGACCGCCACCTCGAAGCCCTCCTTGCGGAGCATGTACGAGAGGGCGTCGCTGAACGACTCCTCGTCCTCGACCACCAGTACTCGGGTCACGATCAGGCCTCCGGGGCAAGCTGAGGGGTTGTGTCTGACAGGTGTTGTTCCCGTTCCCCGGCGGGGAACGGACGGGCCGTGCGGTCCGTGGTGAGGGTTCGGGGTGCGGCGGCGGGTCGTCCGGCGGAGTCGCCGTCCGGCTCGTGGTCAGGCACGTGGTCCGGCTCGTCGTCGAACGCGTCGTCGGGATCGCCGTCCACGGGTGCCTGCCCGGCGGGCAGGCGGATGGTGAAGGTCGACCCCTGGCCCTCGACGCTCCACACCGAGACGGTGCCGCCGTGCGAGGCCGCGACGTGCTTGACGATGGACAGGCCCAGGCCGGTGCCGCCGGTCGCCCGGGAGCGGGCGGGGTCGACGCGGTAGAACCGCTCGAAGACCCGCTCGCGGTCCTTCTCGGAGATACCGATGCCCTGGTCGGTGACCGAGATCTCGATGAGCTCGCCGTCCGCCTCCCCGAGCGCCGCGGCGCTGGAGATCCGGCGGGTGGCGATGGCCACCCGGGTGCGGGGCGGGCTGTAGTTGACGGCGTTCTCGACCAGGTTGCCGAGTGCCGCGGCCAGCTGGCCGCGGTTGCCGTGCAGGTAGAGGCCGGCGATGCCGCCCGCCGCGATCAGGATCTGCTTGGCGGCGGCCTGCTGGCGGCAGCGGTCGATCGCCTCGGCGATCAGCTCGTCCACCGCCACCGGCTCCGGGTCGACCATCAGCCGGTCGTCCTGGACCCTGGAGAGGTCGATGATCTCCTGGACCAGGCTGGCCAGCCGGGTCGCCTCGACCTGCATCCGGCCGGCGAAGCGCTGCACCGCCTCCGGGTCGTCGGACGCGTCGGCGACCGCCTCGGAGAGCAGCGACAGCGCGCCGACCGGGGTCTTGAGCTCGTGGCTCACGTTGGCCACGAAGTCCCGGCGGACGGCCTCCACCCGGCGTCGCTCGGTCTGGTCCTCGACCAGCACCAGCACCAGCCGGGAGCCCAGCGGGGCCACCCGGACGGAGACCGCGAGCGGCTCCGCCGCGCGGGCCGCGCCCGGCCTGGGCACCTCCAGCTCGACCTGGCGGATCTCGCCGTCCCTGCGGGTGGCGCGCGCCAGGGCGAGCATCTGGTCCACGGCGACGGCGCCACCGCGCACCAGGCCCATCGCGTACGCCGCCGAGCTGGCCTTGACCACCTCGTCGCCCTCGCCCAGCACGATCGCGCAGGAGCGGAGCACGGAGAGCACGGTGTCGACCCCGGGCGGCAGCGGCGGCTCGGGGTGGCCGGTGCCCAGGGACTGGTACCGGCCGGGGTTTCTGCCGCCGGTTCCGCTGTACCTGCCCCGGGCCTGTTCGCGCTCGCTCCAACGGAAGGCGATGGAGGCGGTGAGGCCGACGCCGAGCCCGGCTATGGCGCAGGCAGCGGCGGCGGCCACGTTCACGTCCATGTGGCCAGCGTAAGCGTACGGCCAGGGCAGTCCCCATGCACTGGGTCAAGGCATCGACCGCACGTTGCCGAGAATTCACCTTCACGTTGTGACCGATTCACCGTAGCGGCCGTACACCGTCGCCCTGGCGGCGGAAAGTTGGCCAGGCAGCCCGTGTGGGAGAGATCGGTGTGCCGAACGGCGGTCACCGGCTCGGGTGTGCGCGTACGATGCGCGCCACCAGCAGCGGTCACCCGGACGCCGGAACGATGGTCGGACGGGCTGACCGGTCGGCACCGCCACCGACACAGCTACTGAGGAGAGAACATGCGCGACGCGTACCACGAGGAACTCGATGCGATCGGCGACAGCCTGGTCGAGATGGCCCGGCTGGTCGGCTCTGCACTGGGCCGCGCCACCACCGCCCTCCTCGACGCGGACCTGGCGCTGGCGGAGAGCGTGATCGCCGCCGACGCCAAGATCAACGAGCTGCACCACGAGCTGGAGAACCGGGCCATCGACCTGCTGGCCCGCCAGCAGCCGGTCGCCACCGACCTGCGCATCGTCGTCACCTCGCTGCGAATGAGCGCCGACCTGGAGCGCTGTGGCGACCTCGCCCGGCACGTCGCCAAGGTCGCGCGGATGCGCTACCCCGACACCGCGGTGCCGGGCGACCTGCACTCCACCGTCCTGGAGATGGGCCAGCTCGCCCAGCGCCTGGTGGCCAAGGCCGGCCTGGTCATCGCCACCAAGGACGTCGACAAGGCGCTGGAGATGGAGCAGGACGACGACGCGATCGACACCCTGCACCGCGAGCTGCTGTCGCACCTGATCGACGAGCGCTGGCACCACGGCATCGAGACCGCCGTCGACCTCACCCTGGTCGGCCGCTACTACGAGCGCTTCGCGGACCACGCGGTGTCGGTCGCCAAGCGCGTGGTGTACCTGGTGACGGGCGAGCACGTGGCCGAGTTCGTGGCCGCCACCGAGGCCGCCGAGGCGGCGCCGGTCGACTGACCGCCGGGGCCGGACCGGTGCCGGCGGGCTCGCCGGTCCCGCCGGGGCCGGTCCCGGCTCACCCCGGGGGGGTGAGTAAACCCGCGACGGGGGTGGTGTGGGCGCACGGGCTACCGTGCGCCCCACCACTGCGCGCCCGTTGACGCTCCGTCCGTTCGGCGGTTTCACTCGACAGTGGGGGCACAGGACTGTGCCCGTCACTAGGAGGGAAGCTCGATGAAGGCCAACTCGACCCGACCGGCGACCGCCCACGAAACCGTCGAGCCACTCGCCCCGAAGCTGCTTCCCGTCCTCGCGGCCGGCTGCGGTTGCGGCCCCGGCTGCGGCTGCGGCTGCCAGTCAGGCGCGCCCTGCCAGTGCGGCGGCGCGGACGGCGGCTGCTGCGGCGGCCACTGAGCGGCCCGCCGCCCGAGGAGTCCCCGAGGTGCACGGCCCGCCGACGGCCGTGCACCTCGTGCGTTCCCGCGCGTGTTCCTGCGTGCGTTCCCGGGTGCGTTTCTGCGTGCGTTCCCGCGTGCGTCAGAACCGGACGTCGGAGCAGGAGTAGAAGGCGTTCGCGGTGTCGGAGATGTTCCAGACCGACACGATCACGTGGTGGCCGGTGCGCCCGCCGGGGACGGTCGCGGTGTGGCTGAGCGAGGCGGGCACCTGCTGCCCCCCGTACGGGACGGTCAGGAAGGGCGTCAGCTCCAGGTCGGACCGGGTGACCGGCCGGCTCGCGTCGTAGCCCGGCTTGGTCAGGTAGTACCGGAAGTCGGCGGTCGCGTGCCGGGCGGTGAACCGCCAGGTGAAGGTCAGCTGCTGGCCCGCCGACACCTGCGTGGTCGGCCAGGCGCCACCGTGCGGGTCGTCCAGTTCGGCGAAGCGCGCGTTGCCGCCGGCACAGATGGTGCCGTCCGAGGGGCCCAGGGCCGGGAAACCCTTCGAGCCCTCGACGCTCTGCGGTTCCCACTGGATGTCGCCGCAGTCCCAGGCGACGCCGTGGGTGTGTACGTCGCAGAGTGCGGCCCGGCTGGGCGGAGTCGTGATGTAGCCGTGGGAGGCGGCCGGGAAGGCCAGGGTCAGCGGGATCGCCAGGGCGGCGACGACCGCCCCGACGACGTGGCGTGTGCGCATGGTGCTCCTCCGTGGGGGTGGATGGAGTGTGCGCCGGGGCGCAGACGCGCGCGCGTGGGGGTGCGGCGGCCCGGACGGGGAGTTCCTGGCATGCCTGCGCCAGTCCGGTGCCCTCACGGTAGGAGCCGCCGATTGAGCCGTCAATGGTCTGAACCATTTTCCCGCCTACCCAACTCCAGTGCCGAGCAAGCGGGTTGACTCCGAACCGACCGAAAACGAACGAAGGCCCCGCCACCCGGTCAGGCCGGATGGCGGGACCTCGTCGGCAAGTGGCTTACTTCTTGCCCTGGTTCTTGACCGCCTCGATGGCCGACGCGGCGGCGTCCGGGTCGAGGTAGCGGCCGCCCTGGGCGACGGGCTTGAAGTCGGCGTCCAGCTCGTAGACCAGCGGGATGCCGGTCGGGATGTTCAGGCCGGCGATGGCCTCGTCGGAGACGCCGTCGAGGTGCTTGACCAGCGCGCGCAGGCTGTTGCCGTGGGCGGTGACCAGGACGGTCCGGCCGGCGGCCAGGTCCGGGACGATGGCGTCGTACCAGTACGGGAGCATCCGCTCGACGACGTCCTTCAGGCACTCGGTGCGCGGACGCAGCTCGCTCGGGATCTCGGCGTAACGGGCGTCACCGGCCTGCGAGTACTCGGCGTCGTCGGCCAGCACCGGCGGCGGGGTGTCGTACGAGCGGCGCCACAGCTGGAACTGCTCCTCGCCGAACTCGGCCAGGGTCTGGGCCTTGTCCTTGCCCTGGAGCGCGCCGTAGTGGCGCTCGTTCAGCCGCCAGCTGCGGTTGACCGGGATCCAGTGCCGGTCGGCCTTGTCCAGGGCGATCTGGGAGGTGCGGATGGCGCGGCGCAGAAGCGAGGTGTGCACCACGTCGGGGAGCAGACCCTCGGCGGCCAGGAGCTCGCCACCGCGGGCGGCCTCCTTCTCGCCCTTCTCGTTGAGGTCGACATCGACCCAACCGGTGAACAGGTTCTTCTGGTTCCACTGGCTCTCGCCGTGGCGGAGCAGGATGAGTCGGTACGTCGTGTCAGCCATGGCCCCCAGCTTAGTGGGGGCCGGAAAACCCCTGGTGGGGACCTTCGGCCGATGTGTAATGTGTGCTCCGCGCATCTGACACTTACCTGCGTTGGCTGACCGGGCCTGCCGCACCGCTCAGCGGACGCCTACCTCCGGGAGCCCCCACATGCTCGTCGCCCTGGCCTCCAACCCCCGGCTCCGAAGACTCGTCCAGGAGACGGTGGGCGGGCTGCCGCGGGAGTTCTGGTGGCTCTGGGTCAGCACCCTGGTGAACAAGCTCGGCGCATTCGTCGTCACTTTCCTGGCGTTGTACCTGACCGTCGACCGGGGGTACTCGGCCTCCTACGCGGGCCTGGTGGCCTCCCTGTTCGGCCTCGGCTCGGCCGTCGCGGCGATCGGCGCGGGCGTGCTGGCCGACCGGATCGGCCGCCGTCCCACGCTGGTCGCCGCCCAGCTCGGCACCGCGCTGTCCACCGCCGTGCTGGGCTTCGCGGACGGCCAGGTGGCGATCGCCGTGGTGGTCTTCTTCGTGGGCCTGTGCAGCAACGCGACCCGGCCGCCCACCTCGGCGATCATCGCCGACCTGGTGCCCGCCGAGGACCGGGTCCGCGCGTACTCGCTGAACTACTGGGCGATCAACATCGGCTTCGGCCTCTCGGCCGCCGCGGCCGGTCTGATCGCCACCCACGGCTACCTGACGCTCTTCCTGCTGGACGCGTTCTCCACCCTGGTCTGCGCGGTGGTGATCTTCGTCCGGATCCCGGAGACCAGGCCCCAGTTCCCGCCCGGCGACCCGGCCGGCTCCGCCGAACCGCCGGTCAGCCTGCTCTCGGTGTTCCGGGACGCCCCGTTCATGGCGCTGGTCGGGCTGACCCTGCTGCTCGCGCTGGTCTTCCAGCAGGGCAGCACCACGCTGGCCGTGGACATGGGCGCCTCCGGGATCACCTCCACCCAGTACGGCCTGGTCATCGGCCTGAACGGGCTGCTGATCGTGGTCCTCCAGATCCCGCTCACCCGGTGGATGGAGGGCCGCTCGCGCACCGGGCTGCTGGTCGCCAGCTGTCTGCTCACCGGCTGGGGCTTCGGACTGGCCGCGCTGGCCGGGTCCTCGGCCTGGCTGTTCGCGCTCTCGGTGGCGGTCTGGACGGTCGGCGAGATCCTGAACACGCCGGTGATGATGGGCATGGTCGCCGAGCTGGCGCCGACCCACGGGCGCGGCCGCTACCAGGGCGTGCACAGCCTCTCCTGGTCGCTCGCCTCGTTCCTCGGCCCGGCCGGCGGCGGGCTGCTGCTCCAGCACGCCGGGCCCGTGGTGCTCTGGACGGTCTGCGGGGCGGTCGGAACGGTCACCGCGCTCGGGTACGTCACGCTGGCCCGCCGCACCGGTGCGGTGGGGCGGCGCGAGGCCGTGGTGACGGAGGTCCTCGCGCCCGCGGCGCAGACCCCGGCGGCCACGGCGATCCCCGCCACCGCGGCGGAGCCGGCCGGGCGGCAAGCGGGGCAGCCGACCGGGAAGGCTCCGGCGGACGCCTGAACGGGCGGCGCGGATCAGCCCGCTTCCGGGGCCTCCGCCGACGGGGCCCCGGGCGCGGCCAGGTGGGCGAAGGCGGCCAGGTTGCGGGTGGACTCCCCGCGCTTGGTCCGCCACTCCCACTCGCGCCGGATCGCCGAGGCGAAGCCCAGCTCCAGCAAGGTGTCGAACGGCTCGTCCGCGTTCTCCAGCACCGTCCCGAGCAGCCGGTCCACCACCTGCGGGGTGAGCGCCTCCAGCGGCAGCCGGCCGGCCAGGTAGACGTCGCCGAGCGCGTCGATCGCGTACCCGACGCCGTACAGCCTGGTGTTGCGTTCCAGCAGCCAGCGGTAGACGGCCTCGTGGTTCTCGTCCGGACGGCGGATCACGAAGGCGTTCACCGACAGGGTGTGGTCGCCGACCCGCAGCGCGCAGGCGGTGCTCAGCTTCCGGGTGCCGGGGAGGGCCGCCACCAGCGTGTACGGGTCGGTGGCGGCCGGCTCCCAGGCCGCCCCGGCGTCGTCCAGGGCGGCGCGCAGGAGGGTCAGGGCCTCGTCCTTGGTGCGGATTGCCATGGGGGTGACGTTACTCGTCGGTACCCGGAAGGCGCAGCCTTTGACCGCCCGGCGCAGTCACCGACCGCCCGGCGCGACCCCTGATCCCCCCGGCGCGGCCTCAGGCCAGCAGGCGCCGGGCCGCCGCGAGCCGTCCGGCCGGGCGGGCCATGCTGCCCGCGTACACCTCGGCGGTGGTCGCCGCGGCGGCGTCCCAGCCGAAGCCCGCCGCGTGCCGGGCCGCCGCCTCGCCGCGCCTGGCCACCAGCTCCCGGTCGATGACGTACGGCTCCAGCGCGAGCGCCCACTCCAGCGGTTCGTGGCCGTTCACCAGGCTGCCGGTCTCGCCGTCCCGCACCGCGACCGGCAGGCCGCCGACCGCGGCCGCCACCACCGGGGTGCCGCAGGCCTGCGCCTCCAGCGCGACCAGCCCGAAGGACTCGCTGTACGAGGGCATCACCAGCGCCGTCGCCGCCCGGTACCAGTCCGCGAGCTGCGGCTGGCCGACCGGCGGGTGGAACCGCACCACGTCGGAGATGCCCAGCTGGGCGGCGAGCTTGTGCAGGCTCTCCGGCCGCGCCAGCCCGGTGCCGGACGGCCCGCCGACCACCGGCACCACCAGGCGCTCGCGCAGCTCGGGGCGGCGGCCCAGCAGCGCGGCGACCGCCCGCAGCAGCACGTCCGGGGCCTTCAGCGGCTGGATCCGGCCGGCGAACAGCAGCACCGCGGCCTCCTGCGGCAGGCCCAGCCGGGCCCGCGCGGCGGCGGACGCCCCGGGACTGCCGGGGCGGAAGACGTCGAGGTTGACCCCGGGGTGGACGACGGCCAGCTGGTCCGGCCTGGCGGCGTAGTGCAGCGCCAGTTCGGCGGCCTCCTCCGTGGTGTTGGCGATCAGCCGGTCGGCCGCCTCCACCACCTGGGTCTCGCCGATCACCCGGGCCGCGGGCTCGGGCGTGTCGTCCTCGGCCAGCGCGGCGTTCTTGACCTTCGCCATGGTGTGCATGGTGTGCACCAGCGGCACCCCCCAGCGCTGTGCGGCCAGCCAGCCGACCTGCCCGGAGAGCCAGTAGTGCGAGTGCACCAGGTCGTAGTGGCCGGGCCGGTGGCCGGCCTCCGTCCGCAGCACCCCGTGGGTGAAGGCGCACAGCTGGGCCGGCAGGTCCTCCTTGACCAGGCCCTCGTACGGCCCGGCGGTGACGTGGCGGACCAGCACGCCCGGGGCCAGCTCGACGGTCGGCGCGTCGTCGGAGCAGATCGAGCGGGTGAACACCTCGACCTCGATGTTCAGCTCGGCCAGGCGCTTGGCCAGCTCGACGATGTAGACGTTCATCCCGCCGGCGTCCCCGGTGCCCGGCTGGTGCAGCGGCGAGGTGTGGACGCTCAGCATCGCTATCCGGCGGGGGCGGCGGCGGCCGGGGACGAGCGACTGGAGCCTGCCGCGCGCGGGGGCGGCGGGCTGGGCACGGCGTACCGAACGGACGGGGTGCTGGATCACCTGGCTGAAGCCTCCTCTGTGCGGCCCGTCTAGGCGGTCCGCGCCGGGCCGCCCGTTGTCCGGTGTGCGCTGCCCCGTCCGGGCACACATCACCAACAGGGTGCCAACCACGGGGACCGGGTCCGGCATTCCCGCCCCGGCCCACCGGCCGGAACGGCCGGCATCGTCCCAGGTCAGCACGGTGCGGTCGGCGGCCCGACTACCCTTCTGGGCATGGCTGCCTCCTTCGACCCCGCGACCGCCGCGCCTGCCGCGCCCGCCCGCGGACGGACCGGGCGCCCGGTGGGGACGGTCACCCGGGGCACCACCAACACCAACCGGCTGCGCCGGATGGACCGCTGGATCGCCCACGCCCTCGGCCGCTCGCTGCGCGCCGCCGAGCGCCCGCCGGTCGCGGTGGACCTCGGCTACGGCGCCGCGCCGTGGACGGCCGTCGAGCTGGCCGGGCGGCTGCGCACGGTGCGCCCTGACGTCCGGGTGGTCGGGATCGAGATCGAGCCCGAGCGGGTCGCCGCCGCGCTGCCGTACGCCGAGCCGCCGCTGCTCACCTTCCGGCGCGGCGGCTTCGAGGTGCCGCTGGACGGCGGCGCGCCGGCCCAGCTGATCCGGGCGGCCAACGTGCTGCGGCAGTACGACGAGTCGGCGGTGGCCGGGGTGTGGGAGCGGCTGTGCGCCCGGCTCGCCCCGGACGGGCTGCTGGTGGAGGGCACCTGCGACGAGATCGGGCGGCGGCACGTCTGGGTCGCGCTCGGCCCCGAGGGGCCGCGGACGGTGACCTTCGCGGCCCGGCTGGGCGGCCTGGGCCGGCCCTCCGACCTGGCCGAGCGGCTGCCGAAGGCGCTGATCCACCACAACGTGCCGGGTCGTCCCGTGCACGCCTTCCTGGCCGACTTCGACCGGGCCTGGGCGGCGGCCGCGCCGTACGGGGCGTTCGGGGCGCGGCAGCGCTGGGTGGCGGCCTGCACGGCGCTGGCGGGCAGCTGGCCGCTGGTGGACGCGCGCGGCCGGTGGCGGCAGGGCGAGGTCACGGTGCCCTGGTCGGCGCTCTCCCCGTAGGCGCTCCCCGCAGGCGCCGTACGGGGCGTCGGCCGCGGTGCCGACGGTCACGGGCGGTGCGCCCGGTTACGCGCGGTTACGGGCGGTGCGCGGGGAGCTGGTGAGCGACCCGATACCTTCACTCGAACGAGTTATCGAATATCTCTGGCGTGTTGACGCCTCGACACGCCACCATGGACCCCGGCCGAGCGACGCACCACACGCCGCCCGGCGCGTGCCGTGCCCAGTCCCTCGTCAGCCCTCCCGCCCGGGCAGTTCCCGGCGGACCCGTTCGAACACCTCGTACATCTCCGACCCGAACAGCACGAACCGCACCTCCGCCAGCCCCGCGCCCGCCTCCGCCTCACCGCCGTCCAGCACCTCCGCGACGGTGCCCAGCGCGATCCGGGCCGCGTCCGCCGGCGGCCAGCCGTAGATCCCGGCCGACACGGCGGGGAAGGCCACCGTGCGCGCGCCGAGCCCCGCCGCGGTGCGCAGCGACTCGCGATAGCAGGAGGCCAGCAGCTCCGCCCGCTCCCCGTACTCCTCCGCCCGGTACACCGGCCCGACGGTGTGCACCACCCACCGGGCGGGCAGCCGTCCGGCCGTCGTCGCCACCGCGCGCCCGGTGGGCAGCCCCTTGCCCCAGTGCGAGGCGCGCAGCCGGCGGCACTCCTCCAGGATCTGCGGCCCGCCCCTGCGGTGGATCGCGCCGTCCACCCCGCCACCGCCCAGCAGGGACGAGTTGGCGGCGTTCACCACCACGTCCACCGCCTGCTCCGTGATGTCACCCTCCAGCAGGATGATCCGCTCCACCGCCACCACTGCCCTTCCCCGGTCCGCCCGGCAGCCGCCGGGACGGGAAACCGGGCCGTCGTCCGAGTCCAGTCACCACACCGCCACCGGCGTGGCAAGAGCCACAACGGCGCCGGTCGGCCAGAGAAATCCCCGAAGACCACGTTATGGTCGCGAGAAGTTCCCCGACGCGGGGTGCCAGGCGGGCACTGCGGACGGACGCCGACCGTTACGCAGTCGGGGAAAGGGAGGAACCACCGATGCCCGCAACGGGAGACGGGCGGGCACCTGCTGCCGCGGACCTGCCGGGCGCCCATGACGGCGCCCCCGTCGGTCGTGCCCGCAACCGCGCCACGACCGGTCCGGGCCTGGCGGCTCCCCCGATACCCCACCCCCGCGCGCGGGCCGTGCACGCCTCCCACCCGTCCCGCCTCTCCGATCCCGGCGGCCCCGCGGCGGCGGAGGGTCCCGCCGACGACGCACCCCTGCGGCTGCTGGTCATCGAGGACGACGCCTCCGACGCCCAGCTGATCAAGGCGGCGGTGGCCGACAGCGGCACCTCGATCGAGATCCACTGGGCCCGCGGCCTCGACCAGGCCACCGAACTGCTCGCCCCGCCCGCGCCCTGGGCCCGGCGCGGGCGCTCCCGCACTCCCGAGTTCGGCTGCGTGCTGCTCGACCTCGCCGCGCCCGCCGACCTGCCGCACCCGTCCGACGCCTCCGACGGACTGGAGGGCCTGCACGAACTGCTCCGCCGGGCCCCGCACACCCCGGTCGTGGTGCTCACCGACGCCGCCGGGGCCGAACTCGGAGCGGCCGCCGTCGCGGCCGGCGCCCAGGACTTCCTGCTCAAGCACGAGACGGACGGCCCGCTGCTCGCCCGCGCCCTGCGCTACGCCGTCGAGCGCAAGCGCGCCGACGAGTCCCAGCGCCGTCTGGTCGAGGCCGAGTTGCGCGGCCAGGAGAACGCCCGCCTCCAGCGCCACCTGCTGCCCACCCCGCTGCTCGACGGCGCCGGGCTCTCCTTCACCCGGCGCTACCGCCCCGGTCGCCGCCGCGCACTGCTCGGCGGCGACTTCTACGACGCCGTGCGCACCGACGACGGCGCCGTCCACGTCGTGATCGGCGACGTCTGCGGCCACGGCCCCGACGAGGCCGCGCTCGGCGTCGCGCTCCGGATAGCGTGGCGCACCCTGGTCTTCGCCGGCCTCACCGGCGAGGCCCTGCTCACCACCCTCCAGCACGTGCTGGAGCACGAGCGGCGCAGCGACGAGATCTTCGCGACGCTCTGCATGCTCGTCATCGAGCCCGGCGGCACCGGCAACGGCCTCGACTCGCTCGGTGCCGGCGAACGGGCCAGGCTCTACCTCGCCGGGCACCCGGCGCCGCTGCTGCTCGGCCGCGACCACGAGCCGGTCACCCTGCCCGCCGACCTCGCCGGGCCCGCGCTCGGCCTGCTGCCGTGCCACGACGGGCAGGCCGCCTGGCCCGCCCACGAGATCGAACTCCGGGCCGGCTGGCGACTGTTGCTCTACACCGACGGGCTGATCGAGGGCCGGGTCGGGGCCGGGTCGCGCCGGCTGGGCCAGGACGGGCTCGCCGGCCTGGTCGGCGACCACCAGGCCGCCGGGCTGACCAGGGGGCGGCTGGTCGACAGCGCCATCGCCGAGGTCGAGGAGCTGAACGGCGGCGCGCTGACCGACGACGTCGCGGTGCTGCTGCTGGAGCGCAACCCGGTCCAGCTGATCCTCGGCTGACGGCCCTCAGCGCACGGACGAAGGCCCGGGCGGGGGCTCCCAGGTTTCAGAGCCCCCGCCCGGGCCTTCGCTTCGTCGTCGTCCGGCCTACCAGGGGCCGTACGGGCCGGTGTTGCTGCGGCCACCACGGCCGCCACCGCCTCCGGTCAGCGCCCGGATCGCCGGGCGGACGTCCACCACGTAGACGATCGAGGCGACCAGGCCGGCCAGGGTGCCGATGCCGGTGAAGAAGTTCACCCCGAACAGGAAGTCCCAGCCGAAGGAGACCGCCAGGATCGCCACCCAGAAGCCCTTGGTCTTCTTGTCGGCCGCCCGGTAGGCGTCCTCCCTGCGGGTGACCGCGTCGACCAGGGCGAACAACTTGTAGGCGAGCATGGCGACGATCGCCCACCAGATCGGATTCAGGTAGGAAAAGGCCAGAATCTGCAACATTCCGACCATTCGCGATCTCCTCTGTTCTCGGCTCCGATGCTGCGACCACCGCCCATCCTGGCACGGCGACCGTCCGCAACGGGGTCAACGTCCCGCGGTCACCCGATGTGCCCTTCGGCACCCGGGCTCACTCCGCGGCGGTGTCCTCGGCGGCCGCGAGGTCGGCGGCGGTGTCGGCGGCGGCGCCCTTGCGGGCCCGGGCGGGCTTCTTCGGGGCGGGCCCGGCAGCCTCCTCCGCCACCGGCCCGGTCCCGGCCGGCTCGACGGACAGCACGGGCTGCCCCGGCTCCTCGGCCGGCGTGCCCGGGAGGGCCTTGTCCACCACGACCTTGCCGCGCTCGGCCAGCTCGTCGTACGTCTCCTTGGCCTTCACCGCGAGCTCGACCGCGCGGGCCACCTGCTGAAGGGCGAAGCCCTGGGCCCGCTCCTGGATGGCCTTGAGGTCGGTCGGCAGCGTGGTGACGGTCTCGGCGACCCTGGCCTGCGCCCCGGTCAGCAGCGACTGCGCCTCCTGGAGCCTGGCGGTGGCCTTCTCCTGGGTGCCCTTGCGGTCGGCCGCCAGCGCCTCGACCCGGCCCGGCACCTCGCGCAGCTTCTCGTACGCGAGGTCCCCGGCACCGGCCAGGGCGTACAGCGGGGTCGGGTCGCCGAGGGTCTTCTTGATCTCGTCGGTGATGGGCATGGTTACCGGTCCTCCCGGTGGGTGTTCTGGGGGGCTGAGCCGTCGGCCGTCGCACCGGTGGCCGAAGCGGCGTTCTCCTTGAGGAAGGCGTCGTAGACCGCGAGCAGCGCCTGCTTCTGCTGCTCGTTGATCATCGGATCGGCCAGGATCGAGGCCCGCAACTCCAGGCCCTCGCCCCGCCGCTCCTCCAGGATCCCGGCCTGGACGTACAGCGTCTCCGCCGAGATCCGCAGCGCCTTGGCGATCTGCTGGAGGATCTCCGCGCTCGGCTTGCGCAGCCCCCGCTCGATCTGGCTGAGGTACGGGTTGGACACGCCGGCGGCCTCCGCCAGCTGCCGCAGCGAGTACTGGGCGGTGCGGCGCTGCTCGCGGATGTACTCGCCGAGCGAGCCGACGTTCAGTGAGGCCATGGGGACAGCCTGCAACACCCTGCTTGCACATGCAAGCAGGATGCTAGCGGCAGCAAACGCGCCAGGCCGAACGGGTCAGGGCGGGCCGGGCGGACCAGGGCGGTCAGGCCAGGTGGGTGAGGAGGAGTTCGGTGAGCCGTTCGGGGGTGCGCAGCGGGAGGTAGTGGTCGGCATCCGGGACGAGGTGGCCGCGGGCACCGGGGATGCCGGCGGCGAGCCGCTCCGCGATCGCCGCGATCTCCGGGCGGTCCCGGTCGCCGTGGACGACCAGGGTCGGCGCGGTGACCGTGCCGAGGACGGACTCCGCCGCCCTGGCCGGGGCGCCCGCGAGGTGGTGCTCGCTGACGATGCGGCGGGCCGCGTTCTCCTCGACCATCGCCGCGATCAGTTCGCCGCCCGGCGCGGTACGGCCCATCGCGGCCCAGACCGAGAGCTCCAGCTCGGCCAGGGCCGCCGCGTCGCCCCGCCGCCTGGCCTCGGCGTAGGCGGTGGCCTCCGGGGACGGCGGCCAGTCGTGGCCGCTGACCGAGGCGCCGACCAGGCCGAGCGCGGCGACCCGCCCCGGGTGGGCGATGGCGAAGTCCAGCGCGGTCTCGCCGCCCATGCTCAGGCCGACCAGTGCGGCGCCGCGCAGACCGAAGTGGTCCAGCACGGCGCCCAGGTCCTCGACGTCGTCGAAGGCCCGCTCCGGCGCGCCGGACCGGCCGAGGCCGCGGGCGTCGTAGCGGATCACCTCGTGGTGCCGGGAGAGCTCGGGGACGACGGCGTCCCACAGCCGGGAGTCCATGCCGGAGCCGTGCAGCAGCACCACCGGGCTGCCGGTGCCCCGGCGCTCCGCCCACAGCCGGCCGCCGCCGGGGGCGGGGACGTGGACCTCGGCGGCGGGGTGATCGGTGTGCGGGCTCATGGGGCGATCCTTCCAGAGGCCCCGCCGGGCGGGCCGGTCAGGCGGACTCGGGGAGACGGACGGGCATCAGGACGGAGAAGGTGCCCGCCCGGCCGGGGGTGCGGACGGCCAGCGGGGCGATCGGGCCGCCGAGTTCGAGGAGCAGCTGTCCGGGCTGCCCGGACTCTCGGGGCTCTCCGGACTGTCCGGCGTCGAGGGCGTCCAGCAGGAAGTCCCGGTTGACGGCCAGCCGGTAGCCCTCGGGCGCCGGGTCGTCGGCCACCGCCAGCCGGCCGTCCCCGGTCAGGGTCAGCACGGTGACCGCGCAGTCGGCGCCGCCCGGCCCCGAGGGCAGGGTGCGGGTGGCTCCGGCCGCCACGGCGGCGCGCAGTTCGGCGGCGGACAGGGCGATCCGGTGCTCGGGTTCGAGCCGGGTGACGGCCCGGTGGTCGGGGTAGTCGAAGTCCAGGGCGGCGCCCTCGATCCGGTGCGCCCCGGCCTCGGCGCGGACCAGTCCGGCGCCGAGGGTGAGCGCCACCTCGGGCGCCCCCGCGCCGAGCAGCGCGCGCAGTGCGTCCACCAGCGCGGTCGGGACGACCGTGCCGGCCACCGGGCGCCCGGCCGGGTCCTGGGAGGCGGCGGGCACCTCGGCGAGGGCCATCCGGTAGCGGTCGGTGGCGACCAGGCGCAGCACCGGCCCGTCCGGCTCGAAGAGCACCCCGGCGAGGGAGGGCAGCCCGGGGTCGCCGCAGACCGCGAAGCGGACCGCGTCCAGGGCGGCCGCGAGGCCCTCGGCCGGGACGGTGAGCCGGAGTTCGGCGGAGGCTGTGGTCATCGGTTGCTCCCTCTGCTCGATCATCGTGTGGATCAGGGAGAGCTCGCGGCGGGCGTCGGCCAGGCCGTCCTCCAGCCGGCGCAGGTGCGCGTCGAGCACCCGCCGGGCCTCGCCGCTGCCGGGGGCGGCGGCGAGTACCGCGCGGACGGCCGCCAGCGGCAGGCCGACCCGGCGCAGCCTGGCCAGCAGCCGGGCGTCGGCGAGCTGGCCGGGCCGGTACCAGCGGTAGCCCGTCTGCGGGTCGACCCAGGCGGGGGTGAGCACCTCGGCGCCGTCGTAGTAGCGCAGGGTGCCGACGCCCAGGCCGCTGGCGCGGGCCAGTTCGCCGATGCTGTGCAGCTCGCTCTCCATGCCGGTGACTCTGCGGGCTCGACCTGGTCGAGGGTCAAGCCCGGTCGGCGCCGTCGTCGGGAAGACGGCCCTGATCGGTGAGGGGGCGGGGATCGGTGAGGGGGCCCGTGCCGGTGAGGGTCCCAGGGCCGGTGAGGTGGGCCAGCTTCCGCGGGTTGCGGACGACGCGGATCTCGGAGATCCGCACGGTACCGTCCGGCTGCTCGGCGAACTCGAACACCGCGACGGAGTCGACCGCGCCGTCCACGGTGACCAGCAGGCCGGGCTCGCCGTTGACCAGGACCGGCCGGGCCCCGGCGCCCTCGCCGAGCCGGCGGAACACCCCGAGGACGAAGCGGGCGACGTTCTCGGCGCCGCCGAGCGGCCGCAGCGCGGCGCGGATCACGCCGCCGCCGTCGGTCCAGCCGGTGACGTCGGGGGCGAGCAGTTCGAGCATCCGGTTGAGGTCGCCGCCGACGCTGGCCGCCAGGAACTCGTCGGTGGCGCGGCGGCGCAGCTCGGGCGGCGCGTCGTAGCGCGGCCGGCGGGCGCGCACGTGCGCCCCGGCCCGGCTGCCGACCTGGCGGCAGGCGGCCTCGGTGCGGTCCAGGGCCTCGGCGATCTCCCGGTAGGAGAAGCCGAAGGCCTCCTTGAGCACGAACACCGCCCGCTCCAGCGGGGAAAGGCTCTCCAGCACCACCAGCAGCGCGACCGAGACGGTCTCCGCCCGCTCGACGGCGTCGGTCGCGTCCGGTTCGGTGACCAGCGGCTCGGGCAGCCACGGGCCGACGTAGGACTCGCGGCGGACGGCGGCCGAGTCCAGCTTGTTGAGCGCGAGGTTGGTGACCGTACGGGCCAGGAAGGCGCCGGGGCCGGCGACCGGACCGGTGACCCCGCTCCAGCGCAGCCAGGTGTCCTGGACCAGGTCCTCGGCGTCGGCGACGCTGCCGAGCATCCGGTAGGCGATGCCGAAGACCATCCGCCGGTACCGCTCGAAGTCGGCGAGGCGGGTGTCGTCCTGCCCGTGGTCGCTCTGCCGGGCGTGGTCCTGCCGGGTGTCGTCCTGCCCGTGGTCGTGGGTGTCGGTCACCCGCGCGACGCTACCCCACGGTAGCCGCGGCGCTCAGCCCCGGAAGGCCTCGTAGGCGGGGGCGAGCAGGGCGGCGAGGTCGCGGCCGTGCACGGTGATGCCGGAGCGGCCGAGGCGGCGCAGCGAGGGTTCGTCCGGGCCGTCCTCCTCCGGCGGGGCGGGGCGCAGGGTGAAGTCGCCGCGCCAGTAGGCGGCGACGTTGACGGCGGGCGGTCTCGGTTCGTCGGTCACGCGTCCTCCTCGGCCACGGCGTCCTCCCGGGTGAGGGCGACCAGTTCGCGCAGCGCCTCGGCCGGCAGGTCGGTGAGCCAGCGCTCCCCCTCCCCCACCACCGCATCGGCCAACGAGCGCTTGGCGGCGAGGAGTTCGTCGATCCGCTCCTCGACGGTGCCGACGCAGACCAGCCGGCGGACCTGGACGTCCCGGCGCTGGCCGATCCGGAAGGCGCGGTCGGTGGCCTGCTCCTCGACCGCCGGGTTCCACCAGCGGTCCAGGTGGATCACCTGGTTGGCGGCGGTCAGGTTGAGGCCGGTCCCGCCGGCCCGCAGCGAGAGCAGGAACACCCGTGGCCCGTCCGGGGACTGGAAGCGATCCACCAGCTCCTCGCGGCGCGCCCTGGACAGGCCGCCGTGCAGGTACAGCACCTCCTCACCGAGCCGGCGTTCCAGGTACGGGCGGAGCATCGCCCCGAACTCGGCGTACTGGGTGAAGACCAGCGTCCGGTCGCCCTCGGCCAGCGCCTCCTCCAGCAGTTCGGCCAGCCGGGCGACCTTGCCCGAGCGGCCGCCCACCGCCGAGCCGTCGTGCAGCAGTTGGGCCGGATGGTTGCAGACCTGCTTGAGCTTGCCGATCGCGGCCAGCACCGTGCCGCGCCGCTCCACGCCCCGGATGCCCTCGACCCGCCGCAGCAGGTCGGCGACCACCGCCTGGTACAGGCCGGCCTGCTCGGCGGTGAGGTTGCACCAGACGGTCATCTCCTGCTTGGCGGGCAGCTCGGCCGCCACCGCCGGGTCGGACTTGACCCGGCGGAGTACGAACGGGGCGGTGCGGCGCAGGAGTTCGGCGGTGCGCTCGGGGCTGCGGTGCAGCTCGACCGGGATCGCGTAGCGCTCCTTGAAGCGCTCGGCCGGGCCGAGCAGGCCGGGGTTGGCGAAGTCCAGGACGGCGTGCAGCTCGGCGAGCCGGTTCTCCACCGGGGTGCCGGTGAGCGCGATCCGGTGCCGGGTGACGGGCAGCGCGCGGATCGCCCTGGACTGCGCGGTGCCGGTGTTCTTGATGTGCTGGGCCTCGTCCGCGACCACCCGGCGCCAGCGGATCGCCCGCAGGGCGGCGAGGTCGCGCTGGACCAGCCCGTAGGTGGTGATGACCAGGTCCACGCCCCGTACGGCTGCGGCGAGTTGCTCCGCCCCGAGACGGCCGGCGCCGTGGTGGACGTACCGGCGCAGGCCGGGGGCGAAGCGCTCGGTCTCCCGCTGCCAGTTGCCGACCAGGGACATCGGGCAGACCAGCAGGGTGGGGCCGGTGGCACCGGCGGCTCCCTCGGCGGCCAGCAGGGCGAGGGTCTGGACGGTCTTGCCGAGGCCCATGTCGTCGGCCAGCACGGCGCCGAGGCCGAGCTCGGACATGGTCCGCAGCCAGGCCAGTCCGCGCTCCTGGTACGGGCGCAGCACGGCCCGGAAGTCCGGCGGCAGCTCCGGCGGCGGAGCGGCACCGGCCCGCCCGGCGAGCAGTTCGCCGAGCGGGCCGTCCACGCTGACACCGGTGACCGGCAGCCCGGCGACCGTCGGCTCCGGATCGAGGGCGAGGCGCAGCAGGTCGGCGGCGGCGAGCACGCCGTCGCGCCGGTCGGCGAGGAAGGCGAGCGCGGCGGCGATCTGGTCCGGGTCGGCCTCCAGCCAGGCGCCCCGCACCCGGACCAACCCCTGTTTGGCGGCGGCGAGTTCGGCCAGCTCCTGGTCGGTGAGCGGGCTGCTCTCCGGGCCGAGCGCGGCCTGCCAGCGGAAGTCGACCACGGCGTCCCGGTCCACCTGACTCGTGACCGCGAGCGAGCCGGGCGCGGGCGGGGTGGTGGCGCGCAGCGCGAGCCCGAGCCGGGGGCGGCGGCGCCACCAGGCGGGCAGCAGCACCCCGAAGCCGCCCTCGGCGAGGGCGGGCGCGGCGGCGCGCAGGAAGTCCAGCGCGCCGGCCCGGTCGAGCGACAGGGCGGACGGGCGGGAGCGGTGGCGCAGCCCGTCCAGGGCGGGCCAGCGGTGGGCGGCGCGGGCGAGTTCGGCGACCAGGACCTCGACCGGGTCCTCGGCCCTGCGGGCGAGCGCGGCGTGGGCGGCGCCGCCCTCGTGCAGGTCGGCGGCGCGGACCAGCAGGGAGGGCTCGTCCACGGCCTGGAGCAGGAACTCCAGCCGCCAGGCGTCGTCGGAGGGACTGCCCTCGGGGTCGTCCGGGTCGGGGCCGAGCGGTTCGACCAGGCGGAAGCAGAGCCGCAGCGCCGGGTCGACGGGCCGGGCGGCGGCGTACCAGGCGCCGAGCCGGCGGCCCAGTTCGGCGAGTTCCTCGGGCGGGGCGCCGTCGAGGCCGCCGTCGGGGGTGGTGAGGGCGTGCAGCCAGCGTTCGGCGACGGCCGGCCCCGGTGCGGCTCCGTCCCCGCCCCTGCCCGAGAGGGGCGGTGCGTCGGCCAGGGCGGCGCGGGCCTCGGCGTCCACCAGCGCGCCCAGGGCGGCGGCCAGCAGCCCTTCGCCGCCGCCCGCGCCGTGCGGCCACTCCCCCAGCAGGACGGGCGGGCAGCCGGACGCCAGGGCGGCGGCCTCCCGGCGCCCGGCCGGGGTGAGGTCGGGCTGCCAGCGGGCCCGTGGACGCCCGTCGGCGGCGACGACGGGCAGCGGCAGCACCCGGCCCCGGCCGACCGTCCGCCAGGCGAGGTCGTGCACCCCGGTGAGCCAGCGGAGCGAGGGGCCGTGGACCACCTCGATCCGCCCGGCGCCGGGCAGGTCGGTGCCGGTGACGGCCCAGACCGGGTCGAAGACCTCGCCGAGCAGCTGGGCGGCGGCCCCGGCGTCGAAGAGCAGCGCCGGCACCCGCCAGGGGGCGAGCACGGCGGCGCCGCGCGGCGGGGCGACCGGAAGGTCGGGCGAGGGCGCGGGAACGGTGCCGACGGTGGGCAGCAGCAGGGTGGCCCAGCGCTCGGGGGCCTGCCCGGCGAGCCAGCCGAGGCCGGGGCCGATGCCGCCGAGCACGGCGGCCAGTTCGCCGGCCGGGCAGGCGTAGGGGTGGGCGCGCGGGGCGGGCCGGTCGGGGCGCGGTGCGGCGGCGCCGGGGTGGGCGCGGGCGTCCTCGGCCCAGAGCGCCAGCCGCCCGTCCGCCTGCCAGAGCGCGTGCAGGACGAACATCGGGGGCCTTCCGGGCGGGGTGGAAGCGTCCCTCGCAGCCTAACCGGGAGGGCCGACAGGGCCGCTCCGCTGAGCCGTCCGGGGGACGCCCGGGACTTGTGGTTGAAAGTTGAACGAAACTGCCCTACGCTGGAGCCAACAAGTTGAAGCCTAAACAAATGGCTTCGAACCAAGGAGGAAGCCATGGGCCTGTTCAACCGCACCAAGACCGTCACCGCCCCCGCCGCGGCCGCCGTCCGGACCCCGGCCGGCCCGGACCTCGCCCACCTGACCGGCGACTGGGCGATCGACCACACCCACAGCGAGATCGGCTTCTCGGTGCGCCACGCGATGGTCACCAACGTCAAGGGCCGCTTCACCGAGTACGACGGCAAGCTGCACCTGGACGGGACCCACCCGGTCAAGTCCTCGGCCGAGCTGGTGATCAAGGTCGCGAGCGTCGACACCAACCAGGCCCAGCGCGACGAGCACCTGCGCACCGGCGACTTCTTCGCCGTCGAGGCCCACCCCGAGATCCGCTTCCGCAGCACCGCCGCCGAGCTGGTCCACGGCGACTCGTACCGGATGACCGGCGACCTCACCATCAAGGGCACCACCCGCCCGGTCGTGCTGGACCTGGAGTACACCGGCAGCGCCACCGACGCGTACGGCGCCGACCGGGTCGGCTTCGAGGGCAAGGCCGTCGTCGACCGCACCGAGTTCGGCCTGACCTACAACGCGGCGCTGGAGACCGGCGGCGTGCTGATCGGCGAGAAGGTCAAGCTCAGCTTCGACATCTCCGCCGTCAAGGCCGCCTGAGCCCGCCCCCACGAGCACCGCCCCTGCCCATCCCCCCTGGGCAGGGGCGGTTCCGCGTTCCCGTGCGGGAGCGGCGCCCGCCCTGTACGAGCGGCGGCGACAGAGGACGACGGCGCGTCAGCGGGCGCGTCCGGGCGGGGCGCCGGAAAATGGCGAGCCGATTGTCAGTGCCACCCTCTAACGTCGAGGCATGGGGGAAATCACCTACGTCCGAGGCGATGCCACCACGCCCCAGGGCAAGGGCGTGAAGGTGATCGCGCACGTCTGCAACGATCTCGGCGGCTGGGGCAAGGGCTTCGTGCTCGCGCTCTCCAGACGCCGGCCCGAGCCCGAGGCCGCGTATCGACGCTGGTATCGGGAGCGGGCGACGGCCGGCCGGCGGACCGGGGTGTCCCGGTGACCGTCTACGACTTCGACTGACCGGACGCCCCGGCCCCGGTCACGACTTCCACCGCGTCCACCAGTCCGGCCACCGCCGCCACTTCGACCACGTTCACCGGTTCAGCCGGTTCGGCCACCCCGGCCGCCTCGGCTACGTCGGCTACTTCGGCTACTTCGGCTACTTCGGCTACTTCGACCGATCCACCGGCTCCGGCCGGTCGGATCCGGGCGCCACGCACCCGGCCGGCCAGGCGTACACGTACTCGGGCAGCAGGAACCCACCGGGGAACTCCCCCTCCTGCGCCCGGACCCGCTCGGCGCCCTCGCGCTCGTAGAAGGCGATCGCGCGGGTGTTGTCCCGCAGTACCTCCAGGAAGAGTTCGGCCCCGGGGTGCCGCTCGGCGACACGGGTGCGGGCCGCCGCCAGCAGCTCGCGGCCTATGCCGCCACCGGTCAGGCCGGGGCGCACGTGCAGGTTGTCGATCAGCACCCCGCCGTCCGGTTGCGGGACGAGGTAGATGAACCCGACCGTCACACCCGCCCGTTCCGCCACCAGGAGCTCGGGCACGTTCTCCGGCTCGCCGTAGTCGGCGTCCAGGCGCAGCTCCCACAGCTCGCGCCGCTGGGCGGCCATCCCGTCGCCCAGTCCCTCCTCCGGGACGATCCCCCGGTAGGCGGTACGCCAACTGTGAGCATGCAGTTCGGCGATGGACCCGGCGTCCTGCACTCCGCCGCGCCGGATGACGGTCTGCCCTGAACTGATCATGTGACCAGCCTCCCACAGAGATGGAGTTGAACATGTTCAACCGACACGCCTACAATCCTGTCCAGCCTTTGAACGCGTTCGAAAAGCGGGGGGCCACCGTGGCACCGGATGTGGAGGGGACATCCGGTGTCACGAACACCGACACCGGATGGAACGTCGTCTCCGGCTAGGCTCGTCCCCGTGGACGACCTGGCAGCGACGAACCGAGCGGACGGCGAGAACGGCACGGCCGAGGCTTCGGCCGTGCCAGGACCGGAGGGCGGTCCCGGCCCGGACGGCGGGCCCCTGCCCGGCGGCCGGGCGCAGCCGAAGACCGACAAGAGCGAGGCGACTCGGGCGCTGATCCTGGAGACGGCCATGCGGCTGTTCCAGGAGCGGGGCTACGAGAAGACCACCATGCGCGCGATCGCCACCGAGGCGGGCGTCTCGGTGGGCAACGCGTACTACTACTTCTCGGCGAAGGAATTCCTGATCCAGGGATTCTACGACCGGATGACCTACGACCACGCGGCAGACGCCAAGCGCCGCATGGCCCATACCCGGGACTTCTCCGAGCGGTTGCAGATCGCGCTCACCTCCTGGCTCGACACGGCCGCGCCGTACCACGAGTTCTCCGCGCAGTTCTTCCGCACCGCCGCCGACCCGACCAGCTCGCTGAGCCCGTTCTCCAACGAGTCCCACCCGGCCAGGGCGACCGCGGTCGAGCTGTTCCGCGAGGTGCTCCAGGGTTCGGAGCTGGCGCCCAAGCTGGACGCCGAACTGGTCGACCTGCTGCCGGACGTGCTCTGGCTGTACCTGATGATCGTGGTGCTCTACTGGGTCTTCGACCGCACCCCGGACACCGAGCGGACCAGGGAGTTCGTCCGGCGTTCGACGCCGCTCACGGCCCGGGTGATCAACCTGTCCCGCTACCGGGTCTTCCGGCCGATCGTCCGCGACGCCAAGGGCCTGATCCAGGACTTCATCCTGCCCACCATCGGCAAGGCGGCGGTCAAGTAGCGCCCAGCGGCACACGGAAGGCCGGCCCGATCGCGGGCCGGCCTTCTTCACGGCGCCGGGCTCAGAACTCGGTCGGCGTCCAGGCCCGCACCGGGGTGCGGAGCAGCAGGTCGGCGGCGGCGGCCGCGCCCGGGCGCAGCTCGGTGACCAGGCCGGCCGCGGCGAGCCGGGGCGCCGTCTCACCGCCCAGGTAGAGCGAGCCCAACTCCGAGGCGCCGAGCGCGAGGTCGGCGTCGTCCGTGGTCCGGGCGCAGCGCCCGGTGCCGCCCTCGGCCACCTCCAGCGCCCAACGGCCCGAGGCATAGCCCAGCTTGTCGTCGACCTCCAGCACCACCCGGCCGGGGGCGCCGTAGCTCCGGGCGCCGAACGCGGCCTCGACGTCCAGCAGCCGCAGCCACATGACGTCCCCGTTGTCCTCGTGCCGGGTGGCCGCGCGCGGGTCCTGGAGCAGCAGCGGCAGCGGGTCGTCCGGGCTGAGGTTGCGCGCCTCGACCCGGGCCACCCAGTCCACCGACAGCACCAGGCGCCAGAGTTCGACGGAGGTGGGCAGGTCGAGGGCGATGAACTCGTCCACGGTGAGCTTGCCGTCGGGGTAGGCGCCGTCCCACTTGGCGTCGATCCGGTAGACCACCAGCCCGGTGACCACGCCTGCGGCGTCCCGGTGGACGGCGGCGAACGGCTCCTTGAACTCGTCGCCGGGCGTGGGAACCTCTCCGACGGTGCGCTCCCACCAGAGCGAGTCGCGGTCGATCGCGCCCGGCTGGGTGCGGCGCCAGCGGTCGTACAGCTCCGCTCCCTGCTCGCGCAGCTCCGCCATGGTCACGAAGTCGATCCGGCCGCCGGGGACGCCCGGCAGGCCGTCGCGCAGACCGCGGGTGCGGCGCAGCTCGATGTTCCGGCCGCCGCCGTGGGTGGCCGGGCCGAAGCCGAACCGGCCGTAGATGTTGTACTCGGCGGCGGCCAGGATCGCGACCGCGCTGCCGCGCTCGGCGGCGGCGGCGAGGTCCCGGCGCATCATCGCGCTGAGCAGGCCGCGACGGCGGTGGGTGGAGCTGACCGTGACGTTGGTGATCGCGTCGGCCGGCACGACGGCCCCGCCGGGGACGGTCAGTTCGGCGTCGAAGCTGCGGAAGGTGGCGATCTGGCGCTCGCCGTCGAAGCCGGCCAGCATCCGGCCCGGCGTCCACAGCCGACGGCGCAGATCCCCCGAGGCGGGCACGTGGGGGCGCAGGAAGCCGAAGTTGAGCGCCCGGCCCCACTCCGCCACCTCGTCCACCGAGACGGCCCGGATCCGGAGTCCGCTCACGCTGTCCACGGCCGTGTGATCGATGCTGTCGCCCATGGGGCCACCGTACGGCGGCCCTCCCGGGGCGGCATCCGATTTATTCCGTGCCCAACCCGACGTGCTCGCCCGGCACCACCACCCAGTCGTTGGCGCGCAGGACGCGGTCCGCGAAGTCGAGGTCCCGCTCGCCGAGCAGCCGGAAGCCGAGCGCCCGGCAGATCCCGTTGGACGGTCCGTTGGTGGTCCCCGGGTTGGCGTGCACCTCGCCCCAGCGGCCGTCCGCGGCGGCGGCGTCCAGCACCAGGCGGACCGCCGCCTTGGCGAGGCCGCGGCCCTGGTACCCGGGCAGCACCATCCAGCCGATCTCGGAGACCGTCACGCCGTCCTCCTCGTCCGACCAGAGCGTGACGGCGCCCACCGCCTCGTCGTCCTCGGCGCCGTCCGGCACGATCATCCTGATCCAGGCGTCGTCCGCGGCGGTCAGGGCGAGGTCCTTGCGCAGCCGCGCCTCCACCGTCTCCCGGGGCAGCGGGCCGCCCAGTTCGGCCATCATCACCGGGTCGCAGCGCATCCTGACGTACGCCTCGAGGTCCCCCGCCCGAACATCCCGCAGTCGCATGACGCCTCCTCAGTGCCGGTCCGAGCGGACACGGTAGCGCGGCCCACCGACAGTGGCCCCGGGCGGCCCGACCTGGCATCCTCGTGCCGGTTCAGGTACAGACGATCCGCTTCGGGGGGAACCATGGAGGACGAGTACGTCCGCGCGTTGAAGGAGTACGAGGGCCGGGCGCTGGCGGCGAAGCTGGTCGGCGGGCTGACCGTGGCCGGCTGGCTCTGGGCGATCGGACTGGTCCTCGTCCCGGCCGCGGGGCTCTGCGGCTCACCGGCCTTCTACCAGCCGACCGGCTTCCACATGGCGGAGGTCTGCGACTCCGAGGTGATCGGCCGGATCGGCGGCGCGGTCGCCGTCTTCCTGGCGACGATCCCGCTCGGTGCCCTCTGGGCCTGGACCGTGGTGCGGCTGCGCGACAGCCGTACGGTCGTGTCCGCCCTGGCCGGCCGGTAGCCGACCGCGCCGCCCCGGGCCGGCGCGGAGGCCGCCCCGGACCGGCGCCAAGGGCTCCGAGGCGGGGCGGTCGGCATCGGCAGCGGACACGGAGCCTTCGCAGATCGATCCCCGCGAAGCGGCCGCCCGGATCGAGGGCCCGCGGAGCGTTCCGGAATGCCTAGGGGCGGGCGTAGAAGTTCGGGGTTCCCATGATCCAGAGGCTGGCCTGCTTGACCGGCATGCCGGCCCGCGGGGCCTCGATCATCTGGTCGTCGCCGATGTAGAGCCCGACGTGGTGGATGTCGGCGGCCCGCCCGGTGGCCGTCCAGAAGACCAGGTCACCGGGGCGCAGCTGGCGGTAGCCGATCGGGGTGCTCTGGGCGTACTGGTCGGCGGCGAAGTGGTTGAGCCGCCGGCCGCCCTCGCGCCAGGCCATCATGGTCAGCCCGGAGCAGTCGTAGCCGCCCGGGCCCTCGCCGCCCCAGACGTAGGGCAGGCCGATCTTGGACCTGGCGAAGGCGATCGCGGCGGCCGCGCCCTCGGCGGACCACGGGCGGGCGAGCGGCGGCGGGGCCTGGGCCTGCGTCTGGGCCTGCACTCGGGCCTGGGCCTGAGCTTGCGCCTGGGCCTGAGCTTGCGCCTGCGCCTTGGCGGCGGCCGCCGCCGCTGCCTCCTCGGCCTCCCTGGCGGCCTTCTCGGCGGCGGCGCGGGCGGCGGCCTCGGCCTCGCGGGCGGCGATCGCCTCCAGGGCTTCGCGGCGCTGACGCTCCAGCTCGACGGTGGTGTTCCTGGCGGCGGCCAGCTCGGTGAGCAGCTGCTCGCGGCGCTGCCCGGCGGCGGCGACCTCGCCCTGCTGGGCGGCCAGCCGCTGCTCCGCCCTGGCCCTGGCCGCGCCCACCGCGTCGGCGGCCTTCCCCGCCGCTTCGGTGGCGGCCCTGGCGGCGGCGGAGGCGCTGCGGGCGGCGGCGGCCGTGGAGGTGGCGGCGTCCAGGATCTGCCGGGTGCGCTCGCTGACCTGGCCGACGGCGGCGGCGCGGTCGCCCGCCTCGCGCGGGCCGTGGGCGCCGAGCAGGGCGTTGAGGGCGGACAGTTCGGCGCCCGCGCCCTGACGGTACGTCTCGGCGGCGAGCCCGGCCGCGTCCTCGGCGGCGGCCGAGCGTTCGGCCTCGGCGGTGGCGGCGCGCCGCGCGGCCGCGCTCTCCTCCGCGCGGGCCCTGGTGAGCGCGAGCTGGGCGCCGTTGTAGGCCTCGACGGCCTGTTCGGTGGCGCGCGCGGACCGGTCCAGCTCCGCCCTGGCGGCGGTGAGCGCGGCCTCCAGGGCGGCGGCCGCGGAGGCCTTGCCCTCGGCCTCGGCCCTGGCCCGGTCGATCTCCTCGGTGGTCGGGTACGGCTCCTCGCCCCCGGTCCGACCGGCCACAGGCGCGCCGGCGTCCGGTTCGCCTCCGACCGGTTCACCGACGACCGACGGTTCGGGGCCCGCCGGGGCGGCCTGGGCGGCGGGGAGCAGTCCGAGCAGGGCGGTGAGGGCCAACAGGATGGTCGGCAGGAGCCTGCGCGCCACGCGACGTCCCTTCTGACGGGTCCGGAGGGGACGGCGTCGGACGGCGCGCGGCGTACGGGCGGTCGGCGGCCCGGGGACGGCGGGGAGTCCGAGGAATCATCCCATCACGTGACAGAACGGTCACATGCTGCTCATGTTCTCAATTCCGGTGGCCTTCACACCCGGAACGCGCTGCATCGGTCGAGTGACCATCGGATGATCCGACCAGAACCGGCTCCGAACAGACCCCGCCGGCGGACGGACTACCGGTGGATCCGGCGGGTCCGCGTCCGCAGCCGGGGGTGCCGCTCGGGCCGGCTCTCCAGCCCGGTCGGGCCCACGGCGAAGGTCCGGCTGCGCCCGGCCCGGACGGTACGGCGGCGCTGCTGCGCCAGTCCGGAGCGGACCGGGCCCGGCTCGACCGCCCCGGACGCCGGACCTGCCGCGCCCGGGGCCCTCCCCGCCGTCCCGGCGGCGGCCGCCGAGCGGCGGTCGGCCAGCCGGGCCTGACGGCGGGCCAGCGCCCGCGCGGCGTGCGCGTCGAGATGGGCGGTGGCCCTGGCGGCCATCCGCTCGGCCACCCGGTGCGCGGCGGGGTGGTTGGCGGGCACCTTGTCGGGGGCCCCGGCGATCAGGTCGAACAGCCAGGTGCGGGCCCGGTCCGCGCGCCGGTGCAGCAGGCGCTCACGCCGTAGCGCGCGCGCCCGGCGGCGGGGGCGCCCGGCGTACCGCCAGCGGGCCCACGGGCTGCTCGGGCGGGCCAGCCTGATCGCCCCGATCCAGGACAGGCCGGGGACCATGATCCCGAGCAGACCGGTCCAGACCTTGCCCTTGAGCAGGGTGATCACCGAGGCCAGCGCGTTCACCGAGATGATCGTGATCAGGCCCCACCTGGTCTCCTCGCCGGGCACCACGCCGAGCGGCACGTACCCGACCAGCAGCAGGGCGGTGAACAGGATGCCGAAGATCACCGCGTCCACCGACTTGCGGCCCTGCTCGCTCCAGTACACGTCGTCCAGGTGCAGGATCAGCGCGAACTCGTCCAGCACCAGGCCGCAGCCGATGCCGAAGGCCAGCCCGAACCAGTCGATCCACGGGTGCCCGCCGTAGGTGGCGAACACCCCGATGCCGCCGAGCAGCAGGAAGCCCAGGCCGAACACCATGTGGTGGATGTGCAGGCCGCCGGGGGTCACGTTGCCCGGCCACCAGCGCACCTGGGCGCGGATCATCCGGACGCTGAACCGGATGAAGACGAAGGAGGTGATGAATCCGACCAGCAGCAGGAACAGCGGTTGCTTGTGCGCGCCGACGATGTGCTCGCGGTAGCCGTCCAGCAGTGTGGTCATGGGTCTTACCTTCGTTCCTGGTCCTGCGTCCTGCCTGCCCTGACGTGGCCCCGGGCCCGTACCTGACCCGGCCCCTGGCCCGACGCCCGGTCAGAATCCCCGGGTGCGCTTGGCCGCCCGGCGCGGCATGACCGGGTAGAGCGACGGGCGCTCGTCGCCGACCGGCAGCTTCATGAACAGCCGGGCGATCTCCCCGCCGAGGTTCACCCCGACCGCCAGCGCCATCGCGATCGCCGCCGCCCGGAAGACCGACACCAGGCCGGCGCTGGAGTGCCCCTGGGCGAAGGCGAGCATCCCGAGGTAGAGCGCCGAACCGGGCATCAGCGGCCCGATCGCGGCGGTCACGTACGGCAGCGCCGAACCGTTGCGGTAGCGCGCCATCAGCTGGCCGAAGAGGCCGACCAGCCCAGCCGCCACGCCGGTCGCCGCGATCGGGTTTACGCCCGCGTTGTAGACCAGCGCGCCGTAGCTGGCCCAGCCGATGCCGCTGTTGACCGTGACCAGGGCCAGGGTGCGGCGGTCGGTCTGGAGCAGCGTCGCGAAGGCCAGGGTCAGCACCATCGCGGCGATCATCTGGACCGGCGGGTAGTTGACGCCCACCAGGCTCTCGTCCGGCCGCAGGTTCGCCTCGAAGCCGACCCCCAGGTAGAGGATCACCATCACCCCGATCACGATGCCCGCGACCAGGTAGATCACTTCCAGCAGGCGGGCCGCGGCGGTGATGTAGAAGCCGGTCAGGCCGTCCTGCACGGCGGCGACCAGGGCGCGCCCGGGCAGCAGGGCGAACAGGCCGCCGGTGATCACGACCGAGCCGCGCAGGCCCCAGTCGTTGAGCGAGAGGATGATGCCGGACGCGGCGGCCGGCATCGCGGCCGCCACGAACTGGTAGAACTCCGGCAGCCGGCGCCTGGCCAGCGCGGAGGCCAGCCGGTCGCCGAGGACGGCCGCGACGAAGGCGCTCGCGAACACCAGCCAGCCCTTGTCGTCGGCCCGCCCGCCGACCAGGAAGGTCGCCGCACCGGCCAGCAGGCCGGTGGTCAGGGCGAGGAACCAGGCCGGGTACGGGTGCCGGTTGCGGCGGATCACGGCGAGCCGGCGGTAGGCGTCGTTGACCGACACCTTCTCCGCGGTGATGTCCGCGACCAGCGCGTACACCGCGTCGAGCCGGGTGTAGTCGGAGGTGCGGCGGCGCACCACGCGGTCGGCGGTGACCGGCGGCTCGACCAGCGAGGGCTGGTACGAGATGCCGATCAGGGTGAAGGTGACCTGCGGCTCGCAGCGGTCCAGCCGGTAGGCGTGCGCGATGCCGAGCATCGCCGCCTCGACGTCCTCGGCGGCCTCGCCGCTGGCCAGCAGCAGCTCGCCGATGCGCAGCGTCAGGTCGAGGATGCGGGGGACGTTGCGGGTGACGGCCGCGGCGGGGTGCATGTCGCGGGCGGTGCGCTCGAAGGCGGGGCGCTCGGACATCGGGGTGCGCAGCAGGGTGCGCATCCGGTCCGGCCAGGGTGCCTCGCCGGGGGCGCCGGCGGTCAGCTCCGGGATCGGGATGCCGTCGGGCGGGGTGTAGCCGGCCGCCCGCCACTCCTCGGGGGTCAGGGTGTCCTCGGCGACCGAGCGGCGGCGGGCCGGGCGCCCGGCCTCCGGGCGGGCCCCCGGCACGGGCACCGGCTCGGGCTCGGGTACCGGCTCGGGGGCCAGCAGGCCCCTGGTCTCCGGGACGGGCGGGGCGAGCGGGACGACGGTGGTGGGTTCGACCGGCGGGGCGGGGTGGCCGAGCAGGCCCTCGGTGGGCGGGGCGTCGGCGGGGTGCACCGGTGTCGGGGGTGCCTGCCGCGCCTGTCGTACCGCCCGGCCTCCCCTCGCCCGCTTGCCCGCACCCGGTCGGCCCCGCTTAGGCACTTCCGCTCCTTGCCGCCCCTGGTGGCCTTCGGCCACTGCTCGATCTCGGGTTACACCTTGCCTGATCGAAAAGCGCGACGCACATGTACGCGGCGTCCCACGGACGGGACGGCGGGCGCCTACCCGGCGCGGTGGCGGGCGGCGGAGGCCGCGCCGGAGCGGCGGGCCCGCAGCAGCTCGATGACCACCGGGACCACCGAGACCAGCACGATGCCGACCAGGATGGCCTCGATGTTGTCCCGGACGAACGGGATCTGGCCCAGGAAGTAGCCGAGCACGGTGACGCCGCCGCCCCACAGCACGCCGCCGACCAGGTTGTAGACCACGAAGGTGCGGTAGTTCATCCTGCTCACCCCGGCGACGATCGGGGTGAAGGTCCGCACGATCGGCACGAAGCGGGCCAGCACGATCGCCTTGGGCCCGTGCCGGTCGAAGAAGGCGGCGGCCTTCTCCACGTTCTCCTGCTTGAAGATCCGGGAGTCGGGGCGGCGGAAGAGGCTCGGACCGACCTTGCGGCCGAACAGGTAGCCGACCTGGTCCCCGGCCACCGCGGCGGCCACGATCAGCGCGCAGATCAGCCAGAGCGGCTGGTGCAGGTAGGTGCCGTCGGCCACCAGCAGGCCGGTGGTGAACAGCAGCGAGTCGCCGGGCAGGAAGAAGCCGATCAGCAGGCCGGACTCGGCGAAGACGATGGCCAGGATGCCGATCGGGCCGAAGGTGGAGATCAGGTGGGTCGGATCGAGCCAGGACGGGCCGAGGGCGAGGCTGGTCACGGTGCGGGCACTCCGGAAGGTCGGGTCTTGGCAATGAAACAGTAAAGCATTGACAAAGACTCGCTCCGGGCCGGAATGGTTCCCCGGCCCGCGGGGGCGCCCGGGCCGGGGAACCGTCCGGTCAGAGCCCGTAGCGCTCGACGACCTCCTCGTGCCGGGCGAGGTCCGTGCCCGCCGCCTTGGCCAGGGCCGGCCAGGCGAGCGGGTGCGGCCAGCCGTCGGTCAGCCGCAGCAGCAGGGCGTCGGCCGCGGCGGCCGCGGCGGTCGGCGGGACGCCGAGGGCCGCGTAGATCCCGGGCAGGGTGTCGCCGCCGTCCGCCGGGTCGGTGATCCGGTACTGCTCCCTGCTGTACGCCCAGACCGCGTACCCGGCCGCGTGCAGTTCCTCGCGCAGGGCCGACCAGGGCTCGTCGCCGGGCCAGCCGCCGTCGATCCAGTACGTGGTGTACCCGGCCGGGTCGAGCAGGGTCAGGAACTCGAAGACCGGGCGCCAGTGCCGCCGCTCCTCCTCCGGGGCGTCCTCGGCCGGCGGGTGCTCCAGCAGGGCCGGGGCGAAGACCACCAGGTCGCCGTGGTTGAGCGTCAGGTCGTCGCCGAGCACCGGCAGGATGCGGGCGGTGGCCGGGCCGGTCCGGAGGGCGGGCAGGTCCGCCGTCGACCCGTTGGTGCGGGTGGCGCGGACGGTGACCAGCTGCCACTCCTCGTCCACCGGGCCCTCGGGCTCGTCGAACCCGATGTCGAGCAGCGCACCGGTGGAGCGGACCACGGCCCAGTCCCGGTTGGCGCTGGCCGCGGTGATCAGGTGCCACAGGTCGGGCTCCCGGACCGTCCGGTGGCCGTCCTCCTCGGCGGTGCCCCCAGCTGCGCCCTCGGCGGGTGCCGCGCGCTCCAGCAGCTCCAGGTACAGCCGCTGCGCGGTGGCGTGGTCGCCCAGCTCGGTGGCGGCGCGGGCGGCGAGGCGGCGGGTGTTGAGCACCTCGTCGTCCAGCGCCAGGATCGCCCGGCACTGCTCCAGCACCTCGGCCCAGCGGCCCTCGGCGGCGGCCCAGCGGGCGCGTATCCAGTGCCCGTCGGCCGGGGCGGAGGCGGCCACCCGGTCGGCCAGACGGCGGATGCCCTCGGTGTCCCCCGCGTCGATCAGCATCTCGCCGAGCGCGCCGGTCAGCTCGCGGTCCTCCGGGTCGTCCTCCAGGCACCGCCACAGCAGGTCGGCCGCGGCGCGGGTGTGCCCGAGACCGCCCAGCACGGTGGCCAGGAGCAGCGTCAGCCCGGTGGCGCCGGCCTGCTCGCCCCGGTACCGGTCCAGGGCGGCGGAGAGCAGGTCGGCGCCCGTCTCGTAGTCCACCCCGGCCTCGGCCAGGTGGGCCGTCAGCTCGCCGGGCGGGACGGGCAGCTCGGGCTCCGGCAGGGCCTCGGCGGCCGCGCGCAGGGCCGCGACCCGCTCCGACACGCCGTCGGTGCGCCGCAGCCGGGTGAGCTTGCGCTCCCCCGTCGCGGCGAGCGTCAGCGCGACCGTGCGGGCGCCGCGGGCGACCGCGAGCCGGCCGGCCGCCAGCAGCAGGTCCACGCAGGGGCGGTGCGAGCCGACGCCGTCCAGGTACCCGACCCAGCCGGCCAGCACGGCGCCCAGCCCGGCGTCGTTCTCCCGGGCGCCGGCCGCGACCAGCAGCTCGACCGTCTGCGTCCAGGCGCTGCGCAGGTCGGCGTGCCGCTCGGCCTCGGCCTGCTCCGGCAGCAGGGCGAGCGCCTCCTCGGTGCGGCCGAGCGAGGCGAGCGCGCGGGCCCGCAGCAGCGCGCCCCAGCGCTGGTCGCGCTCGTCCAGCCGGTGCCCCTGTGCCTGCTCGGCCCGCTCGGCGGTGTCGAGCAGCTCCAGCACCTCCTCGTGCCGGCCCAGCAGGTGCAGGGTGCCGGCCCTGGCCTGGTGGAAGCGGAGCGAGACCTGCTGGCCGGCCGCCCGCATCCGGTTGGCCGCGGAGTCCAGGTGGTCCAGCGCCTCGGCCGCCCGGCCGTCGTCCTCCAGGGCGTCCGAGTACTCGCGGGAGAGGCAGTCGTAGCAGGCCCGGTCGGGCTCGATCCGCTCCAGCGTCTCGCCGACCACGGCGAGCCGCTCGGCCACGTACCCGGGCCCGTCGACCCGGGCGTGGCAGATCGCGAAGTCCTGCACCACGCAGACGGACTGCGGGCAGCCCGCCGTCTCCTCCCGGTGCGCGAAGTCCAGCAGGTCGACCGCCTCGGGCAGCGCCGCCTCGCCCTGCTGGCGCTTGTTCAGCAGGTTCTGCATCCGCCAGTGCCGCAGGTAGACCTCGACCCAGGGCAGGCCGAGCGCCCGCGCGGCGCCGAGCGCCTCCGGGTAGAGCGCGTCCAGCTGCTCGTTGCGCCCCTCGGTGGCGTGCTCGGGCAGCTCGACGACGGCGTCGGCGAGCCGGTGGTGGCCGGCCTCGGCCAGCTGCCGGTGGGTGTCCCGCACCCAGGCCCAGATGTCGGTGGTCATGCCTGTTCCCCCTGCGTCGTGCTGATGGGTCGTCTGCCGCGCCCCACTGGCGGTCCGTCCGTCACGGCTCCTCCGAGAGGGCGCCGGGGCTGTCCGGGACCGCGGGGAGACCGGCCGGCACGGTGGCGGTCAGGGCGGAGACCGCGGTACCGATGCCGCCCAGTGCGGCGGTGAGGTCACCGCCCTCGCCGGACGGGCCCGACGAGGCCGCGGCCATGATCACCTTGAGCGAGCGGAGCAGCCCGGCCGCGGTCGCGCTGCCGGTGTGCCCGTCGCGGTAGGCGGCCAGCAGGTCCTGGACGGCGGGACTGGCCAGGTTGAGGTAGAGCCTGGCCCTGACCTCGCCGTCGGTGCGGGCGGTGAAGGCGCGGGCCAGTCGCAGGGCGGCGGACGGTATCCGGGCGTCCGCCTGGTCGTCCTCGATCCTGGCCTTCAGCTCGGCCTCGCGGTCCGGCACCAGCACCAGCGGCAGTCCCGGCGGGTCGAAGCGGGCCGGGACGAGCTGCTCGCCCGGGTCGGCGAGGGCGCCGGCCAGCCAGGCCGACTCGTGCTCGGGGAGCGGGCGCTCCGGGTCGCGGAACAGCTCGCGGTTGCCCTGCTCGCTGCCCAGCTCGACCAGCCGGCAGCCGCGCAGCCGGGCGTATCGGCGCAGGAACGGCAGGACGGCGTAGCGGTCGCCGCGCGCGATCGGCACCTGCATCGCCCGGTACAGCATCTCCTCGAAGCCGCCGCCGCTGCCGAGCGTGACGTGCACCGCGCCGCCTCCCGCCGCCCGCAGCGCGCCGGCCGTCAGGTCGCCCTGCGAGGTGGGCACCGGGACGTCGTCGGCGAGCAGGGTGAACAGCCGCTCGTCGCAGAGCGCGGCGCCGAGCAGGTCGCTGCCGTGCCGGGTGAGGATGCGGCGCCAGGCGGCGGGCCGCAGCCTGGCGGTCTCGTACAGGCCGTCCACGATGGCGTCGGTGAGGGCCTTCCCGAGCGCGTGGTAGTGCTCGTCGCGCTGGAGGTCCTCGCGGCTTGCGGTGGGGGTGAGCCGGTTGGACTCGACCACGCCGCCGATGAACCCGGCCCAGCCGGGCAGCAGGTCGCGGGCGTCCTCGGCGAGCAGCATGCCGCGCAGGTAGACGGCGAGGTCGCGGTTGTCGCTGCTGCCGTAGGTGCTGCCGTCCTGGACCCAGAGCAGGCCGACCGCGTCGGTGACGCCCTCGACCGGGTGGACGGGGAAGGCGGTGAGCGGCTCGAAGCGGCGGCCGAAGGCGGCGGCGAAGCGCATCCGGGCGGCGTACCGGTCGCCCGCCGCCTCCGTGCGCCAGGGCACCTCGACGGAGTTGACCGGCCGCTCGTCCTCGCCGACGTGGACCGGGATCGGCAGCAGCACGCAGTACCGGCCGAGCACGTCGCGCAGCAGGTCCTCGTCAGCGAGGTGGCGGTGCTCGGCCTTGAGCGCCAGTTCGACCACGGTGCCGGGCCGGGGCCTGGCGGGCACCGGATCGACCCGGTACTGCTCGCCGCCGCGGCTGCGGTAGCGGTGGCCGAGCCGGGGCTCGCGGTGCGAGGTGGTGGTGACGGTGACCTCGTCGGCGATCGAGAAGGCGGAGAGGAACCCCAGGCCGAAGGCCCCGATCAGCTCCTGGTTGCCGGTCAGGTCGCGCAGCATCCTGGTGTAGCCGGTGCCGACGGTGGCCAGGTAGGAGTGGATCTCGGGCTCGGTCAGGCCGGCCCCGGTGTCCTCGATGGCGACGGTCCGCCGGGCGGCGTCGGCGCGCACCCGGATCAGCGGACGGTGGTCGCCGTCCGGGTCCTCCAGGAGCCGGCGGGTGTGCGAGTCGTGCGCGTTCTGGACGAGTTCGCGCAGGGCCACCAGCGGGGTGGAGTAGAGGTGGGTGGCGAGGACGTTCACCAGGCCGCCGAGATCGACCTCGGTCGTCCGCAGCTCCTCGGCGGGGGTGGGCTCGGGCTGGGCACCTTCAGACATGGGTCCTCAGTGTGCCAGTGCGACTATCCGGCGACCATTTCTTTGTCCTCGAAGCGCTCCTGACGCAAGACGGAGCACCGTCAACCCCGGATCGACCGGTCTTCCACCATCGGGGGAATTGTCACCCGTCCGGTGGAGTTCGTCCGCCGCGCCGGTGGATGCTGGACGGGCGACGTCAGGCCACGGTGCGCCGGAGCGGCCACTCCGGACGGCGCCACCATTTCGCACCTCCAGTCAGGGAGACCAGCGTGTCCCGTTTTCGCGCAGCCGCCGCCGTCACCGCCCTCGGGGCGTTCCTCCTCCTCGGTGCCGGTGCCGCCACCGCGCACGCCGACGACGGCGCCGGCGCCGGCGCCGGCGCGCCCGACCGTTCCAACGGCAGCACGGTGAACGACTCCGGCTCCGGCAACATCATCGGCAACGTCCACGGCAACGTGGTCAACACCCAGCAGGCGGCCACCGGTTCGGGTGCGGGTGCGGGCAACCAGGACAACGGCCTCGCGGTGACCGGCAACACCGGGAGCGTCGAGTCCCACCAGAACAACGGCAACGGCGGGGGCAGCTGACCGCACGTCCTCCCCCGGCCCCGGCGAGGGGCCTCTCAGGAGAGCCCCAGCACCGCCCGGCCGAGCCGCAGCAGGCAGTCCCCGAGGTCCGGCCGAGCGCTGTGCGGACGGTTCCGCACCCCGTCGTTGACCAGCGCGAACAGCGCGTGCACCCGGATCCGGGCGGCCGCCGCGTCGGACTCCGGGCGCACCTGCCGCAGCAGGCCGACCCAGGTGCGCAGGAAGTCCCGCCGGAAGTCCACCGCGGCCCTGCGGTCCGGCGGGGCCAGCCGCTCCGTCTCGCTGAGCATCGCGCCCAGGTAGTCCCCGTTGCGCAGCGCGAAGCCGACGTACGCGCCCAGCCCGGCCGCGAGCGCCGCCCCGGGCCCGGCGGCGGTGGCGATCGCGCCGTCCACCTCGTGCCAGAGTCGCTCCCGGCCGCGCACCAGCGAGGCGGCGAGCAGTTCGGCCTTGCTGTCGAAGTGCCGGTACACGCTGGGCCCCGAGATGCCGACGGCGGCGCCGAGCTGGTCGGTGCTGACGTTGTCGAAGCCGCGCTGGTGGAACAGCCGGACGGCCGCCGTGAGCAGTTCCTCCCGGCGCGCCCGCGGCCTGGGCGCCGGCACCGGGACGGCGGCCGGCCCCGCGGCCGTCCCGTCCAGGGAGACCGCGAGGACGGCCGCGACCGTCTCGCGCAGCAGCGCCTCGGCCCGGCGCGGCCGGGGCACCGCCGACTGGTAGGAGAGCCCGGCGCACGCCGAGAGGGCCGACCAGCAGAGCAACTCGGCGTCGGCGGGGGTGAGTCCGGGCCGCTCCGCACGCAGCACCGCGACCATCAGGGCGAGGTCGGCGCGCAGTTCGCGGCGCAGCGCCGCCCGCCGGGCCGGCGGCAGCAGCCGGGCGTCGCGCTGCACCAGGGTGCCGAGCGGGCGGTGGCCCACCGCGACGGCGGCCAGCGCGGCGCCGAGGTCGGCGGTGGTACGGGCCGGGCGCAGCCCTTCGGCGAGCGCGTCCAGGCCCGACCGGACGGCGCGGTCGAGCAGTTCGGGCTTGCCGCGGAAGTGCCGGTAGAGCGCGGGCGCGGTGATGCCGACGCCGGCGGCGACCTCGGTCATCGAGACCTGGTGGTAGCCGCTGCGGTGGAAGCGGTCGGCGGCCACGGCCAGGATCTGGGCGCGCCGCCCGGGCGGCCGTCGGACCACCATCGCGGGCCTCCCTCCCCTTCGGCCGGGCCCCGTCCCGGCGCCGGGACGGCACCCGGGACGGCACCCGGGCCGGCACCCGGGACGGCATCGACGGAAGGCTAGCAAGGATTCACTTCGTACCCGCGCCGACCGTGCTCCCCACCGCCTTTCCGCGCCCGGCCGACTCTGGACAGCCGAAGCTACCGGGGATTAACTTGTGGGGCCATCACCAGGCACGTTACGCCCCGGCCGGCAGCCCCGGCCGGTGCCGTCGAAGGGAGCGCCGCCGTGCGCCGCACCGTGTTCACCGAGGACCACGAGGCCTTCCGGGAGACCATCCGGGACTTCATCGCCAACGAGGTCGTCCCGGTCTACGAGAGCTGGGAGGCCGAGGGCCACCCGCCGCGCGACTTCTACCGGCAGCTCGGCGCGCTCGGCGTCTACGGCATCGAGGTGCCCGAGGAGTACGGCGGCGCGGGCGAGAGCGGGTTCAAGTACCAGGCGGTGGTCGCCGAGGAGACCGCCAGGGCGGGCGTGAGCTTCGGCTCCTCCGGCGTGCACACCGGCCTGGTGCTGCCCTACCTGCTGGAATACGCGAACGAGGAGCAGAAGCGGCGCTGGCTGCCCGGCTTCGTCTCCGGCGACATCATGACCGCGATCGCGATGACCGAGCCCGGCGCCGGCTCCGACCTCGCGGGCATCTCCACCACCGCGCGGCTCTCCGAGGACGGCACCCACTACGTCCTGAACGGCGCCAAGACGTTCATCACCGGCGGCGTGCTGGCCGACCTCGTCCTGGTGGTCTGCCGCACCGCCCCGCACGACCCGGAGAACCGCCGGGCCGGGCTGTCCATCCTCTGCGTGGACACCGCCTCCGAGGGCTACACCGTCGGCCGCAAGCTCCAGAAGATCGGCCTGCGCACCTCGGACACCGCCGAGCTGGCGTTCAGCGACGTCCGGGTGCCGGTGGAGAACCTGCTCGGCGAGGAGGGCAGGGCGTTCTCCTACCTGACCCACAACCTGGTGCAGGAGCGGCTGGGGATCGCCGTCAGCGCGTACGCGTCGGCCGCGGCGGCGGTGCGGTTCGCGGTGCAGTACGTCAAGGACCGCAAGGTGTTCGGCAAGGCGGTGGCCGAGTTCCAGAACACCAAGTTCACCCTGGCCGACTGCGAGGCCCAGGTGGTGGCGCAGCAGTCGATGGTGGACCGGGCGCTGGAGCTGTACCAGAACGGCGAGCTGACCGTCGCGGACGCGGCCGCGGCGAAGCTGTTCTGCACCGAGTCGGCCTCCACCGTGATCGACAAGTGCCTCCAGCTGCACGGCGGTTACGGCTACATCCTGGAGTACCCGATCGCCCGGCTCTACACCGACAACCGGGTGTTCCGGATCTACGGCGGCACCAGCGAGGTCATGCGCAGCATCATCGCCAAGTCGCTCGGGCTGTAGGGCCGTTCGGGCCACAGCGGTCGAACGGTCGCAGTGGTCGAACGGTCACAGCGGTCACGGTGGTCGAACGGTCACGTTGGTCGCAGCGGTCACGGTGACCGAGCGGCCGGACCGGTACGGCGGGTCGCCTCCGGGCGGCCCGCCGCGCCCGTGACCGCGGGAGGGTTCCGGCTCAGTTGGGCGAGCCGTGCTCGGCACGCCACGCGTCCCAGCCGGCCGTGGACGCCACCCGCGCCTCGTGCAGGGCCCGGTGAGCGAGGGCGGTCGGCTGGGTCTCCAGGCCGCGCACCCAGCTGCGGCCCGCGGTGACCAGCGCCGCGCAGACCATCGTCGCCCCGGCCGCACTGAGCACCGTGCCGATCGCGGTGAGCACCGCGCCGCCGGTCAGCACCGAGCGGTTGACCTGGAACCCGCTGAAGATTCTCTGGTTGGTCGCCATGCCTCCACGATGCGGGCAGTCGGCGGGGGCTGCACGTCGGGCCGCCAGGACCGGACGGTTCCAGGGCCCCGGGGTGCGGGGCCTCCGGGTGCGGGGCGCCCGGCCGTCCGCGACCCTGGGCACACGGAGTGCCCGGAACCGGCGCCCGGAGCGAGCACCCCGGGCACGTTCCCTGAGCACCTTCCCGGAGCACGTTCCCGGAGCAGCGAGGAGGAGGCGCGGATGCCCGATCTCGAACAGCTCGCCGTGGAGCACGCCGCCCTGGCGGCCGAGAGCCCGCACGGGCGCAGCGCCCACCTGGTCCTGCACGACGGCGTCCTGCGGCAGACCGTGATCGCGCTGACCGCGGGCACCGCGCTGGACGAGCACAACCCGCCCACCGCGGGCAGCGTCCTGGTGCTGCGCGGCCGGGTCTCGCTGACCATCGCCGGCCGGCGGCTGGAACTGCCGGCCGGCCGCCTGGAGCCCGTCCCGCAGGAGCGGCACGGACTGCTGGCCCACGTCGACTCGGTGGTGCTGCTGACCGCCGTCACCGCGTAGCGGGCGGGGGCTCCGCGGGGCCGAGCACACTGTCGCTGACCAGCCGCAGCCCGCGCAGGAAGTCCGTTCCGCTGGGAGCGAGTTCGGGCGCGGCCAGCCACTGGGCGCTGTAGCCGGCCAGCAGGGTCTGGTAGAACGAGCCGCGGACGACCTCCTCCTCGGTGTCCGGCACCTCGGGCAGCCCCTGGAACACCGCGGCCAGCCCGAGCCGCCCCTCCTTCTGTGCCGCCGCGAAGGCCTGCGCGAGTTCGGGCGCGTGCCCGGCCTGGGCGAGCGCCTCGAACTGGGCCGCCCAGAGCCCGCGGTGCTCGGCGAAGACGTCCCGCAGGCCGTCCCAGACGGCCGCGAATCGCACCTCCGGGTCGTCCGACACCCGGTTGGCGGCGATCACCACCGCGCCCAGGGCCTCCCCCATCTCCCCGATCGCCTCGATCATCGCCGCGTTGAGCAGCGCATCCTTCGAGCCGAAGTGGTAGCCGATCGCGGCCAGGCTGACACCGGAGGCGGTCGCGATGTCGCGGGCGGTGGTGCGCCCGTAGCCCTTCTCGTACAGGCAGCGCTTGGCGCCGGCCATCAGGTCTTCGCGGTTTCCCATGCCCCGATCCTACGGAAGACCTGGACGAATGTCTTGCACGGATGTCTTGCACGCTTGATTTACACATCTGTACTAGACAAGTGTCTGACACGCCCGTACCGTCTTCCCCATGACCGCAACCACCGGCCGCGCAGGCCGTCGCGAATGGATCGGCCTGGCCGTCCTCCTGCTCCCGACCCTCGTCCTCACCATGGACATGGGCGTGCTCTTCTTCGCCGTCCCGTACATCTCCACCACGCTGGCGCCGAGCGGCACCCAGCAGCTGTGGATCATGGACATGTACTCGTTCCTGCTGGCCGGGCTGCTGATCACGATGGGCGCGCTGGGCGACCGGATCGGCCGCCGCAAGCTGCTGATGATCGGCGCCGCCGGCTTCGCGGGCGCCTCACTGCTGGCCGCCTGGTCGCAGGACGCCGGCCAGCTGATCGCGGCCCGCGCGCTGCTCGGCGCCGCCGGGGCCACCGTGATGCCCTCGACCCTCGCGCTGATCCGCACCCTGTTCGACGACCCCAGGCAGCGGCAGATCGCGCTCGGTGCCTGGGGCGGCGTCCTCACCGCCGGGGCCACCCTCGGCCCGGTCGCCGGCGGACTGCTGCTGGAGCACTACTGGTGGGGCTCGGCCTTCCTGCTCGCCGTCCCGGTGATGGCCCTGGTGCTGCTGACCGCGCCCGTCCTGCTCCCCGAGTACCGCTCCGCCGCCCGCACCGGCCCCAAGGGCCGCTTCGACCTGCTCGGCGCGGTGCTCTCGCTGGCCGCGATCCTGCCGCTGGTCTACGGCGTCAAGACGATCGCCATCGAGGGCTGGAGCCTGCTGCCCGGGCTCGCCGTCCCCGCCGGACTACTGCCGGCCGCCGCCTTCGTCCGGCGCCAGCGCACCGCCGCGAACCCGCTGCTCGACCTGAGCCTGTTCCGGATCCGCACCTTCACCGGCGCGATCAGCGTCAACACCATCGCGATGTTCGCGATGACGGGCTTCACCCTCTTCACCTCGCAGTACCTCCAGCTGGTCAAGGGCATGAGCCCGCTGACCGCCTCGCTCTGGTCGCTGGTGCCGAGCGTGGGCGTCGGCGCGGCCGTCGGGATCAGCTCGGCGCTGGCCGGGAAGGTCCGCCCCGCGGTGCTGATGGGCGGCGGGTTCCTGGTCGGCTCGGCGGGCTTCGCGATGATGACCCGGGTCGGCGCGCACTCCCCGCTCGCGTTCATCCTCACCGCGGCCGGCGTGCTCGCCGCCGGGACGGTCGGCACCATGACGATGACCGCCGAGATGGTCGTCTCCGCCGCCCCCGCCGAGCAGACCGGCGCCGCCTCCGCCACCTCGGAGACCGCCGTCGAGCTCGGCAGCTCGCTCGGCATCGCGCTGCTCGGCGCGGCCGGCGCCGCGGTCTACCGCCACCAGCTGGACGGCGCCCTCCCCGCGGGCGTCGAGGGCGAGGCCGCCAGGACCGCCCAGGACACCCTCGGCGGCGCGGTCACCGTCGCCGCCCACCTGCCCGGCCGGCTCGGCACCGACCTGCTGGAGACCGCCCGCGCCGCCTTCACCGACGGCCTCCACGTCGCCGCCGCGGTCGGGCTGGTCTTCGCCCTGGGCGCCGCCGTCCTGGCCTACCGCCTGATGCGCCACCTCCCGGCCGCCGCCCCCGCGCCCGAGCCCGAGCCCGCCACCGTCTGACCCGTCCGGCACCGATCCACGCGAGTCATCGAGAGCCCCCGCCCACCCCGGGCGGGGGCTCTCCGCCGTTCCGGCACGGTCAGCGGCCGTGCTCGCGAACCTGGAAGGCCATCCCTTCAAGGCCGACCCAGCCGTCGAGCCCCTCGGCCTCCGACTCGTCCGCGAGGCGGCCGGGCCAGTCGTCCTCGGTCTCCGCGAGGCCCTGCTCTTCGGGCGTCCCGATCATCGATTCGTTCGTGCGGGGAAGGTAGCGCCTGGACCGGTGCCCGCCCCGGACGGCCGAGCCGACCTTGCACGGGCAGCTCGCGGCGGTCGCGGCGGTCGCAGCGGTCGCGGTGAGCCTTCACCCGGTCCAGGCGTGCGGTGCCGTTCGTCCACTGATCGCGCCGGTACGGACGAGGGGGTGGACTTCGGCACCCGTATTCGGCCAGGTGGGCCCCGTGGCACTCGTTCCGTCCTCGCGATCCGCTCGAACGGCACCTGGTTTTTGGCCAGCGTTTCCCAGCTGGTGTATCCGTTCGCCGTCAGGGCCAGGCATACTGGCCAGCACGGGCGGTAGCGCCCGCCATGACCCTAAACAAGAAGGGACCGGTGGCCAGGGATGCTGCGGAACGGTCTTGAGCCCTGGCACATTCTCGTGGTGCTGGCGGTCGTCGTCCTGCTGTTCGGATCGAAGAAGCTGCCCGAGATGGCCCGCGGCCTGGGCAAGTCCATGCGCATCCTGAAGGCCGAGACCAAGGCCATGCGCGAGGACGACACCCCGGCGGACGCCGCTGCCGCCGGCACCGCGCAGAGCACCGCCGCTCCCCAGCAGAGCGCCGACCGTCCGGCCGTCACGCCGACCAACGTGACCAAGGCCACCGAGACCAAGCGGCCCGAGACGACCGCCTGAGCCTCCGTCTCCTCCTTCGGAAAGCCCCCGGTGAGCCACCGGGGGCTTTCCGCTGTTCCGGGCCCGGCCGGGACCGCTCCGGTGTGCCGACCCCCGCCCTGACGCCCGACCGGCCCCGCCCGACCGTCGACTGGCCGCCCGATCTGATCCGTTATCTCCTGATATGCACCCACGGAGGAACGGAGTCCCGGCATGCCGACCGACCAGCCCGGCGACGAACTGGCCGAGCTGCGGGCCCGGCTGAGCGCCGTCGAGGCCCAGGAGGCGCAGCTCGCCCGACAGTTGGCCACCGGGCCGGTGCCACGCCCGCCGCGGCACCGGACACGCTCCTTCCTCGCCGCCCTGCTGATCGTGCTGGCCTGCGTGCTCACCCCGCTCAGCGCCCTCGCGCTCTGGGCGAGGTCCGAGATCAGCGACACCGACCGCTACCTGGCCACGATGGTCCCGCTGGCGAGGGACCCGCGGGTCAAGGCGGCCGTCACCGACCGGGTGACGGCCGAGATCATGAAGAAGCTCCCGCTCGACTCGCTGCTCGACGGCATCGCCCCGGACGACAAGCCCAGGCTCGGCGCCCTGCTGGGCGGCATCGGCCAGGCCCTGGACAGCGGGCTCGGCGGATTCGTCCACACCCAGGTCGCGCGGTTCGTGGACAGCGAGGCCTTCGTCACCGTCTGGACGGACGTCAACCGGGACGCCCACGCCGCGGTCGAGAAGATGGTCACCGGGCAGGGCGGCGGCGCCGTCGAGGTCCACGACGACACCGTGGTGCTCGACCTCGCCCCGGTGATCGCCCGGGTGAAGACCGCCCTGGTGGACCAGGGCCTGCCGCTGGCCTCCCGCATCCCGGAGATCCACACCTCGTACCCGCTGGTGCGGTCCGACGCCCTCCCCGAGGTCCGCACCGCCCTGCGGGTCCTGGACCTGGCCGGCTTCTGGGTGCCGGTGCTGGCCGGCGCCTGCGCACTCGGCGGGGTGCTGCTGGCGGCGCGGCGCCGCCGGGCGGTGGTGGCGACGGCCCTCGGCATGGCCGGCGGGGCCCTGCTGCTGGGCATCGGGCTGAGCGTGTTCCGGGCCGTCTACCTGGACAGGCTCCCGGCCGACGTCGACCAGGCGGCGGCCGAGGCGGTGTACGACACCCTGGTGCGCTACCTGCGCTCGGCCGTCCGGGTGACGGTCACGCTCGGCCTGCTGGTCGCGCTCGGCACCTGGGCCATCGGCGGCGGACGGTGGGCGCGCACCGTCCGGGGCGGCTGGCGCGCCGGGCTGGGCTCGGTGCGGCGGGTGGCCGGACGGGCCGGGCTGCGGCCCGGGCCGGTCGGCCGGTTCGTCCACCGCTGGAAGGCCGCACTCGGCTGGCTGGCCGTCGCGCTCGCGGCGCTGGCCTTCGTGCTGTGGAGCCACCCGACGGTGCTGGTGACGCTCTGTCTGGCGCTCGGACTGGTCGCCGTCCTGGCGGTGCTGGAGCTGCTGGACGAGCCGGGGCGGGGCCGGGAGCCCGGGCGGCCTGAAGGAGGAGCCGCGGTCTCGCCCTGAAGGACGATCACCCGGGGCCCCACGCCTTCTAGGGTCGACGGAGTGTGGGGAACGACGTGGAGGGGCCCGCGGCTGCTGCGGCCCGCGCTGATCGCCTCCGGGCTGGGGTACCTGCTGCTGGCGGGCCGTCCGGACGCGCTGACGACGGCCGACTGGGCGGTCGCCGCGGGCTCGCTGCTGCTCGCGGCGCTCGGCGGGCGCCTGCCGCTCGCGGTGGCACTCGGGCAGTGCGCGCTGACCGTGCCCGCCGTGGCGCACGCCGTGCAGGTGGAGGTGAAGGTCGGCGTGGCGGCGGCCTTCTTCGAGCTGGCCGTACGGCGGTGGGGTCGCCGGGTGGTGTGGCTGTGGGCCGTCCTGCTCTGCGCGGAACTCGCGCACACCTGGCCGTCAGCACCCGCCGCACTGTCCACCGCGCTGCCCGCCGCACTGCCCGCCGCACTGCCCGCCGCGCTCTACCGGACAGCGCTGTTCGGCGGCGTGCCGGTGCTGCTGGCCGCCTACATCAGGGCCGCCGAACGGGTGCGGCGGGCGGCCGAGGAACGGGCCGGGGAGGCCGAGCGCAGCCGCGACCTCGCCGAGTGGGGCGCCCGGATGGGCGAGCGCGCCGCGATCGCCCGCGAGCTGCACGACATGGTCGCCCACCACCTGGCCTCCACCGTGCTGCGGGTGGGCGTCGCCCGGCACGTCCTGCCGGACGCCGACCCCAGGCTCACCGCCGTCCTGGACGACGTGCACGCCGGGGCCACCGCCGCCCTCGCCGACCTGCGCCGGCTGCTCACCGCCCTGCGCGAGCCCGACGCCGGGCAGCTGGCCCCGCTGCTCGCCGAGACCGCCGACCTGCCGGCCGCCGTGGCCGGAGTGGTGGAGCGCTCGCGGGCGGCCGGGCTGCGGGTCGACGCGGTGATCGGCGGCCGGCTCGCCGAACTGGACGCGATCGGCGGGCTGACGGTGCTGCGGCTGGTCCAGGAGGGGCTGGCCAACGTGGTGAAGCACGCCGGCCCGGGGGCGCGGGTCCGGCTGCGGGCGACGACGGAGGACGGGAACGTGGAACTGGAACTGGAGAACACCCAGGGGGCGGGCGGCCCGGCCCCGGTGGGCGGCGGCGGGCACGGGCTGCTCGGGATGCGGGAGCGGGTCGCCCTGGTCGGCGGCACGATCGAGGCCGGTCCGGTGCCGGACGGCTGGCGGCTGGCCGCCTCCTGGCCGCTGGGGGTGGCGGCATGACCAGGGTGCTGATCGTCGACGACCAGCAGCTCGTCCGGGCCGGGGTGCGGATGCTGGTCGAGTCCACGGACGACCTGACGGTGGCCGGGGAGGCGGCGGACGGCGCCCGGGCGGTCGAGCTCTCCCCGCGGCTGCGGCCGGACGTGGTGCTGATGGACCTGCACATGCCGGGGATGGACGGCATCGAGGCCACCGCGCTGCTGCTGTCCCGCCTTCCCTCCGCCCGGGTCGTGGTGCTGACCACCTTCGACGACGACGACCGGCTCTACCCGGCCCTGGCGGCCGGCGCCTGCGGCTTCCTCGCCAAGGACGTCGAGCCGGGCGCGGTGCTGGACGCCGTACGGCGGGCGGCGGCGGGCGAGAGCCCGTACAGCCCGGCGGTGCTGCGGCGGGTGGTGGCGCGGGCGGCGGAGGACTGGGCGGGAGCGGAGCGGCGGGGTGCGCCGGTCCATGTCACCGAGCGGGAGGGCGAGGTGCTGCGGCACCTCGCGGACGGGCTGTCGAACGCCGAGATCGCCGGACGGATGCACCTGGGGGTGACCACGGTGAAGACCCACGTGTCGAACCTGATGACCAAGACGGGCAGCCCGAACCGGGTGCGGCTCGCGGTGCTGGCCATCCAGCGGGGGCTGGCCTGAGCGGAGCAGCCCGAGGGGCGGCCGCGAGCGCCTGCGGAGAAGCTGGGCGGGATGTCCGAGAACCCGCTGCCGCCGCCCGTCGACCTGCGGGCCTGGTGCTGGCTGCTGTGCGCGTCCACGCTGCTGATGACCGGGTACTTCACACTGCCGCTGGAGTGGCTGGGCGACCGCCGGCCGCTGCTGAGCTGGCTGGTGTTCGCGGGTGCGCTGGTCGGGCTGACCTGCCTGCTGCTGGCCAAGATCGTCGGGGTGCTGAGGGGAACGGCGAAGCGGCCGGTGGTCTGGCTCGCCTTCCTGATCTGCCTGGCGCTGACCGTCTTCTCGACGACGTACTACGTGCTCGGCTCGCACAAGCCGGAGTTCGCCGGGCTGGAGACGCGGCTGGACGCGCTGTACTTCACGGTCGTCACGCTGGCGACGGTGGGGTACGGCGACATCACCCCGGCGGGCCAGACGGCCCGGCTCGTGGTGGTGCTGCAGATCGGGTACAACTTCGTGTTCCTCGCGGCGGCGGCCGGGACCGCCTCGCGGGCGGTCCGCGGGAACGTGGAGCGACGGATCCGGGGGAAGGGCTGAGTCCGGTGTCCGGCGAGTCCGGCCACCGCTCCCGGCCCCCGGGCAGCGTCTCGCGGGGGACGTCGGCCCGGCCGGCTTCCCCCGCGCTGCGGTAGACCCACAGCGTTGTCCACAGGCTGTGGACAACGCTGTGGGCTCAGGAGCGGCCGGCGTCGATCACGCAGAACCGGTTGCCCTCGGTGTCTCCCAACACTCTGAACTAGTAGTTCTGGAGTGGCAGCGGGATGGGTATGGCAACGCTGGTCAGGAGCACGTCTGCGGGTCGCGGGAAGTCGGTGCGCTCCAAGCCCGCTGTGACCAAAGAGACCAAAAATCTTCTGGCTGGGACGGTATTCACCGAGACCCTTCGGGGCGTCCGGTGCGTTCGCCTCTCGGTGCTGACCGACGAGACCACCAGCCCTGAGCGGCAGCGCGACGCGGCCGACCACGTAGCCGGTGAGCTTCGTATCGACTTCGGCCAGGGCGACGCCCTACGAGAAGCCGTCGACCTTGACGTCAGCGCATCCAAGACCAGCCCGTGGGAGCGCCCCCAGCTTCTCCGCTGGCTGAGCGACCCGGATGCCTACGACGCGCTTGTCTTCTGGCGCTTCGACCGCGCGATCCGGTCGATGCAGGACATGTACGCGCTCGCCAACTGGGCGCGGAAGCAGCGGAAGGTGCTCGTCTTCGCCGAGGGGCTGGGCGGGGGGCGGCAGGTCTTCGACTTCCGCAACGCCATGGACCCCATGGCGGAGCTCCAGTTGTTCATGCTGGCGTTCGCCGCACAGTTCGAGGCCCAGAGCATCAGCGACCGCGTGAGCGGCGCCCAGGCCGCGTTGCGGGCCATGCCGCTCCGTTGGCGCGGTGGTGGCCGTCCGCCGTACGGCTACATGCCCGCCCCCATGCCTGAGGAGTTCGGCGGCAAGGGATGGACGCTCGTCCCGGACCCCGACGCGGTCAAGGTGATCGAGCGCATTATCCGTGAACTGCTGGAAGGCCGGACCGTTTCCGCAATCGCCATCGGCCTCAACGCGGATAACGTGCCCACGCCGCGCGATCACTGGGCCGTCAAGAACGGTCGCGAAACGGGCGGAAAGACCGGAGGAGTAAAGGGACTCACACGGGACCGGTTCAAGTGGACTCCGGGCGTCATTACTCGAATACTCCGCAATGAAACACTTCTCGGCTGGAAGATGCACAAGGGGAAGCCCGTCCGGGACGGTCAGGGGAATCCGGTTATGGCCGCCCTGAACCCGATCATGACTCGCGAAGAGTTTGATCAGGTCGGCGCGGTTCTCGACTCGCGATCGACGCAGTACCCCAGCGAGCGAACAGATTCAAATGCCTTGCTGCTGGCTGTAGTTCACTGCGCCGGCTGCGGGGGCCGCATGTACTTCAACCGACAGGAGAGCAGCACGGCACAGCACCCGACCTACGGGTGCGGCCACCACGCGCGCGGCGTGAAATGCGAGCAGCCTGCCTATATTCGGCACGACTGGGTGGACGATTTCGTCACTTCCGAATTCCTGCGCTTGGCTGGCCCTATCCCGGTGACTCGCACAGTCGAGATTCCGGGCTATGACCCCCAGCCCGAGATAAATTCCACCATGGCGGAGTACGAATCCCACTTGGAAGAGAAGGGGAAGCAGAAGTCAAAGTCAGCGCTTGCGATGTGGGAAAAGCGCCGTGACGCCCTCGACAGTCGGCTGATCGAGCTGGAGTCCCGGGAGAAGACGGAGCCGCAACGAATCGTCACAGCCACGGGACGCACCTACGCGGACGAATGGAAGGAGGCGGACACCACCCAGCGACGGGGCATGTTGGTCGACGCAGGGGTTCGGCTCGACGTACGAAAGGGCACGCGGGGCGGGTGGCGAAAGCTTGATACCCGGCGCGTCAACTTCAGCATGTCCGGCGAACTGGACCTGGTCGCCGAAGAGCTTGACGCCATCTCCCGACAGGCGGAGTCCGACGTCCGGGGAGACCGCCCGGCAGCCCACAGCAAGATCCGAACGGCGGCCCCCGTGGCCGCCTGACAGCCCCACGCGGCCCCGGTAGGCCCTGAGCCTGCCGGGGCTTCTTCATGCCCGCAGGCGGGCGTCTGGGTCCTTCCAGGTCGGCGCTCGCACGGGGCGCCTGGCCCATCAGCGGCCGGATCGGGCGGGGCCGATGGTGTAGTGATGTTTTGACGAGTTTTCCAGTACGTCATAGAAAACTCTTAAGCAATCAGGAAACGGCGCCAAACCATCTGCGCATCATCCTCGGGTCCGGGAAGTCCTTGCGCTCTAGCCCCTTTGAGAAAGCCAAGAACCCGGAAGGGGGTTCCATGTCATCTGCGCTGATGCGCGATACGGGCATCCAGAAGAGGACGGCGCCGTTCGGCGTTTCGATCCGGAGTTCTGGGGGCGTCAACACGATCAGTGGGTATGCCGTTCGCTTCAATGAGCTGAGCCACGATCTGGGCGGGTTCCGGGAGCGGATCGCCCCGGCCGCGTGGACTCCGGCGACGGACCGAAGCGATGTACTCGCTACGTTCAACCACAACGTTGACTACGTCCTTGGCCGGCGCAGTTCGGGAACACTCCGGCTCACTGCGGACGCGTCGGGGATTCGCTATGAGATCGACGTCCCGAACACACAAGCCGGCCAAGACGTCGCTGAGTTGATCCGGCGGGGCGACGTGGTCGGCAGCTCGTTCACTTTCCGGGTCAACCCGGGCGGGCAGGAGCGGGCCAGCGATGACGACCCCGAGACGGGTCTTCCGGTCCGCGTGATCACGTCGATGACCGTCTACGAACTCGGCCCGGTCACCAATCCGGCCTACCCGACGACGACCACAAGCGCCCGTTCCCTGGACGCTGCCCATCCGATCGAGAGGGAGTCCCGCATGACCGACGTACCTATCCGAACGGCGGACGGATTCCTTCCTGTGAACCGGCGTGCCATTCCGAACGGCTCTCAGTGGACGGCTACGGAACCGGCCGCACTGTGGGTAAACCTGATCGGCCCGAAGTCCCGTTTCCTGGCGAACATCCCGGCGTCGAACAAGCTGCCCATGCACGAGGCTTCGATGATGCTCCCGGCGACCAAGACCGCCGACGGCGGATACGTGGACGCCAACACGCCGATCCCGGAATCGGACACGGACCTGCCCTCCCGCACGTGCTGGGCAACCAAGTTCGGCGCGCTGGAGAAGGCGTCGTCCGAAGTCCTTCAGGACGCCCGTCCGGATCTCGTTGCCGGGATCAACCAGTCCCTTGCGCTCGCCATGGCGCGGGGCATCGACAAGGGCCTGTTCAACGGCGCCGGACCGGCCGACCCGAACGACCCGCGCCGTGTAACTGGGCTACTGCCTCAGGGAGTTACGAAGAACGCGGCTCCGTCCGTCACTGAGATCAGCGCGGCTATCAAGCGCATGGAAGCCACCGGCGCTGAGGCCACGGTCCTATGGGTCGACCCGGTGGCCGCCGAAGCGCTCCGTGCCGAGATACCCGCCGCGCAGTGGAAGGAAGGGATCTACGGACTGGTACCGGTCGTCACCCAGTTCCTTCCCGCCAATACGGCTGTGGTGGCTGACAGTTCGCGAATCTTCGTCGGACTGCACAGCGGTATCTCGATCACGGTTTCCCGCACCGCCCCGGAGGCGTTCTTGCAGGACCGGGCGCTGTTCCGCGCGCTCGCCCGCGTTGCCGGCGTCTGGGTGCAGGAAGCCGGGTCGGTGCAGATCGTGAGCGCCACGCTCCCGGCCAAGACCCCGGACCTTCGGTTGCTCGCCGACCAGCCGGAGTCCTACCTGAACTCCCCGGAGATGATGGCCGCCCAGGCTGCGCAGCACGTTCAGGAGATGGCCGACCACCAGGCCGACCCGAGCAAGCGCTTCACGGTGTCCGCGCCGAAGCTCACGGACGACGAAGCCCAACAGCTCCGCAGCCAGCGACAGCGGGCACAGGCCCAGAAGTGATCACGACCACCGGAGGTAGGGGGGTGTCCCGGGTATGGGGATGCTGAGGAAGGGGGCGGCCCATCTCGCCGCCCTGTGGCGCTGGCACGGCCGACCGCCGCACCGTGAGCCACTGCTGATCGAGATCGCCGCGCGCCTGGCCGAGATCGGACTCAGGAACGTGCCAGTGCCCTGCCAGCACTGCACCGGCACAGGACACGTGGCTGCCGTCGTCCTGGCGTGGACGACGCCGATCCGCGACGGCGGCAGGCGTGAGCGTCACAACGTACACACGTCTTGCCTCGCGTGCTGGCGGGACACGGGCCGGACCGACGGCTTGCCCGTGCTCGAAGGGGCGAGACTCCACCGGCGCCGGACACCGAAGCCGGGCACGGTGATCATCTGCGCCTGACATCCGGCGCACCGGCCGCTGGGCAGAGGGAGAGCGCGGTGAAAGTTCCCGGCGCGTGCCCGCTGGCGTTCCCGGTCCCAGCTCGCCGTACGCGTCCGTCCCGCCCAGGCCCCCACGGACTGTCCGCCAACTCGAAAGGGGAAGAGATGAAACGAAGGTGCGCGCACTCGCCGTGCGGCGCCGAGATTCCTGTCACCGCCGACCCGCGCACCCGGTACTGCACGGACGCACACCGGCGGGCAGCCTCGCGGGCCCGCAAGGCCACAGAGGCGGTCACCAGAAGCCGCCCAGCACCCACAGGACCGACCGGGGAGCGCTACCCGGCACTCCGGGCCATTTGGGATGCCGTAGCCGCGCAGATCGCCGCCGAAGGCGTCATGGTGGCCGGCTCCTCTGGCGTGCCGGTCTCGCACCCGCTGCTGCGGTTCCTGGGGCAGCTCGATGCCGCGCTGTCGGCACATGAACGGGTCAGCGAGACCGCCGTCGAAGCCGATCCCATCGCGGTGGCTCAGGCTGCCGCCCGGACAGCGATGGAGGCATACCGCCGTGAACAGTCCGAGCGATGAACTCCGTGATCTGGCATGCATGTTGGGAGACCAGCGGTCAGACGAGATCGAAGTCCATCCACTCTGGCCGGTCTACGTCGCGCTGTTCCGCGCCGAGCTGAGGACCGATCCCCGCCCGGACGAAGTCAGCGTGATCTGCGGCTGTCCCTCGCACTACTGAGTAGCCCATGCAAGCAAGAGACCCCAGCGGACCATCCCGCTGGGGTCTTTCTGCGTTCCGGGCCGGGTCAGATATCGCCGAACTCGCCGGAGCTGACGGCGGCGACGAACGAAGCCCACGCGGCGGCTGGGAAGATCAGCGCGGGCCCCTCGGGGTCCTTGGAGTCTCGGACGGGGACGGTGCCGGTGAGGCCACTGAACGACACTTCGACGCATTCTCCGCCGTTGCTGCTGTATGACGACTTGAACCACACGGCGGTCACGGCAGTTCCTTCCTTCGTTCCCTGATCAGAGCCACAGAGTCCGCCTGTGAACGTGCCATGGCCTGGAGCTGATAGTAGGTCCCGAGGATAGGTAGCACGGCCGCACTGTCCCGCTCCAAGTTGCCTTGCCGTGAACTCTCGGCGTAGCACATGAGCGCGCGGTTCGGGAAGGTCAGGATGTAGACCGGGAGATCGAACGCCCGATCAGCACCAAGGGTCAACGGGGCAACCTGAAGCATGGTGTGCGGCATGGCGGCGAACTCAATCAGGGCATCCAGCTGACCAGCCATGACGCTGGCGCCGCCGATCGGTCGCTGGATGCAGCTCTCATCCAGGACTGCATGGATCACTGGCGGTGGGTCGCGTCGCAGTTTCTCTTGCCTGCGTGCGAGAACGGCAACCCGCCTGTCGGCCCTCTCGGCAGTGATGCTGCCGCGTCGAACCGCTCCGGCTGCGATCTCCCTTGCGTAGTCGAGCGTCTGTAGGACGCCGGGGATGATGCCCAGGGTGAACACGCGAAGCTCTGTGGCCTTCGCTTCCTCGGCTACGTAGGCAGCAAAGCCTTCGAGAAGCGTGGCGGAGTCGCCTTCGCGGGCCTTGTTCGTAAAGATCGGCCCCATAGCAAATGCTTTGTCAAGTTCCCGTGCAACAGGTGGAGTTGCGCGCCTGTGACCATTTTCCATCTGAGAGATGTGGGTAGGCGTGCAGCCGATCATCTGTGCGACGTCCTGCTGTCGCCAGCCCCGTTCCTCGCGCTTGCTGCGAAGGAAGGCGCCAAACTCAGATGCGGGTGACGCTCCGGGGTCTAGCTTGGACTTGTTCATGGGCCAATTTTTCTACTTAGCAAGCGGATTCGGGACGTTGCGTACCGAAGGAGGCTAGAGGAAAGTGGGCGCTCCTGGTAGCCAAGGCACTACGGAACGGAGCCCCCCATGGCGCCACGTAGACGCACCCCCGCAACCCCGACGCACCCCCAGTCGGCGTCCGCCGGCTCCCCGCCCCTGGCCGATACGGACTTGGAGTCCGAGCCCGACGTGTGCCCGAGGGACGGCGAGGTGATCGTCGCCAACGAGCCGGGCCCGGACAGGTTCGCCGAGTGGTCGTGCGCGTCGGGTCACTTCGGCTTCTTGCTGCCGCCGGAGTACGTGGAGTTGCACCCGGAGGACGACCGCGTTCAGGTGTGCGGCACGAAGCGCCGCAGCGAGGCGAACGCCGCCCGCGTCGTGGTGTGACAGTCCGGTCCTGGAGCCGACTGTGGCTCCACCGGGTCACCCACCCGGTAGTCACGGTTCAGATGTTCTGGGGGCTCCACCTTCAATTCGCCTGGCCGGTAACGATGTTCAGCCAACGGCGTCGCCGGATCATCCGTGACGAGCGCGCCCACGTGACCCCCCGGCACGTGGAGCTTCGGGCGGAACTCGATCGGCGCCGTCTGGGACTGCCATCGGCCCCCGAGTAACACCTACAGACCCCCGTCCCGCCCGGACTATCAGTCACGTGACGTCCGGCCGGGACGGCTTCAACTCCCGTACCCCGCCCCGGGGCTGAAAAAAGTGGGCGGAAGGGTTTGGTACGGGAACGGTCCCGTCCGTACGCGCAACCAACCCCCGTCGTGGACGGGCGGGGCCACCACCTGAAGACCCCCGACGGGAGCCTGCTTGCCGCCGGGAAGCACAACCCCCCGTCCCGGTGACGTGCCAAGGGACGGACGCGGACGACCGGGCGGGGGGCTCATCATCCACATCGAGGAGAGGCGCATGGCGAGGACGAGTCCGAAGGGAGCAGAGCGCCGCGTGGTCGTGCTCCGCCGAGAAGCACGGAACAGGACTTCTGAGCCGGAGGTGAAACCCCAGTTGAACGTTGCTTCACTCGGCTCCGTCGCACGGGACTCCCGCGCCGGCGGGCGGATCGGCATCGTTCACCGCACGACGGGCCACTACGCCTACCTTCGGGAGCCGGGAACGGTGAACGACGTCTGGGAGTGCCCGGTGACCCTGGTCGGACCGCCCAGTCAGGAAGCGGCGGAGCTTGCCCAGCGGCTTGACGTGGGAGTTGTTCCGCACAGGGACCACCCGGAGTAGCCCCCTTCGACTCCCGGCACGATTGCCGGGGCGCCGGTCCCCGCCGGATGTTCTGACACAACGTTTGGCCGGGGGCCGGCAGTTCAAACTCCCGCCCCGGGGCTGTTTCCTCTCCTGTCTCCCCCGGGGCGGGGCCCATCGTGCCCACCATTGGACGGTAACTCCCTTGAACAGCAAGGATATTCGGCGCCCGGAGCGTTGGGTCAGAGCTGAGGTTCTGATCAGGAACGTGCATGGGCGGGTCTTGCTCATGGAACCCACGGACCGGCCGGGCTTCCTGCTGCCGGGGGGACTCGTCCGCCCTGGCGAACAAGTAGCGGACGGTGCAGCGCGAGAACTCGCCGAACAGACCGGTCTGCGTCGGGTGCCCACGCATCACCTGGGCGTCGACCAGGTCCCGGCCAACCCGGCGACGGGCGACGTCGAAGGGTTCAGCATCGTCTGTGACGGCGGGGACGCGTCTCTTCTGGAGATGAAGCTGTTGGCCGAACAGGGCGTCCCGGTCGCCGGGTTCAAGGCGTTCAGCGGGCACCGGTGGGCGTCGCTCGATGAGCTGAACGACCTCGTAGACTCGTACATGTTGACGCGCCTCCGGGTCGCCCTGGGCGTCCTGGACGGTGGACTCCGTCAGCCGCTTCTGTACATGGCGCAGCCGGCGCCGGATCGGCGTAACGCGTGATGGGCGAGACCTCCGGCGGCGGCTTCAACCCAGAGGGCAAAACGTGGCGCGCCGAGTACACGTTCCGGGGGCAGCCCGGTATTCCCGGGGTTATTTCCGGCGGCTCCGACGTCCACGGGTTCGCTGCCACGCATTCGTTCGAACGACTGGCCGCGCACCTGATTTCGGAAGCCGCACGACGCTGGTGGACGCTGGACGTCCCGTCCGTGATGGCCGACTTCGGTGAGATCCTTCTCCGCCACGGCCAGGCGGTCGCGATGCAGCGGGGCAAGTGGACGTACGAACCGGGCGGACGCCAGGAATGGGCGGACGTCACCGTGACCTACCACCCGGTTGGCCGGATCGAACCGGCCTGAGGGCGAGAAAGCCCCGTCCAGGTCCGCCTGGGCGGGGTTACTTCGTGCGGTCCTTCACGTAGCTGCCGCGCCGGGGCACCGTGAAGGCGTACCCCTCACTCCTGAGATAGGCGATTGCGTTCCGGGCCGTGTTCCTGGCGACGCCGTACCGCTGGACAAGATCAGATTCGGACGGGATCGGGCGCCCGACTGCAAGCGAGCCGTTCTCGATATCCCTGATCAGGTCCGCTGCGATCTGCCTATAGGGCGGATCGGGGGACTCATAGTCGATCACGGAGAGGGTCATAGGAAGAAGCCTAGACAAGCCTGTCCGTCGAGCCATACCCATGCATGAGCCTGCTCATGGGTGGACGTACCTATACAAGCAAGGTACTTTCAATGCAACAAAACCCCGGCGACCGCGCCAACGATCCCGGGGATGGCCCTAGCTTTCTCGGAGCTAAGACATGACCCAGCTTATCGTTCTGGCTGCCCTTTGGGCGCTGCGCTTGCTGCTGCCGGCACGGGGAGAGCACCGCGCCCCCAACGCCCAGGCGCCCCAGGAAGCCCCCGTCATCTGCGGGTGGCGCCGACCGTTCCCCGCTCATCTGCTGATCCGCTCCATGCCCCTCCCGGAGCCCACAAGGGTGGTCCCGCTCTACCTCGAAGCCTGGGAGCAGATCCCCGACGGCGAGAAGGCAGCCGTACTCAAGAAGCAGGCAGCAGAACAGATGGAGGAGTGGGTGAAGACCGAACGACGCACGGCAGCCTTCGCAGTACAGCTTGACTTGCCAGACCCGCTTCACTGGCTGGACGACGCCACCACCGCCGACCGGGTACTTACCGGGGCGGTGGCGTGATGACCGACACCACCGACCAGGAAGAGACCCCCGAACCCGGTGTCACCCACATCTGCGCCCGGTGCTCCGGCACCTGCCGCGTGACCGCCATTGGCCACGTGGAGCAGCAGACCGGGGCCGGGTGGACCGTATGGGGCTGTGACGACTGTGCACCGGCCCTCCGTAAGCTGATCGGCTAGACCCTCTGCCCCGTCCGGGTTCGCCTGGGCGGGGCTTATGCAGGACTTCTGCGGTAGGCGCAGAAGTGGGAGTTAGAGGTGTTGGGGTCGGCGAGGACCACGAAGTCGGGGTCCTCCGGGTAGCGCTTCCAGTCCACCCGTTCGGCACCGAGGGCGACGAGACGCCCGACCTCGGCGGCCTGCTCCTGGGCGTCCCCGGCGTAGAGGTCCAGGTGGACGCGCGGCTCCTCCTGGACCGGGGACTCGCTGAGCCCGAGGGCGAGTTGCACGCCGTGGCCAGGGCCGGCCGGGACGAGGACCGTCCAGCCGGCCCCGACCAGGCCGTCGCGCGGGGCGTAGTCGAGGGCGGCCGTCCAGAAGGCGACGGCGCGGGGCATGTCGGAGACACCGAGGACGAGGGAACCGATCGTCAGCATGGGTCCATTCTGGCGGACCGTCAGTCGTCCTGGAGATCGGCGGCGGTGTGGAGGGTGGCGAACAGGGCCGAGAGCCGGGCGTTCCAGTTGGCGTACGTCGGGACGTCGACGGCGTGCTTCTTGCCCATGTCCCTGACCACCTTCTGGGCGGACTTGAGCTCCTGGGCGGCGTCGTCCGGGCTGCCCTCGTTGAGGCGCGCCGCGGTGGCGTCGAGGATCCTCAGCAGGTCCGTCTGCTTGTCGCGCTCCCTGCCGACCTCGGCCTGGGCGACGGCCTGGCGGAAGGACTGGACCTGGAGCGCGGCGGGCTGGTTGCGCGGGACGGGCAGGGCGGACGTCGGGGCTGCCGAGGGAGTGGTGGGGGTCGCGGCCGGGACGGAGGAGGTGGCGGTCGGCTTCGGCGTGGCGGTCGGCTTCGGGGCCGTGGTGGTGGCGGTGGGGCTCGCGGCCGGGGCGGTGGCCGCGGCCGGCTTGGCGGCGGGCGCGTCACCGGCCGGTCCGCCGAAGGCGGTGACGGCCAGCGCGGTGACGCCTGCCAGGCCGGCCACGCCCAACGCCCCGAGCACCAGCGGCTTCCGGCGGCTCCGGGCGGGAGCGGGCGGGAGCGGGGGCGCGGCCGCCGGAACGGGGATCGGCGCCATCACCGAGGTGGCGGCCGGGGGTTGGGGCGGCAGCACGGTGGTGTGCTGCTGGTTCGGCGGCGGGGAGAACGGCACCGGCGGAAGGAACCGCGTGGCGGCCCCGGCGCCCGTGAGCAGGTCGACGGTCGGGTTGCCGACCGCCAACCCCGGGACGGTGCCGAGGAGTTCGGACCGGGCGGCGGCGGCGTCGGCCGGACGGTCGGCCGGGTTCTTGGCCAGCAGCCGCAGCACCGCCGCGTCCAGGGCGGGCGGCAGGCCGGGACGCCGGGCGGACGGCGGCAGCGGCTGTTCGCTGACGTGCTTGAAGGCGATCGCCACCGGGGTCTCGGCGGTGAACGGAGTCGCGCCGGTGAGCATCTCGGTCAGCACGCAGCCGACCGCGTACAGGTCCGTCCGCCCGTCCAGCGCCGAGGCGGTGGCCTGTTCGGGCGAGAGGTAGGCGGCCGTACCGAGCACGCTCGCGGTCTGGGTCAGGTTGCTGGAGGAGCCGGCCCTGGCGATGCCGAAGTCGACGACCTTCACCCCGCCGTCGTCGGTGATCATGATGTTGCCCGGCTTGATGTCCCGGTGCACCAGACCGGCCGCGTGCGCGACCGCCAGCGCCTCGCAGACCGCCGCCGCGATGCCGACGGCGCGCTCCACCGGCAGCGCCCGCTGCTCCGCCAGCAGAGCGGCCAGCGACCGGCCGTTGACCAGCTCCATGACGATGAACGGTGTGCCCTGGTCCACCCCCGAGTCGAAGACCATGACGATCCCCGGGTGCACCAGCATGGCCGCGTGCTGGGCCTCGCGGCTGAAGCGCTCGGCGAAGCGGGGGTCGTCGGCGAGGCCGCCGTTGAGGACCTTGACGGCCACCTGACGCCCCAGCACCCGGTCCACGCCGCGCCAGACGGTGGCCATGCCGCCGACGCCGAGCATGCCGACGAGTTCGTAACGCCCGTTCAGCGCCCGTCCGATCACCTGGAGCTCCCCTCACGTGCCCTGCCCGGGGTTCCGGGCCGCCTCGTGCACCTGTGCACGATAGCCGCACGGCCGAACGGGCCGACCAGGGGCGGAGGGTGGCGGTCGGGGGACCGGGCAGCGGTCCCCCGGCCGCCGGCACGGGGGTGCGGCCCGCCCTGACTGCGGGCGGGCGGGCCGCACGTTTCCGGGCCGGCCGGGCCGGCGGCGCGTCCGGGGTGCGCCTGCCGGTCCGGCCGGAGCCGGCCGGGTGGGCGGAGGGCACGGGGGCGCCCACCGCCCACCCGGGGTCTTCGGGTGGTACTGCGCCCGCGGGGCCTTGCCGGTCCTGTCGGTCCGACCGGTCCCACGGGGTACCGCGATGGTGCTGTTCCGGGTGGGCGGCGAGCCCGGGGGGAGTCGCTCGCCGCCCACCCGGAGTTCTGGGGGCTACCTCCCGGACGACTGCTCGCCCTCGGTCCGGCCGGTCCTGCCCGGGTGGACGTCCGGCGGGGCGGGGCCGGTCCGCGGGGGCGGGACGGTCACGCCGGACTTGCCCGGTCTGGAACCGTTGCCGCCGGAGTCCTGACCGTTGCCGCCGCCGACGGCGTTGCCGCCCTGGTCGCCGTTCTGGTTGCCACTGCCGTTGCTGTTGCCGCTGCCGCCGGCCCGGCCGCCGTCGGTGTTCCCCTTGCCGGCCCCGGCGTTCGAGCCCGGACCGGTACCGGTTCCCGGGACGGTGCCGTTGCCGTTGCCGGTACCGGTGCGCCCGGGTTCGCGCGACGAGGTGCCGGCGCCCTGGTGGTCGCCGTCCCCCTCCTCGGCCGCGGCCTCGCAGTAGGCCGCCACCCGGTCCGCGCCGCCGGCCGCCGCGACCAGCGGGCCGAACAGCGGGTCGCCGGCCAGCCGGCCGGGGCGCTCGCCCTTGGCCGTACGGTCGGCGAAGCCGGTGCAGAGGCCGGCCAGCGCGGACGGGACGGCCGGGACCGCCGGGCGGGCTCCGCGCCCCTCGGCCGAGGAGGTGCCGGGCGTCGCGGGGTCGGACGGGACGACCGCCTGCGGTCCGGCGGAGGCACTGCCGGACGGACGGGCGGAACCGGACGCCACGGCACCGGACGGGGTCACGCCGGCCGACGAGCCGTCGGCCGGGGCGCCCGGCCCCGGGTCGGCGGTCGCACCCCGGCCGCCGAGCGTGTGCTCCGCCTCGGCCGGGCCACCGCCCAGCGCGGACGGCAGGTTGCCGGTGCCGGCGGCGACGGCGACGCCGCACAGCGCGGTGGCGCCGAGCACGACGGCAGTGGCCTTCGTGCTGAAGGCCCTGGCCAGCGCGGCGGTTGCCATCGATCGTCTCCGGACGGGGGTCACTGTCGGGTCGGGCGCGAGACTCGCCTCCCGGAACGCGGCCAGGGCGGCCTCCTCCCCGGCCAGTTCGCCGGCCGCCGCGGGGGCGGCGGCCGCGGCGAGCACCCGGGCGAGCTGCCCGGGACCGCCGTCCGGTCCGGTGAGCGAGGCGTCCTGCCCGGCCGACGGGCCGCCCACGGCGCCACCGAGCAGCTGCTCGGCGGCATCACGGTCGATCCGACGGGATCGGTTGGTGCTCATCTCATGTCCTTCAGCGTCGCGGCCCGGCGTTCTGTCACACCCTGCGGAGAACTTTTTTTCGCGGGTTTCCCCGCGGGTCGCCCGGCGGCCTCGCCACCGCCCGTTCCGGGGGCCGCACCGCCCGTTCCGGGGGCCGCACCGGCCGTTCCGGGGGGCGCACCGGCCGCGGTCGCCGGGCCCCCGGAGGCCGCTCCGTCGCCCCTGACGGCCGGGATGCCGCTCCCCGCGGCGAGCGGCTCCACCAGCTTCGCCAGCCGCCGCAGGCCCCGGTGGGCGGCCATCCGGACACTGCCGGCCCGCTTGCCGAGCACCCGGGCGGCGCTCTCCGCGTCCAGTTCCATGACCACCCGCAGCAGCACCGCCTCGGCCTGGTCGCGCGGCAGCCGGGAGATCAGCGCCAGCGCGTCGGCGGTGCCGACCGTGGCCAGCGCGGCCCTCGCGGTGTCGTCCCCCGCCGCCAGCCCGGCCAGCTGCTCGAAGGGCAGGTCGGCGACCGGACGGCGGCGCCGGGCGCGCAGGTGGTCGAGGGCCCGGTGGCGGGCGACGGTGGCGGCCCAGCCGCGGAAGCCGTCCCCGTCGCCGGAGAAGCCGCGCAGGTCGCGGGCGATCTGGAGCCAGGTCTCCGAGGCGATGTCCTCGGCGTCCTGCGCGTCCTCCGGCCGGCCGCCGACCAGCACCCGCAGGTAGCGCAGCAGACCCGGCTGGACGGTCCGGAACAGCAGCCGGAACGCCTCCTCGTCCCCGCCCTGCGCGGCGCGCACCGCCTCGGTCAGGTCGGGGGGAGCGGGATCCGGGCCGGGCGACGGGCCGGCGGGTGGTACTGGTCCGGACCGGCCGACGGGGCCGCCGGTGCCCGCTCCGGGGCGCTCTGCACTCTGCACCCGCCACATGATGCGCCATGCGGGCGAACGCCTCGGTCCCGGCCGAACGACCGGTCCGGCCGGGGCCAAGGTCCCGAGGACTGCTGCCGTTCGCCCACGGTCCTGAGGGGCCCGTCCGGCCTACGTTGTCGGTAGGCGAAGCAGTCCGGGCCGCCGACGCGCCCGGATGCCGGATCCGCCGACGCACCCGGCCCGCCGCCGTGACCCCGCCGTTCGCGGGCCCCTTCGCGGGCGCCCGCACGACCCGTGCGGGCCCGGTCGCGCGCTCCCTCCCCAGGTCCGTCCGGGCCGTTCCGGGCCGCTCCGATCCGGCGGGAAGCACCACCCCCCGGCAGCCCGACCAGCAGGAAAGACCGTGATGACGAACGCCCACGAGCTCCACGCGAAGGGCCTGCGCGAGCACCTCGCACCCGCCCTGCGCACCCTGGGCCTCACCGGGTGGCGCCGGACCTTCAGCCTGCCGGACGAGACCCACTGGCTGCTGCTCGGCCTGGTCGAGCGCCCCGCCGCCGACCGGGTGCCCTTCACCTTCGGCCTCAGCCTGGTCCGCCGCACCGACTGGACCGCCGCGGCCCTCCCCGGCCATCGGCCCGACCCGCGCACCCGGTACGGCGTCGAGACCTGGCGGGCCCGGATCGGCGAGGTGCTGCCGGTCGGCGAGGACGTCTGGTGGGAGGTGCTGCCCGGGCCGCGCTGGCGGCTCCCGCTGGACGACGCCGTCGCCGCCGTGCGCCACTACGGCCTGCCGGAACTGCGGCGCCGGGCCGAGGCGGACCGTACGTCCACCGGCGGGACCTACCTCTCCCCCGCCGAGCTGGAGGCGGTCAACGCCGCACTGCTGACCGCCTCGGTGGCCCGGGTGCAGCGCGCCGAACTGGCCGGCCGGGCACTGGTGCTGACCGGCGCCTGGACCAGCGGCGACGGTGTCGCCCGGATCGTCCTGGCGGGCACCGCGCGGGGCTTCCTGTCCGCCGGGGACGAGCGCTTCGGCACCGTCCGCTGCCTGGACACCCTGGGCCGCGAGCTGTGGACCTTCCCCGTCGAGGGCTAGGGCGTTTCTGACACGCCCCAGGAAACCGCAGGTCACAGGGGGTGTCACGGCGCGCACCATGACAGCTGTCACGCGGATGACGCAACGGACGGCACTGCTCTGACGGAGGGTCGGACGGAAAGACTGGAGGCACGACGCGGGCAGCGGCCCGCGGCCACCAGCCGAGGAGGAACCCACCGTGAGCCAGACCGTCAGTGCCGCCGCCCTCACCGTCACCGCTCCCGCTCCGGTCGCCCCGGCGGCCACCGGCGCCGAGGCGCCGAACCCGCTGGTCTCCGGGCTCCGCCCGCTCGCCCTCGACGTGGCCGCCCCGCTCGCCGGCTACTTCCTGCTGCACTCGGCCCTCGGTCTGAGCGAGTTCGCCGCGCTGGCCTGGAGCAGTGCCTTCCCGGCCGCCAGGACCGTCCTCGGCCTGCTGCGCGAACGCGTGCTCAACCTGTGGGCCGCGCTGATGCTGACCGTCAACCTGGCGGGCCTGGCCCTGACCTTCGTCACCGGCGACGCCCGGCTGATGATCGCCAAGGACGGCGGGCTGAGCGGCACCGTGGCGCTGGCGATCCTGGTCTCCGCGCTGATCGGCCGGCCGGTGATGACCCCGATACTGATGCCCTTCATCACCAGGGGCAGGCGGGAGCGCGCCGCCGCCTGGCAGCGGCTGGCAGAGGGCCGGGCGGCCGGGTCGCGGGCCTTCCGCCGCCACGAGCGCCTGTTCTCCGGCATCTGGGGCACCGTGCTGCTGGCCGAGTGCGCGGCCCGGGTGACCGGCGCCTTCACCCTTCCGGTGTCGACCATGGCCTGGCTGTCCACGGTCTTCCTGATCGGCGCGATCGTGGCCGGCTCGCTGCTCGGACAGACCGCGACCGACCCGATCGTGCGGCTGGTCCGCGCCGAGGCCGAGGCCCCGACCACCGCCTGAGCACACGGTCCGTCCCGGGCGCCCGGCCCGCCCCTTTCCCGAACAGCCGGTTCCGGGGACTCGAACAGCGAGGAACCATCCGGATCCCCCGGGAGTCGTTATAACGAGGGGGTAACGGGACCCCCGGCGAGAAAACGGGGAGCCCCATGAACCGGACGACGCACGCGCCGATCAGGACCGAGGACCGCACGCTCGTCTGGGACGGCTGCCTGAACGTCCGCGACCTGGGCGGGCTGCCCACCGCGTCCGGCCGGCTCACCGCCCGCGGCGCGATGGTCCGGGCGGACAACCTGGACCGCCTCACCGCCGAGGGCTGGGACACCCTCCTCGACCACGGCGTCCGCACCGTGGTCGACCTGCGCAACGCCGAGGAGTACAAACCGCTCCTCCCGCTCCCCGAGGACGTCGACCTGGTCCGCGTCCCGCTGGACGAACTGGCCGGCCCCGCCTGGTGGGAGGCCCACGGGCGGCTGGACGGCACCCCGCTCGCGCTCCGCCCGTACCTGGGCCACTGCCCGCACGCCGCCGCCGCGCTGGTCTCCGCGATCGCCGGCGCCCGCCCCGGCGGCGTGGTGGTGCACTGCGGCGCCGGCCGTGACCGCACCGGCCTGGCCACCCTGCTGCTGCTCGCCCTGGCCGGGGTCGACCGGACCGCGATCACCGAGGACTACCTGCTGAGCGGCCCCAACGTCCGCCCGCTGTACGGGATGCTCGGCCTGCCGGACCCGTACCGCCGGATCGACGCGGTGCTCGCCGAGGCCGGGACCACCGCCGAGGCCGCGCTGGCGGCCGCGCTCGACGGCTTCGACCCGGCCGGCTACCTGCTCGCGGCCGGTGTGACGCCCGCACGGATCGCCGCCGTCCGGGAGCGGCTGCTGCCGGCCGCGTAGCGCGGGCCCGAGAAACCTCCACGATCATCGTCAACCGATGGTTGACGACCATCGGGTCGACAACCTACGGTTGACGCATGGAGAATCCCGTTGTTCCGACCAGCACTCCGCTGCGCCTCGACGACCTGATCGCCGCGATCAAGAAGGTCCACCCCGACGCGCTCGACCAGCTCTCCGACGCGGTCATCGCCGCCGACCACCTCGGCGACCTCGCCGACCACCTCATCGGCCACTTCGTCGACCAGGCCCGCCGCTCCGGCGCCTCCTGGACCGACATCGGCCGCAGCATGGGCGTCAGCAAGCAGGCCGCCCAGAAGCGCTTCGTCCCCAAGGACCCGGGCGCCCCGAACGACCTCGACCCGAGCCAGGGATTCAGCCGGTTCACGCCCCGGGCCCGCAAGGTCGTGGTGGCCTCGCAGGAGGAGGCCCGGAAGGCCGCCAACGCCGAGATCACCGCGGTGCACCTGCTGCTCGGCCTGCTCGCCGAGCCCGAGGGCATCGCGATCAAGGCGCTCGCCGCCCAGGGCATCACCCCGGAGGCCGTCCGGACGGCGGCCACCGCCGCCCTGCCGACCGCCGTCGAGCAGGTAGTGCCCGCGCTGATCCCGTACGACGCCGAGGGCAAGAAGGTGATCGAGCTGACCTTCCGGGAGGCGCTCAAGCTCGGGCACAACTACGTCGGCACCGAACACATCCTGCTCGCGCTCCTGGAACTGGAGAACGGCCAGGGCGTGCTCGCCGGGCTGCGGGTGGACAAGTCCGAGACGGAGACCTTCGTCTCGGAGGCGATCGCCGCCATCATCGCCGCGCGGAACGAGGAGTCCGGGCCTCAGCAGTGAGGCCGGGCGCCCTGCCCCGGACGGGAGGCTCGCGGACCGGCCTCCCGGACGGGACTCGCGCCCGGGGCAGGGCCCGTCCGCTCAAAACCCGGAGACGCGGGTGGTGACGATCCGGACCCGGCCGTCGACGGCCGCCTCCAGCGCCGCCCGCAGCCGGGCCGAACGGGCCGGTCCGAGCAGGTCCAGCGCCTCCTCGACGGCGGCCCAGCGGTGGTCGTCCAGCTCACCGGCCGGGACGGCCACGGGGGTGCCGTCCGGGACGGTGCCGAAGTCGAACATGAAGTGCTGGGCGGGGTGGTCGAGTTCGGCCGAGGCATGGGTCCAGGAGATGGCCAGCAGCTCGCCCGCCTCCTGGACGATGCCGGTCTCCTCCTCCAACTCCCGCTCGGCGCACTCGACCGGGCCCTCGCCGAGGTCGATCGTGCCGCCGGGGAACTGCCAGTGCTCGCGGTACCCGGCCTTCACGATCAGGATCCGGCCCGACTGGTCCCGCAGCAGGCAGCCCGCCGCCGCGTAGATCCGGGGCAGGGAGGCCAGCCATTCCTCACGGGACTTCAAGGGCTCAGCCGTCACGGTGCTCCTCCTGGGGCGGGGTCGGTCCGGTCGGCCCCACTCTGCCACCCGACCGATGAGTCGCGGGCGACCCGGCGGTCCTATCCGGCATGGACACCATGGAGACCACACCGGGCAGTCCCGTCCTGACCTGCGACCTGGGTGCGCTGACCGCCCCCGACCTGGCCGTCGTCGACGCCCTCGCCCGGCTGCGGCTGGCCGCCGCCCGGCGCGGGGTGGCCGTGGTGCTGCTGAACGCCGGCGGCCCGCTGCGCGACCTGCTGGCGTTCAGCGGCCTCGCGGCGCTGCTGCCGGGCCCCGCCGATCCCCCGGACCTCGCGGAGCTACTCGGCGCCGGGCCCCACGGCGGTCTCCCGCCCCGGCCCGGTGACGGGCCCGGCGTCGAGCCGGGGCGGGAGACCGAAGAGCGGGAAGAGCGCGTCGGTGTCCAGGAAGTTGGTGAAGCCGGTGATCCGGCCCCCTGACACCTCCGGCACGATCAGCGCCCACGGCTCGTGCCCGCCGCCCGGGCTCGGCCGGTACTGGCCGAAGGCCCGGCCGCCGTTGGCCGTCACCGGGAGCAGCCGGGAGCCCCGGCAGCCGTGCCCGGGACCCAGCATCCACTCCCGGATCTCGCCCCGCCCGCGCAGCCACATCGCGAACGGCGGCATGTTGAGCGTGACGTCCTCGTGCAGCAGCGCGGCGAGGCCGTCCATGTCGTACGCCTCGAAGGCGCGGACGTAGCGGTCCAGCAGCGCACGGTGGTCCGCGTCCAGCGCGGGGGCGGGGCGGGCGGCCGAGGCGTCGGTGGCGAGCACCGCCCGGGCGCGCTGGAGCGCGCTGTTGACCGAGGCCACCGTGACGCCGAGCAGCTCGGCCACCTCGGCGGCCTTCCAGCCGAGCACCTCGCGCAGGACCAGCACCGCCCGCTGCCGGGGCGCGAGGCGCTGGAGCACGGCCACGAAGGCCAGCTTCACCGACTCGCGCTGGGCGGCCACCTCGGCCGGATCCCCCGTCTCGGACAGCACCCGGCCGTCCGGCGCGGGACCGATCCACGTCACCTCGGGCAACTGGGTGCCGTGCGCGGTGGCCACCGTGACCGGGCCGGCCAGGTCCATCGGCCGGGCCCGGCTGTTGCGGCCGTTCAGCGCGTCCAGGCAGACGTTGGTGGCTATCCGGTACAGCCAGGAGCGCAGCGCGGCCCGCCCCTCGAAGCCCCGGTGCCCGCGCCAGGCGCGGACCATCGTCTCCTGCACCGCGTCCTCGGCCTCGAAGACGGAGCCGAGCATGCGGTAGCAGTAGCCCGTCAGTTCGGTGCGGTACCGCTCCAGTTGGAGCTCGACCGGCTCCTCCGTGATCACGTCGGCCATGGTGCGCCCGCCCCCGTCGTCCTGCCGTGTGCCCTGGTGAACGCGACGAACGTAGCGCACGGGACTGACAACGGCCCTCCGGGAGCGGTTCGGTGCCGGCCGCCGGGTGCCGGCCTCCCACGGTGCCGGCCGCCCGCGGTGCCGTCGGGCTCAGTGCTGTCCGTACACCTGGCCGGAGCCGAAGCCGGCGGTCACCAGCTTCCACAGGGTGGGGAACTCCTCGCCGCTGATGCCGGTCGGGTTGAGCCCGATGGCCACGCTGCGGGAGAAGTCGCGGGTGGCGAAGACAGCGCTGGTGAAGCCGGGCCTGGAGCCGTTCTTGCCCCAGACCTCGGTGCCGTTCGGCAGGACGGTGCGCAGCAGACCGGCGGTGCTGTAGCAGGCGTGCCCCGCGGTCGGGCCGATCTCGCAGTTCTTGTTGTGGTCGTTCGGCAGGTCGGGGACGGCGAACACCTCGGCCTGCTGGGCGGGCGGCAGCAGCCGGCCGCGGTAGAGCGCCTCGAAGAAGCGTTCCAGGTCGGCGGCGGAGGAGATCATGCCGCCCTCGGCCCACGGGTACGGGCTCTGTTCGGTGACGTCCACCCGGGTGGTGCCGCCGTCGGCGTTCCGGACGTCCACGTAGCCGGTGGCGTGCGGGCCGCGGACGGTCAGGTCGTCGGCGGCCGGGACGTAGGTGGCGCGCAGGCCGAGCGGGCCGGTGATGCGCCGGCGCACCTGGTCCGCGTAGTCGTCGCCGGTGACCTTCTCGATCACCAGCGCGGCGACGAAGTAGCCGTTGCCGTTGTACTGCTGCGCGGTGCCGGGCGCGAAGTTCATCGGCTGGGTGAGCATGTCCTCCACCACCTGCTGCGGGCTGAAGTAGGTGGCCCTGTGCGCGGCGAACCACGCCGTGCTGCCGTCCCCCGAGGTCATGCCGCCGCCTCCGGGCAGGCCGCTGGTGTGGTTGAGCAACTGCCGCACGGTGACCGGCGGGTAGCCGTCCGGGAGCAGTTCCGGCAGGTACTGCTGGACGGTGCCGTCCAGGTCGACCTTGCCCTCGGCGGCGAGCTGGAGCAGCACGGTCGCGGTGAACACCTTGGTGACGCTGCCGATCCGGAACCGGGCGTTCGCCGGCACGTCCTCCCCCGACGTGCCGCGCCACCGCGCGCCCGGGCCGTCGACCCTGACCAGTGCGCCGGTGACGTCGGCGGGCAGCGCGCCGAGGGTCCGGGCCAGCGACTCCCGGTCCGGCGGGCCCGGCCTGGCCGCCGCGGGGGCCGGGCCCGGGGCGGAGACGGGGGCGAGGCCGGGGGCTGGGGCTGGGGCGGCCACGGCACCGGCCGGGGGCGCACCGGCGGCCAGGGCCGGGGTCGCGGCGCCGACGGTGGCGGCGGCGAGCAGCGCGCCGGCCACCGCCAGGACGGGCCAACGGGCAGTGCGGGTACGGGTGTTCATGCGGACTCTCCCCAACGGTGGCCCGCCCGGCGGGCACCGGGCCGCCACGGCCGGCGGCCCGCCCGGCCGGCGGTGGCTCTGATGGGAGAGAGTCTTCGACAGGACACCGGTCCGCGACATCCGGGAACTCCCCCCAACGCCCCCGAGCCATCCCCGAGAAGATCCCTGATCACACGTCAGGGGCGGGCGCCCACGGCCGTCCGACGCCCGCCCCTGCCCCCTGCCCCCTTGTCCCGCGGACCGGCTGAGCGGCGCAGCGGCGCGGTTCAGTGGGCGGAGTGCTTCTCCGCGCCGCGGTGCCTGTGCCCCTTGAGCTCGGCGTGCATCGCCGGTGCGGCGTGCATCGTCGTGCCCGGCGCGTCCCTTCCGCCGTGCCGGAACGTCTCGTCGGCGCCGTACCCGGCGGCGGCACGGGACGCCGCCCCGGCACCCGGCGTCGGCGCGAGCCGGGCGGGCGGGCTCGCCATGCCCCGGCGTTCCAGCAGTTCCTGGGCACCCTGGCGGAGCTTGGCGGCACCGCTGGGAACGTGCTTGGTCATCGTCGGCCTCCCTTCGTCGGCCACCGGCCGGACGGATGCCGACCGGAGGGGCCGCACGGGCGTTATGTCCGGATTTTATCCGGGTTTCGGGCCCGCGCCACCCCAGGGAGGCGACTCACCCCGGCTCCGGCCCCCCCGGCCCAGGCCCGCCCCCGACCCGGGCCCACCCCGGCTCCGGACTCGCCTCAGCCCATGACCTCGTGGACGAAGCACCAGCGCCAGTCCTCCCCCTGCTCGTACGAACGGATCACCGGATGGGAGGTGTTGTGGAAGTGCGCGGTGGCGTGCCGCTGCGGCGAGAAGTCGCAGCAGCCGATGTGGCCGCAGTCCAGGCAGATCCGCAGGTGCACCCAGTCCCGGCGGCCCTGCGCCAGGCAGTCGGCGCAGCCGTCGGCGGGCGGGAGGGGCTCGATGTCCTGAGGGGCCAGAGCGAGGTCTTCGCAGGCGCTCATGCCTGAAAGGCTATGCCGCCCCGGCGCGGAGCGCCTGCTCAGGACGCTTGGGCCCCCGCCGCCTCCGCCCCGCCGGCTTCCCCCCGTCCCACGTCCGACCGCCCCGCGTCCGACCGCCCCGCATCCGCCCCCGGCGCCGTCCAACTCGCCAGCAGGGCCAGCTTCTGGGCGGTGGGCGAGCCCGCCGGGGCGGTGTAGACGACCAGCAGCTGGTCCGGCGAGCCGTTGACGCCCAGGGTCTCGTAGCCGAAGTCGAGTTCGCCGACCAGCGGGTGGTTCACCAGCTTGACCCCGTGGGTCTTCTCCCGCACCAGGTGGTCCGCCCAGAGCCGGACGAACTCGTCACTGCGCAGCGACAGTTCTCCCACCAGGGCTCCCAGCGCCGGATCGTCCGGGTGCAGTCCGGCGTCCCGGCGCAGGAAGGAGACGGTCTCGGCGGCGACCGCGTCCCACTGCCGGTAGTACTCCCTGGCCGCCGGGTCGAGGAAGGCGTGCCTGGCCTGGTTGGGCACGCCGTCCGGGCCGACGGCGGAACGCGCGGAGAAACCGTTCACCGCGTCGCCCAGCGCGTTCCAGGCCAGCACGTCCATCCGGCGGCCCAGCACGAAGGCGGGCACCTCGGTCATCAGGTCCAGCAGCAGCCGCGTCCCCGGGCGGACCGGCTGCCGCCCCCGTCCGCGCCCCCGTCCCCGGGCGGCGGAGGCCGGCGCGGACGCCGAAGCCCTGGGCGGACGGACCAGCGAGCGCAGGTGCGCGGCCTCCACCCCGTCCAGCCGCAGCACCCGGGCCACCGCGTCCAGCACGGCGTCCGAGGCGCTGCCGCCCCGGCCCTGCTCCAGCCGGACGTAGTAGTCCACGCTGACGCCCGCGAGCTGCGCCACCTCCTCCCGGCGCAGGCCCTGCACCCGGCGGCGGCCGTGCGCGGGCAGGCCCACCTCCTCCGGCAGGATCCGGGCCCGGCGTGAACGGAGGAAGTCCCCCAGGGTGTTCTCCATGCCCGGCAGGGTAGCCCCGGACGGGCTGCCCGAGGGTGGTACTGCCGCACCCGGGAAAGGCCGTCCCGGGTAGGGCGTTCCCGGGAGACGCGGAGCCCTGGGCAGCCGGTCGCGGCCCGAGCACAGTGGTCGGTGCCACCCCACCGAACCCCCGGGAGCCCCCGATGACCCACCCGTCCCTCGCCGCCCGCACCGCCGTCGTCACCGGAGCCGCCAGCGGCATGGGCGCCGCCACCGCCCGGCTGCTCGCCGCCTCCGGCGCCCGGGTCGCCCTGCTCGCCCGTCGCACCGAGCGGCTGGACGCCCTCGCCGCGGGGATCGCCGCCGCCGGCGGGCAGGCGCTCGCCGTCACCGCCGACATCACCGACCAGACCTCGGTGGACGCCGCCGCGAAGACCGTCCACGACGCCTACGGCCCGGTCGACCTCGTGGTCAACAACGCCGGGGTGATGCTGCCCAACCCCCTCGCGGAGGGCCGGATCGACGAGTGGACCCGCATGGTGGACACCAACCTCACCGGCGCACTGCGGATCGTCCGCGCCTTCAGCGCCGACCTCACCGCGGCCGCCGCCGAAGGTCGTACCGCCGACCTGGTCAACGTCTCCTCGATCGCCTCGCACGTGGTGTTCCCCGACTACGCGGTGTACGGCGCCACCAAGGCCGCGCTGACCCAGCTGTCCGCCGCCCTGCGCAGCGAGCTCGGCCCGCGCGACGTCCGGGTCAGCGCGATCGAGCCCGGACTGACCGACACCGAACTCGGCGGGCACATCGACAACCCGGTGCTGCGCGAACAGCTCGGCGGCATGTTCGACGCCATCCCGGCGCTCGGAGCGGAGGACGTCGCCGACCTCATCGCGTACACCGTCAGCCGCCCCCGGCACGTCAACCTGCGCCACCTGGTCGTCCTGCCGACGCGGCAGGCCTGAGCCCCGTCCCGCTGGCACTGCCGAATCCCCGCTCCGCGGCCACCGGTGGCATGGGAGCATGCCATCCGTGGCGATCGTGACGGGGAGAACGAACGGCGACACCGGCGGGAGCGACCCCACCGGTGCGCCCGGGCAGCGGGAACGCGGCACGGAGACGCGGGAGGACGACGGCGTCGGGCGGGCCGGTGACACCGACAGCGGCGTGCGGGGCGGCGGCAACGACAGCGGCGTGCGGGGCGGCGGCAACAACGGCCGCGGCGGCGGAACGGCCGCCGTCGCCCGGATACCCGAGCAGAGCGGCCCCGGCCGGTTCCGGGCCCGCCCGCTGCCCGCCACCGACCGGGTCCGGCAGCCGGTCGCGCTGATCCGGCTGCTCGGCGGCCTGTTCGCCATCGCCCTCACCCTGCTGCTCGCCGACTACGCCCGCGCGACCACCAGCGGCATCGCCGCCGACGTCGCCGAGGCCGCCGGGCTGGTGCCGCGCCCGCTGGCGAGCCTGGCCGGCGGGCTCACCACCGCCGCCGTACTGCTGTTGCCGGTCGGCCTCGCGATCCGCCGGATGCTGGGCCCGGACCGTCGGCGCGCCCTCCAGCAGGTCTCCGACGGGCTGCTCGCCGCCGTCCTCGCGTACGGCGCCACGCTCGGCCTGGACCTGTGGGCCGACGGCCTCGCCCCGGTCTCGCTGCTCACCTCGCTCACCCAGCCGCTGCCCGGCGACGTGCTCGGACACACCGAGCCCGTCTACGGCTACCTCGCACCCGTCCTCGCCTTCATGACGGCCTCCGGCAGCCGGGAACGCCGCCTGCCCTGGAGCGTCCTCGCCCTGTACGGCCTCGCCGGACTGGCCGGCGGGTACGCCACCCCCACGGCGCTCCTGCTCGGGCTGCTGATCGGCTGGACCGGCGCCCACGGCACCCTGTACGCGGTCGGCACCCCCGACCCGCGGCCCCGGCCCGGCGAGGTCCTGCGCACCCTGCGCGACTGCGGACTGCGCCCGGTCGAGGCCCAGCCGGCCGCCCCCGACCGCTACCGGGTCCGGCAGGCCGACGGCCGCCCCGACCTCGACGTCCAGCTCCTCGACCGGCAGGCCGTCACCGCCGCCGCCGTCCAGCGCGCCTGGCGCCGGCTGCGCCTGCACACCGCCCCCGACCCGCGCGTCCTGCGCTCCCCGCGCACCGGGCTGGAACACGAGGCCCTGGTCACCTACGCGGCCCTCGCGGCCGGCGTCCGCACCCGGCACATCGCCGCCACCGCCGGCCTCGGCCAGGACACCGCCCTGATCGCGTACGAGCGGCTGGCCGGACGCAGCCTGGACGAACTCGCCGACGAGGAGATCACCGACGAGCTGCTCACCGACGCCTGGCGGCAGCTCTCGCTGCTCCAGCGCCGCGAGATCGCCCACCGCGCGCTCGTCCCCTCCTCGCTGCTGATCGACGACTCGGGCGCGGTGCACCTGGTCGGCTTCGCCGACGGGGACATCGCCGCCACCGAACTCGTCCTGCGCTGCGACCTCGCCCAGCTGCTCACCACCCTCGCCCTCCGGGCCGGCGCCGCCCGCTCGGTCCGCACCGCCGTCGCCGTCCTCGGCCCCGACCCCGTCGGCGCCGCCCTCCCCCTGCTCCAGCCCATCGCCCTCGCCCACACCACCTGCCGCGCCCTCAAGCAGCACGCGAAGCGCGTCCCCGCCCCGGCCTCCACCGCAGCCCCTGCGACCAGTACGACCGGTAAGACCGCTGTGCCGGAACCCGACGGCGACGCCCCCACCCCGGGCGGCCTGCTCGACGAGATCCGCACGGAGGTCCTGCGCGCCCGCCCCCAGGTGGTGGGCCGCCCGGTGCGGCTGGAGCGGATGCGACCGCGGACACTGCTGGTCGTCGTGGGCGGGGTGGTGGCCGGGTGGCTGCTGATCCCGCAGCTGTTCGCGGCGGAGGACAACCCGATCTCCACCCTGACGGACGCCGATCCCTGGTGGCTGCTGCTCGCACTGGTCGCGGCGGCGTCGAGCCACGTCGCGGCGGCGATGGGCTTCGTCGGCTTCGTGCCGGAGCGGCTGGACTTCCGCAACGCGGTGCTGGCGCAGGTGGCCGGGTCGTTCGTGAAGCTGGTGTCACCGGGTGGCGTCGGCGGGATCGCGCTGAACACCAGGCTGTTGCAGCGGGCCGGGATCCCCACCGCGCAGGCGCTGTCCAGCGTCGGCGCGGGGAACCTGATCGGGCTGGTGCTGCACCTGCTGCAACTGGGGGCCTTCGTCTACCTGCTGGACTTCACGCCGGGCGGCTCCGAGCTGGACGCGCTGCCCGCGGTGGTCGGCGGGCTGGCGGGGGCGGCGGCGCTGCTGGCGCTGGTGTCGGCGATCCCGGTGGCCCGGCGGTGGCTGGCGACGCGGCTGCGGCCGCTGACGGCGGAGGTGCTGCCACGGCTGCTGGACCTGCTGCGCAACCCGACCCGGCTGGCGGTGGGGGTGGCCGGGCAGCTGCTGGTGTCCATCTGCCTGATCGCCTGCCTGTACTGCTGTGTCCGGGCGATCGGCCGGGAGCCGTCCTTCGCCTCGGTCGCGGTGGTGTTCCTGGTGGGCAACGCCGTGGGCAGCGCGGCGCCGACCCCGGGCGGGGCCGGCGCGGTGGACGGGATGCTCATCACCCTGCTCGGGCAGACCGCGTCGATGGAGCAGGGCGGCGCGGTGGCCGCGGTGGCGCTGTACCGCCTGCTGACGCTGATCCTGCCGGTGCTGCCGGGCTGGGCGGCCATGGCCTGGCTGCAACGCCGCCGGGCCCTGTGACCGGCGGGGGCTCCTACTCCCGGTACTCGTCCTCGTCGTTGCGGACCGGCCGGGTCTGTTCCACGACGTCCGCGACGTTGGTCGCCGGGTCGGCGCCGACGGCCCGGCGTTCGGCCACCTCGTCGTAGGTGTCGCCCTCGGGCGCCTTCTCGTCGGACTCGACGGTCTCGGCGGTCTCCTCGATCAGGTATTCCTCGTGCTGTTCCTGCGGCATGGCATCCGTCCTCACTGTTCGGAGGCCTTCACGGGCCCGGCTGGCGGTATTGGCAGTATCCGCCGCCCGGAGCCCGGACGCGACGTGCCGGGCCCGGTCCGGCGTGTTGCCCGCGCCCCCGTCCCGCCCCGGCCGCGCGGCTCGATTGACCCGCGAAACAGGACCCTGAATGACCCAGGGGCCGGGTGCATTCCGCTCCTAGGGTCGTAGCCATGACGACGAACGAGATCACCGGAACCCCCGCCCGTCTCGACTACGCCCGCACCGCCCCCAAGGCGTTCCGCGCGATGATCGCCCTGGACGCCGCCGCCCGCGAGGGCCTGGACCCGGCTCTGGTCGAGCTGGTCCAGATGCGCACCTCCCAGCTGAACGGCTGCGCCTACTGCCTGGACATGCACGCCAGGGACGCCCGCAAGGCCGGCGAGACCGACGAGCGGATGTACCTGCTGCCGGTCTGGCAGGAGGCCCCGGCCGGCGTGTACAGCGAGCGCGAGCGGGCCGCCCTGGCGCTGGCCGAGGAGGTCACCCGGATCGGCGGCGGCGTCTCGGACGCCGTGTACGCCCGGGCCGCCGCGCACTTCGCGGAGGCCGAGCTGGCACAGCTGATCTCGGTCTGCTTCACCATCAACGCCTGGAACCGCATCAACGTGGCCACCCGCAAGAGCCCCGGCACCGGGTGACCGGGGAACCGGGCGGACCGGACGCTCCGACCGGTCCGGCCGGTCCGGAGCACCCGCCGGAGCACCCGTGGGAGCACCCGTGGGAGCGCCGCCGGGCACGCCTCCCGGAACTCCGTCCGGAACGCCGTCGGGAACGCCGTCCGGGCCACCGGGGGTACGATCGGTGCCGTACAAAGGGCTAACCCACACCCACCCGGTGGCCCCGAGGCCCATACGAACGACGGGGAAATCATGTCCGGCTCGCACTACTTCACCGGTGCACCCGAGGTCGCCAGCGAACGCCGGCCGATCACGGTCTCCCTGCCGGACCTCACCCTGGAACTGACCACCGACACCGGGGTGTTCTCCCGGAGCCGGCTCGACCCTGGCACCCGGATCCTGCTGGAGCACGCCCCGCCGCCGCGGGTGCGCGGCCCGATCCTGGACATCGGCTGCGGCTACGGACCGATCGCGCTGACCTGGGCCAGCCGCCGCCGTCGCCTCCCGGTCTGGGGGGTGGACGTCAACGAGCGCGCCCTGGAGCTGGTCCGGCTGAACGCCGAGGCGCTGGGGCTGGGCAACGTGCAGGCCGCCCTGCCCGACGACGTCCCCGCGGACGTCCGCTTCGCCACGATCTACTCCAACCCGCCGATCCGGATCGGCAAGGCCGCGCTGCGCCGACTGCTCACGCACTGGCTCGGCAGGCTGACCCCGGACGGTTCGGCGTTCCTGGTCGTGCAGAAGCACCTGGGATCGGACTCGCTCCAGGCGTGGCTGAACGAGCAGGGCTACCCGACCACCCGGGTCACGTCGGTCAACGGGTTCCGGATTCTGGAAGCGCGGCCCCGCCCCGAGGCGGGCGAGGGCTCCGAGAGTGGACGAGGTACGACGACGTGAAGCAACTGCGCGGGACCGAACTGAAGCGTCTGCACCGCTCGTGGCGGCGCAGCAACGAGTTCCGGCTCGCGATGATCCTGGAGAACCTCCAGTCGCCGTTCAACGTCGGCTCGGTGGTCCGCACCGGTGCGGCGATGGGCGCCGAGAAGCTGTACCTGGTCGGGGACACCCCGTCGGTGCGCTCGTCCGGCGCCCAGAAGGCCGCGATGGGTACCGACAAGTACCTGAAGGTGGAGCACTTCCCGACCGTCGCCGAGGCGGTGGCGGCGGCCAAGGCGGACGGTTTCAAGGTCGTCGGTCTGGAGCTGGCGGACGAGGCGGTGCCGATGTTCGCCGCCGAACTGACCCCGGCGGTGGCCTTCATGCTCGGGCACGAGGACCGCGGGATCACCCCCGAGGCCCTGGCGCTCTGCGACCAGGTGGTGTTCGTGCCGCAGCTGGGCCGGGTCGGCTCGCTGAACGTCTCGGCGGCCGCGACGGTGGCCTGCTACGAGGCCCGCCGGCAGGGGTACGTGATCAGCGGCACCCCGGACGGCGACCTCGCGGGCGACCTCGGCGACCTCGGCGACGACGAGTAACTCCCTGACATCCGAGGAGAGCCCGGGCCGTCCACCGACGGCCCGGGCTCCTGGCTGCCGGCTCCTGAGTGCCGGCTCGGTCAGCCCTTGACGTTCCGTCGGGCGGCTCCGACCACGAACACCACCGCGAGCATCGCCGCGGACAGCGCCCCGACCAGCAGCGGGCCGGGCCCGGCCGGGCTGCCGTTCACGCGGACGGCACCCATGAAGTCGAGCGCGGCGACGTTGTTCACGAGCAGCCACCAGAGCGGCAGGTAGACCGCCTGGAAGAGCCGGTGGGAGCGGCTCACCACGCCGAGCACCATGGCCAGCGACGGGACGAACAGCGCGCCGCCGACCCAGCCGGCCGTCCCCGCACCGTCACCCGCCACCAGCATGCGGACCAGCGGGGCGACGCCCGTCACCGCGCTGAGCACCAGCCCGGACGCCCACTCGGCCAGCAGCCGGCGGCGGGCCGACGGGTAGGCGCCGAGCAGCACCTCCAGGCCGTTCTCGACCTGTCGGCTGCCGAGCCGGGACCAGACCAGCACCGGCCACAGCCACACCAGGGGCAGCAGCAGACCGGTGACCACGTCCACCGGCAGCGCGAACCCGGCCACGGTCAGCCCGGCGGCGACCAGCCACCACCAGGGGGAGATGCCCCGGAGGAGGATGCGGACCTCGCCCGCGAGCAGCCGGCCGAACGCTCCGGCCCGCCGCGGCTCGGTCCGCGGCAGGCCGCCCGGGGCGATCGCCCATCGCGTCCCGGCGGGCCCGGTCGCAGCCGCCGGCACGTCCACCACCGGGGAGGCCGCCGCCCGGGAGGCCGCCTCCGCGGCCGCGCCACCGGAACCCCGCGCGGGATCGAACCTGCCGAACCAGAGGGCCGGCAGCAGCGCCACCACGAACGCCGCCGACACCATGGCCAGCCGGCCGAGGACGAACCCGGAGGACGCGTCGAAGCCGTCCCAGAGGAAGGTGCCCAGCGGTCTGTCGACCTTGGTCAGCCCGAGGCTGAACTCCCCCTGGCCGTCCGTCCCGTGCCGGGCCTCCAGCGCCGCGCCCAGCGACCGCGCGACCCCGTGCACGCCGAGACCGTCCAACGGCGCGGAAGCCGACTGCCCGCCGATCGAGACGGCCAGGGCCACCACGAACCACACGACGTTCCCCAGGCCGCCCCGCAGCAACGGCACCGTCTCGAACAGGAGCGCCGCCGCCGCGGTGAGCGCCACCGGCGGCAGCGAGAACAGCAGGAACGGCTCCACCAGGGCCACCGGGTCGACCGAGCGGTCCTCACCGCGGGCGAGTTGCATCAGCAGTGCGGTGACGGCCAGCACGCCCACCATCGAGGCGAGCACCAGCAGGTTGCTCAGGTACTTGCCCAGGAGGTAGCGGTAGGTGGGCAGCGGGGTCGCGGCGAGGATCTGCCCGACCCCGCTCCGCTCGTCCCGCGCGATGCCGCTGCGGACCACGTAGAAGCCGCCGAAGGTGAGCCAGAGCGCACCGGCCAGGGCGGTGACCGTGCCGACGTAGGCGCTGTTGTAGACGCCCCGGTTGCCGCCGACGTCCATGATCGTCCACTGGCCGTCCGCGTTCGGCACGGCCAGGTAGCCGAGACCGACCGCGGCGAGCAGCGTCACCGCGTACACCGGCCGGCGCACCCGGTCCCGGAAGTCGCCGACCGCCAGCCCCCCGACCGCCGGCCCCCTGATTGCCAGCCCCCTGACCGCGAGTCCCCCGGTCACCGGCCCACCGCCCGCCGCTCGGCCCGGCCCCGCTCCCCCGAACGGTGGATGACGCCCAGGTAGGCGTCCTCCAGGTCGGGCGCCACCGGGACCGCGTCGGCCCACGGCCGCCCGGCGGCGATCACCCGCAGCCGCACGCCGCTGCCCGTCCGCACCATCCGGCTGACCACGTGGCGGGCCTGTACCTCCAGGAGGTCCGCCGGGGCGACCACGGCCTCCCACACCTGCCCGTCGATCTCCCGGAGCAGCTCGTCGGGCGAGCCCCGGCGCAGCAGCCGGCCCCGGGCGACCACCGCGATGTCGGAGGCGACCGACTCCACGTCGGAGACGATGTGGGTCGACAGCATCACGACCCGCTCGGCCGCGAGTTCGCCGAGCAGGTTGCGGAAGCGCACCCGCTCCTCCGGGTCCAGGCCGGCGGTCGGCTCGTCGACCACGATCACCCTGGGGTCGGCCAGCAGCGCCTGCGCGATGCCGACCCGCCGGAGCATGCCGCCCGAGTACGTGCCGAGCGGGCGCTTGACCGCCTCGGTCAGGTTGACCAGCTGGATCAGCTCGTCGATCCTGGCCCTGGCGGAGCGGGCACCGAGCCCCTTGGCCGCCGCCAGGTACGCCAGGAACTCCCGCGAGGTCAGGTTCGGGTAGACCCCGAAGTCCTGTGGCAGGTAACCGAGTTCCCGGCGCAACCGGTCCGGTTCGGCCACCACGTCGACACCCTCGTACCGGACCTGCCCACCCGTGGGCCTGGTCACCGTCGACACGATCCGCATCAACGACGACTTCCCCGCGCCGTTCGGCCCCAGCAGCCCCACCATCCCCGGCCCGAGCCGCATCGTCACGCCGTCGACGGCCCGCTTGCCGCCCTTGTAGACCTTGGTGACATCCACCAGTTCGAGCATGGACTCCCCCTCCCCGACAGGACTCGTCGCCTTCACCCCCTGAGCTCCGTCTCGCGCCCGTCCCGCAGCACCGCGACGCCCTTGGGCACCTCGACCCGGTACTTCGTGTCGCAGTCGGCCAGCCCGGAGCACCCCGCCCGGAGTTCGAGCACCCCGGCGTCGAGCGTCCAGGACTCCTTGGCGCTGCCGATCTTGCCGCTCGTGTCGAACCAGCGGGTGACCTTGACGTCCGTGCGGTCGGCCGCCACGAGGTCGGCCGGAGCACCGTGCGACCTGACGTCCAGGCGCTGCCCGGCGAAGGTGAAGGTCCTGTCCTCGGGCGTCGCGTCCGCGGCATCGGCACACCCCGCCAGCACCACGAGGCCTACCGCCACGAGACCTGCCGCCACGAGACCGACCACCCCGTATCCGGACTTCGCACGCTGAACCACCGCATCCTCCGGGAGGCTCGAATCGGGCCCGTCTCTCGGACCCACCCGAAGCCTCACCGATCCACGGCCTCCTGCCATCTGCCGTTCGGCAGATATCCCGTTGGACCAAGGACAGAGTTTCCCCTCCCGCCCACCGGCCCGGGACCGGCAGCCCCCGCCCACGCGAAGGGCCCGGACCGGAGGCGATCCGGGCCGGGCCTCGGGAGGGAACGGCCGCCGGCCGCCGTCGCCGCCGCGTGCGGGGCGGCGCCGGAGGCGGTCACCCGGGAATCAGGTCACCGGGCCCCGGACTCAGTGGTCCAGGTAGGCGAGGACGGCCAGCACGCGGCGGTTGTCGGTCTCCGACTGCGGCAGGCCGAGCTTGGCGAAGATGTTGCCGATGTGCTTGGCCACCGCCTTCTCCGAGATGTAGAGCTCCTCCGCCGTACCGGCGTTCGAGCGGCCCTGGGCCAGGCACTCCAGCACCTCCCGCTCACGCGCGGAGAGCGCGGTCAGCCGCTCGTCGCGGACCTTGCGGGTGAGCAGCTGCTGGATGACCTCCGGGTCCATCGCGGTGCCGCCCGCGGCCACCCGCTCGACGGCGTCGACGAACTGGTCGCCGTTGGTGACCCGGCTCTTGAGCAGGTACCCCACGCCCGCCGAGCCGGTGGCCAGCAGCTCGTGGGCGTAGAGCGGCTCGACGTACTGCGACAGCAGCAGCACCGGCAGGTCGGGGATCCGGGTGCGGGCCTCCACCGCCGCGCGCAGTCCCTCGTCGCTGAGGCCGGGCGGCAGCCGGACGTCCACCACCGCGACGTCCGGGCGCTGCTCGGTGAGCGCGCGCAGCAGCATGGGACCGTTGTCGACCGCCTCGACCACCTCGTGCCCGTAGGCGGTGAGCAGTTGCACCAGCCCGTTCCTCAGGAGGAAGTGGTCTTCGGCGAGGACAATGCGCACGGCAGCTCCATGGTGATCAGGGTGGGTCCTTCCGGCGGGCTGCTGACGGCCAGGATGCCGTCGAAGGCCGCCAGCCGGCGTTCGATCCCCCGCAGCCCGGTCCCCCGGTCCGGGTCGGCGCCGCCGCGGCCGTCGTCGGTGATGTCGATCCGGAGCATGCCGCCCTCGTGCCGGACGTCGATCCAGGCGCGCTCGGCACCGGAGTGCTTGGCGGCGTTGGTGAGGATCTCTGAGACGGCGAAGTAGGCGGCCGACTCGACGGGCGGCTCCGGCCGGCCGGTCAGGTCGATGCCGACCTCCGTGGACAGCGGGCAGAGCAGGGCGAGGGAGCGGATCGCGTCGCCCAGGCCGCGGTCGGCCAGCACCGGCGGGTGGATGCCGCGGACCAGGTCCCGCAGTTCGTCCAGGGCCTTGGTCGAGGACTCGCGGGCCTCGGCGAGCAGCGCCGCCACCGCGTCCGGGTTGGTCTTGAGCAGTCGTTCGGCCGCGTTGAGGGTCATGCCCATCGCGACCAGGCGGGCCTGGGCGCCGTCGTGCAGATCCCGCTCGATGCGGCGGATCTCGGCCATCTGGGTGTCCATCGCGTCGGAGCGCGTGGTGGTCAGGTGCTCGATGCGCTCGGCCATCGCCTCGTCCGCCCGCGGCGCCAGCATCCGGACCAGGTAGCGGGCGTGGCGCGGCGCGGTGCGCGGGGCGTCCCACAGCGCGAACAGGGCGACCACGATGGCCAGCAGTCCGGCGAGCACCGCGGTGACGGGACCGTCGACCGGGATGAACATGTACCAGATGCTGCCCCAGTCGCTCGGCAGCTGGGCGCCGAACACGGCCGTCACCAGCCCCCACGCGCTGCTGAGCAGCAGTGCCGCCGGAACGAACGCGATCACGCCGCCGACCAGCGGGTCGATGACGACGAACCGCCAGTCCCGCCACACCTGGTTGTCCCGCGCGACGAGGAGGGCGTGCAGCGCCTGGCCCTGCCGGGTGTCCGGGAGCGGCGGATAGCGCGCGGGCACCGGCACCCCGGACCACTGCGCCGCCAACTCCCGCTGCCGGTCGACCAGTCGGCGGACGGCGCGCTGGGTGCCCGGCAGCAGCGACACGCCCAGGCCGGCGGGCAGGAAGATGTACAGGCTCGTCAGCCACAGGCCGAGCACCAGGGCCCGCAGGGAGAGGCCGAACAGCACGAGGGAGCGCCGCAGGCCGGTGACGGCGCCGCTCGGGAGCGCCGGTGGTGGCGTGTGTCCGGTCATCGATACGCCCTGCTGCCTGGTGTCCATCGGGTGCCCCCCTGGGGTTCCGCATCCCTGGTTGATGCGCTGCCCTCCATTATTCGGAACGGTCACCGCCCGCCGCAGGGGAGGAATATCCACTTTATTGCCAGGGGACGGCCAGTGAACGGGTTTCGGCCACACAGGCGACACCGGACTCGCCCTCCACCTCGACCTCCATGCGGAGCCCGAACAGGCAGCCGGAAGGCAGTTGCCTGGCCGTCAGCAGCGTGGCGCCCGCCCTGACCCGCCGCCCGACGCGCACCGGCCGCTGGAAGCGCACGGAGTCCAGACCCACGTTGAGGATGTGCCGGGTCCCGCCGATGGTCAGGATGCCGTCCGTCATGGCGGACAGCAGACTCAGCGTCAGGTAGCCGTGGGCGACCGTCCCCCCGTAGGGGCCCTCTGCGGCGCGCTCGGGGTCGGTGTGGATCCACTGCTCGTCGCCGACGAGGGAGGCGTACCGGTCGACCAGGTCCTGGGTGATCGGGATCCAGTCGCTCAGACCCAGGTGCCGGCCCGTGGCCGCGGCGAACTCTTCGACGTTCGGGAAGGCTGTCACGGCGCACATCCTCAGGTGCCGCCCCGACCGGTGGCAAGCACCCGCGGCGGGCGGTCAGCGCGGGATCAGCGCGGGATCAGCGAGGTGTCAGCAGGCCGGTGGAACGTGTTCCCATGACGGCGATATCGGCGGTTGCCAGCCACCGCCCCAGGACAGTGCCGCTCGCACGGCTGCAGCAGGACGTCGGTCTGGCCGACAACCAACTGCGGCAGTACGAGCGGTACTACGGCCTCGCGGAGATCTGCCGCGAGCCCGGCGAGGCCGAGACGCACCTGCTGCGACAGGCCGTGGCGGCCCTCGCGGAGCTGCGCGGCCGGGAGTCCGACGTCCGCTACGTGCTGCAGGCCAGGACGATGCCGTCCCCGATGCCCTACCCGCACACCTCGATGGCCCCGCTGCTGGAGGAGCTGGGGCTGCGGCACGCCACCGGCTTCGTGGTCTCCCAGCACGCCTGCGCGTCCGGCCTGCTCGCGCTCGACATGGCCGGGACGCTGCTGGCGGCGGACGGCGACCCGGACGCCCTCGCGCTGGTCCTGGCCGGCGAGAAGGTCGGGTCCAGGCAGTCGCAGTCCATCCCCGGCGTCACGGTGATGGGAGAGGCCACCGCCGCGGTGCTGCTGAGCGCGGGCGGCACCGGCGACCGCCTGCTCGGCTACGCGGCCCGCACCCACAGCCGTTTCCACGACCAGTTCCTGATGGAGGATCCGGAGGCCGCGAAGGAGTTCCAGGCGCTGTACCCCTCGGCGCTGTGCGAGGTGGTGCGCGCCGCCCTGGACGAGGCCGGATGCACGCTGGACGAGGTGGCGCTGGTGCTGCCGCACAACGTCAACCGGCTCTCGTGGGCCGCGGTGTGCCGGATGCTCGGCATTCCGATGGCCCGGGTGTACCTCGACCTGGTCGCCCGGACCGGGCACTGCTTCTGCGCGGACCCCTTCGTCAACCTGCACCAGGCCACCCGGGACGGCCTGCTGGCCACCGGCGACCGCTACGTGATGACCAGCGTGGGCCTGGGAGCGACCTTCGCGGCCATGGTCCTCGAACACTGAGAACGCCGGCCTCCCGTACCGACAGTCCCCCTGCACCGGCAGTCCTCCTGCACCGACAGCCGTCCACCGACGCAAGAAAGGCAAGGTCGAGCCTTGGACGAGACCGACAGCGGCTTCCGCTCCCGACTCGGGCGGGCGGTCACCGGCTCCGCGGACACACCACTGCTGTTCCTCGGCAACTTCGAGGTCGAGAACAGCTGGGCCGAGGGCGAGCCCGCACTGCCCCGGGTCGCCTCCCACGCCGGGAGCGCGGTGGTGAACCGGATGGACGAGTTCGCCCTGCTGCTGGGCGGCGAGCGGGACCACGTCGTGCTGAAGGCGGCGCCCGATCCGGACTACCTCGACCAGTTGCGCGGGCTCGGCATCAGCACGCCCACCGTGCACGTCCCGGCCCGGCAGGACCCGCTGCGCACGGTCACCGAGGACGCCCTCGACGACGACGTCCTGCTCGACGCGCTGCGGCAGCGGCTGGCGCCGCTCGGCGTCCAGGTCGTCGCACACGGCGTGTCCGACGCCGAGGAGCGGTTCGCCGCGCGCACCTCGCTGCGGCTCGCCGCGCCGCCCGCCGCCCTGTGCAAGCGCGTGAACAGCAAGGTCTACAGCCGGCGGCTGGCCGACGAGCTGGGGCTCCGGCAGGCGCCCGGCCGCACCTGCGAGACGACGGCGGAGCTGGCGGCGGCGGTGGACTGGGCCGGCGGACGGCTGGCCGAGGGCCGCAAGGTCGCGGTCAAGGACGCCTACGGGGTGTCCGGCAAGGGCATCGTGGTGCTCGACGACCCGCGGCGGCTGGAGCGGCTGCGGCGCATGGCCGCGGGGCAGGCCGCGCGGGCCGGCAGCGACCGGCTCGCCCTGGTGCTGGAGGAGTGGGTCGCCAAGGAGGCCGACCTCAACTACCAGTTCACCGTGGGCCGCGACGGCTCGGTGCGGTTCGACTTCGTCAAGGAGGCGCTGACCGAGCGCGGCGTGCACAAGGGCCACCGGATGCCGGCCCGGCTCACCGCCGCGCAGGACGGCGAGGTGCGGGAGGCGGCGGCGCTGCTGGGCGGGAAGCTGGCCGCCGACGGCTGGTTCGGTGTCGTCGGCATCGACGCCATGGTCGATCCGGACGGCGGCCTCTACCCCGTGGTCGAGATCAACGCGCGCCACAACATGTCGACCTACCAGGCCGTGCTGACCGAGGGGCTGATGGCACCGGACGGCATCGCCGTCGCCCGCCAGTACCCGCTGCGCTCGGCCCGGCCGGTGTCGTTCGCCGCGCTGCGGGACGCGCTCGACGGCCTGCTGCTGGCGGAGCGCGGCGGCACCGGCCTGTTCGTCAACAACTTCGCCACGGTCAACGCCGCCGCCGCGACGGGTGGCGAGGGGCCGTTCGAGGGGCGTCTGTACGGCGTGGTGGTCGCCGCCGACGACGCCGCGGCCGCGGTCCTCGACGAGGAAGTGTCCCGCCGGCTGGCGGGGCTGCTGCACACCGAGGAAGGGAGTCCGGCATGAGCCGGGAGTTCACTGTGCAGGGCGTGGGGATCACCGCCCTGGCCGAGGAGTTCGGCACCCCGCTGTACCTCTACGACGGCGACGGCATCGCGGACCGGTTCCGGGAGCTGAAGTCGCTGCTCCATCCGGCGCTGGAGGTCTTCTACTCCCTCAAGGCCAACCCGAACATCTCCGTCTGCGCGCTGCTGCACTCCGCCGGCGCCCGCGCCGAGGTGTCCTCGATGGCCGAACTGGTCACCGCGCTCCGGGCCGGCGTCCAGCCGCGGGACATCCTCTTCCTCGGCCCCGGCAAGAGCCGCGAGGAGCTCGCCGCCTGCCTGGACGAGGGCGTCGCCGCCATCGTCTGCGAGTCGCTCGACGAGCTGGAGCTGATCGACGAACTGGCCCTGGAACGCGGTGTCCTGGCCCCCGTGGTGCTGCGGGTCAACCCGGAGTTCACCGTCAAGGGCTCGGGCCTGACCATGGGCGGGAAGCCCCGGCAGTTCGGCATCGACGAGGAGCAGCTGCTCTCCGCGCAGGCGGTGCTGGACCGCTGCGGCGCGGTCCGGGTGCACGGCGTGCAGGTCTACCTCGGCACCCGCATCCTGGACCCCGCCGTCGTCGCGGACAACGCCCGCCGCATCTTCGAACTGGCCGAGCTGCTGTCCGCGAAGCTGGGCTTCCCGCTGGAGCTGGTGGACATCGGCGGGGGCCTGGGGGTGGCCTACTTCGACAACGAGCAGGACCCCGACCCGGCGGTGCTGGGCGAACTGCTCAACCCCCTGGTCGCCGACTTCGCCGACCGGCACCCCGGCGCCCGGCTGATCATGGAGCTGGGCCGCTACCTCGTCGCGGTGCACGGAACGTACGTGGTCCGGGTCCGCTACACCAAGAGCTCCATGGGCGAGCGCTTCGCGGTCGCCGACGGCGGCACCAACCACCACATGGCGGCGGTCGGCATCGGCTCGTTCGTCAAGCGCAACTTCCCCATCACGGCGCTCCAGCGGCTCGACGAACCCGACAGCGGCCCGTGGAACATCACCGGACCGCTGTGCACGCCCAACGACCTGCTGGGCAAGAAGGTGTCGCTGCCCGAGCTGCGCCCCGGCGACCTGCTGGGCGTGGAGCGGTCCGGCGCGTACGGGCCGAGCGCCTCCCCCGTGTACTTCCTCAGCCACGGCTACCCGGCCGAGGTCCTGATGCTCGACGGGCGGCCGCACCTGGTCCGGGAACGCGACGACACCGAGTCGATGCTCGGACGCCAGCACCTCCACCTGCCCGCGGACACCGCGGGACCCACCCCGGAGAGGAACCAATGACCAACGACATCGCCACCGTGACCGCCCCCGAGAAGCGGGCGGCCTGCCTCGCCGCCGTGCGCGAGGCCCTGGCCCAGGTGCTCAACCAGGACACCGCGGAGGTCGGCGAGGAGGCCCGGATCTTCGACGACCTCGGCCTGGACTCCAGCAGCGCCCTGGAGATGCTCATCGTCATCGAGGACGAACTCGACCTCCAGTTCGACGTGGAGAGCCTGGACATGGGTGACTTCGCGACGGTGGGCACCCTGGTGGACTTCGTCGTCAACGAGGCGGGCTCGTAGCATGTTCCGCGCCGCCGCGCCGCTCTCCCGCACCGTGCCCGCCGCCGCCGACGCGGTCGCGGGCACGGTCCCCCGCCTGCTCAGGGCGGGCTGGCACCGACCCGCCGACCAGGGGGGCCCGGGCGCCGCGCCGCGCCCCGCGGTCCGGGAGGTGCACCGGCAGATCGCCGACCTGTACGGCACGCGGGTGCTGTCCGAGGGGTTCACTGACTCCCCGCTGCGGCCGACGCCCCAGCTGGCCGCAGGGGCCCTCGACGCGCTCGGTCCGCTCGCTCCGGACGAGGCACCGCAGGTGGCCGTACTCGCCTACACGACCCCGGACTTCGAGCACACCACGCTCACCGCGTCGCTGCTGCAGCACCGGCTGCCGGGCGAACCGCTCTGCTTCGCGGTCTCGGACCAGGGGGTGCTGAGCCCGTTCACGGCGCTGCGGATCGCCGTCGAGTACGCCCGCCGCTCGGACTGGAGCCGGCTGCTGCTGGTCGTCGTCGACCAGAGCTCGCAGCCGTACCCCGGACCCACGTCCGGTCAGTACGCCGCCGAGCACGACTCGGCCGTGGCACTGCTGCTCGCCTGGGACGGCGGGACCTCGCCCGTCGCCGGGATGGGGCAGGGCCCCGCCGGTCAGGTGCTGCCCGCGCTGCGCGCGGACCTCTCCGGGGCCGCCCTGTTCGCGGCGGGCACCGGACTGGCCGCCGGTCCGGGGATCCCGCCGTCCGCCGCTCCGCGCCGCGACGCGGAGCCGGGGCTGCCGTGCACCGGGGTCTGGGCGGCGCTGCGGGGGGCACGGGGCGGGCGGGCGGTGCTCGCCGACCACGATCACGGACTGGACCGCCTGGCCCACTGCACCCTGGAACTGCCGGCCGGGGAGGGTGGGGTCCGATGACGGCGACGGTCGACCTCGAACGCTGCTGGCGGGAGTGCCGCGCCCGTGCCCGCCGCGACGGCATCGTCGAGGCCGTGCGCGAGCTGGACGCGGCCCTGTCCCCGGACGCCCCGCCCCGGGGCCCCGGCGGCCACGCCCTCGTCCCGGCCGACGCCGTTCCGCTGCCGGGGGGCCCCGACGCTCCCGGCTTCGTCGCCGCGGCGGCCGGATCCGCGGACGGTCCCGGGGCCAGGGCTTCGGCGGCGTGGCAGGCCGGGCTGGTGTGGGTGCGGCTGGGCGTGTCGGAGGGCCTCAGGGACACCGCCGTCGCCCGGCTCGCGGAGCGCCGCACCGAGGGCACCCCGCTCCTGATGAAACAGATGGTCAAGGGGGCCCTGGCCGACGTGCTGATGGAGCAGTTGGAGGCGGAGTGCGTGCTCGCCGAGTCCGACGCCCCGCCGGACGCCGCCTCGCTGGGGCGTCTGCACGACCGGATCACCCTGGCCGACCGGGCTCTGCTGCGTCTTCTCGGCGCGCACGGCTTCACCGTCCCCGGCCCCGGTTGGGACGCCCATCTCTCGGAACTCCTGGCGGACGTCCACCGGGAACCCCGTTCCACCACGTACCCGGAGGAATCATGACCCACCTCCCCGCGCACCTGGAGGAGCTGCGCCGGCGCGCGCGCGGCTGGGCCGTGGACCTGCGGGCGGCGGCGCTGAGGCTGGACCGCGACCCGGAGGCCGTCCACGACCTGCTCCACCTGCCGGGTGTCGGCCACCTGGCCGCCCGGATCAGGTCGGCGGACTCCGGCGACACCCTGGAACGGGCGGTGCTGGTCGAGGAACTCGCCCGCGGTGACGCCGCCCTGATGCTCGCGTCACCCGGCCCGTCGATGGCCGGCGTGCTGGTGGACGTGCTGGGCAGCCCGGACCAGCAGGACTGGTTCCGCGACCGGCTCACCCAGGGGCCGACCTGGACCTGCTTCGCCCTCACCGAACCCGAACGCGGCTCGGCCATCGGCGAGATGAGCACCGCGCTCACCCCGCTGGGCGACGGCTCCCTCCGGCTCGACGGCGCCAAGCGCTATGTCGGCAACGCCTCCCGGGCGTCCGTCGCGGCGGTCTTCGCCCGGGTCGCCGGCGCCGACCGGCTCGGGGTGACCGCCGTCCTGGTGGACACCACCGACCCCGGCTGGACGGCCGAACCGCTGCCGACCCTCGGCCTGCGCGGCGTCCGGATCGGGGCGGTCGCGCTGGACGACGTGCACGTCCCGGCGGACCGCGTGCTGGGCAGTCATCTGCCGCCGACCCGCCGCGGCATGTGGGGCGTCCTCGCGGTCTTCAACCGGCTCCGGCCCAGCGTGGCCGCCATCGCCCTCGGCATCGCGGGCGCCGCGCACGACTACGTGGCCGAGCACCGGAGGGAGTTGCGGGGGGACGAGCTGGCGCTGTTCGAGGAGCTGGGCCGGCGGATCCACGCGACCCGGCTGCTCACCCACCGCGCCGCCATCGTCGTGGACCGGCGCCCGGCGGACGGCCACCTCGCCTCGGCCGCGAAGGCCCGGGCCTGCGAACTCGCGGAGGACGCCACCCTGTCGGCGCTCTCGTTCTTCGGTCCGGCGGCCCGCCTGGAGCATCCGCTGCTGGACAAGTACGCCCGCGACGCCCGGGGCGTGGAGTTCATGGAGGGCACCGGCACCATCCAGCGGCTCAACCTGTTCCAGGGCCTGCACACCGGCCGGGTAGGGCGCGCCGAAGCGTGCTGACGCCGCCTTCCTCCGAGGACGCGGAGGTGTGGACGGTGCCCCTGGGCACGGCGCCGGGACCCGCCCCGTCCGCTCTCGGCGCGCTCCTCGACGACGAGGAGCGCGCCCGTGCGTCCCGCCCGCGGGACGCCGTCCGCCCGTCCCGCTCCGTCACCGCGCACGCGGCCCTGCGCACCATCGCGGCCCGAGCCCGGCAGCTCCCGGTCCGCGGCGACAGGGGAGAAAACTCCACCTCCATCAGGGAACTTTCCCCCGTGGCGACCTGACGGTCCGTCGATAGCGTGGTGGTCCGAAGGCGGGTGCCGGGATGCCGGCCGGCCGGCGCTGTGAACACCCGGACTCGTCTTCGCCGATCCACCGCCCGGATGCAGGTCTCTTCGCGGAAGCCCGCGAGAATACGAGGGGAAAATCGTGGGAAACCGGAATGTGGTGACGAGGACGGCGCGGTGGAGCGCGACCCACCCGTGGTGGGCACTGGTCATCTGGGTCGTCTTCGTGGGGATCGCGCTGGCCGTCGGCGGCGCCACCGGGACGAAGGTCGCCACCAACACGGACCTCTCGATCGGGCAGTCCGCGCAGGCCACCGCGATCGCCAAGAGCGGTGGCCTCACCCAGCCGCCGACCGAGGCACTGCTGGTGACCGCCCTCCACGGCGACCTCGACCGGCAGGCCGCCGAGCGTGCCGCCACGGACGCGGCGGGCCGGCTCAAGGGCCTGCCCGACGTGGCCTCGACGGGCGAGCAGGTGCTGTCGTCGAACGGACAGGCGCTGCTGGTCCCGGTGGTCATGACCGGCGACCAGGACACCGCTCCGGACCGGGTGCAGCCGCTGGTCGACGCGGTGCAGAGCGCGCAGCAGGGACATCCCGGGGTGCGGGTCGAGCTGGTCGGTCCCGACACCATCCGGGCCGCCCTCAACACGATGCTGGGCGAGGAGGTGGGACGCGCGACCCTGCTGAGCCTGCCGATCACCCTGCTGGTGATGATGTTCATCTGCGGGGCCATGGTCGCGGCCGGCGTCCCCGTGGTGCTCGGCCTGTCCTCGGTGCTGGCCGGACTCGGCCTGTGGGGCGCCGCCTCGCAGCTCGTCCCCGACCCGGGAGCGGTGAGCGAGCTCATCGTGCTGATGGGCATGGCCGTGGGGGTGGACTACTCGCTGTTCTACCTCAAGCGCTTCCGCGAGGAGCGTGCCCGGGGCCTGGACAAGGTCGACGCCGTGGAGCTGGCCGCCGCCACCTCCGGGCACTCCGTGGTGGTCTCCGGCACCGTCGTGATCCTCTCCATGGGGGCGCTCTACCTGGGCGGGAACCTGGCCTTCACGGCGATGGCGACCGGCAGCATCCTGGTGGTGGCCATCGCGATGTCCGCCTCGCTCACCGTGCTGCCGGCCCTGTTGATGCTGTTCGGCAGGGCGCTGGAGCGGCCGCGGGTGCCGCTGATCTGGCGGCTCCAGGGCCGCGGGGACCGCAGCAGGGTGTGGTCGGCGCTGCTCCGGCCGGCGCTGCGGCACCCGGGGATCAGCCTGGTGCTGTCCGCCGTGGCGCTGCTGGCGCTGGCGGCCCCCGCCCTCAACCTGAAGCTGAAGGCCACCGGCGTGGACGACCTGCCCCGGAGCATGCCCGCCATGCAGGCCGAGGCCAGGCTGACGCGGTTCTTCCCGATCCAGTCCGACACCCAGCTGGTCGTGGCCCAGGTGCCGGAGGCCGGCGCCGGGCAACTCCGCACCGCGCTCGACGCGCTGGTGCAACGCGCCGGCCAGGACCCGCTGTTCACCGCCACCCCGGCCCCCGAGATCATCACCTCGCACGACGGCCGGTACGCCTCCGTCGGCATCGGGACCCGCCTCAGCAGCGGTTCCGCGGAGGCCAGGGAGTCCCTCAGCCGGCTGCGCGACGACCTCGTGCCCGCCACGGTCGGGCAGGTGCCCGGTGTGAAGTGGGCGGTCGGCGGCAGTGACGTGGCCTACGACGTGGACTACCGGGCCCAGGTGGTGGACAAGATGCCGTGGGTGCTGGGCTTCGCGCTGGCCCTGACCTTCGTGGTCACGGCCCTGGCGTTCCGGTCGATCGTGCTGGCGCTGGTGACGGTCGTGCTCAACGTGTTCTCCGCGGCGGCCTCGTTCGGGGTGCTGGAGCTGGTCTTCCAGCACACCTGGGCCGACGGGCTGCTGCACTTCCAGTCCACGGGCAAGGTGGTGGCGTGGCTGCCGCTCACCCTGTTCGTCATCCTGCTCGGGCTGTCGATGGACTACCACGTGTTCGTCGTCAGCCGGATCCGCGAGGCAGCCGCCTCCGGGCTGTCCGTCCGCGCGGCCGTCGAGCAGGGCATCACCCGCTCCGCCGGCGTGGTCACCGGCGCCGCCCTGGTGATGATCTCGGTGTTCGCCCTGTTCGCCTCGCTGACCTTCATCGAGATGAAGCAGCTGGGCGTGGGCATGGCCTGCGCCGTACTGCTGGACGCGACGCTGATCCGGATCGTGGTCCTGCCCTCGGTGATCGCCCTGCTGGGCCGCTGGGTCTGGTGGCCGTCCCGGCTGGAGACCCGGTCCGAGGCGCCGGCCGGCCCGGCCGTGCGGGAGGGCGAGCCGGTCGGCGTCCCCGCCCGGGCGGCCGCGGGGGAATCGGTGTGAGACGTCGCGTGGGGCGGGTACCGGACCTGGTCCGGTACCCGCCCCACGTGCGGTCAGCGCGAGAGCGACGCGTCCTGACTGATGATCGCCTGGTAGAGCCGCTGAAGTTGGCGGCTGGGCAGCAGCCCCATCTCGTCGTCGAGCTGCTTGCGGGTGCGGTGGAAGGTGTCGATCGCCTCGGACTGCCGGCCCGTCCGGTACAGCGCGAGCATCAACTGCTCGCTGAACCGCTCCCGTTCGGGGTGTTCGGCGTGCAGCTGCTTCAGCTCGGGCACGACCGCCCCGGCCTCGCCGGCCTCCAGCTGGGCGGAGATCAGATCCTCCTGGACGAGCCTGCGCTGCTCGTCGAGGCGGAGTGCGGCGGCACGACAGCGCTGCCCGTCGCCGACGTCCACCAGCGCCGGGCCGTACCACATGGCGAGCGCGCCACGGAGCAGCTCGGCGGCCTTGTGCGGCGACAGCCCGATCAGGCTGCGGCCCTCCCTCGCCTGCTGCAGGAAGCGGTCGGCGTCGAGCCGGTCCGCGGGCATGTCCAGCACGTAGCCGTTGCCGACGGTGCGGACGACGCCCTGGTCGGTGGCGTCCAGTCCGATGCGCCCGAGCGATCTTCTCATCCGGGCCACGATGCCCTGGAGTGAGTTCCGCGTGTTCTTGAGCAGGGTCTCCCCCCACAGTTCGTCGATGAGTTCGTCGAAACTGACCACCTGGCCCGCACGCAGAGCCAGGACGGCCAGCGCCATCCGGACCTTCTTGGCATCCAAAGCGGCGGATTCGATTCCGCTTACAGCACGCAGCGGTCCCAGCATTGTTATGTACATGGAATTCCCCCGTGTCCCAGCGGCGTCCAAGGAGGAGCCGAATCAATGGGTGGCCTGGCGCTCGAACATTACATCCGAAATCAGATGGGACGCCAAGGCACCAGCGCGATTTCCGCGGTGCACCGATGCGTCTTAGGGGGTGCCTTGTCCCGCCGGCGGGACAGGGCGGGGCGGCCGTCGCCGCGGCCGCAAAGAAATGTATAGGAGCGTATGGCCACTTTTGGACATGTCTACCGGCGAGTATTCACGGGCGGCGGACGACTTCACCGGCACCGGTCGAACGGCATTGGCCGGTCCGCACCGAATACCATGATGATTCCAAGATCATGGATCTTGGAATGCGGGCATTCCACCGCGCAACGGTGAAACGGGAACGCGCGGTGGCGGAAAAGTGCCTGGTGGAGAGCCGGGCACGCGACTGACGGGGGAAGCGGAATTGACTGCAATCGAGAAGTGGAACGCGGGCTCTCGGATCCTGATGACGAAGGTGGGGCTGCGGGTACCCGGTTCGGTGTCGTTCGAGGACTGGGAACGGGCCGGAGTCGGCCTCGCACGCATGGCCGATTCCTCCGCCTGGTGTCTGGGCGACTGGGTGCTCTTCGGCCGCAACCGTTTCCCCGACCGTTACCGGTGGGCCATGGAGGCGGCGGGGCTGGATTACCAGACCATCCGCAACTACGTCTGGGTGGCGCGGCGATTCGAGCCGCCACGGCGCAGGGAAGGACTCAGTTTCGGCCACCACGCCGAGGTGGCCGCCCTCACCGACGGCGAGCAGGACCTCTGGATGGCCCTCGCCGAGTACCACCAGTGGTCGAGGAACCGGCTGCGTTCGGAGATCAGGAGCGGTCGCCAGGCCGATCCCGAACCGCGCGAGACGGCCTCCCTGCCCCGGATGGTGGTCGACCGCGATCGCCTGGGCCAGTGGCAGCGAGCGGCCGAGCGCTCCCAGGTGACGCTGGGGGAATGGGTGGCCAGCCAGCTCGACTCGGCCGCGGCGGAGCTGCTGGGACGGCCGGACACCGAGCCGGACGGGGCTCCCGGCCCCGGCCTTCCGCAGCACTCCGAGGCGCACTGACCAGGCGTCACCCCAAGCCGGGACGGTGCCCGTCACCCGTGCCGACGTGAGCCGTCGAGGAACACGTCGGGCACTCGGTGGGGGCACCGTTCCCGTGCGCGGGGCCGGCGGGCGTCCGCGGGGCCGGCGGGCGTCCGCGGGGCCGGGCCGGCCGGTGAACCGAGGCCGCGGGTGGAACGTCCGGGCCGCTCGGGAGGCCCTGGCGACGTCACGTCAGCATGGTGTCAGCGCCCGGTCAGAGCTGCCGTGGAACCTCGTAGCTGTCGACGTCACGACGTACCGCCGACGGCCGGGAGCTTGCCATGCCTGTCATATCTGCGCCGCACGAATTCGACGTCAGCGATCTGTTCGTCGATCTGCATCCGATCTTCGCCCGACACCTCTACCTCAAGGTGGAGGGGTTCAACTTCGCCGGATCGATCAAGCTGAAGGCCGCCCGCGAGATCGTGGCCCAGGCCGAGGCGGCGGGGGTGCTCGGCCCCGGCTCGACCCTGGTCGAGTCCTCCTCGGGGAACATGGGCGTCGCGCTCAGCATGCTCGCTGCCAACCGCGGTTACCGCTTCGTGTGCGTGACGGACTCCCGCTGCAACGAGGCCACCCGCCACACCATGCAGGCCTTCGGCGCCGACGTCCACGTCATCACCGAGGCACACCCCACCGAGGGCTACCTCGGCGCCCGGATCCGCTACGTACAGGAGATGTGCGCCGCCGACGAGAAGGTGGTGTGGCTCAACCAGTACGAGGCACCGGGCAATTGGATGGCCCACTACCGCACCACCGCGCCCGCCATCGCCACCCGCTTCCCCCGGCTCGACGTCCTGGTGATCGGCGCCGGCACCACCGGCACCCTGATGGGCTGCGCCCGCTACTTCCGCGAGCACCGGCCCGACGTGCGGGTGGTCGCCGTCGACGCGGTCGGCTCCGTCACCTTCGGCGGGACCCCAGGCCCGCGGCACATCCCCGGCCTCGGCACCAGCATCAGGCCGGGGCTCCTGGACGAGTCCTTCGTCGACTCCGTCGTCCACGTCGACGAGGCGGACACGGTGCGGATCTGCCGCCGGCTGGCCGCGCACGGCTACCACTTCGGCGGATCGACCGGGACCGCGGTCGGCGGCGCACTCGCCTGGCTCCAGGAGAACTGCGCCGACCGCCGCACCACGGCCGTCACCATCGCCCCCGACCTGGGCGAGCGCTATCTCGACACCCTCTACGACGACGACTGGGTCCGTGGCACCTTCGGCGACACGGCGCTGGCCGGCGACGAGGAGCGGAACGAAGGGCAGGCAGCGCGATGAGCGTGTCCCCCGGCGGCAACCTGCCGCTCACCGCGGCGCAGTCCGAGATCTGGTACGACGAGCAGTTCGCGACCGGGCCGCTCGGCTACGCCATGGGCGACTACGTCGACCTGCGCGGCCCCCTCGACCAGGAGCTGCTGGGACGCGCCCTGCGACGGCTGTCGGTGGAGGCCGAGGGCCTGCGGGTGCGTTTCACCGAGCACGACGGGGTGGCCCGCCAGTCCGTCGCCCCGGTGGCCGACAGCCCCCTCCCGCTCGTCGACCTCAGCACCGAGGCGGACCCGGAGGCCGCCTCCGAGGCGTGGATGCTCGGCGACCTGGATCTGCCGATGAAGGCCGCCGAGCCGCCGCTGATGCGCACCGCGCTGCTCCGCCTCGGCCCCGAGCGCCACCGGCTCTACCTGTGCATGCACCACATCCTGTCCGACGGGTACAGCCGCAACCTGGTCCACCCGCGGCTCGCGGCGATCTACAGCCACCTCGCGGCCGGCGGCGACGAGGCGGGCCTCGCCCCGTCGGCACCGCCGCCGTTCCGGCTGCTGCTGGACGCGGAGAGCGCCTACCCGGACTCGCCCCGCCTCGCCAAGGACCGCGCCTACTGGACCGCCCGGCTCACCGCCGGATCGCCCGAGCCGTCCTCGCTCTCCACCCGCGAACCCGCCCCCGGTCTCGTCGCGCTGCGCCGCACCGAGGTGCTGGACGCCGCCGACGCGGACCGGCTGCGCGCCGCCGCCGGCGCGGCCGGAGCCACCCCGGCCGCCCTGGTGGCCGCGGCGATGGCCGCCTACGTGCAACGGATCACCGGCCTGGAGGAGCCGCTGCTCACCCTGCCGGTCACCGCCCGGGTCGGTGCGGCGGCCCGCGGCGTCCCCGGGATGGTCGCCAACTACCTCCCGCTGGCCGTGCCGGTCCGCCACGGCGCGACCCGCGACCGGCTGCTGCGGGCCGCGTGGGTCGAGATCGCCAACGCGCTGCGGCACCAGCGCTACCGGGGCGAGCAGATCCGCCGCGACCTCGGCCTGCGCACCGACGACCGGCGCCCGTTCGGGCCCTTCGTCAACGTCCTGGACCAGGACCCGGTCCTGGAGTTCGGCCCGTGCCGGGGCCAGGTGGTGAACCTGTCCACCGGCATCGTCAACGACCTGATCCTGACCGTCCTCAACACCGGCGACGGCTCCCTGGAGCTGCACCTGGACGGCAACAGCGAGCTGTACGACGGTCAGGAGCTGGCCGCGCACGCGGCCCGGTTCCGGGCCTTCCTCGGCGCCTTCGCGAGCTGCCCGCCGGACACGGTCGTCGACCGCCTGGACGTGGCCCTGCCCGGGGAGTCGATCGGGGTGCTCACCGGTCCCGCCGCCGACGCGGCGCTGCCGGGCGAGGCGGCGAGCGACACGGTGGCGCTGGTACGGGCCGCGTCCGCGCGTACGCCGGACGCGGTCGCGGTGGTCGACGGCGCCCGCCGGCTGACCCACGCCGAACTGCTGCGCCGTGTCGACGGAGTCGGCGCGCGGCTGCGGGCCGCCGGCTGCGGCCCGGACACGGTGGTCGGCGTGCTGACCCGTCCCGGCGCGGGCTACGTCGCGGCGATCCTCGGCTGCCAGGCGGTGGGCGCCGCCTGGCTGCCGCTGGAGACCGCCGCGCCCGCCGCGCGCACCGCCTCGTTGCTGCGCGACGCCGGCGTCCGGGTGCTGCTCGTCGGCGGCGGGTTCGACGAGCAGGGCGGCGAGGCCGGCGTGCTGGCCGGGGACGTCCGGGTCCTGCCGCTCGAACTGCCGTCGGACGACCGGGCACCGGAGGACCAGGCCGCGCTCCCGGCCGCCGGATCGGGCCAGGACCTCGCCTACGTGATGTTCACCTCGGGCTCCACCGGCCGGCCCAAGGGTGCGATGGTGCACCGGGACGGCATGCTGAACCACCTGTGGGCCAAGGTGGACGACCTGGCGCTGCGCCCGGGCGAGGCGGTCGTCGCGAACGCCCCGCTCACCTTCGACGTGCACGTCTGGCAGCTGCTGGCACCGCTGCTGGTGGGCGGGCGCACCCTGGTCGCCGACCCGGAGACGGCCGCCGACCCCGACGCCCTGTTCGCCCTGGCGGTCGACGAGAACGCCGCCGTGCTGGAGGTGGTGCCCTCCCTGCTGCGCGCCGCGCTCGACCTGTGGGACGCTCGCGCGGCCGCCCCCCGGCTTCCCGGCCTGCGCCGGCTGATGGTCACCGGGGAGGCGCTGCCGGCCGACCTGTGCGCCCGCTGGTACGCCCGCTTCCCGGGAATCGGCATGGTCAACGCCTACGGGCCGACGGAGTGCTCCGACGACGTGACGCACGCCTGCGTCACCCCGGAGGACGCGGCCGCCGGGCGGGTGCCGATCGGGCGGCCGGTGCGTGGCACCCGCCTGTACGTGCTCGGGGACGGGCTGCGCCCGATGCCCGCCGGGGTGCCCGGAGAACTGTGGGTGGGCGGCGTCGGGGTGGGCCGCGGCTACGTGGGCGACCCGGTCCGGACCGCGTCCGTGTTCCCGGCCGACCCGTTCGCCGGTGGCGGCAGCAGGATGTACCGCACCGGCGACCGGGTGGTGCTGCGCCCGGACGGACAGCTGGAGTTCGTCGAACGGCGCGACTTCCAGGTGAAGGTCCGCGGCCGGCGCGTCGAGCTGGGTGAGATCGAGGCGGCCGTGCGCGCGGTGCCGGGTGTCCTGGACGCCGTGGTGGTCGCGCACGGCTCCGGACTGGCCGGCTACGTGGCCGCCTCGGGCGGCGTCGACGCGACCCTGCTGCGGGACCGGGTCGGCGCGGTCCTGCCGGGCTGGATGGTGCCGGGGTGGTGGGTGGTCCTGGACGCGCTGCCGCTGACCGCGAACGGCAAGGTCGACCGCAAGGCGCTGCCCGCGCCCGGTGCCGGCAGCACGGGAGTGAGCGGCACCGGCGCGGGCAGCCCGGCCGTGAGCGGCCCGGGTGCGGCCGGCTCCGTCGCGGGCGGCCCCGCCGGTCCGGTGCGCGGTCCGCGGACCGACCCGGAGCAGACGCTGGGCGCGGTGTTCGCCGAGATCCTCGGCCTCCCCGGAGTCGGCGCGGACGACGACTTCTTCACCCTCGGCGGCGACAGCATCCGCGCCATCGAGGTGGTCGGCGCGGCACGCCGCGCGGGCCTGGTGCTCAGCACCCGCGACGTCTTCACGGGGCGTACGGTCCGCGTCCTCGCCGGGATCGCCCGGCCGGCCACCGGGCGGGCCGGGCAGGAGGACGGGCAGGTCGACCCGGTGGGCGTCCTCGACCTCACCCCCATCGCCGCCCGCCTCCAGGAGGACACCGGCTCGACGACCGGCCCCGCCGCCGGCTTCAGCCAGCACATCGCCGTCCGGGTCCCCGCCGATCTCGACGCCGGACGGCTGGCCACCGCGCTGCGGGCCCTGATCGACCATCACGACGCCCTCAGGACCCGGCTGACCGAGCCGGCCCCCGGCCTGTGGCAGACGGAGGTGCTCCCGCGCGGCGCGGTTCCCGCCGACGACGGCCTGGTCCTCACGCTGCCGGACGAGCAACCGTCCCCGGACCGGCAGGAGCTGCTCCGGCTGATCGACCGGCAGGCCACGGCCGCCGGCCGCCGGCTCGACCCGGCGGCGGCCCGGATGATCCGTACCGTCCTGCTCCCCGCCCCCGCGGCGGAGCCTGGGGAGCGGATCCTGCTCCTGGTCGCGCACCACCTGGTGGTCGACGGGGTGTCCTGGCGGATCCTGCTGACCGACCTGGCGGCCGCCTGCGCCGCCCTCGCGGAGGGCCGCACACCCGAACCCCAGCCGGTCGGCACGTCCTTCCGGGCCTGGACCAGGCTGCTGACCGAACGGGCCCGCACCGAGTCGCGCGGACCCGAACTGGCGCTGTGGCAACGGATCCTGACCGGATCCGACCCGCTGTTCGGCCCCCGCCGGCTGGACCCGGCGCGGGACGTCAGGGCCACCGCCGACACCCTGCGCACCGAACTCCCGCCCGAGGTCACCGGACTGCTGCTGAGCACCGTTCCCGCGGCCCTGCGGGCCGAGGTCAACGACGTGCTGCTGGCCGCCCTGGCGGTCGCCGTCGCGCAGTGGCGGCAGCGGCGCTGCGGCGACGGGACGAGCGGAACGCTGATCGAACTGGAGGGCCACGGCCGCGAGGAGATCGCGGACGGCCTGGACCTGTCCCGCACCGTCGGGTGGTTCACCAGCATCCACCCGGTGCGGATCGATCCGGGGCCCCGGCCCCACGAGGCACTCGGCCGGGCGGTCAAGCTGGTCAAGGAGCAGGTGCGGGAGGTGCCCGAGCACGGAATCGGCCACGGCCTGCTGCGCCACCTCAACCCGCAGGCCGCGCGGCTGCTCGCCGGGTACCCCAGGCCGCAGCTCGGCTTCAACTACATGGGCCGGTTCGACGCCAGGGAGGACGTGCTCTGGTCACCGGTCACCGGTGGCGGCATCGTCGGCACCGGCACGCAGCCGGCGATGCCGCTGGAACACGTCCTCGCGCTCACCCCGGCGACCGAGGACCGGGCCGACGGCCCGCACCTGGTCGCCAACTGGACCTTCGCCGGCGGGATCCTCGACCGGGAGTCCGTCGCCGAACTGGCCGACGACTGGTTCCGGGCGCTGCGCGCCCTGGCCGAGTACGCCATGGCGCCGGGCGCGGGCGGCGCCACCCCGTCCGACTTCCCGCTGGTCGCCCTGGAGCAGGAGGAGATCGAGCGGTACGAGGCCGGACTGGCCGGGGCGAGCCCCGCGCTCGCTCCGGGGCAGGCGCTCTCGGACGTGCTGCCGCTCACGCCGCTACAGCGGGGACTGCTGTTCCACCACGAGGCCGAGCGGGACGGCGTCGACGTCTACACCCTGCAGATCGCCGCGGACCTGGAGGGCGGACTGGATCCCGCCGCGCTGCGGGCCGCGGGGCAGACGCTGCTGCGGCGCCACCCGGCGCTGCGGGCCTGCTTCCTCCACCGCGCCTCCGGTGACCCCGTCCAGCTGATCCCGTCCGATGCCGAACTCCCCTGGTGGGAAGTCGATCTGACGCATCTTCCGGAGTCGGAGCGGGCGGCCGAGGCCGAGCGCCTGACCGACCAGGAGCGCACCCGCAGGTTCGACCTGGCCGCACCCCCGCTGCTGCGCTTCACCCTGCTGAAGACCGGGCCGCGGCGGTACCGGTTCCTGTGGACCAGTCACCACCTGCTGGTCGACGGCTGGTCGATGCCGATCCTGGTCGGGGAACTGCTCGCACTGCTCGCCGAGTACACCGAGGGCACCGAGCACACCGGCGACGGCGAGTACACCGGCGACGGCGGGGCCGGAACGCCCGTCGAGCTGCCGGCGCCCGCCCCGCACCGCTCCTACTACGCCTGGCTCGCCGCGCGTGACCGCGGTGCGGCACGTGAGGCCTGGCGGCGGGCGCTCGCCGAGCTGCCCGGCCCGACCCTGGTCGCCCCGGCCGCGACCGGAGCGGCGGTGTCCCTCCCGGAGTCGCTGCACCTCGACCTCGACCAGGAGCTCACCGACCGGCTCCTCGCCGCCTCCCGCCGCGCCGGCCTCACCGTCAACACCGTGGTGCAGGGATGCTGGGCACTGCTGCTCGGTGAACTGACCGGATCCCAGGACGTGGTGTTCGGCGCGATCACGGCCGGCCGGCCCGCGGAGGTGCCCGGGATCGAGTCGATGGTGGGCATGTTCCTCACCACGGTGCCGGTCCGCGTCCGGCTGCACCCCGACGCCACGCTCGGCGGCCTGCTGCGCACCCTCCAGGACGAGCGTGCCGAACTCCTGCCGCACGAGCACCTCGGACTGGCCGAGATCCACCGGGCCGCCGGACTCGTCGGAGAAGCCTTCGACACCGTGCTGCTGTTCGAGAACTTCCCGATCGGATCCGGCGCGACCGCGGCCGGCGACGGCGGGGCCGGCGCGGAACCGGTGCGGGTGGTGCGCGCCGAGGCCCGCGACGCCCGGCACCACCCCCTGAGCATGGCGGTACTGCCGGACGGCGACCGGCTGCGACTGCGGCTGGACTACCTGCCCGCCGCCTTCCGGCGCGACCGGGTGGCCGCGATCACCGAACGGTTCACCGCGCTGCTGCACATCGCCGCCACCGCCCCCGACACCACGCTGGCCCGGATGGGCTCGCCGCTGCGGCCGAAGGCCGGCGCGGCACCGGCCCCGGCGCCCACAGCGACCCCGGGCACCCCGAACGGGCCCGCCGCGCCGCGCGCGCCCCGGACCGAGCGCGAGGAGACCCTGTGCGCGGTCTTCGCCGAGGTGCTGGGCGTGGAGCGGGTGAGTGCGACCGACGACTTCTTCGCCCTCGGGGGCGACAGCATCCGGGCCATCCAGGTGGTCAGCCGGGCGCATCTCGAAGGGCTGGCGCTCGAAGTGCGGGACGTCTTCACCGGCCGGACCGTCGCGGCCCTGGCCGAGGTCGCCGACGCGCCCCGGCCGGACCGGACCGGCGCTGCGGAGGAGCCCCTGCTGGCCCTGGACGAGGACGAACTGGCTTTTATGGAGATCGACTTGAGCGAGGACATGCTGTGACCGGGACGCCGAGGATCGTCGAAGCGCTGCCGCTCTCCCCGCTCCAGCAGGGGCTGCACTACCTCGCCGCCGAGGGAAGCGGCCCCGACCCCTACATCCTCCAGCTGTCGGTGCGGGTCGAGGGGGAGCTGCCCACCGACCGCCTCCGGGCGGCGGCGGCGGAGCTGCTGGGCCGCCACCCGCACCTGCGGAGCTGCTTCCGGCCCCGCCGCAACGGCGAGACGGTGCAGGTGGTCCTGGACCAGGACTCGGTCCGGGTGCCCTGGCACGAGGTCGATCTGACGGACCTTCCGTACCGGCGGCGCCGGGCCGCGTCCGACCGGATCGCCGACGAGGACCGGCTGCGGCGCTTCGACCCGTCCCGGCCCCCGCTGATGCGATTCACCGCGATCCGCCTCGGCAGGCGCCGCTACCGGCTGCTGTGGTCGGTGCACCACCTGCTGCTGGACGGCTGGTCGATGCCGCTCGCCGCCCGGGAGCTGCTCACCCTGGCGGGCCTCGCCGGGCCCGAGGCGCTGTCCGGGCCGCTGCCCGAGCCCGTCCCCTACCGGACGTACCTGCGCTGGCTGGCCGGGCAGGACCGGGAGGCCGCCCGCGCCGCCTGGGCCGGGACCCTGGCCGGTCTTGAGGGCCCGCTGCGCCTCGCGCCGCACCCCGTCGGACAGGACGACGGCGCGCTGCCCGAGGTCCGCTCGGCCTCCCTCTCCCCCGAGCCGACCCGGGCGCTCTCGTCCTGGTGCGCGGCCGAGGGCGTCACCCTCAACTCGGCCGTGCAGGCCTGCTGGGCGGTGGCGCTCGGATACCTGTCCGGCCGCCGGGACGTGGTCTTCGGTACGGTGACCTCCGGCCGGCCGGCCGGACTGCCGGGCGTCGAGACGATGATCGGGCTGTTCGCCAACACGGTGCCGGTGCGTGCCGAGGTGCGCCCCGACCACACCGTCGCCGAGCTGATCCGGGCCCTGGCCCGGCAGCAGGTGGACCTGCTGCCGCACACCCACCTGCCGCTCGCCGAGGTCCAGGCCGCGGCCGGCCTGCGCGGCGAACTGTTCGACACCGCGATCGCCTTCCAGAGCTACCCCATGGCCGCGGCCGTGCCGTCCGCCGACGGCGGCCTCGTACTCGCCGACATCCGGGTGCGCACCGCCACGCACTTCGCGCTGGGCCTGACCGTGACGCCGGGCGACGGGCTCGACTTCTCCCTCGCCCACGCGCCCAGCGCGTTCGACGGCGACGGCGCCCGCACGGCCGCCCGGGTGCTGGACCTGCTCGTCGAAGCCCTGGAGCGGACGGCCGCCGCCCCCGACACCCTGCTGGCCAGGATCGGCGGGAGCGGTGAGGCCCCGGAGGGGTCCGGCGCCGGCGCCGACCTGCGCGACGACCGCACCCGCGGCACCACCCTGCACGAGCTGTTCCGGTGGCACGCGGACCGGGCCCCGCGGGCACCCGCCCTGATCGTCCCGGACGAGGACCGGCCGGAGGACCCGGCCGCGGCGCGGACCCTGGACTACCGGCAGCTCGACACCGCGTCGGACCGGCTGGCCGGACAGCTGGCGGCGTCCGGCGCGGGCCCCGGCACCTTCGTGGCCCTGGCCCTGCCGCGCGGCGCCGACATGATCGTCGCGCTGCTCGCGGTGCTCAAGACCGGGGCCGCGTACCTGCCCGTCGACCTGGCCTATCCGCCCGAGCGGATCGCCTACATGCTCGACGACGCGGCCCCCGCCCTGGTGGTCACCACCTCCGCGACCCGACTGCCGGACAACTGCGCCGCGCCGCGGGTCGACCTCGACCTGCTGGACCCCCGGCTGCCTCAGGGCCCGGAGATCCCCGTGCACCCGCCCGTCGCGGTCCCCGGCAGCCCCGCCTACGTCGTCTACACCTCCGGATCGACCGGCCGCCCCAAGGGCGTCGTGGTCCCGCACGAGGGCGCCGTCAACCTGGCCGCCCACCACGCCGCGCGGCTGGGTGCGGGGCCCGGAGCCAGGGCCCTGCAGTTCGCGTCGTTCAGCTTCGACGCCACGGTGTGGGAGCTGTGCGCCTCGCTCTACACCGGCGGTGCCCTGGTGCTGGCCACCGCGGAGAGCCGGATGTCGGGCGACGCGCTGGCCCGCCTGGTCGTCGCGCACCGGATCAACCACGCGGTGCTGCCGCCCGCCGTCCTGGCCGGTCTGCCCGAGGACGCCGGACTTCCCTCCGACCTGCGCCTGTCGACGGCCGGTGAGGCGCTGCCGTCCGCGCTGGCCGAACACTGGTCGGCCCGCGTCGAACTGCGCAACGCCTACGGGCCGAGCGAGACCTCGGTCTGCGCGAGCGTCAGCGAACCGCTGCACGGAGCGGGCAGGCCGCCGATCGGCACAGCGGTCTCGGCCTTCCGGCTGTTCGTCCTCGACTCGGCCCTGCGGCCGGTGCCGGCCGGTGTGGCCGGCGAGCTGTACGTGGCCGGCCCCGGGCTGGCCCGCGGCTACCACGACCGCCCCGGCCTGACCGCGGCCCGGTTCACCGCCTGCCCGTTCGGGCCGCCCGGCACCCGGATGTACCGCACCGGCGACGTGGTGCGCCGGCTGGAGGACGGCGCCCTGGACTACGTCGGTCGCGCCGACCAGCAGGTCAAGCTCCGGGGCTTCCGCATCGAGCCGGGCGAGATCGAGGCCGTGCTCGGGAGCCATCCGTCCGTCGCGCAGACCGCGGTGACGGTCCGGGAGGACCGGCCCGGGGACCGCCGCCTGGTCGGCTACGTGGTGCCGCGCGGCGACACCGTCCTCGACCCGGACGCGCTGCGGGCGCACGCCACCGCGGCCCTGCCGGCCCACATGGTGCCCGCCGCCCTGGTCGTGCTCGCGACGCTGCCGGTCACCCCGAACGGCAAGGTGGACGTCCGGGCGCTGCCCGCCCCCGGGCACACCGCCGCCGGACGGCTGCCGGAGACCGCCGAGGAGCGGGAGCTGTGCGCGATCCTCGGCGAGGTGCTCGGCCTCGACCGGGTCGGCGCCGACGACGACTTCTTCGCCCTGGGCGGGCACTCACTGCTGGCCGCGCGGGCGGCCAACCTGGTGCGGGCCAGGCTCGGCGGCGCGCTGTCGGTGCGGGAGGTGTTCGAGGCCCCCAGCGCCGCCGCCCTGGCCGCCCTGCTCGCCGCCCGCCAGGACCCGTCCGGCGAGGAGCTCCGGAAGCTCCCCGAACTCGCCGCGCTGGAGCGGCCGGCCTCGATCCCGCTCTCCCACGCCCAGGAGCGGTTGTGGTTCCTGGAGCGGCTCGGGGTGCCCGACGGGCTCTACTCCGTCCCGTTCGCGGTGCGGATGCGCGGGGCACTGGACGCCGGCGCGCTGCACGCGGCGCTGCGCGACCTGGTCACCCGCCACGAGTCCCTGCGCACCGTCTTCCCGGCCGTCGGCGGCGACGGCACCGGCGCCGAGCAGGTCGTGCTCGCCCCGGAGGCGGCCGATCCGCCGCTGTCCCTGGTGGACTGCACCGAGAAGGAACTGCCGGACGCGCTCGCCGCCGAGGCCGCCCGCGGCTTCGACCTCGCCGCCCGGCCGCCGCTGCGGGCCACGCTGTTCACCCTGGCACCGGACGACCACGTGTTCGTCCTGGTACTGCACCACATCGCGGCCGACGGCTGGTCCCTCGGGCCGCTGTCGAGCGACCTGGCCGAGGCGTACCGGTCCCGGCTCACCGGACAGGCCCCCGCCTTCGCCCCGCTGCCGGTCCAGTACCCCGACTTCACGCTGTGGCAGCGCCGGCTGCTCGGCTCGGAGCAGGACCCGCACAGCGAGCTGTCCCGTCAACTCGCTTACTGGAGGCGGGCACTGGACGACCTGCCGGTCGAGATCGAGCTGCCCTTCGACCGGCCCCGGCGAGCCCTCGCCAGCCACCGGGGCGGCACGGTGCACCTGCCCGTCCCCGCCCCGCTGGTCCGCGCGCTGCGGGCCCTCGCCCGCGACTCCGGGGCCAGCCTCTTCATGGTGGCGCAGGCCGGGCTCGCGGCCCTGCTCACCCGTTACGGCGCCGGCACCGACATCCCCGTCGGCAGCCCCGTGGCGGGACGCGGCGACGCCCGGCTGCACGGCCTGGTCGGCATGTTCGTCAACACCCTGGTGCTGCGCACCGACACCTCCGGCGATCCCTCCTTCTCCGAACTCGTCTCCAGAGTCCGGGAGTTCGACCTGGCCGCCTACGAGAACCAGGACCTGCCGTTCGAGCGCCTGGTGGAGGCCCTCAAGCCGGAACGGTCGCTGTCCCGCAACCCGCTGTTCCAGGTGATCCTGGACTGCCGGGACGCCGACCCGGTCCCCGACACCGGCACGGAACTGGCGATGGAGCCGGTGCCGGCCGCGGGCGGCACCGCCAAGTGGGACCTGTTCGTCCAGCTGACCGCGGACCCGGCGGCCGACCGGATCGACCTGGCGGTCGAGTACGCGAGCGACCTGTTCGAGGAGCGCACCGTGCGGCGCCTCGCCTCCGCGCTGCTGCGACTGCTGGCCTCGGCCACCGACGCGCCCACCCGCCCGCTCTCCCGCCTGGAGGTCCTCACCCCCGAGACCCGGCGCGACCTGCGCGACCTGGGCGAAGGACCGGTGGAACCGCCCCGCACCACGGTCACCGCCCTGTTCGACGCGCACCTGGCCGCCGCGCCCGACGCGATCGCCCTGCGGTTCGCCACCGAAGCCGGGGCCCGCCTCGACGACGCGCTGACCTACCGCCGGCTCGACGCCGCGGCCAACCGGACCGCCCGCCATCTCGCCGCCCACGGCGTCGGCCGGGGTGACGTCGTGGCGCTCTGCCTGGAACGCGGGCGGGACGCGGTCGTCGCGATGCTGGCGACCGCCCGGCTCGGCGCCGCCTACCTGCCGCTCGACCCGGCCTACCCGGCCGCCCGGCTGCGGCACATGGTCACCGACAGCGGCGCCCGGGTGCTGCTCACCCAGCGGTCCCTGGCCGGGGCGGCGGCGGGCGCGGACCCGGACGGCGGCTGCGCGACCGTCTGCCTGGACGACCCGCGGACCCGCCGGGAGATCGACGGCCGCCCCGAGGTCACGCCGGACGGCGGGCCCGATCCGGACGACCTGCTCTACGTCATCTACACGTCCGGCTCGACCGGCACCCCCAAGGGCGTCGCCGTCTCCCACCGGGCCGTCGCCCGGCTGGTGCACGGCATGCCCGGCCTGGGCTTCGCCCGCACGGACACCTTCCTGTGGAACGCCTCGCCGGCCTTCGACGCCTCGGTGTTCGAGGTGTGGACCCCCCTCGCGCACGGCGCGGGACTGGCGGTGAACCCGCCGGGGCCGGCCGACCCCGAACGGCTCGGCACCCTGCTGCGGGACAACGGCGTCACCGTCGCCCTGCTCACCCCCCGGCTGGTCAACGTCATCACGGACCTCGACCCGGCCTGCCTCGCACCGCTGCGGCTGCTGCTCACCGGCGGCGAGGCCGTCTCCGCGGAGCACGTGCGCAGACTGCGCCGGGCGCTGCCGGGGACGGCGGTGGTGGACGCCTACGGGCCGACCGAGGCCGCCGTCGTCGCCACCGTCCACCAGGTGCACACCCTCCCGCCGGACGCCGGGTCCGTCCCCATCGGGCAGCCGATCGGCGGCACCGCCGTGTACGTCCTGGACGAGGCGCTGCGGCCGGTTCCGTACGGCGCCGTCGGTGAACTCCACGTGGCCGGCCCCGGACTGGCCCGCGGCTACCTCGGCCGCCCGGGGCTGACCGCCGGGCACTTCGTCGCGGACCCGTTCGGTCCGCCCGGGACCCGGATGTACCGCACGGGCGACCTGGTGCGCTGGGACGTGGACGGCCGCCTGGAGTTCACCGGCCGCAGCGACCACCAGGTGAAGGTCCGCGGCTACCGCATCGAGACCGGTGAGGTCGAACGGGCCCTGGCCGCGCACCCGTCGGTCGCCCGGGCCGCGGTCACCGCCAGGGACGACGGCTCCGGGGACCGGCTGCTGGTCGCCTACCTGGTGCCGGCACCCGACGGCGCCCGTCCGGAACCGGCGGACCTCCGGCGGGACCTGGGCCGGACGCTGCCCGCGCACGCGGTACCCGGCGCGTTCGTGCTGCTCACGGAGCTGCCGCTGACGCCCAACGGAAAGCTGGACACCGCGGCGCTGCCCGCCCCGGCGTCGGCGGGCGCGGCCCCCGCGCTGCCCCGCACACCGGCCGAGCGGGTGATCTGCGCGGCGGCGGCCGAGGTGCTGGGCCGTAAGGCGGTCGGCCCCGACGACGGGTTCTTCGCGCTCGGCGGCGACAGCCTCAAGGCCATCCGCCTGGTGAACGCCGCCGGACAGGCCGGGCTGCGGCTGGACCTGGCCGCCGTCTTCCAGTACCGCACCCTGGCGGAACTGGCCGTGGCGAGCCGCCCCGACGGGTCCGGCCTGCCGGACGCACCGGGCCGGCCGGACGCGGCCGACGGCACGCTCGACCTGCTCGCCCCCCTGCTGCCGATCCGGTCCGGTGGAACCCGGGCACCGCTGTTCTGCGTGCACGGCGGCCTGGGCTTCGGCCTGCCCTTCGCCGAACTCGCCCGTCACCTCGACCCGGCGCAGCCGGTCCACGCCCTCCAGGCGCCCGGCCTCGCCCGCGAGCAGACCCCGCCGGCCGACCTGGCCGCGGTCGCCGAGGACTACGTCGCCCGGATCCGCACCGTCCGGCCCAGCGGCCCCTACCACCTGCTCGGCTGGTCCTACGGCGGCATCGTGGCGCAGGCGATGGCCGTCCGGCTGCGCGCCGAGGGCGAGGAGGTCGCGTTCCTCGCCAACCTCGACGCCTACCCGGACTCCGCCCCCGGGGCGCGGCCCACCGACGAGGACTTCCTCAGGGACTTCCTCACCGAGGCGGGCCTCGGCGCCGACGCCCTGCCCCGGCCGACCGTCACGACCGTCGCGGCCCTGCTCGCCGGGGCCGGCGGCCCGCTCGCGGCCTTCGACGAAGCCGCCCTGACCCGGTTGCTCACGGTCATGCGCGGCAACGTCGACCTGTTCCGCGCCCACACCCCGGAGACCTTCGACGGCGGGATGACCCTGCTGGTCGCCACCGGGTCCCTGGACGGGCAGGACATGCTGGTCCGCGCCAAGACCTGGGAGCCGTACGTGGCCGGCGGTGTCGACGTCCTCCCGGTGCCCTGCGCCCACGCGGACATGCTGGGCCCCGGCCCGGCCGCCACGATCGGCCGGCTGCTCGAACACCGGCTGGCCGCCCTGCACTCCCCCACAGCCGCCCCCCGTACGACCTCCGACGACCTGGGAGACATGCCATGAGCAACCCCTTCGACAACCCCGAGGGCCGCTTCCTCGTGCTGGTCAACGAGGAGGACCAGCACTCGCTGTGGCCGGCCTTCGCGGACCTGCCGGACGGCTGGACCGTCGCGCTCGCCGAGACCGACCGCGCCTCCGCCGTCGACCACATCGAGCAGCACTGGACCGACATGCGGCCGCTGAGCCTGCGGAACCGGGGCTGACCGGTGGCCGCCGAGAAGGCGATCCTCGCCGAGGGGCTGAGCAAGCGCTACGCCACCCACACCGCCCTGCACGGCATCGACCTGGAGGTGCCGGCCGGGTCGGTGCTGGGCGTGCTCGGCCCGAACGGCGCCGGCAAGACCACCACCGTCCGGATCCTCGCCACCCTCCTGCGGCCGGACGGCGGCCGCGCCGTGGTGGCCGGCCACGACGTCTCCCGCGACCCCCGCGAGGTGCGCCGCAGGATCGGCCTGGCCGGTCAGTACGCCGCCGTGGACGCGCTGCTGACCGGGCGGGAGAACCTGGTGCTGCTGGGCCGGCTGCTCCGGCTCGGCCGACGCGGCGCGGCGGCGCGCGCCCAGGAACTGCTGGACCGCTTCGGGCTGCTGGACGCCGCGGACCGGACGGTGGGCACCTACTCCGGCGGCATGCGCCGCCGTCTCGACCTGGCGGCCTGTGTCGTCGGAGAGCCCGAGGTGCTGTTCCTGGACGAGCCGACCACCGGTCTCGACCCGGTCAGCCGGAACGTGCTGTGGCAGGTGGTGCGCGACCTGGTCTCCGGCGGCGTCACCGTCCTGCTGACCACCCAGTACCTGGAGGAGGCGGACGAGCTGGCCGACCGCGTCGTGGTCATCGACGCCGGCCGGGTCGTCGCCGAGGGCAGCCCCGACGAGCTGAAGCGCAAGGTCGGCACCGACAGCCTGGAGGTGACCGTGGCCCAGCCGGGACAGCTCCAGGCCGCGGCGGCCGCGCTCGCCGCGCTCGGCGGCCGCGCCCCGACCACCCACGAGGACGGCTGCCGGGTCACCGTCCCGCTCGAACACGGGCTGGACGACGTCGCGCTGGCCGCCTCCGAACTACGGGACCGCGGCATCACCGCCGCGGACTTCCAGGTCCGCAGGCCCTCGCTCGACGACGTGTTCTTCGCCCTCACCGGCGCCGCCGCCCCGACCGGGGCCACCTCCACGGAAGGAACCGATCAGCCATGACGGCGCTGGGAGCCTACCTGGCCGACACCACGGTCCTGACCGGCCGTCACCTTCGCCACCTGCGCCGGTCGCCGGGCAGGCTGCTGCTGATCACCATGACCCCGGCCGTCATGCTGATCGCCATCGGCTACCTGTTCCGCGGCTCGATCGCCATTCCCGGGGTCTCCTCCTACGAGGACTACATCATGGCCGGGATCGCCGCCCAGGTCGCCCTGGCCGGCGTCGGGCCCACCGCCCTGGGCGTGGCCATCGACCTGCGCGACGGACTGGTCGACCGCTACCGCTCGCTGCCGATATCGGCCAGCAGCGTGCTGGTCGGCCGGGCCCTGTCGGACATGGTCACCGCGGTGGTCGGGCTGGTGGCCGTCTCCGGCCTCGGTCTCCTGCTCGGCTGGCGCCCGCACGGGGGGCCGGGCCGGATCCTGGCCGGCTTCGCGGTCCTGCTCGCCTTCTCGTTCGTCATGCTGTGGGTCGGCATCCTGCTCGGCACCACCATGCGGAACGTGGAGGCGATCGACGGCACCGGGGCACTGATCCTGGTCGTGCTCTCCTTCCTGTCCAACGCCTACGTCGCGGTGGGCGGGCTGCCGGGCTGGCTCCGTCCGGCAGCGGAGTGGAACCCCGTCAGTTCCGTCATCACCGTCTGCCGCGTCCTGTGGGGCAACCAGCCGACCGGGTCGACGGCCGCCGGATTCCCGGCGTCCCACCCCGGGATCGTGGTCGCCGTCTCCCTCGGGATCGTGCTGCTGGCCGTCGTACCCGCCGCGCTGCGCGGCTTCCGGCGTGCCGTCGAGCGGTGATCCCGCGCCGGTGGCGCACCGGAGCGCCGGTGGTGAACCGGCGCCGCCGATGGTGAACCGGCGCAGGCGGTGCTGAACCGGCGCCAGCGGTGCTGAACCGGCGCCGTCGGTGAGCCGCGCCGGAGGCGAACCAGCGTCAGCGGGATGTCAGTTGCCAATCATCGGCGCCCCCTAGGTTGGCGTCCGGAACCACCGGAGCCTGAACGTCGAGCCCGAAGTCGAGCCCGAAGGAGAACCATGTCCACCGTTACGCCAGAGCACTACGACCGGATCAGGGAAATCGTCGCGAAGCAGATCGGTGTCGAGTCCTCCGCCCTCGGCGACTCGACGCACCTGGTCGACGAACTGGGCGTGGACTCGCTGAAGCTCATCGACATCCTCAGCGCGATCGAGATGGAGTTCACCATCGTCATCGACATGGAGGAGCTGCCGGAGATGGTCAACGTCGGGGCGATCCACCGGGTCACCGCGCGCGCGGCGGGATGGTAGGGAGTCCCGTGTCCGTTGCTCCGCAGCCGGCGGCCCAGGCCCGCCGCACCGTCGTCGTCACCGGCATCGGCGTCATCACCAGCATCGGCACCGGTGCCGACGAGTACGCCGTGGCGCTGCGGGAGGGCCGCTCCGGAGCCCGCCCGCTCACCCGGATCGACACCACCGGATTCCTGCGGAAGAACGCCGCCGAGGTCGAGGACTTCGAGCCGGCCCGCTGGATCCGCAACATGCCGCTCGACTACACCGGTCGCGCCGGGCACTTCGCCGTCGCCGCGGCCCGTCAGGCCGTCGAGGACGCCGGGCTGACGGACGAGGAGCTCGCGGACCGGCACGTGCTGATCAGCATCGGCACCACCGACGGCGAGTCCCACGACCTCGGCCTCCTGGTCGAGCAGGAGCTGGCGGACGGCGGCCCCGACGCGCTGGACCCGGTGCTGGCCCGACGCCTGGGCTCGGGACGGCTGTCCACCGCCGTCGCCCGCGAACTGCGGCTCCGCGACGCGGAGGCGGTCACGCTCACCACCGCCTGCGCGGCCGGCAACTACTCCATCGGCTACGGCCTGGACGTCATCCGGTCCGGCGAGGCCGACCTCGCGCTGTGCGGGGGCGCCGACGCCGTGTGCCGCAAGACGTTCGCCACCTTCCAGCGGCTCGGCGCCATCACCCCCGACGTGGTGCGGCCGTTCGACGTGAACCGCAAGGGCATCCTCACCGGCGAGGGCGGCGGCGTCCTGGTGCTGGAGTCCCTGGAATCCGCCCTCGCCCGTGGCGCCCGCATCTACGCCGAGGTCCTGGGCTACGGCCTCTCCTGCGACGCCCAGCACCCCACCGCGCCCAGCCGGGACGGCGTCGCCCGCGCCATGGAACTCGCCCTGGCCGACGCGGGCGTCAAGAAGGACGAGGTGGACTACATCTCGGCGCACGCCACCGGCACCCGCGCCAACGACGCCGCCGAGGCCGGCGCCATCGTCGACGTCTACGGCGAACGCCCGCCCCGCACCGTCGGGTTGAAGTCGATGCTGGGCCACTCGATGGGCGCCGCGAGCGCGCTGGCCGCCGCCGCCTGCGCCCTGTCGATCCGCAACGGGTTCATCCCGCCGACCATCAACCACCAGGAGACCGACCCGCAGTGCCCGGTGGACTGCGTCCCCAACCACGCGGTCACGGCTGATGTGCAGATCGTCCAGAACAACTCCAGCGCCTTCGGCGGCAACAACGCCGTCCTGATCCTCGGTTCCCTCAAGGAGCGTGTCTGATGTCCGCGCCCCCGGTAGCAGCCTCCCTGCCGGCCGACGGCCTCGTCATCACCGGCTGGTCGGCGGTCTCCGCGCACGGCCTCTCCCGGCGGGACTTCGCCGACGGCGTGCGCTCGGGGCTGGCCGCGGCCCGCACCGAGCCCGACGGCCCGCGGCTGCCCCGCCCCGACGCCTGTCTGGTGCCCGACCTCGACCGTCCCGGCCTGCTCGGCCGGGAGTACAGCTACACCCTCGACCGGCTGGCCGTCATGGCCCTGCTCGCCACGGACCAGCTGCTGGCCGACCCCGACCACGGGCCCGTGCCGCACACCGACGAGCGCACCGGCCTCGTCATGGGGACCACCATGGGCGGCAAGGAGACCATGGCCGCGGTCATCCGGGGCTCGCTGACCAACGCCCGGCCCTTCTACGTCGAGGTCGGCCTGATCCCCGGCTGCGTGATGAACCACTCCGCCGGGGCGGCCGCGATCCGGCACGACCTCCGCGGCCCCAACGCCACGGTCGGCGGCGGACGGGTGAGCGGCCTGCTCGCCCTCAACTACGCGCGCCGCCTGCTCGACCAGGGCCGCGCCGACAACTGCCTGGTCGGCTCCGCCGAGGAGTTCGCCCCCACCCAGGCCTGGCTGGAACAGGCCGCCGGCGTTCCCGGAGAGCCCGCCCCGCTGCTCGGCGAGGGCTGTGGGCTGCTGCTGCTGGAACCGGCCGGAGCCGGCCAACTGCCGCCGCTCGCCGCGGTGCTGGCCGTCTCCACCGGCATCGACGTGGACGACGACCCGCAGGCCGCCGTCGCCTCCTGCGCCCGCCGCGCCCTCGACCGGGCGGGCGTCGCGCCGGAGGAGGTGTGGGCCGCCGTCCCCACGGCCGCGCCGACCCCGGAGGGCGAGGCGGAGCGCGCCGCGCTGGCCTCACTGGTGCCGTCGGAAGCACTGGACCGGGTCCCGTCGATGGCGCTGCTCGGTGACACCGGCGCCGCGTCCGCGACCCTGCAGATCGCGGCGCTGCTCGTGATCGCCGGGGCCGACCCGACCGCCGCCGGCCGGGTGGCCCTGGTCTCGGCGGTGGACCGGGACGGCACCGTCGCCGTCGCGGTACTGCGACTCTTCGAGGTGGCGTCATGACCGCGATGGTGAGCGGTGGTTCGCGGGGCATCGGGCGGGCGGTCGTGCTGCGGCTGGCCCGGGACGGTCACGACGTGGCCTTCTGCTACCGGTCCGACGAGGCCGCGGCCGAGTCGCTGCTGAAGGAGACGGCGGAGCTGGGCGTCCGGGTCCTCGCGACCCGCTGCGACGCCTCGGACGGTGCCGCCGTACGCGACTGGGTGCGCGAGACGGAACGCGAACTGGGGCCGGTGGACACCGTGGTGACCTCGGCCGGCATCACCCGGGACCGTCCGCTGGTGCTGATGCGCGACGAGGACTGGCAGCAGGTGCTGAGCGTCAACCTGGACGGGGTCTACCACCTGTGCCGGGCAGTGGCGCCCGGCATGGCCAAGCGCGGCCGCGGGTGCGTGGTCAACCTCTCCTCGGTCTCCGGAATCTCCGGCAACGCCGGGCAGGCCAACTACGCCGCCTCCAAGGCCGGGATCATCGCCTTCACCAAGAGCCTGGCGAAGGAACTCGGTCCGCGCGGCGTGCGGGCCAACGCCGTCGCGCCGGGCCTGATCGACACCGACATGGTGGGCGGTGCCTCCGAAGCCGCGATCGGACGGATCCTGCAGAACGTGCCGCTGCGCCGGCTGGGCCGTCCCGAGGAGGTCGCCGAACTGGTCGGCTTCCTGGCCTCCGACCGTGCGGCCTACGTGACCGGCTCGGTGTTCGAGGTCCACGGCGGCCTCTCCCTCTGACACACCCGCTGACCACCCGACCCTTAGCCCGTGGAGAAGTGACCATGTCCCGCATTCCGACGTTCGCCGTGATCTCCGGCGCCCAGGTGCACCAGGCCGTGGCCGGCCGGGAGCAGGCCGTCATCGCGGCGGTCGAGAAGGCGTACCGGCTGCACGGCGGCGGTGAGACCGTCAACCCCGACTCCTACTTCCTGCGCTTCCCCGACCGGCCGTCGTCCCGGATCATCGCCCTGCCGGCCTCGGTGGGCGGGGAGGTGGGCGTGCACGGCCTGAAGTGGATCGCCAGTTTCCCGGAGAACGTGGCCTCCGGCATACCGCGCGCCTCCGCGGTCCTGGTGCTGAACGACGCCGAGACCGGCTACCCGTTCGCCCTGCTGGAGAGTTCGATCATCAGCGCGGCCAGGACCGCCGCATCGGCCGCCCTGGCCGCCCGTGCGCTCGGCGAGGCACGCGGCACCACGCCGCGCCGTCTCGGGTTCGTCGGGGCCGGGCTCATCGCCCGCTACGTGCACACCTACCTCGCGGCGGCCGGGTTCGACTTCGACGAGATCGGCGTGCACGACCTGTCCTCCGAGCACGCCGCGGGTTTCTCCGACTACCTCCGCCGGTCGCAGTCCTCGGACGTCACGGTGCACGCCACGGCCGAGGACCTGATCCGGACCAGCGACCTGGTGGTCTTCGCCACCGTCGCGGGCGAGCCGCACGTGCACGACCCGGCCTGGTTCGACCACAACCCCCTGGTGCTGCACCTGTCGCTGCGCGACCTGTCGACCGAGGTGATCCTCTCGGCCTGGAACGTGGTCGACGACGTCGAGCACTGCCTCAAGGCCGGCACCTCCCCGCACCTGGCCGAACAGGCCCTCGGCAACCGGGAGTTCGTCGCGGGCACACTCGACGACGTGCTCGGCGGACGGATCGCTCCGCCCACGGACCGACCCGTGGTGTTCTCCCCGTTCGGCCTCGGCGTGCTCGACCTGGTGGTCGCCAAGCACGTCTACGACGCGGTCGACGCCGCCGGAGAACTCCGGACCGTGCCCGACTTCTTCCACGACACCGACCGCTACGGCCGGACACTCGCGGAGCCGGCGCCCACGGGTGGCCGAGGGTGATCCGGCCGCAGCGCGTCCGGAACGCCGCCGTCGCCTCCGCCGTCGTGGTGACCACGCTCGGCGGGATGGCCGGCTGCGGGGTCGGCGACCTGGGCGGCGTCGGCGACGGGCCCGCCCACGTGGCGGAGTTCGACTTCGCCGAGCAGGTCACCGAACTGGTGGTGACCACCAACCACGGGAACATCGTCACCCGTCCCGCCGCCGGCGGCACCACCAAGGTCACCGAAACGGTGCGCTACCGGTCGAAGCAGCCGGCCGTCACCAGGAACCAGAGCGGCGGCACGCTCACCCTGTCGGCCGGCGGCTGCGGCTCCGTCCTGGGCGCGAACACGACCTGCTCGGTGGACTACGCCGTCGAGGTGCCCAAGGGCGCCAAGGTCAACCTCCGCGCCTCGGCCGGCGACGTCACCCTGACCGGCACGACGGGCGGCGGCGACCTGCACAGCGAGGCGGGCGACATCAAGGCCGACGGCGTCTCGGGCGCCCTGACGGCGAGCACCGACGGCGGCAACATCAACCTGTCCTTCGCCGCGGCGCCGGGCAACGTGAAAGCCACCAGCTCCGCGGGCGACGTCACCCTCCGCGTCCCGAACGGCCGCTACGCCGTCGACGCCTCCTCCGACGTCGGCGACCGCACCATCCGCGTCACCAACGACTCCTCCGCAACCAACCACCTGCGCCTGCACTCCGACGTCGGCAACGTCTCCGTCCTCCCCACCTCCTGACCACGCCCACCCGCTCCACGGCCGCCACAACGAGAAACCCCAGGTCGGATCCCCGACCTGGGGTTTCCCCATGGAGCCGCCCGCAGGCTCCGAACCCTGGCCCTACACATTACGAGATCATCGACGGTTGTGATGCGCGGCGCCGAGCCATGCCGTCTCGTGACGTTTCAGCTGATCAGAGCGTGTGCGACAGGTTGGCCCGTACCACCCGGTGCCACCCCGTCCATAGGCGTCCGTCCACCGACCGTCCACCAGGGACAGCCGTGAGCGACTCGACAGCGGTTTGGACCGCCTTGTCGCTTCTCTACAAGGGCCGCCCACGCTGTGCAACCCACTGGCGCCCACGGCTGGAGCTGCCCTGCCGCACAGCACTCACCAGCACGGCGCTGCGTCGGAGCGGCCCAGCTAGGCTCAGTCGGACTCGGCGTTACCATCTTGCAGAGCAAAGGCCAGTGCGGCCAGGGTCGCGCCCTCCGACGTCTGCCAGCGGGCCGTACCCTGGTTGGACACCGGCCGCTCTTCCCACTTCGCTTGCCTCCACATCAGCGTGACCAGCCCGGAAGGCGAGTACCTCCGCCCGTCCACCTCCCAGAGCAGCGGCTTCGTCCGGTCGTTGACCCAAGTGACCCGGGACCGCCGATCGTCCTCCGCCAACCATTCGGCCAGGGCCTCCTGCTCGATGGAGTTCATCGGCACAAAGCGCAGGGGCGCCCCTTCCTTGATGGCCTGGTGATCGACCAGCGTAGGCACGGCATTGGGCCGTCGCCGCTTGCGCGCCTGAGTCTGCTTGCCGTATCGGTCGACCAGTTCAGCCGTATCCCCGCCCGTAGCACCAAGTCCGGCAACCTTCGCGGCGAGCTCGCGACACTTGTCAGGATCACTGAGGAGTCCCTGTACCCGGGACGTGTAACCCTTTTCGAGGACGTCAACCAGTGCGGCGAGCTGCGCCCCAACGGCCGCCGGCACCTGGGGCAGGACGTCGCTCTCCCAATCGAGGTCCGGGTCGTCAATCCGATCCGTCCCCAACTGGCGGAACACCAAGTGGCACATCAGGTAGGTCCCGTGCTCCAGGGCGGCGGCAGGGAGCTTCTCGTACGTGGGGCGCAGCCGATGTAGCTCATTACGGATCAGCCGCATCGTCACGACAGAGCGCCATACTTGGAAGGCGCTCGGCTGCGGACGGAAGAGGATGTCGTAGGTCTCCTTGCTACCACGGTCCCACAACGTGTCCAGTGAACTGGCCGTCCTACCCGCGTACTCGGCGTTCGGGTGGGCACAGGCGAGAGCCGCCGCAGCCTCATCCAACGAGCATCCCGTTTCGGGTGAAGGACTCAGTTCACCGCGCTTCACCGAGTACGACTTGCCCAGTTCGGCCCGGAGATCGGCGCGGATCTCCGCCTGAACCGGGTCCAGGGCCGCGAAGTCACGTGGCCCCACCTGGTTCTGTCGGTTGGTGGCCCGGGTGGTGCGCGAGGAGAAGTCGGTCGCACCACCGGTCACGATCACCCGCACGCCTACTCGCGCTGTCGCAGGATCGTCGGAGGACTCAAGCGCTCGTTGAACCGCCCTGACCGTCTGAGCACCGTTGACGACGCTCGCACCGGTGAGCCGAAGAATCACCGGTCCGCCGTGGGGATTTCGCATCGAGTCGTACAACGGATCCACCGTGTCACAGAGCACGGTGATTCCGTTGTTGAAGTACCAGAAAAGCGAGGGTTCGTCCGTCAGTGTGGCGACCAATTCCTCATTCGCGAGGGTGCCGTCCAGCGGGTTTCGGATATTGAGTTCGAAGAGTCGGGTGCCGTGGGTGTCCAGCCAGCCGGCAACCTGCTCCGCTTTGACCACTCCCTGGAACGCCTGGTGGGGCACGTCGAGGGAGAACCACGGATCCATCTTCACCGACATGGCCACGGGCTCCGGTGCGGCGTCCGCACGCGCCCAGTTCCACACATCCGAGGCGTGCAGGAAGCGATGGTCGACCCTGTCGCCATGGGTGTTGAACTCACGTTCTCCGTTGACCAGTTCGTTGAGGACTTCCCTCGACGGCGGCTCGGCGCCCATCAGAACGGTGACCAGAGTGACCCCGACCGCCTGCTCGCTCATCGCCTCCTTGGCCTGCTCGGCCAACAGCTGACCGCGCGGGTTGAACTGGCTGCTTTCTTCCCCGTCGATCAGCCTCAGCCCGGCGAACATCTTGAGGATGGCGTCGGTTCGAACCGTCGCCCGCCCCTGGTCGCTCCACTTCGCCTGCACCAGGTAGACGTGCGGAGGGCTACTCGTGACGGCGATGGCATCAATGCCTTGGTCGTCCCGCCCGTCGATGACCGCTTCCGCTGCGTCCGCGCTCTGCCAGCCGGTGACCATGCGCACGGCCAGGGCTGCCAGCGCTCGGGATCGGAATGCCTTTTTACGCTGGTCCTCGGAATTGCTTTCGAAGTCGGACATGTCGATACGACCGTCGAACGCCGCATCCAGCATGCGGCCGACCTGTCGAACTGCTGTAAGGTCGCCGCTGGTCGTCCTGGCCATGCCCACCCCAAATGTGCTCATTCTGGTCTGCTTCCGCTCGACCGTAGCGCAGATACCGACATCGTCGTAGTCGAATGAAGGACCCGGAGCAGCCACCGGATATCCCCTGCTAAACCACGTCCCCCATCCACATGCGCCGCCCAAGTTCATCGAGCTCCACGCGGCGGGACTCACATTCGGGGAGAGCCGACCTCAGCAGTCGCCAGTAGTCGGCACCGTGCCCGGGGATCCGCACATGCGCCAGCTCGTGGGCAATGACGTAGTCCACCAGGTGCATCGGCAGTTGAAAGAGAGGCCACCCGAGGCTCATGCGCCCAGGCCCGTGGTTCTTCGGCTCGGGCCGGTACACGCCCCACCGCCTGTCGAGATCACGGACGTCCACCACCGGTAGGGATACCGACATCCGAGCTGCCCACGGCTGAAGTCGCCCTGCCGCCCAGGTGTGGCCGGCTCGGCAGTACCAGTCGACCAGAGCCGCCCGTCCGCGGACCGGGTCCTCGGCTTGTTCCCTGCCCAGGACGAGGCGCCCGGCGATCAGGCGCACCCTGCCGTCGGCGGGTGGGTCCGCCACGAGCTTCAGCCGATACGTCCGGCCCAGGTAGCGAAAGACCTCGCCCTCGATCAGCCGCTTCGCGGGATTCAGCGACCGGGTCCGCTCACGTACGCCGACCTTGGCCATCAGCCAGGCCCGGTGCTCACGGACGAACCTCCGCCCGTCCTCGGCCGGACGGCCCTCCGGCGCGTGCAGCGTCAGCCCGGCGTCCGCCTCCACCGTCAGCGCGAACCGCTTGCGGCGGGCGCTGACCCGCACCCGCAGCACCAGGCCGTCCACGGTGAGCCTGTCCCCTTCGGCAAGGGCCAGGGGGACGCGGATATCGGCGAGGGCGGTCACCCCGCCTATTCTCCCAGCAACCTGCCCAGGAACTGCCGCCGGTTGCCCGCCGCATACGCCGTGAGTCTCTGCGCGATGTCCCGCAGGGGTGCCCAGTCCGCGCCGACGACCCGCAGTCCACCCTTGATCAACTGGTTCTGGATGCTGTTCGCCAGCGCGTCGAGGTCCTGGTGCTGCCCCTGAAACGACGCCTTGACCATGATCTGCGCGGCTGTATCGCACACCATGTCGACGAGTAGCCGGGTGGCCCCGTCCCTCCGCACGACTCCCGGGTTCTCCGCGAGCAGCTGCTCCAGCAGCCGGTACACCCGTTGTTCCAACGGGGTGAGCCCCGCGAGCTCCGGGTCCTCCTCGTTCTCTCGCCGAGCCTGCTCGATCAGCGGGCCGAACGCCTCGATCTGCTCCTCGAAGCGTCCGGTGAGCTCCCGGAGGATCTCCTCCAGGCGCTCGGAGAGCTTGCCGTACTTCGCCGGGTCCTCCCGCTTGACCCGCTCCTCCAAGTGGAAGCGGAGCGCGTGCCCCATCTCGGCCGCGGCCTCGCGCGGCGGCATGGCGCGAACCTGGTCGTCGAAGACCGTCGAGGCGAGCGAAACCGGCGCGATGACCTGCTCGATCTCCGGCCCTTCCAGGTGGTCGGCGATCATCGCCCGGACCTTGCGACCGTAGCGCCGCAGGGTGAACGAACCGCCCGACTCATCCCGGTAGAGCCTGCGGATGCGCTTCTGGAGCATCCCCCAGCGCCGGGCGTCGGCGATGTAGTCCAGGCCGTGCTCGTGCGGCAGAACGCGTTCCAGCACGGCGAGGAACTGGTGCAGCACCTCGTCGTACCCGAACCTCGCGGTCTCGTCCTCGAAGGCCAGCGCCGCGGAGCCCAACCGCCCGAGGTGGGAGAGATCCGCCTCTGTCACTCCGTGCGTACGGAGGTAGGCGCGCACCGCCTCAGCCGCCGGCCCGAGGCCGTCGATCTCCTCCGACAGGCTGCGCATCGTGTCGTCGATGTCGGCCTGCTGGTAGGCGGCCAGCGCGCCGGACAGGTGCTCGAAGACACCGTGGTAGTCGACGACATAGCCGACGTCCTTGCCCTGCATCGGCCGGTTGACCCGGGCGACGGCCTGAAGGAGCTCGGCGCCACGGATCGGCCGGTCCAGGTACAGCACCTGCTCGCGCGGGGCGTCGAAGCCCGTGAGCAGCATGGACTTCACGATGAGGAAGGCGATCGGGCTCTCGGGGTGAACGGGGTCGGGTACGGTCGTCGGTTGGCTCTGCGACTGCTCGACAGGCTCCTGGGACCAGGGGTTGCCCGCGACGGCGCTCGTTCCCGGCACGTCCGGCGCCGGTACGTGGAAGGGCGTGGTGGCGACCCACTCCGACTCGGGCGGCAGGTGGGGGAAGGCCTGGTGGAAACGCTCGATGTACGCCTTCTGCCGGTCCTTGTCCGTCCAGTGCAGCCACTCCCGGCGCTTGCGCTCCGCGCCCGGGGAGATGATCGGCACGAAGTCGATGCGGCGCAGCAGGGAGCGGTACTGGTAGGCCTGGTGCAGGTAGCGCAGTCGGCGGGACAGCTTCTCCGGGGGCATGCCGGCCACCGACTCCGGGTCGAACGCGGCGAGTTCGGCCAGGAGGGTATCGCGGGCCAGTCGCAGTGCGTGGTGGTACTCAACGGCCGCCTTTCTGCTGACCGCCGCGACCTGGGCTTTGAAGCCGCCGCCGGGCAGTACCCAGGTCACCCAGTGCTCCAGCATGTCCTCGGCCTTGGCGCGGATCATGGGCTGGGTTTCGGCGACGTCGCGTGCGGTGGGCGAGCGCCGGAGCGCGTTGCGCTCGTCGTCCGTGAGATCGCGGACCAGATCCGCGAAGTTCCGGTCGAGGCCGTCCTTGTCGAAGACCTTGCCCTCACCGGTGCGGCCCTCGTAGCGGATGCGGACGACAACCCTGTCGTGCTCGGCCTCCGCCATCCGGTAGGTGTCGAGGAAGCCGCCGAAGATCCGGCGGGTGTCCTCCAGCCGGCCCGTCATGATCGGCGTGCCCGTGAAACCGATCTTCGCCGCCCTGGGAATGGCCTTGCGCAGGGCGGCGTGCAGCGTGTTGGTGTGTGAGCGGTGGGCCTCGTCGACCAGGACCAGGATGTCGGACGAGGTATTGCACTCGGGGAAGTTCACCACGGGCGGCTGGGTGTCGGCCTCCCGGCCCGCGCCGGCTCGCTCGGCCTCCTGGTACTCCTCCGCCAGGTCCCGGTCGTCCTCGTCGCCCGTCGCCTCGGCGGCGAAGGTGAACCCGGTCCCGTACTTCTGGATCATCGCGAAGACGACCCGCCGCCCGCCGTCCCGTAACAGTCCCTCCATCTCCGAGCGGGTCGCGGCGGTCTCGACGTCGGACTCGCTCAGCTTCAGTGTCTTGGAGAGCTGGTCCTGCAACTGGGTGCGGTCGGTGACGACCACGACCATGAACTCGCTGAGCCGGTGGTGCAGATGGATCCGGCGCACGAGAAACGTCATGGTCAGGCTCTTGCCGGAGCCCTGGGTGTGCCAGATGATCCCGCCGCGCTCGTCGTCGGCCACGGAGCTGCCGCGCGTCCTGCCGGTGAGCAGTCTGTGCACGGACTTCTCCGTCGCCCGGTACTGCTGGTGCCGGGCGACGGCCTTGACCGTCCGGCTTTCCCCGGATTCGGTCTCCACCGGGAGCGGGATGACGTAGTGGCGTACGACGTTGAGGAGCGCGGCGGGGCGCAGGACGACCCCGACGAGCTTGTGCCGCTCGTTCAGCTTGCCGGTGTGGTCAGGCAGCTCCGCCCTCAGCGTCGCCTCGTTCTGCGGCTCGATGCTCCGCCAGGGGTGGAAGTGGTCGGGCGTGGACGTGATGGTGCCCAGATAGGCACTCCCCTCGGTCGCGGCGACCAGCAGCTGCACGGTCCGGAAGAGCTCCGGGACCCCGGCGGGCACGAACAGCGCGGGGTCGTCGCGTTCGTCGTCGGCGACGGGGTCGCCGGCGTAGTGCCGCAGATCGAGCACGGCACTGCGGATCGGGTCGGCGAGATCGGGACTCTTGCACTCCACGGCGACGAGCGGGATCCCGTTCACGAACAGAACGATGTCGAGGACCGACAGCTCTCCGGACCGGTTCTGGACGCGGAGCTGGTCGACGACGGTGAAGTCGTTGAGCGCGGCCCGGTCCTCGTGCCATTCGATGTACTGCACGGTGGCCGAGGCCCCGCCGTGCGCGGCGGACGGGCCGGAGAGGACGAGTCCGCTGAGCAGCAGGTCGGTGGCGTCGAAGTTGGCCTGCGCGACGCCCTTCCCGAGAGAGACGGACGCCAGCTCCGCGATGGACCGCTTGACGTCGGTCCCGTCCATCCAGGGCTCGTGGTCCGATGCCCGGACGTTGATCCGGCGCAGGGCCTCATCCAGCTCGTCCACGAGCAGCGGCGTCTCGACGTCGAGCGTGCCGACCTCCGTACCTGGGACGTGCCGCCACCCCATCGCCTGGAGCTGCGCAACGATGGGCCGCTCCACCTCGTCCCGTTCGGTCTGCACTGCCATGCCCGCGCCTTCCCCCGCCGATCACCGCCCAGGTGATCCATTCTGCGCCATGGGTGGGGTCCGGCGGGAGTGTTCGAACGAACGGGAGTACGGCGGCTACGGCGGGGTCCTGCGGTTCAGGCCTCCGGCAGGGGCCAGTCGCTCTCTTCGGGGACGTCGGAGGCGGATTCGGGAAGGCGGGCACCCCGGCTCTCCGCAATCCGGTGCACCTCGCGCAGCGACTCCGCCAGGCGGGCGGCGAGGAAGCGGAGCTGCGCTGCGGTGACCCGGCGGTCGACCAGCATCTCGGCGGCGTGGCCGAGCAGTTCGGCCGCCATGCCGAGCTGCACGCGCTCGACTCTGTCGGCGGTCCGGGAGACAGGGCCGGCCCCACCACCGATGAGGAAGCAGGGGTTCCCCTCCGAGGTGGTCCACGGCAGCAGTCGCCGCCCGCCCGGCTGGCCGATCACGCGGCCACCTCCGTGCAGCACACGGCGCACTTCCGCGTACGCCGCAGGCGCGCCGGGGTCACAGGGAGCGCACTCACGGACGGCACGCCGGCCGAGCGGTGGCGGCCCGGGGCGGGCCACAGGAGCCGCAGCAGTGGCTCGAAGACACGGGCGATACAGTGCAACACGTCGTCAACTCCACGTAGTTGAGGGCCACACCCCCGGGCCGTCGCAAGCGGTCGCGGGGGTCTTCGGTCTACGGCCGGACGTTCCCGGCCCAGCATCGCTGCGTAGCGACCCACTCACAGAGTGAGACGGGCGGGGTTAGGCTCGCCAGTGGTTGGCAGGTGACACGGCGTCCGTCACACGGGGGTTGACGATGGGAAGCATTTACGGGGACTGGCTCAAGGCGCAACGCGAAGCGGCGGGACTGACCCAGCAGGAGCTGGCCGACGCGGCGTTCATGACCCGCTCGCACATCTCACATATCGAGGCCGGCCGCCGCATCCCGTCCCGGGAGGACGCGCGGCGCCTGGACAAGGCCCTGAACACCGGAGACGTGCTGACCAGCTTCCTGCCGCAGGACGACGCGGCGGTCGCCGATCACTTCGCCACTGCGCGACATCTTGAACAGCAGGCCACGACGATCCACGAGTTCGCTTTGACCTTCGTCCCCGGCATCCTCCAGACGGAAAAGTACGCACGTGCGGTTCTCGGCTCGGCCTTCCCACCTCGGAGTGAAGCAGAGTGTGACAGGACCGTTGTCGCACGCCTTGAACGATCGAAGATCCTCGCCGACCCGGTGACGCCCGTACTGTGGGCCATGCTTGACGAGTCCGTCCTCCGGCGCCCGATCGGCGGTCCTGGCGTCATGGCCGAGCAGATCACACACATCATCCGCTTGGTCGAGGCTCGGCGCGTACGCGTGCACGTGCTGCCGTTCAACCTGGGGTACCACCCCCTGCTGTACAGCATGCTGACGCTGATGTGGTTCGAAGACCAGCCCCCAATCGCCTACACGGAGGCCCTGCGCACCGGCAAGGTGTTCGACAGTCCGGCTATGGTCGAGGAGCTCCAGAGCGCCTACGCTCTTGCGCTGGGCGATGCACTGCCGGCGAGAGAGTCACTTGCACTTCTGAGGGCGAGAGCGAAGGAGTACGGACACCATGACCGACCGCACCATCCTGAGCGCTTCGTCGCTGAGCGGCTGGCGCAAGTCATCCTTCAGCGGCTCCCAAGCGGACAGCTGCGTTGAAGTGCTGGACGGCTACCCGTCTGGAATCCCCGTCCGCGACTCCAAGGACCCGCACGGCCCTGCACTGATCTTCGCAACGGATGCTTGGTCATCGTTCGTCACATCCGTGAAGAGCGGGGAGCTCCCAGCAGATCGTCAATAACTCCTTGCCTGATCTTGCCCAACTTCACGAGCTCCGCTTCCTCAGACTTCTGCCGATCCGACACCGCCGAAACTCGCTTCAGAAACTCCAGCTGCCCAGGAACATCCAGCCTCGGAAAAGGACAGTTGCGCACGTCAGAACCGTTAATACTTGCCTGCGAAATAGCACTCTTCGCATGCGCCCGAAAGTGTTCCTTCGCCAGTGGGCCACCCAGCCAAGTTTCAACAAATTCAGGAACGGCCCGATCGGCATGCACTTTGCACCGCATCATATTAGACTCGAACACGGTCGGCTCCGTCAACTTAACAACGGCGGTTGATTTCCCGACCAGCTCCGGCGTGTTCACCCGGTTGATGATGATATCGCCGACGGCGAGCCCATAGCGGTCGATCTCCCCCCTGCCGAGTGAAACCCGGAGCAAGTCGCGCGTGAGATCCGACGGCCCACCCTTGAAACTATCGATCCGAACAATCGGTGTTCCTTCAGGCCCATACGACGAGGCAGGCTTGTAGATCCCGTTCTGAGGCCCATCGTCGAGAACATCTTCGAAGGTGCCCCGCTCCACATCCGCAGCTTCGGCCATCACGGCGGCCTTCAGCATGCCCAGCTTTGCGATCGACGCCTCGCTGGCACGCTTCTGCGCCGACATGGCGTCGACCACCTCAACAATCCGGCCCTGCTCGGAAAGCGGCAGAAGTGGGAAACTCAATGATGCAAACCTCTCCCCACCGAGGTGAGCGATACTCGTCGTCTGCTTGGCGATGCTAGCGAAAACACCATTGGCCAACCAACGCTCAAAGATCACTTGGGCATATGCTGAGAGAACCAGATCGCTCGGACGAAAGCGCACCAGCGTATTCTGGAAGAAGAACTCTCCTCCGGCGCCGTCGTAGATTGCGCTGCGGCCGACCAGCTCTAGGCTCTGTCCCTCGTTCAGCAGGATGTCGCCCGACTTGAGGCCATAAGTCGCACACTCAGCTTCACTGAATCCCATTGTCTTCACGTCTGTGTAGTCAATGCGCCCTTGAAGCACATTCGCGACCCGCAGGTACGGGCGCTGCCCCGCCGCATCCCTACTCGCAGGTGAAAGCTGCTTACCCATCCGGACTTCGCCGACTTCACGCACCGGGACCCACTGAACCTCGGCGTCAGTTCGCATAGCCAAGCCCCGCCAGGAACCCGTCCAGCTTCGCCGCTGCCTTCTCCCGCTCGACCCGAACCTCCCGCAGTGACACCACGTACTTATCGGCCCACACTCCGTACGCGTCTGCCAGCTCCCGCCGCCGGCGCACCACATGCCCGTCCAGCTTCGCCACCAGATCGTCCCGCAGCAAGTTCAGCACCACGTGCCTCTCCCCTGCTGGGTCCAGCGTCTCCCGTGCCCGGAACAGCCTCGGCGGCTCCTCGCCCAGCGTGGGCGGGTCGCTCGGCCACGGGAACCAGAACTCCGCCTCCAGGCGTTTGATCACAGCGCCCGCCTTCGTACGTCCCTTCTTCACCCACGCCAGTTCCGCCAACTGCTCGGCGCTCAGCGCGACTTCCTCCCGCGTTGGACCGTCGCCGTCCTCCTCGTCCCCGCCCTCGCCGTCCTCCGGCGACTCGGGCTCCGAGTTCAGTTCCTTCCACCGCGCGTCCAGCTCCGCCTTCCGTGCGTCCGCCGCCGCCAGTTCCCTCAGGAAGTCCGGAAGGATCGCCGCGACCACCTTGTGGTCGTACGCCTGGCGCCGCTCAGCGGCCGTTCGCTTGCGCAGCTTGCGGGTCTTCGGATCCTGCTCAGGGGCGAGCAGCGTCTCGACATTCTCGATCCAGCCGTCCAGGACGCCCGCGAACCCGTTCTCAGAGAGCGCGAGGAGGTCGTACTTGGCCTCGTACCACCAACCGGCGACGGCGCCGGCGAGCGCGTGCCGGTCCAACAGCCCGACTCGGCCCAGACGTTCCACGAACGACTCGATCAGCTCGCCGCGCACGGCCATCAGCGCGGTCTTGCGCTCCGAGGGGGTCAGGTCCTCAAGCCGCTCGGGAGTCGCGGCCACCTCCTCCAGCCGCCGGACCTCCGCTGCCCACCATTCCTCGAACATGCCCCGCAGCGCGTCCTCGCGCGGGCGGGCCAGTGCCGCCAGCCGGGCCGCGTCCGGGCGCTGTCCCTCCGGCAGGAAGTCCACGTACTCCGGGTCCACCGGATCGCGCTCGGCGAAGAGGTCGGCGAGGCCCACCCCATAGGCGTCGAGCAGTTCCTTCTTCGCCTCGATCTCCGTACGTGGCACCCCGCCCACCAGGTGCGCCCGCACGTCCTGCGGCTCCGGCGGCGGCGTGTTGTCCACGTAGCGGCGGATGTTGAGGTTGTCCCCGTTGTCGCGCAGCTCCTCACGGCTCACCAGTCGTGAGAAGCCCGGTACCTCCGCGTACGCGTGGAAGGTGGAGGTGATCTTCTCGGCGTGCTCGGGCAGCAGGACGTTCTGCGCCGACTCCTTGCGGTACTCCCGGTCCGCGTTGATGAAAAGGACCTTGTTCGCCCGTGCGGGGTCCTTCTTGCCCGGAGGACGCAGAAGCAGAATGCAGGCCGGGATGCCCGTGCCGTAGAAGAGGTTCGGGGCGAGGCCGATGACAGCCTCGATCGTGTCGTCGTCGAGGAGCTTGGTGCGGATCTCCTGTTCTCCACCCCCGCGGAACAGCACACCGTGCGGCATGACCGTGATGACCATGCCGCCGTGCCCCTCCCGTTTGGTCATCCAGAGCATGTGCTGGAGGAACATCAGGTCGGCCTTGCCGCGCTCGCTGGTGGCCCCGTAGGCCGAGCGCTGTGCGCCGAACCTGAGGTCGCTGAGCACGTAGTCCATGGAGAACGGGGGGTTGCTGAGGACGCCGTCGAAGCGGTCAGTATCAGATGTCGGCACGAGCGCCGGCTCGGCAAGGGTGTCGCCGGTGTGCAGGTCGAAGCGGCGCACACCGTGCAGCACCATGTTCATCGTCGACATGATCCAGGAGCCGCTGTTCGCGTCCTGACCGGCGAAGTACATGTCCGTGGTGTCGCCGCCGTGCTCCTCCACGTACTCCTTCGCGTGGATGAGCATGCCCCCCGAGCCGACGCACGGGTCGTAGATGCTCATCCCCTGCCGGGGGCGGAGCAGCTCGACCATCATCCGGACGACGGCGCGCGGGGTGTAGAACTCGCCGCCCTTCCGGCCGGCCGAATCCGCGAACTCCTTGATCAGATACTCGTACGCGGCGCCGATCAGGTCGGGGAACTCGAAGTCGTCGGTCCGCAACCGGATGCGCCCGAAGTGGGCGATCAGCAGCTTCAGCCGCTGGTCGGCGAGCTTGGCCGCGCCCGCCGCCGCGCCGGAGCCACCGATGCGGTTGAAGTCGAGGTGGTCGAACAGACCCTTGAGCTGGCTGTTCTGGCCTTCCAGCGCCTGAAGGGCGGGGCGCAGCCGTTCCTCGGTGATGTTGTGGGTAGCCGAGGAGATCCGCTCCCAGCGGGCGTCCTGCGGCACGAACAGCACGTCGCGGTCGCTGTACGCGGCAGGCTCGTCCATGTAGCTGTCCAGCGCCTCGCCGGTGAGGTCGAGTTCCTCAGCGACATGCTCCCTGATCCGGTCGCGGGCAGCCTCGAACTCGTCATTGGCACGCTTCAGGAAAAGCAGACCGAAGATGTAGTCCTTGTACTCGGAGGCGTCCATCGTGCCGCGGAGGATGTCCGCGGCGGCGAACAGATGCCGCTCCAACTGCGCGAGCGTGAGCTTGGCCAACGTACGACTCCCTACGACCGGTCTGACGTAGGAACCCTACGGGGACGGGGCGAACGAGCGGAAACCGTTCGCCCGAACCGGTGGGCTTCCGCTCAGTACGACGCGATGCCGAGCCCCTTCTCGACGAAGTCGTGCACGTCGGTGTACGGGTCGCGCTGGGTCAACGGCACGTGCTTGCCGTGCTCCCCGTTCATCTTCTCGGCCCGAGCCTTGGCCTTGATGAATCCGCCCTCGATCTGCGTCGGCAGCACCACCTTGATGTTCCCGGGCTCCTTGACGAACGGCAGCCTGGCTTCCGCATCCCCACACACGCCGCCGAAGGTGCCGGTCACCGGCTTGTGGTGGAGCAGCCGCCACACCTCGAAGCAGGGGTGCGAAAAAGCGACCTGGACATCACCCTCGCGGGCCTGCTTGAGCGCCGTATCGATCGATTCGTGATCGTCCCGGTCGAACAGGCACCAGACCTGCGGCCACAGCTCCTTCTTCACTCCACTGCGCTTCGCACTGCGGGCTTCGTCCCGCATGAGCCGCACCGCCGCCTCGACCAGCTTGATCGGCTTGCGCTGGGAGCCCGGGGCACTCGCGTTGGCGATCCGGACTTCGACCCCCTGGTCGTGCAGGAGGACCAGGCCGGAGACCGCCTCGATGTAGGTGGGTTCGGTGACCTTCCCCTCGGTGAAGACATGGACCACTCGACGGCGCCGGCCGCGCTGCTGCTTCGCCGGCCCCAGCGATTCGTTCCCCTTCGTGCGCGCCATCAGCTCCGCCCCGCCCCTTCCTCGCGCTCCTGCTCGCCCACGGCCAGCAGCCGCCGGGCGATCTGCCCCTCCAGGAGTGAGGGAACCCCCCCGAACGCACCGACCAGGTAGGACCTCATCAGGTCCTCGTCCTCACCAGGCGCCGCGGCGGTCAGCGGATACAGCTCGGTGGCCCCGTCCTCGTCCTTCTCGGTCAGCCACACCTGGTCCGGTTCCAACAGGCGGCCACCACTCGGAGTGGTGAGGACGGACGGGTCGTGCGAGGTGAAGACGAGCTGCGCTCCCCTGGGGTTGGCCTGGGGGTCGTGGAAGAGCCGGACGACCTCGGCGGCGAAGCGCGGGTGCAGGCTGGCGTCCAGCTCGTCGACGAGCAACACCGCCCCCTCGTCGAGCGCCAGTAGGAGGGGGCCGAGCAGTGCGAACCAGGAACGGGTGCCGAGCGACTCGTCACGCCAGTCGAAGGCCACGTCACCGTCGGTCGACCGATGGGTGAGCCTCACCCTGGTTACGCCCTTTTCCTCTTGGACGATCTCCGCTCCGGTGATCCCCAGGTCGGCGACCCGCAGCAGTTCATTGATCCGGCGGGCCTGGTTGCCGGAGAGGGCACGTGTCGTGAACTGTTCCCGTTGCTCCCGTTCGTCCTCCGGATTGATGATCCAGAGATTCCGGCGGAACCAGTGGAAGAGCGCGGAGAGCTGAGGGTGGTTGTCCGTGCCCGCCGTGGACAGGAGAAGGGCATTGGGTCGGGTACGCCGCGCCAACTGCGCGCGGTCCTTGACCCGGCCGCCCGGCCACTCGTACACGTCGGGCCGTGCGGCATCACGGTCGAGCCACACCTGGCGATGACCACGCGGGTAGCTGTGGATCCACTCGGCTTCAACGCGCTTCGGCCCCAGCTCGAACCCGTACGTCCAGCGCACCTCGTCGATGACGACATCGACTTCGAAGAAGCTGGGTTCGTTCTCGTCCGTGGCCTTCAAGGCGAAGGGCCTTCGCGGGATCCCCTCGTACGAAGCCCAACGAGCGTATGAGTTGAGAACGGCCGACCTCATGTCGGTCAGGGCAGCCAGCACGTTCGACTTGCCTGAAGCGTTGGCACCGAAGATTCCGATCAGAGGGAGCACGGATACCGAACGGTCACCGCCGGTTCGAAGCTCACGCGACGCAATCTCCGACTCGCCCTCGGAAAGGATGAAGGACAGCTCCTGTTCGTCCCGTAGTGATCGCACATTCGCGACACGGAAACGGAGCAACATCCCGTCCCCCTCTCTCGTCGATGCGATCAGCGTAGCGGCGTAGGCCTCGCCGGACTGCCCGAACGATGATCTTTGACTCAGCCCCTAGGAACGATTCCTGGCCCAACCCCACCGCAATCGACGAAACCACAAGTCACATATGCCATCCGAGAATCAGTGACTCGGAGGGGAACGACGACCTACGCATTGTGATGTATGGCGTCCAGGCACCCGATCCGCCTTCCCCCTGCCCGCCACAACGAGAAAACCCCAGGTCGGATGCCCGACCTGGGGTTTCACCATGGAGCCGCCTGCGGGATTCGAACCCGCGACCTACGCATTACGAGTGCGTTGCTCTGGCCAACTGAGCTAAGGCGGCACCGTTGCCGTGTGTGGCGGCAACGCGGGCCAGTCTACACAGGTTCGCAGGTGATCCGTAACGGGATGCCGGGGCCGCGGTGGTCAGGCGGAGGAGACGGCGAGCTTGGCGGCGAAGCCGGCGAAGAGGACGGCGACGCCGCTGGTGAGGGAGGCGGAGAGGCGCTTGCGGCGGCGGAAGGCGGTGGCGAGGGTGGTGCCCGCGAAGATCAGGAGGGAGAGGTAGAGGAAGCTGAAGGTCTGGAGGATGCCGCCGAGGAGGGCGAAGGAGAGGGCGGGCTGTCCGTAGGAGGGGTCGACGAACTGGGTGAAGAAGGAGAGGAGGAAGAGGATGGCCTTCGGGTTGAGGAGGCTGATCACCAGGGCGCGGCGGAAGGGGTTCTCGGTGGACTCGGGGGCCGGTTCGGCGGTGGGGTCGGCGACGGCCCGGCGTTCGCGCCAGAGCTGGCGGGCGGCGCGGAGCATGCCGTAGCCGATCCAGAGCAGGTAGGCGGCGCCGCCGAACTTGACCACGGCGAAGACGGCCGGGTTGGCCTTGAGCAGGGAGGCCGCGCCCAGCGAGGTGAGGCTGATCAGGGTGAGGTCGCCGATGAAGACGCCGGCCGCGGCCCGGTAGCCGGTGCGGATGCCCTTGCGGGCCGCGACGGACAGCACGTACAGGGAGTTGGGGCCGGGCAGCAGGATGATGACGAGGGCGCCGAGGACGTACGTCGCCAGGTCGTTGACTCCGAGCACGATGAGCTCCGGTGCGGGGGGAGGGTGGCAGGGGGCGCTCATCGTAACGTCGTACCGCTGATCGGTTGAAGTAGAAATCACCTGTCGGACGGTCGGCGCCGGCCGGGTCCTACCGCTCGCAGCGCTTGCCCTGTTCCGGGGCCTCCCCGGTCAGCAGGAAGCGGTTCACCGCGGTGTCCACGCAGGTGCTGTGCCTGCCGTACGCGGTGTGGCCGTCACCGTCGAAGGTGAGCAGACGGCCGGACTCCAGCTGGCCGGCCAGCGACTGGGCCCAGGCGTACGGGGTGGCCGGGTCGCGGGTGGTGCCGATGACGACGACCGGGGCGGCGCCGGCGGCCCGGATGGTGTGCGCCGCGCCGGTGGCACGGACCGGCCAGTAGGTGCAGGCCAGCGCCATCCAGGCCATGTCGCGCCCGAAGTGCGGCGAGACCCGTTCGAACTCCGGCACCGCCCGCTGGACGTCCTCAGGACCGCCGAACGGGGCCGGCAGGTCGAGGCAGTTCACCGCGGTGTTGGCGAACATCAGGTTGGGGTACGAGCCGTCGGCCTCGCGCCCGTAGTAGTCGTCGGAGAGCTTCAGCAGGCCGGTGCCGTCGCCGGCCTTGGCGCCGGCGAGCGCGGCGCGCAGCTGGGGCCAGAGGAAGTCCGCGTACATGGCCTCGATGACGCCGGTGGTCGCCTGGGCCCCGGTGAGCCGGCGGCCGTTGCCCGTGGTGGGCAGCGAGCCGGCGTGGACGCCCGCGAGCAGGGCGGTGAGCTGCTCGCCGGCCTCCTGCTCGGTGCGGCCGAGCGGGCAGTCCTCGCGCTTGGCGCAGTCCTTGGCGAAGGCGGCCCAGGCGGTCTCGAAGCCGCCCGCCTGGGCGCGGTTGCCGGTGACGGAGTCGAGCGCCGGATCCATCGCGCCGTCCAGCACCAGCCGTCCGGCCCGGCTCGGGAAGAGCCCGGCGTAGGTGGCGCCGAGGAAGGTGCCGTAGGACTTGCCGACGAAGTTCAGCTTCTCGTCGCCGAGCAGGGCGCGCAGCACGTCCATGTCCCGGGCGGCCTCGACGGTGCTGAGGTGCCCGAGCGCCGCCCCGGCCTGCTGCCGGCAGCCCTCGGCGAACTCCCGGTCGGCGGCGATCAGCGCGTCGATCCCGTGCTGGTCGCCCGGGTTCAGGTCGACGGTGGTGTAGGCGTCCATCCGGTCGCCGCTCAGGCAGCTGACGGGGTTGCTGCGGCCGACTCCGCGCGGGTCGAGGCCGACCAGGTCGTACCGGGCGCGCACCCCGCGGTCGTACGTCCGGGCCGCGGCCTCCAGGTACTCGATCGCCGAGCCGCCGGGCCCGCCCGGGTTGAGCAGCAGGGAGCCGAGCTTCGCGCCCGGTGAGGCGGCGGCGGACGGGGAACCGGACAGGGAACCGGCGTCCGAGCCCTCCGGTTCGGCCACCGCGCGGGCGGCCGCCAGGGTGAGGTCGCCGTCCCCGGGGTGGTCGTAGTCCAGCGGCACCCGGAACGTCGTGCACTCGAACCCGCTGTCGCACCGCTGCCAGGCCAGCCCCTGCGCGTAGTACGGCGCGAGCGGGGCCGGGACGGCGGCCGGCAGAGGCTCCAGCGGGGTCGCCCCGGACGTCGGGGCGGATCCGGCCGACGGGGTCCCTCCGGCAGCCGGGGCCGAGGGCCTGCCGGAGCTGGCCGGGTCCGTGGCGGAGGCCGCCGGAGGCCCGGACGGGTCCGTGCTGCATCCGCCCGCCGCCAGACCGAGGACGACCAGCGCCGCAGCCAGTGCCTGTGCCCGCCCGAAGGCCCTCATCCGCCACCTCTCCGCAATCGACCAGCACGTGGAACACACCGGGAGACACGCTTCCGAGCCAGGCCGGACGCGCACGACCGGACGAGCAGGCTCGGACGAGCACGCCGGAGGAAACGCCGCTGCCCGGTACCCGCCCCGGGTACCGGGCAGCCTAGCGCCGCCGGACCCGCGCTCAGGACGCCCTGGCCAGCGCCTCGGCCAGGAACTGCGCGGCCTGCCGGACCAGCCGCAGCCGCTCCCGGTCGGGGGTGAAGTCCTGCACGTTGTCCGAGATCCGCACCTCGGCCTTGGCCGCCGCCCCCGGGCCGGCCTTCAGGGCGGACTGGAGCTTGCGGGCGGCGTCCAGCCCCGCGGAGTCGGACCTGGCGGCGGCCAGCAGCAGCTTGGCCGAGCTGCCCGCCGGGGCCTCGGCGCCGGTCTGGGTGAGCGCGGTGGCGTCGTACCAGCCGGAGACCGCCGCGGCCGCGCCGTACAGGTCGGGCCTGGCCAGCCCGGCGGCGGCCGCGCAGGGCGCGCCGCCCTCGACGCCGAGGGTGCCCCAGGAGGCCGGGCCCGGCGGCAGGGTGCGGAAGGAGGCCGCGATGGTGGTGCGCAGCGTCGCGTCGTCGGCGACGGCGGCCGGGGCGGCGGCGACCAGCTCGCAGGGGTGCCCGGTGCCGTTCGGCGCCTCGGGGGCGACCAGGATGAACGGGCGGGCCTTGCCGGTCTGGAGGGCCGAGCCGATGCCCTCGAAGACGTCCGGTACCTCGGCGTCGGCGGTCTTCTGGGGCGCGGCCGCCTGCATCACGACGACCGGGAAGCGGGCGTTCGGCTCCTTGGCGTACTGCGGCGGGAGCCAGACCCGGACGTTGCGGGGGTGACCGTCGGGGCCGAACACGGCGGACTGCAGCAGCTCGCCGCCGCCCGGGTGGCCGACGCTGTCGAAGCGGCTGACCACGGCGGGAGCCGCCGCAGCAGCGGGAGCCGCGGCGGCCGGCGGCTCGGCGGCCGCGGGCGGCGCCGCCTGCTGCTGCCGGCCCGCCGTCCCCGAGCCGCTCCCGGTACCCGAACCGGCGTCCGCCTCCGCCCCCGTACCCGCCGAGTCCACGACGGTCTCCGCCCGGTCCGGCTCCTGGCCGCTCCTACCGAGGCCACCGAAGGCACCGAGCGCGGTGAGCACCGTCAGGGCGGTGACGCACACCCCGCAGACCATCGCCCCGGCCGCCCGCAGCAGCATCGGCCAGCGGTCGCCGGCCAGCTCGTAGGTCTCGGCGGCGCGCAGGTCGTGCCAGCGCTGTCGGGCTCCCCTGGCCAGCCAGATCCCGCCGAGGGCGGCGGCCAGCAGGGGGATGACGAGGAGCGAACGAACCACGGGACGCACCACCTCTGGAGGGGGCCGCGCCGAACCTGGACCGGCGCGTGCGGGAGGCGACCGCCCCGGCGGCGGGCGCGGTCGGCCCCAGCGTGCACAACCGGCGGACGGTCACACGACGGTGTGCCCGGCGAGTGTCGCTCGTTCACTCGAAGGTGGGACGGCCCGGACTCCGGGAGGCCTACGGGCGGCGCCCGGTGGAGCAGTCTCCAAGCCTGCGCGCTCGACGCGCTCGGCCCGCACGCTCAACGGGCTCGGCCCACCCCCTCGGCCCAGCCGCTCAGCTCAGCCGCTCAGCCCGCGCGCAGTGCCACCGTCATCGCCTCGACCGCGAGCAGCGGGTCCACGTTGCGGTCCAGCGCCCGGCGGCAGGCCAGTACCGCCTCGATCCGGCGCAGCGTGCCCTCCGCCGGCCCTGCCTGGGCCACCCGGTTCAGCGCCTGCCGCTGGTCCTCGTTGGCGAGCGCGCCGGTGGAGCCGAGCTGGATCGCCAGCACGTCCCGGTAGAAGCCGAGCAGGTCGAGCAGGGCGATGCCGAGGGTCTCCCGGCGGGTGCGGGTGGCGCGGCTCTTCTGCCGCTTCTCCAGTTCCTTGACCGCCCCGGCCATGCCGCGCGGCGCCTTGGTCCCCTCGGCGGCGCCGTAGACGGCCTTGAGGTCGTCCGTCTCCTTGGCGTCCTGGGTCTCGGCGAGGGCCTCGGCATCGGCCTTGGCGGTGTCGACCAGGCGCTGGGCGGCGCTCAGGCAGCCGCCGATGTCGCCGACCTCCAGCGGGATGCGCAGCACGTCGGTCCGGCGCGTCCTGGCCTGCTCGTCGACGGCTAGGCGGCGCGAGCGCTCGATGTCGCCCTGCCCGGCGAGCGCGGCGAGCCTGGCGGTCTCCGGGTCGACGCCGTCGCGGCGGACCAGGTTGTCGGCGACCGCCTCGGCCGCGGGAGTCCGCAGCACCAGCAGGCGGCAGCGCGAGCGGATGGTCGGCAGCACGTCCTGGACGGAGGGGGCGCAGAGCAGCCAGACGGTGCGCGGGGAGGGCTCCTCCACGCCCTTGAGCAGCGCGTTCGCCGCGGCCTCGGTGAGCCGGTGGGCGGCGTCCACCAGGATCACCGACCAGCGGCCGCCGGTCGGGTAGCTGGAGGCGCGCAGCACCAGGGCGCGCATGTCGCCGACGCCGATGGAGAGGCCGTCGGTGCGGACGTACTTCACGTCGGCGTGGCTGCCGGCCAGCACGGTGTGGCAGCCGTCGCAGAACCCGCAGCCGGGCGTGCCGCCGAGCGCGAGGTCGGGGCTGGTGCACTGGAGGGCGGCGGCGAAGGAGCGCGCGGCGGTGACCTGCCCGGCGCCGGGCGGTCCGGTGAACAGCCAGGCGTGCGTCATCAGGGAGGCGTTCACGCCCTCGACCGGAGCGGCTCCGCGACCGGCCTCGACCGTCGCCCCGGCCGCCCGGGCGGCGGCGGTCAGCTGCTCGACCACCCGCTCCTGGCCCACCAGGTCGTCCCAGACGGCCACTGCTGCTCCCAAGCTCCGTACGGCAGCGCCATGGCGCCTCTTCCCCGCCGTCGAGCATACGTCTCCGGTCCGACACCCACTGCTCCGTCCGGGTCACGGCGGACGGGAAGGCCGGCCCCGCGGGTGGCGGCCCGCTGCCCGACTGCTCCCCCGACCACCGCCCGACCACCGCCCGACCACCGCCCGACCACCGCCCGACGGAACGCCGCGGCGCCGCCGGGGACCTGCCCCGACGGCGCCGCGCACACGTGTCCGATCAGCCCCTGCGGCTCAGCCCCTACGGCCCCAGCGACGGCCCTTGCCCTTGCCGTCGTCCTTGCCCTGGTCTCCCCCGTCACGGCCCTCGGGCCGCTCCGCACCGGGCTGCGGGCCGGCGTACGGGCCCTCCTGGCCCGGGCCGCCACGCTCCCAGCGCGACCACTCGTCGTGCGAGCCGAGCAGGGTGTCGGTGAGGCTCGGCAGGTCGTCCAGCGGCGTCTCCTCGGCCCAGTCCGGCCTCGGCCGCTCGGCGCCCGACTGCGGCTTCGGCTGCGGGGCGGCAGCCGGCTCCGCGCCGACCACCGGCAGCTCGCGAGTGCCGTCCACCGGCTCCGTCCGCCGCGGCCCCTGGGCCGGCCGACCACCGGGACGGCCCTCGGAACGGCCCTCGGGGCGTCCCTCGGAACGACCCGGCTCGATCCGCGGCAGCACCTCGGTCCGGTCGGCCTCCGCCGGAATCCTCGGCAGCACGGCCGTCTCGTCCACCGCCGAAGCCGGCACCACAGGCAGCTTGGCGGTCTCGTCCACCCCAGCGGACACCCCACCGGACGCCCCACCGAACGCCCCGCCCGCGGCCCGGCGCGCCTCGGCGGCCTTGCGCGCCTCGACGGCCTCCGCCGCCCGGACCGCGGCCTGCCGGTCCCGCGGCGACAGCTCGCGCGTCGCCTCGTCCCCGAGCCCGCCCGACGCGGCCTGCGCCGAGCCCTGCGGCGCCCCCTGCGAGGAACCCCGCGAGGAATCCTGCGAAGCGTCCTCCGGAACATCCCGGATCGCCCGCAGCTCCGTGGTCACGGCATCTCCCGCAGCCGCCCTGGCACCCGAGCCCGAGCCGGAATCCGAATCCGGCCCCGGCCGCCCCTCGGCCCGGCCCTCCGCCGTCTCCGCGGCGGCAGCCGCGGCCGCGAGCGCGGCGGCCTGCGCCAGCCGCGCCTCCTCGGCCCGCTGGAGAGCCTCCTCCGCCCGGCGGCGCTGCTCCTCGCGGGCCAGCTCACGCTGCCGCTGGAGCTCCGCCTGGGCGGCCGCCTCCGCCGCGATCCGCTTGCGATCCGCGGCCTCCGCCGCCAGCCTGGACTCCTCCGCCGCGCGGAGCTTGGCCTCTTCCTCGGCGCGGCGCCTGGCCTCCTCCTCCGCCCGGCGGCGCGCCTCCTCCTCGGCCTTGCGCCGGGCCTCGGCGGCGGCCCGCTCGGCCTCCTCCTCGGCCAGCCGCTCCTTCTCCGCCTGCTCGGCCCGCAGCTGCGCGAGCACCTCCTGCCGCTTGCGCTCGGCGGCCTCCTCCTCGGCCTTCTTGCGGGCCGCTTCGGCGGCGCGGCGCTCGGCCTCCTCCCTGGCCAGCCGCTCCTGCTCGGCGCGGGCGGCCCGCTCCTGCTCGGAGAGCGGCAGCTCGCGGTCGAGCCGGTGCCGGATGGCGGTGGTGACGAAGCCGGGGGCCTGGCTGCCGTCCACGACCAGGTAGCGCTCCGGGTCCGCGGCGGCGAGGGCGAGGAAGCCCGCCCGGACCCGCTGGTGGAACTCGGTCGGCTCGGACTCCAGCCGGTCCAGCGCCTCGGTGAAGCGCTCCCGGGCCCTGGTCGGGTCGACGTCCAGGACGACGGTCAGGTCGGGCAGCAGTCCGCCGGTGGCCCAGCGGGAGATCCGGGCGACCTCGGTCGCGGCCAGGTCGCGCCCGGCGCCCTGGTAGGCGACGGAGGAGTCCATGTACCGGTCGGTGATCACCACGGCGCCGCGGGCGAGGGCGGGACGGATGACGTTCTCGACGTGCTCGGCACGGTCGGCGGCGTAGATCAGTGCCTCGGCCCGGTGCGACAGGCCGGTGTTGCCGACGTCCAGGACCAGGCCGCGCAGCCGCTGGCCGACCGGGCTGCCGCCGGGCTCGCGGGTGAGCACCACCTCGTGCCCCTTGCCGCGGATCCACTCGGCGAGCGCCTGGGCCTGGGTGGACTTGCCGGCGCCGTCGCCGCCCTCCAGGGCGATGAAGAAGCCGGTGCCCGTGCCGCGGTGCGGCACCGGGCCGCCCGGGCCGCGCACCGCGTCGACCAGGTCCCGGACGAACGGCGAGGTGCCGCGCCGGTCGTCGGTGCGCAGCAGCACGACGGCGGCGAGCACCAGCGTGAGCAGTCCTGCGGTGGCCACGGCCAGGGCCGCACCGCCGTGGATGAACGTGAAGGAACCGGGCTCGACGGTGCCGTACTCGACGTCCCCGTACCCGGCGGCGATCAGCGGGACGGCGACCAGCGCGGCGGCGACCACGACCCGCAGCACCGCGAACAGGTGCTCGGTGACCTTCGGCAGCCGGGCCTCCTCGACCTCCTGGGCGAGCAGGGTACGCCCGGCCGAGACCACGATCCCGGCGGCCAGCGCGGCCAGCACGGTGAGCAGCAGGACCAGCACGAAGTCCAGCACCAGCCCGGCCAGGATCAGCGCGACGCCCTGGGTGAGCAGCGCCAGCGCGAGCAGCCGGCGGCGGGACAGCGAGGGCAGCGTGGCCCTGGTGAGCCTGGCGCCCAGGGCGGGCGCCCCGGCGGCGGCGAGCACCAGCAGGCCGAAGCCGATCGGCCCGGCGCGGTGCTCGGCGGCGGTGAGCAGCGCGAGCGCGGCGACGCCCGCCATCGCGGCGTAGCCGGCCGCGACGGCGAAGGTGAAGTACGGGGCGCTGCCCGTACGGCCCTTGCTCAGCGCGGGGCCGGGGGCGGCGTCGGTCGGGGCGCGCAGGCCCTGGAGCGGCGAGACCGGGGCGACCTTCACCGGCCCGCCGGGCAGCTGCTGGAAGTAGCCGCGGACCGCCGAGGCGGCGAACAGCCCGGCCGCGCCGAGCGCCGCGAAGGTGAGCTGGTGAGAGCGCAGCCAGTCGGAGCCGAGCGCCGCGCCGATGTTGTTGAGCAGGGTGAGGACCACCAGGCCGACGGCGCCGAGCGGCACGGTCACCCAGCCGGTGAAGCGGTCGATGCCCCGGACGCTCTCCAGGTTGGCGGCGGCGGGACGCTGCTCGGCGGTCGGCAGGTACGGATCGGCCGACGGCAGCAGGCCGGGAACGGCGGCCGTCTTGGTGATCTCCCAGACCCGTTCGGCGGCGCCGGTCACGAACACGGTGGCGAGCAGGGCGTAGGTGGCGGCCCCCGAGGGCTTCGCCGCGGAACCCAGCCAGACGCTCCACCAGGGCGCGAGGCCGATCAGCAGGGCGCGCAGCACGTCGGCCCCGAACAGCGTCCAGCGCCGGTCCAGCCGGCCGGCGACCAGTTGGTGCACCGGGCCGAGCAGCGCGACCCCGACCAGCCCGGTGGCCAGCACCCGGACGGCGAGGACCGCGGCGAGGGCGAAGGCGAGGCTGCGCGGCAGGCTGCCGAACCGGTCGTCCTGCGCGGCGGCGATCACGGTGAGCGCGAGCAGCACCAGCAGGCCGAGCCGGTCGGCGGTGCCGCCGATCAGCTGGGTGGTCCACAGGCGCCGGTAGGGGCGTGTCCGCAGCAGCGCCCTGGCCCGGTCCGCCGGCGTGCCGGCGGGCGAGACCTCGGGCAGGTCGGACGCCCGGGCTCTGGCGGCCGGGGCGGCGCTGGGGGTGGGCTGCTCCTCGCTCGTCATACGGTCAGCGTAGCGGGCTGGGGTTGGCCGGATTGAGGCGAACGGGCTTCCGGATCGCGCTCATCACCGGGTTGTGACGTTCCCCGCACACCCCCGACGGACTTCGGGCCCGCGCCCCCGGGATCGGGGACGCGGGCCCGTCGGCGATGACCGGGGATCAGCCCTCGTCGGGCGCCGTCGTCTTGCTCGCGGCGGTCTTCTTGGCCGCCGTCTTCTTGGCCGCCGCCGTCTTGGTGGTGGTCTTCTTGGCCGCGGTCTTCTTCGCGGCCGCGGTCTTGGTCGCCGCGGTCTTGGTGGTGGTGGTCTTCTTGGCCGCGGCCTTCTTCGCCGGGGCCTTCTTCGCCACCTTCTTCACCGGTCCACGCGCCCGCTTCTCGGCGAGCAGCTCGTAGCCGCGCTCCGGCGTGATCGTCTCGACCTCGTCGTCCTTGCGCAGTGTGGCGTTGGTCTCGCCGTCCGTCACGTACGGGCCGAAGCGGCCGTCCTTGACCACCACGGGACGCTCGCTGACCGGGTCGTTGCCCAGCTCCTTGAGCGGCGGGGCGGCGGCGGCCCGGCCGCGCTGCTTGGGCTGGGCGTAGATCGCCAGCGCCTCGTCGAGGGTGATCGTGAAGAGCTGGTCCTCGCTGGTGAGCGAACGGGAGTCGGTGCCCCGCTTGAGGTACGGGCCGTAGCGGCCGTTCTGCGCGGTGATCTCCGCGCCCTCGGCGTCGGCGCCGACCACCCGCGGCAGCGAGAGCAGCCGCAGCGCGTCCTCCAGCGTGACGGTGTCCAGCGACATGGTCTTGAACAGCGAGGCGGTACGCGGCTTGACCGCGTTCTTGCCGGTCTTCGGCGTGCCCTCGGGCAGGATCTCGGTCACGTACGGGCCGTAGCGGCCGTCCTTGGCGACCAGCATGTTGCCGCTGACCGGGTCGGGGCCGAGTTCGAAGTCACCGCTGGGCTTGGCCAGCAGCTCCTCCGCCAGCTCGACGGTCAGCTCGTCCGGCGGCAGCTCGTCCGGGATGTCGGCACGCTGGCCGGGCTCGCCCTCGACGGTCGAGGCGCGCTCGACGTACGGGCCGTAGCGGCCGACCCGCAGGGTGATGTCGTCGCTGACCTTGAACGAGCTGATCTCCCGGGCGTCGATCGCGCCGAGGTCGGTGACCAGTTCCTTCAGACCGCCCAGGTGGTCGCCGTCGCCGTTGCCGGCCTCGGCGGCGCCGCCCGCGACGTGGCCCTCGCCCTCGCCGAAGTAGAAGCGCTTCAGCCACGGCACGGACTTCGCCTCACCGGCGGCGATCCGGTCGAGGTCGTCCTCCATCTTGGCGGTGAAGTCGTAGTCGACCAGCCGGCCGAAGTGCTTCTCCAGCAGGTTGACCACGGCGAAGGAGAGGAAGGACGGGACGAGCGCCGTCCCCTTCTTGAAGACGTAGCGGCGCTGGATGATCGTGTCGATGATCGACGCGTAGGTGGAGGGGCGGCCGATCTCCCGGTCCTCCAGCTCCTTGACCAGCGAGGCCTCGGTGTAGCGGGCCGGCGGCTTGGTGGCGTGGCCCTCCGGGGTGATCCGCTCGGCGGCCAGCGGGTCGCCCTGGGCGACCTGCGGCAGCCGGCGCTCGCGGTCGTCGAGCTCCGCGTTCGGGTCGTCGGCGCCCTCGACGTAGGCCTTGAGGAAGCCGTGGAAGGTGATGATCTTGCCGGAGGCCGAGAACTCCACGTCCCGGCCGTCGGCGGAGGCGCCGCCGACCTTGACGGTGACGGACTGGCCGACCGCGTCCTTCATCTGGGAGGCGACGGTGCGCATCCAGATCAGCTCGTACAGCTTGAAGTCGTCGCCGGTCAGACCGGTCTCGGCGGGGGTGCGGAAGCGGTCGCCGGACGGGCGGACGGCCTCGTGCGCCTCCTGCGCGTTCTTGACCTTGCTCGCGTAGGTGCGCGGGGCGGCCGGCAGGTAGTCGGCGCCGTACAGCTGGGTGACCTGGGCCCGGGCGGCGGTGATCGCGGTGTCCGACAGGGTGGTGGAGTCGGTACGCATATAGGTGATGAAGCCGTTCTCGTACAGCTTCTGAGCCACCTGCATGGTCCGCTTGGCGCCGAAGCCCAGCTTGCGGCTGGCCTCCTGCTGGAGCGTGGTGGTGCGGAACGGCGCGTACGGCGAGCGGCGGTAGGGCTTGGACTCGACGCTGCGGACGCCGAACGCCGTCTGCTCCAGGGCGGCGGCCAGCTGACGGACCGCCTGCTCGTCCAGGTGCAGGGTGTTGGCGCTGCCCGCCTTCAGGCGGCCGTCGGAGCCGAAGTCACGGCCGCTGGCGATCCGCTTGCCGTCGACGGAGAACAGCCGGGCGCCGAAGGTCTCCGGGCTGGCGGCGTCGGCCGCGGTCCTGCCGGTGCCGAAGGTACCGACCAGGTCCCAGTACGAGGCGGTGCGGAAGGCCATCCGCTCGCGCTCGCGCTCGACCACCAGGCGGGTGGCGACGGACTGCACACGGCCCGCCGACAGCTTCGGCATGACCTTCTTCCACAGCACCGGCGAGACCTCGAAGCCGTAGAGGCGGTCGAGGATCCGGCGGGTCTCCTGGGCGTCGACCAGGCGCTGGTTGAGCTCGCGCGGGTTGGCCACGGCCTCCTGGATCGCCGACTTGGTGATCTCGTGGAACACCATCCGGTGCACCGGCACCTTGGGCTTGAGCACCTGCTGGAGGTGCCACGCGATGGCCTCGCCCTCGCGGTCCTCATCGGTGGCGAGGAAGAGCTCGTCGGACTCCGCGAGCAGCGACTTCAGCTTGCTGACCTGAGACTTCTTGTCCGCGTTGACCACGTAGATGGGCGCGAAGTCGTGGTCGACGTCGACCCCGAGACGGCGCACCTCGCCCGTGTACTTCTCCGGCACCTCGGCCGCGGTGCTGGGCAGGTCGCGGATGTGCCCGACGCTCGCCTCGACGATGTAGCCGGGGCCCAGGTAGCCCTTGATCGTCTTCGCCTTGGCCGGCGACTCGACAATGACGAGTCGCTGTCCGTGCGCGGTCTCGCTGCTCGGGGACACCTTCGCTCTTCTCTCCCGGTCCTTATGTGGCTGGTCGGCGCCGGCAGCACGGGCTGCGCTCCGCCCGACCCCTCCACCGTCCCAGGGCTGTCGCGGCACGACACCCCCACCAGCGGAGTGTGACCGTACCCCGGCCACCCTTGTCAAACGGACGGATCCCGCTTTTTCACTTGCCGGGCTCACCGACGCCACTCGAACGGTAACCCGATGACGGAGGTTCGTGCCCCGCGGAGGGGGGCCTTCGACAGGTTCCGGAGGATGGAATGACGGATTTCGAGATCTGTCAACGGAAAATCGACGGGCGGGCACAGGATGGCGCGATTTCCGCCGACGGCACGTCGCCGTGGGTCGTGGGGCTCAGCCGCCGGCCGCGGCCAGGAGGCCGGCGCCCGCCGCCAGACAGCCGGCGCCCAGGACGCTCCACAGCAGGTCGACGAGGGCCGCCCGGCTGATCTCCCCGGCCGCCAGCACCACCCGGCTCGGGCGCTGGGGGTCGTAACAGATCCGCACCGAGGCGCCGGGCGCGAAACGATCCGGACGGCGCAGCGGGGTGTGTCCGCGCGGGCGGGCGACCACGAGGCCCGCGATCCCGCACGCGCCGGTGCCGCCCACCGCGGGCGGCACGGAGAAGGAGAGCAGCGGCGCGCTGTCCAGCCGACCGTGCACGTCGTCCTCGGCGATGACGGTGGCCACCGCCGACAGTCCCCGGCGGCGCACTCGCAGGCGCAGGCGCACTTCGGCGGCGCACCAGAGCAGCAGCACGCCACCGAAGAGGGCGAGCACCAGCCCGCCCACCATCGCCGTCGTCGTGTCCACCCCTGGCCCCCGACTCCTCAGCTCTGTCCACAGCCTGTGGACAGAGCTTCACAGCGGAGGGCCAACGGGAGGCGGCCGCCCGGCGGCGGTGGGACGAATCAGAGGGTACGGGCGGATGAACCGGGGCCGCCGGGGCCGGCCTGGTTCGCGGTCGGCCGGCTTTCGGCTGGCCGGTTCTCGGTTGGCCGGCCTTCGGTTGGCCGGCCTTCGGTTGGCCGGTTCTCGGCAGGCCGACTCTCAGCGGACCGGCTCTCAGCGGACCGGGTCGATGAACCCCTGCTCGGTCAGCAGCCGCAGCGACTCCGGCACCCGGTCCCGCAGGACCACCCGGTCCTCGCCGAGCAGTTGGGCGATGGCGTCCACGATCTCGCCCGCCGACAGCGTCCCGTCGCAGACCCCGACGAAGCCCGCGCCCACCGTGTCCACCTTGGTGGCCCGCCGCATGCCGCGGTTGTGGCGCAGGACCACGTGCTCCGGGTCCTCCGCCCCCGGCGCGCCGAGCTGCTCCTGGACCACCTCGTCGGCCAGCACGTAACGGGCCGCGAGCAGGCCCGCGTCGTCGTTCGAACGCAGGAAGTCCTGCCGGTCGAACCAGGCCTCGATGTGCGGGCCGAGCGGCTGCTCCACCGGGTGCGGCCACTCCTCCACCCGGACGGTCGGATGCTCGGCGCCACTCGCCCGCAGGGTGATCCAGCCCATGCCGATGCCCTCGACCCGGCCCGTCTCGAAGGCGTCCAGCCACTCGCCGTACCGGGCCTGGTAGTCGCCGCCGGGGCCGCGGTGGTCACCGCCGTCGCGCAGCCACAACTCCGCGTACTGGGCCACGTCCTGGACCTCGCGCTGGACGATCCAGGCGTCCAGCCCGGTGCCCGCGACCCAGCCGGCCAGCCGCTCGTGCCAGTCCTCGCCCCTGACGTGCTGCCAGTTGGCGAGCAACTGGCAGTAGCCGCCGGGCTCCAGGTGGTCGGCGGCCGAACGGACCAGGCTGCGGCACAGGTCGTCACCGGCCATGCCGCCGTCGCGGTAGGTGAAGCGGCCGGTCGGCGAGATGACGAACGGCGGGTTGGAGACGATCAGGTCGAACTTCCGCTCCCCGACCGGCTCGAAGAGACTTCCGGCGGACGCCTCGACGTTGTCGAAACCGGACAGCGCCACCGTCAGCTCGCTGAAACGCAGCGCGCGCGGGTTGAGGTCGGTGGCGGTGACGGACCCGGCGTGCCGAGCCGCGTGCAGCGCCTGCACTCCGGAGCCCGAACCGAGGTCCAGCGCGGCCCGGACGGGACGGCGCACGGTGATGTTGGCCAGCGTGGTGGAGGCACCGCCGACGCCCAGCACCAGGTCCTTGCGGGCCACCCCGTGCGCGGTCTCGCCCGAGCCGATGCCACCCGCGCCACCCACCGCGCAGCCCAGGTCGGAGACCACCCAGGCATCCGAACTGGGCATCCCGGCCACCTCGTTGGCGTACGGCCGGACGTCGACGGTGGCGCGCACCAGATCGCCGTCGGAACGCAGCCAGCCGTCCGCCAGGCAGTCCTCCACCGGCAGCGCGGCGGCGGCCGCCCGGTACGGGACCGGCTGCTGGAGCAGGAACAGCCGCACCAGCGTCTCCAGCGGGCTGCCACCGCGGGTCGCCCGCAGGGCCGGGACCGCCTCGCTGCGGGCCAGCGCCGAATAGCCGGTGGGCCCGAGCAGGTCCAGGCACCCGTCGGCGGTGAACGAGGCGGCGAGCAGCGCCTCACGGAACTTGGCGAGGCGGGTCGGGTCGAGAACGGGGCTACTGATCACCCCGCCATTGTCCCCCGCCGACCGGCCCCCGGCCGCCGCTGCGCCCCGCACTCACCGGACGGAAGCCTTCACCACCCCGCGCGCCCCCGGACGCCTCCACGCGCCGTCCGGGCGCGGGCGCCGAGTCATTCGGCGACGGCTTCGACGAGGGCTTCGACGAGGGCTTGTCGGGGTACCTCACGGGCCTTCCCGGCCGAGGCAGGCCTTCCCGGACAACGCGCGGCCCGGCCCAGGCGCCGCCACCGGTCTTGGCCGGCGGCGGCGTCTGGGACGGGCTCACGGGGATCGCGCGCGGTCCGCCCGGATTCGTGCGTTCCGCCCGGCTCAGCTCGTGCTGGGCGCGGGGCTCTCCGGAGTGGCGGGCGGGGCGGCCGGCGCGGTGGTCGCGCCGTCGGTCGCGCCGGGCGCGGGTGTGGAGGCCGGGGCGCCCGGGGTGTCGGTGGCGCCGGCAGCCGGGGCGCTGGTCGCGCCACCGGTCGGGGCCGTGGTCGGGGCGGTGGTCGGGGACGGCTTGCAGCCCTCCTGCTTGGCCATCGCCGCGCCGAGGTCACCGTGCTGGAGCTTGCTCTGCGCCTGGGTGGAGAGCGAGGCCAGCTGCTGCACCTGGTCGGCGACGCTGCGCAGCCCGTCGGCGAACTTCGCCTGATCGTTGTTGGGCAGCGCGTCCAGCTTCTTCTGGACCTCCACGTAGCCGTCGGCCGCCTTCTTCAGCTCGTCGACGGTGTCCTTCTGGAGGGTCGCGCCGTCCTTCACCTTGGGCGCCCCGGCCCCGTCGATGGCGGAGGCTATGTCCTGGTTGGTCTTGGCCAGCCGCCCGATGTCCGTGGAGAGCCGCTTCTGGAGGTCGGCAGGAGCCTCGCCGGTCTTCACCTGGCCGGTGTCGGCGAGCGCGGTCTGCGCCTGGGCGATCGGGTCCTTGGCCGCGCCGCAGACGGTCGACGCCCAGGACTCCAGCTGCTTGCTGTTGTCGTCGCCGCCGCAGCCGACGGCACCGAACGCGAGCAGCACGCCGAGGGCGGGTACGGCCAGCAGTCGCTTGTTCACCGGGAGAGGCCTTTCGGTTTCGGTCGTCATCGGTCGTCGAACCTACACGGCCGGTGCCCGTTCCCCGCTTCCCGCCTCCGCCGTCCGCCCCCTCACAGCTGACCCGCCGGCCGTCCCGCCGCCGTGCTGCGTCACTGCCGCCCCGCCCCGGCTCGGCGGCCCGGCGGCCCGGCTCGGCGCTGCGGCAGCGCGCTGCCGCAGCGCGCTACGGCTTGGCCATAGCCGGGCCGTGGGCCGGCCGACCGGCCGCAGGATGCGGAGCCGCGTGCCCGCCCGCCTGTGACGACGAGGGGTCGATCGGCGGGCGGTCCGGCCGGCAATCAGCCCTGTTCGGCAGTCGGACCGCTCGCGCCGGAAGCGGCGAAGGGCCTGGGCCGACAAGCCGGCATCAACAATGCGCCCATGCACGATCGGGGGCAGGACTCCCTGCCCCCGATCGTGCGTGGAAGTGGAAGCGGCCTCTCAGACCGCGACGGAGGCGACCGAAACCGGCCAACTCATCCGGATCAGGCCACCGTCGGCGCCGTTGGTGACCTCCAGGTCCTCGACCAGGCCGGTGATCACGGCGAGGCCCAGGGTGTCCTCGTCCGGCTCGCCGCCCTCGGCGGCGCCTGAGGCCGGGACGGCGGCAGGGCCGGCCTCGTCCTCGACCTCGATGAGGAAACGCTTCTCCTGGTCGGTCAGCGCGACCCGGACCGTGCCGCCGATGCCACCGCGCTGGTGCAGTCCGACCGCACGGGAGCACGCCTCGCCGACCGCGAGCCGTACCTCGTCGAGCACCGACTCGTCGACCCCGGCCCGTCTGGCGACGGCCGCGGCGACCAACCGGGCCGTCCGCACGTGCTCGGGAAGCGCGCTGAATCGAAGTTCGACGGTTGCCATCTCTCCCCCTCGGGGTGCTCCGACCGGGGCCGGAGATCCGGCCCCTGCGGGCCGGCGGAACCGGCCCTGATGCGCCCGGGGAAGCACCGGGCCACACGGGCCCGGGCACCCGGAACGCGAGGAACGGGCAGGGCCGACCGCGCGGGCCGGCCCGGCCGCGTCAGTCGGTCGCGGCGACCGCGTCGTCCACCGAAGTGTGAATCGGGAAGACCTTGGTCAGGCCGGTGATGCGGAAGATCTTCAGGATGCGCTCCTGGTTGCAGACGAGGCGCAGCGAGCCCTCGTGAGCGCGCACCCGCTTCAGACCGCCCACCAGCACACCGAGGCCGGTCGAGTCGAGGAAGTCAACGCCTTCCATGTCGACGACGAGGTGGTACTTGCCGTCGTTGACGAGCTCGACCAGCTGCTCCCGCAGCTTCGGGGCGGTGTACACATCGATCTCGCCGCCAACCTCGACGACCGTACGATCGCCGACTGAACGGGTCGACAGGGACAGGTCCACGGAACCTCCAGCACCTTGCCTTGCTACGTCATGTGCGATCCTCGGCCGGACGGCCGCCACCGCATGGTCGCGAGCCCGGGCGCGCCCAGCCAACGCGTGGCAAGCCTCAGCGCTGCGACCCACGGCCATACGGCCGTCACCGCCACATTCAACCACCTGCGACCATGCCCGCACGATGGCTTACGACGATTCTCCGTCACGCCGGTGACACACTGGGTCCCCATGCCGCCCCGACACAGCCCGCCCGAGGCACTGCTCACGACCCTGGCCACCAGCCGGGGGCGGTCCGACCGGCTCACCCATACGGAGCACCTTCCCGCCCGACCTGCACGTTATTCACCGTGGCCCGACTCGATCCGGCCCGAGGTCGTGGCCGCGGCGCTCAGCGCCGGTGTGGAACAGCCGTGGGCGCACCAGGCAGAAGCGATGAACCTGGCCAAAAGCGGCCAGACTGTGGTGATCGCCACAGGCACCGCCTCGGGCAAGTCGCTGGGTTACCTGGCCCCGGTGCTCAGCGATCTGCTGGACGGCACCGAGGCCCGCAACGGCCGCGGCGCCACCGCGCTCTACCTGGCCCCGACCAAGGCACTCGCCGCCGACCAGCGCCGTCGGGCCGCCGAACTCGCCCCGCCGCGGGTCCGCGCCGCCCTGTACGACGGGGACACCCCGCCCGAGGAGCGCGAGTGGGTCCGCCAGTACGCCTCCTACGTGCTCACCAACCCGGACATGCTGCACCGGGGCATCCTGCCCGGCCACGCCCGTTGGTCCTCCTTCCTGAAGGCACTGCGCTACGTGGTCGTCGACGAGTGCCACAGCTACCGGGGCGTGTTCGGCTCGCACGTCGCCCAGGTGCTGCGACGGCTGCGCCGCGTCTGCGCCCGTTACGGTTCGTCACCCGCCTTCCTGCTGGCCTCCGCGACCACCGCCGACCCGGCCGCGACCGCCCGGCGTCTGACCGGCCTGCCCGCCGTGGCCGTCACCGAGGACGCCTCGCCGCGCGGACCGATGGTCTTCGGCCTCTGGGAGCCGCCGCTGACCGAGAACGTCGGCGAGCACGGCGCGCCCGTGCGCCGTACCGCGACCGCCGAGGCCGCGCACCTGCTGACCGATCTGGTCGAGCGGGAGACCCGCACCGTGGTCTTCGTCCGCTCCCGCCGTGCCGCCGAGCTCGTCGCGCTCCAGACCCAGGACCAGCTCGGCCGCCCGCTCGCCGGACGGGTGGCCGCCTACCGCGGCGGCTACCTCGCCGACGAACGCCGGGCCCTGGAGCGCGACTTGCACTCCGGCCGACTGCTCGGCCTCGCTTCCACCTCCGCTCTCGAACTCGGCGTCGACATCTCCGGCCTCGACGCCGTGCTGATGGCCGGCTACCCCGGTACCCGGGCCTCGCTCTGGCAGCAGGCGGGCCGGGCCGGCCGGGAGGCCCAGGGCGCGCTGGCCGTCCTGATCGCCCGGGACGACCCGCTGGACACCTACCTGGTGCACCATCCGGAGGCGCTGTTCGCGGCCCCCGTCGAGGCCACCGTGCTCGACCCCGACAACCCGCACGTGCTCGCCCCGCACCTGTGCGCGGCCGCCGCCGAACTCCCCCTCACCGAGGACGATCTGGAACTCTTCGGGCCCTCCACCGCGCCACTGCTGCCGGTCCTGGAGCGGCGGGGCCTGCTGCGCCGGCGCAGCGACGGCTCCTGGTACTGGACCCGTCGCGAACGGGCGGCCGACGCGGTGGACCTGCGCGGCAGCGGCGGTGACCCGGTCCAGATCGTCGAGGCCGACACCGGTCGGCTGCTGGGCACGGTGGACGCCGCGGCCGCGCACACCACCGTCCACACCGGAGCCGTCCACCTGCACCAGGGCCGCACCTACCTGGTCCGGGAGTTCGACCTGGAGAACTCCGTCGCCCTGGTCGAACCGGCCGACCCGCCGTACACCACGGCCGCCCGTGACATCACCTCCATCTCCGTCCTCGACACCGACACCACCGTGGACTGGGGCGAGGGCCGGCTCAGCTTCGGCTCGGTGGAGGTGGTCAACCAGGTGGTCGGCTACCTCCGCAAGCGGATCTCCACCGGGGAGATCATGGGCGAGACCAAGCTCGACCTGCCGCCCCGCACGCTGCGCACCCGCGCGGTCTGGTGGACCGTCACCGAGGACCAGCTGCTCGACGCGGACATCCCGCCCGACCAGCTGCCCGGCGCCGCCCACGCCGCCGAGCACGCCTCGATCGGCCTGCTGCCGCTGTTCGCCACCTGCGACCGGTGGGACATCGGCGGCGTCTCCGTCCCGCTGCACCCGGACACCGGGCTGCCGACCGTCTTCGTCTACGACGGCCACCCGGGCGGGGCCGGCTTCGCCGAGCGCGGCTTCCAGCGGGCGGTCCAGTGGCTGACGGCCACCCGGACGGCGATCGCCTCCTGCGAGTGCGAGCGCGGCTGCCCGTCCTGCGTCCAGTCACCCAAGTGCGGCAACGGGAACGACCCACTGGACAAGGCCGCGGCCGTCCGGCTCCTGGACGTCCTGCTGGCCGGCGCGCCCGAGGCCACGGACGGGCCGGACGAGCCGGGCCGCTCGTACGGGCCTGACGGGCCTGGCGGACCTGAGGGGCCGGGGGCGGCCCCGGAGCCGGACGGTGGAGCGCCGGTCGGTTCATGAGGCCACTGCCTCTCTGCTCGGCTCGCCGTTCCGTGCCCTGTCCTGGACACCGCCCGGCCCGTCGCCCGGCGGGTCGCCACCCCGCCAGGCAGCCGGGACGTCCTCGGGGTCGGTGACCGGGGCCCGTACCGGACCGGCCCTGGCCCTCGCCCGCGCCGGGCCGACCGGTAGGCGCGCCGGAAGCCCGCGGACCCCGACCTCGGCCACCACCTCGACCGCGTCCGCCGACCGGTCCACCGCGCAGGACAGCAGCCCGGCACCCTGTGCGGCGGCGATCCCGGCAGCCCGGGCGCAGCCGCCGTCCGGGTCCAGCAGCAACCGGTCCGCCCCGGCGAGGGCCGCGAGGTCGGCGGCCGACTCGGCCCGGTGCCGGGCGGCGACCACCGAGCCGACCGCGAGCGTCGCGGCGAACACCGCCGTGCCCAGCATCGCCAGGGCGAGCAGCCAGACCGTCGCCGAGCCGGCGTCCGGCCCTCGCCCGCCCACCGCGACCGCGCGGGCCGCACGGGTGCGCGCCACCCGCGCCGCCGCTTCCCGCACCCCGGTCAGGACGGCCATGGGCCACCACCTCCGGCCGCGGTCGCCACCAGGACGTCCTCCCGCGCCGCCACGGCGGCCGCACTGAGGCGTACGGCCAGCAGCCCGCCGAGCCGGCCCGGCCCCGCGCAGGGCGCGTCCACGTCCACCCGCACCGTGTCGGCCGCCAGCGCCACCCGGACCTCCGCACCCGGCGGGGCCGCCGCACGGGCGAGTTCCACGGCGTCGGCCTCCCCGCGTGCGGCCGCCCTGGCGCCGACCCGGGCGGCGTCCACGCAGCGGATCTGTGCGGCCGCCGCGAGCACGCCCCAGATCAGCATCGCCGCGAGCAGGACGAGCGCGGGCAGCGCCACCGCCGTCTCCGCCGTGACGTATCCCGCGTCACCGCGCCGCCCGGGGCACAGTGACCACGCCCGACCGGCACCGCGCTCCACCGGCCGGCTAGGTCGCATGGAGCGCCCGCACCAGCATGTCGGTCAGCGCGCCCGTGATGGCCTCGCTGGTCACCACCTTGTACAGCGTGGCTGCGAGGGCACACGCGCCCAAGGTCCCGACGGCGTACTCGGCCGTGGTCATCCCGGCATCCGAGCGGCCCCTCAGCCGAGCCAACCGGCGTACCCGGCCGGCCAGTCGGCGGCTCTTCCGACGACGGGCCACCGCCGACGGGCGGAGCGGACGCCCGGTACCGGTCCTGATCGCGATCGTTGCGGTCATGAATCTCTCCTGTTCGTTCGATGTGCCGTCTGACATGTGTCGCCTGACGTGCCGTCTGATGTGGCGCTTGAGATCCCCTGCCGGCGGCGAGCCGCGTTCGGCGAGCAGCCGTCCCGCCGAAACCGGCCTCCGTTCACATCACTTGGGCGAAACGGCTGGTGAGGCCGATGACCACCGGCACCACGCCGATCAGGACGAAGGCCGGGAGGAAGCAGAGCCCCAGCGGCGCGGTGGCGAGCACCGCGGCCCGGCGGACCCGGGCATGGGCCGCACGGGCGGCCGCCGTGCGCTGCCCTTGGGCCAGCCCGACCAGCGCGCCCGCGGCGGGGACGCCACCGAGGCTGGTCCGTTCCAGACAGCGCGCCAGCGGCTCCAGCGACGGGTGTCGCCGCCCCAGTCGGCTCCAGCACAGCTCCGGCGGTGCACCCAGGGCCAGTTCGGCCCCGATCACCACCAGCCGGGGCCCCAGCGGCGCGCCGACGCTCCGGCCCACCGCCGCCACGGCCTCCGAGGGCAGCGCCGCCGAACCGAGGCAGGCCGCCAACAGTTCAGACCCCAGGGGGAGTTGCCTGGTCAGCAGCTCCTCCTCGCGGGCCGCCCGCCGGTCCACCGGTGACCGCGCCCGGGCGGACCACCGGTGGACGCCCACCGCCAGCAGCACTCCGACGACCAGGCCGGTGCCACCGCCGAGCAACACCGTCGCCGCGGCCCCGGCGACGACCGCCGTCACCACTCGCCGTCGCCTCACAACACCCGGGGCGGCCGGCCCTGTTCGCCCATCTGCGCTCGTTCCGCCCCTGCCCCAGGCAAGCGTCCGACGCCGCCTCGCCCGGCCACGTGCCGCCGTCCACGCAGCGGCGGCCGCAACCACCGGGAAGGTGACCGCCACCCACTCGCCGCCTCCCATCACCTCACCCCCGCACCCGCACCCGCACCCGCACCCGCACCGAGCGTCCGGGAACGCACCCGCGAAAGCCCGCAGTTCCACTCGCTCGGCCGCAAGGCAGGCGACGCACGGCCGGGCGCCCGACGCCGCCCACTCCGCCCCGGGGACGCCTCCAGCCCCCCGTGGGCCGCCGTCCGGACGATGCGCGCCGTCCAGAGCACGCCCAGTCCCTCCAGGACCGCCCCTGCCGCGAGGCAGCCCAGCCCGGCCGACGTGTGCAGCAGGACGTTCAGCGGACGCGCCCCGAGCGCCGCGCCGAGGAGCAGTCCGATGCCCGGCAGCGCGGCCAGGACGGCGATCGTCGTACGGGGCCCGGCGAGTTCCCCGGCGATCTCCTCCACCAGCGCCCGCTCGCCGCGCAGCGCCTCCGCGACCCGCTCCAGCGCGGCGGCCAGCCCCGCCCCGCTGTCCGCGGCCACTCGCCAGCAGGCCGCGATGGCCGCGGCCCCACTGCCGCCCGGCAGTTCGGCCAGCAGGTGCAGCGCGGCGGGCACGTCCCCGCCGTAGCGGCCCGCCGCGAGCCGGGCGACCGGTTCCTCACCGAGCCGGCGCAGCCCCTCCAAATCGGCGGCGAGCCGCGCGGTGACCAGGTGCAGTGCCTGCTCCGGCGTCGCCCCGCCGCGCAGCTCCCCCGCCAGCCCGGCGCAGAGCTCCACCACGGCCGCGGCTCTGTGCCTGGCCTCCGCCGTCAGGCGCCGCCGCAGCCGCCACCCGCGCAGCGGCAGGACGGCCAGCACGGCCGCGAGCGGCGGCACCGGCGAGTTGGCGGCCTGACCGGCGGCCAATCCGACCGGCAGGAGCAGCAGTTCGGGTGCCAGGAACTCCGGAAGCCGCCCCCGCAGCCGTTCCCGGCGCCTCGCCACGGCCTCCGGATCCGGCCCCCGCAGCGGAGGCCCGATGCCCGCCGGCACCAGCCTGGAGCGCCGCCCGCCCGGCAGCTGTTCCTGCACCGCGCGCCACGCCATGACGGCCGCCAGGCACAGCACCACCACCCAGCAGAGCATGAACTGACTCTGCGTCATGCCATCACCTCCGTTGTCGTCGGTCTTTCCGTCCCGAGCCGCCGAGCAGCGCCACGGCGGCCACCACACACCCGCCCTGCAGCAGGACGAAGGCGAGTTCCACCACCCGTACGTCCGGCCCGGCCGGCCCGGCCGCCGTCACCGCGATCACGACCGCCCCGACCCGAGCGACACCCCGCGCGCCGCCAGCAGGCCGACCAGCCGCTCCCAGCCCACGCCGGGGCACCACCCGCCGGACGCGGGAAAGGCCACCGCGGGTGTGGTCACGGCCAGCCCTGCGCGGTCCCCGGCCAGCGTGTGGATCTCCGCCACCCGGCGCCGCCCCGAGCCCGGATCACGGACCAGGTGCACCACCACGTCGAGCGCGGAGCGCAGTTGGCTGTGCAGGGCCGGCCGGTCGAGGCCGGCGAGCGAGCCCAGGGCCTCCAGCCTGACCGGCACGTCCGCCGCCGTGTTGGCGTGGACCGTGCCGCAGCCGCCCTCGTGCCCGGTGTTCAGAGCGGCCAGCAGGTCCGACACCTCGGCCCCGCGGACCTCGCCGATCACCAACCGGTCCGGGCGCATCCGCAGCGCCTGGCGGACCAGATCCCGCAGGGTGAACTCGCCCAGCCCCTCCTGGTTCGGCGGGCGGCCCTGCAACCGGACCACGTGCGGGTGGGCCGGTTGCAGCTCGGCGGAGTCCTCGGCGACCACGATCCGCTCGTCCGACCCGACCAGGCCGAGCAGGGCCGACAGGAGCGTGGTCTTCCCCGAGCCCGTCCCACCCGACACGAGCAGCGACAGCCGGGCCCGCACGATGCCCGCGATCAGCTCCGCCCCCTCCGGTGGCAGCGACCCGCCCGCCACCAACTCGTCGAGCGTGAACGGCCGGGGACGGCAGACCCGCAACGAGATGTGGGTGCAGCCGGCCGCGATCGGCGGCAGCACGGCATGCAGCCGGGTGCCGTCCGGCAGTCTGGCGTCCACCCACGGGCGGGCGTCGTCCAACCGCCGCCCGGCCGCGGTGGCCAGCCGGTGGGCCAGCCGCCGCACCGCCTCGGCATCGGCGAACCGGACTCCGGTGGCCCGGTGCAGGCCGCCGCCACGGTCGACCCACACCTCGTCCGGCCCGTTCACCAGGACGTCCGTGACGTCGGACGCCGCCAGCAGCCGGTCCAGCGGGCCCGCACCCACCAGTTCGGCGCGCAGCGAGCGCACGGTGTCCAGGACCTCGTCCCCGCCGAGCGGCGGACGGGTGGCCCGCAGCGCGGCCGCGACCGAGCCTGCCGTCGGGGCTGCCCCCGACTCGGCCAGTCGCAGCCGGACCGCGTCCACCAGGGCCGCCGTCCGCTGCTCGCGGGCCGTCCGGCCGTACGGGCAGGGCCCGTGCTCGGCCTCCGGCAGCCTGCCGGTCGGCGGCACGCTCCTGAGCGGCCGGTGCTCCCGCGCACCGGCACCCGGGCCGGACGAGCCGCCCCGCAGGACTGTTCGACGCAGACGGTCCATCAGTACACACCTCCTCCGACCACCGGCACCGGCGGCAGCACCTCGTTCAGGAAGGTCGCGCAGAAGCGCGCCAGCGGGCCGCTCTCCCGACTCCCGGGCGGGACGCCCCTCACCACGTCCTGGGCCAGGCCCGGCTCCGGTTCCAGCTCCCCGGCCAGTGCCAGCCCCAGCCCGCGGACGATCTGCCGGGTCGCGAGCCCGGCGGCCTGCACCGGTCGCACCACGGCCCTGACGTCCCCGAGCCGCATCCGGGCCGCCGCCGCGACCCGGTCCGCGGCGGCCACCGCGCGCAGTTCGGACGGCACCACCAGCAGTGCCAGGTCGGACTGCTCCAGCGCCTGCCCGGCGGCGGCGTCGAGGTGACGGGGCACGTCGACCACCACCAGCCCGCCGCGCCGTCTGGATGCGGCCAGCACACTGCGCATGGCCTCCGGCGGCACGGTCAGGGTGTCGCCGCGGTCCCAGGACAGGCAGGACAGCGCGGTGAGCCGTTTGAGCGCCGGCAGCGCCCTGGCCAGCTCGGCCCCGCTGACCCGCCCGCGTGAGCCGGCCAGATCGGGCCAGCGCAACCCGCTGACCCGCTCGCCGCCGAGCAGGATGTCGAGGCCCCCGCCCAACGGATCGCCGTCGATCAGCATCGTCCGCCGGCCCGCCCTGGCGGCGGTGACCGCCAGCGCGCAGGCCAGGGTCGAGGCCCCGGCCCCGCCGCGCCCGCCGAGCACCGACACGGTGACCGCCGGGCACCCGACGCCCTCGGCCGCGTCGGCGATCCGGTCGAGCAGCCAGGCTTCGGCGTCGGGCAGGAACAGCACGTGCTCGGCCCCGAGCCGGACGGCTCTGACCCAGACTCCGGGGTCGTCCAGGTCCAGCCCGAGCAGCAGCACGCCGCCGCGCCGCCCCAGATCGGAGCAGCGGACCGCCTGGTCGTCCCCGACCAGGACCAGCGAGGCTCCTTCCCAGAGCTCCCGCGTCGGCGGCGCACCCCTGACCAGCCTCGGCTCGGTGCCGGCCGCCGCGCAGATCCGCAGCAGGTGCTCGGCCAGGCCCTCGTCCTCGGTGACGACGAGCGGCCCGGCGACAGCGGGGCCCTCGGCGGTGATGTGGTCGGCGATCGGCGTCGACATGGTGGTCTCCCCTCCGCGCCGCCGGCCACCGGGGGTGGCCGGCGGCGCACGTCGGACGGTTCCGGCGGACAGCCGCCAGGCAGACCTCTGGGGGAGGAAGGGGGTTGAGGCCCTGCCCGGCGACCGCCGCCGGTCATCACGGTGGGGGGAGATCCGGATTCCGTCATCCGAGTTCCGATTGCCTGTGGATAACTCGTGGACTGTGGATGAAAACGTTCACCCGGGCGGGGGGCTAATCGGCGAAGAATTGACGAAAGGGGGTCACAGAGATGAACCGGTGACCCGCCCCGTCCCGTCCGGTCGTTCTCCGGACCACCGCCCGACACCGTCCGGGCACCGCGCTCCGAGAGGCCGGCGCCACCGATCGGAACCAGCCGTTCGATCTTCGACCGGCATGAGCAAATGGCGACACAGAGTGACGAAAGTCGGCCGGCGGCCCGAACCGCGGACACCCCTTGTAAGCCGCCGGAGCGGCGGCGCCGAATGCGCCGCGAAGGGCGTTCAAGCCCTGAAAATGGCCCCGGACGTGCGACGACCCCCGCCGGGGGGGAGAGCGGGGGTCGTCTATCCACAGCCCGACTCGGGGGGGAGGAGCCGGACCGGGTTAGCACGGTCGCGAACGATCCGTGACTTCCATGGTGTACCCGAGCGGCCAGAAACACAAACCCACACGCCCGCGAGTACGCCGAATGGCGGGGTCTTTTGCGGCTCCCTCTATCCTCGGTTCCCGTGGACACCACCGAGAACGCCGACGACCACGCCGACGAGTCCCAGGGCGACACCACCGGGCCCGGAGAACTCCGTCCGCCCGGCCTCCCCCGACCCGGCGGGCTGCGCACGGCGGCCTTCTTCGACCTCGACAAGACCATCATCGCCAAATCGAGCGCGCTGGCCTTCAGCCGCCCGTTCTACCAGGGCGGCCTGATCAACCGTCGGGCCGTACTGCGCAGTGCGTACGCCCAGTTCGTCTTCCTGGTCGGCGGCGCGGACCACGACCAGATGGAGAAGATGCGCGAGTACCTCTCCGCGCTCACCCGGGGCTGGAACGTCCAGCAGGTCCGCGAGATCGTCGCCGAGACCCTGCACAACCTGATCGACCCGATCATCTACGACGAGGCCGCCTCGCTGATCGAGCAGCACCACGCGGCCGGGCGGGACGTCGTGATCGTCAGCAGCTCCGGCTCCGAGGTGGTCGAGCCGATCGGCCGGCTGCTCGGCGCGGACCACGTGATCGCCACCCGCCTCCAGGTCGAGGACGGCTGCTACACCGGCGAGATCGAGTACTACGCCTACGCCGAGAACAAGGCCGCCGCCATCCGGGAGTTGGCCTCGACCGAGGGCTACGACCTGGCCGCCTCCTACGCCTACAGCGACTCCTCCACCGACCTGCCGCTGCTGGAGGCGGTCGGCCACCCGTCGGCCGTCAACCCGGACCGCGCGCTGCGGAAGGAGGCGCAGGCCCGGGAGTGGCCGGTGCTGGTCTTCGAGAAGCCGGTGGAACTGCGGCGCCGGCTGCCCGAGTTCTCCGCACCGAGCGGTTCGGTGCTGACCGCCGTGGCGGTCGGGACGGCCGCCGTGACCGCCGGGGTGATCTGGTACCTGGCCCGCCGGCGGCGCCCCGCGGCCTGAGGGGCCGTGTCGCCCGGCACTCCTTGGACAAAACGGTCAATCGGGACAGACTTCTCGTTTCGGGTTCCCCTTTCGCCCGAAACGCGATACAAATGAAGCACGGCCCGCGAGACCCGGTCAGGACCTAAGAGGTCAAACCGACAACGCAGTTAAGGCCCCACGGACCGCACGTACAGATATCCGGGTACCCACATGCAGCCGACCCGCTGTCGGGCCGCCGGACCAGACGAACGGGCAGGATCCCCGTCTGATCGGCACTTCCGGTGCATGCATGGTCACCCGGTATCTGCACCAGCGGCGGCACCCAGCAGAAGCGGGTGCCGCCGCATCATCGTGTCCGCACGCCCCTCGACGGGGCGCTCGCGCCGGTCAGGACCGGCCGCTCAGACCATCCCGCGCTGCATCGCCTCGCAGACCGCCGTGCTCTCGCGCACGCCGAGCCGCAGCGCCCGGCCGCAGTACGCGATCCAGGCCGCCATCCCCTCGGGGGTCCCCGCCAGATAGCCGGCGAGGGCCCGGCGGTGGGCGGCGGTGCCGAGTTCGGCCAGGCCGACCTCGGCCGGGCAGACCGACTTCGGGTCGAGGCCCTCCGCGATCAGCACGATCCGCTGGGCGGCCCGGGCGATCACCCCGTTGTGGGTGCCGAACGGCCGCAGTGCGAGCAGTTCGCCGTGCACCACCGAGGCCACGACGAGGGCCGGCGTACCCACGCCCTGGCCCTCCGCGCGCGCCACCAGCAGCCGGGAGAGCTGGTCGAGCCTGGCCGCGACCTCGTCCGCGCCCGGGGCGGGCGGCAGCACGGGCAAGGGCCCGTCCACGGCGTCGACCTCGACGCTCTCCACCGGCTTCAGCTCCAGCGGGAACAGTTCCTCGGCGCCCTCCCCGGCCCGCCGCGGGCGGCCCGCGGCCTGCTCGCCGTCGCCGACCGCGAGCAGGTGCAGCCGGGCCAGCACCTGGAGCGGCGAGTGCCGCCAGATGCTGAGCAGCTGACCGGCCTCGGCGGCGATCCGCAGGGCCGCGCCGACCGTCCTGGCCTCGGGTTCAGCGCCGAAGTCGCTGCGGCGGCGGACCTCCTCCAGCGACCAGTCGGCCCCGGCCAGGGCCGCCGAGGCGCGGGCGCCGCGCAGCGCGGACTCGGAGGTGACCTCGGCCGCGCGGCGGCGCATCACCCGGTGGCCGTAGAGCCGGTCGACGGCCTTGCGCACCTCGGCCACCGCGTCGGGCACCCCGGGGAGCTGGGCCAGCGGGGCGAGGGGATCAGTTCCAGTGCTCACCTACCCGAGAGTAATGAACAGGCCGCCCCTCCCGGAACAGCAACCCCGCATCACCCGTTAGAGGCAATCCTCACTTCCCGCCCCCGGCGGACCCCAAACCCCGGCTAGCATGGCCGCTATCGGAGACGATAACGATTTCCAACTAGGGGATCCCGCCCCCACGCGGCCCCTGGGCAGGCGGCCCGTCGCGAGGGCCCAGAGCGAGAGCCGGAGTCCCCAGATGAAGATCGCCTTCGTCGGCAAGGGCGGCAGCGGGAAGACCACGCTGTCCGCCCTGTTCATCCGCCACCTGGCAGCCAAAGGCCGGCCGGTCATCGCCGTGGACGCCGACATCAACCAGCACCTGGGCCCCGCGCTGGGGCTGACGGACGACCAGGCGGTCGGGCTGCCCTCGCTGGGCGGGCACCTGCCGGAGATCAAGGACTACCTGCGCGGCAGCAACCCGCTGATCCGCTCCTCCGACGAGATGATCAAAACCACGCCGCCCGGCCGCGGTTCGCGGCTGCTGCGGATCGTCGAGGAGAACCCGGTCTACGCCTCCTGCGCCCGCCCGATCGCACTGGACGAGGGCTCCGTCCGACTGCTGGCGACCGGCGCCTTCACCGAGGAGGACCTCGGGGTGGCCTGCTACCACTCCAAGGTCGGCGCGGTGGAGCTGCTGCTCAACCACCTGCTGGACGGCCCGGGCGAGTACCTGGTGACCGACATGACCGCCGGCTCGGACTCCTTCGCCTCCGGCCTGTTCACCCGCTTCGACCTGACCTTCCTGGTGGCCGAGCCGACCCGCAAGGGCGTCTCCGTCTACCGCCAGTACAAGGACTACGCCCGCGACTTCGGCGTGCAGCTGCGAGTGGTCGGCAACAAGGTGCAGGGCCCGGACGACCTGGCCTTCCTGCGTCGCGAGGTCGGCGACGACCTGCTGACCACCTTCGGGCAGTCGGACTGGGTGCGTCGCCTGGAACAGGGCGCCGAGCCGCCGCTGAAGGCCCTGGAGCCGGCCAACCGGGCCGTGCTGGAGGAACTGCGGATCGAGGCCGACACGGCGTACGGGCGGCGGGACGCGCGCCGCTACACCGAGCAGGCGGTGCTCTTCCACCGCCGCAACGCGGAGAGTTGGGCCAACTCCAAGGTCGGCATCGACCTCGCCACCCAGGTGGACGACGGCTTCGTCCTGGGCGAGTTCGCGGACGAGGACGAGCGCACGGCCCCGGCGGGCGCCCACGCCTGACCCGTTCCACCGTAGCCGGACGGGCCGTGGCCCTCCCCCATCCCGGGGAGGCCGCGGCCCGTCGGCATACCCGGCCCCGGCCGGTTCATCCGGGCCGACTGCCCCCACCAGCAGATTCCCGGCGGTTCGACCACCACCCATTGGGGTGAACGAGGGGGTTTTCCGCTTCCCTCCCGTAACCACGCTGTGCAAAGCTTTCATTACCCTCGGTTTACCGAGTCTTGATGGTTCGCCCGGCGGCCCTCGCGAGACGTCCCGCACCTCGCCCGGACCCCTGGCGGCCCTGATGGTCAACGCCGGCCGGTGACATCCCGCACTCCCCCGCCGCGCCCACGCCATCCCGCCACACCGTCGCGACCCACGACAGCCGATCCGCCCCGGCCCCACGCCGGACCCACCACCGGACCTGACTGCGTTCGCTCCCCCGGACAGACGGGAAGACAATGACCCTCGACATCTCCAGCGCCCCCATCGCCTCCGACACCACCGACCACGCGCCACCGGGCCCGGGCTCCCGGATCCGCTGGGCCCAGGACCTCTCCGCCTCCCTCGTGGTCTCCCTGATCGCCGTGCCGTTCTCCCTCGGCATCGCGCTCGCCACCGGCGCCCCGCTCGCCGCCGGCCTGGCCGCCGCGGCCGTGGGCGGGATCGTGGTCGGACTGTTCGGCGGCACACCGCTCCAGGTCAGCGGCCCCTCCGCGGCGCTGACGGTGATCACCGCCGGACTGGTCGCCCAGTACGGCTGGCAGGCCACCTGCGCCATCACCGTCGCCGCCGGGCTGCTCCAACTCCTGCTCGGCGCACGCCGGGTGGCCAGGACCGCGCTCGCCGTCTCGCCCGCGATCGTGCACGGCATGCTGGCCGGAGTCGGCATCACCATCGCCATCGCGCAACTGCACGTCGTCCTGGGCGGCTCGCCGCAGGGCTCCGCGATCGCCGACCTGCTCGCCCTGCCAGGGCAGTTGGCCGATCCTCGCCCACCCGCACTGGTGGCCGGCGCGGCGACCGTGGCCGTCCTGATCTGCTGGCCTCGGCTCGGCCGGCTCCCGGGCCGCGCGGGAGAGTTCGGCACCCGGCTGGCCGCAGTGCCGGGTCCGCTGGCCGGTGTCGCGCTGGCCACCGCGCTCGTGGTCGCCCTGGACCTGCGGCTCGCCCACGTCGAACTGCCCGCCTGGCGGCCGGACGTGTTCCTGCCCACCTTGCCGCACGGCCCGCTCCTTGGGCTGCTCGCCGCCGCCCTCACCGTCACCGCCGTGGCCAGCGTGGAGTCGCTGCTGTCCGCCGTCGCGATCGACCGGATGTCCCGCCGCACCGGCGACCTCGACCGTGAACTGCGCGGCCAGGGCCTGGCCAACCTGGTGAGCGGCCTCGTCGGCGGGCTGCCGATCGCCGGTGGCGCGGTGCGCGGCACCGCCAACGTGCGGGCCGGCGGCCGGACCAGGTGGGCCTCGGTGCTGCACGGCGTCTGGGTGCTGGCCGCCGCGCTGGCGCTGACCGGCGGACTGCGCCGGATCCCGCTGGCCGCGCTCGCCGCGCTGGTGCTGGTGGTCGGGCTGCAGATGGTGAGCTTCGCGCACATCCGCAAGGTGCACCGGCACCGCGAGTTCCCCGTCTACCTGATCACCGTGCTCGGTGTGGTGGCCGGTGGCGTGCTGTGGGGCGTCGCGATCGGCGCCGGCACCGCCGCACTGCTCGCCCTCCACCGGCTGACCCGGGCCCATGTGGACGTCGAGACCGGCCCCGACGGCACGGTCACCGTCCGGACCCACGGCCCGCTCACCTTCACCGCCGTCCCCCGGCTCGGCCGGGCCCTGGCCGGCATCCCGGCCGGGGCCGGGGTCGCCGTGGTCCACGACGGCTCCTTCCTGGACCACGCCGCGTACGAGACGCTGCACTCCTGGCGGGCCGGGCACCAGGGCGCGGGCGGCCGGGTCTCGATGGTGACGCGACGTCAGGACGACGAGGTGCTCGATCCGGACGGCACGGTGCGCGCGGGCAGTTCACCGGGCCCGCACCGGTGCCGGGCCTGGACGCCCTGGGTCGGCCACCACTGCATCGAACAGCGGGAGGACCCGCACGGCCGGCTGCTGGACGGCGTCCGGGTGTTCCAGTTGCACACCGCCCCGCTGGTCAGACCGGAACTCGCCAGGCTGGCCCAGGAGGGGCAGACGCCCTCCCAGCTCTTCCTGACCTGCGCGGACTCCCGGATGGTCACCAGCATGATCACCAACAGCGGTCCGGGTGACCTGTTCACCGTGCGCAACGTGGGGAACCTGGTGCCGGCGCCACACGAACCCGGTGCGGCGGACGACTCGGTGGCCGCCGCGGTGCAGTACGCGGTCGAGGTGCTGGAGGTGCGCTCGATCACGGTCTGCGGCCACTCCGGCTGCGGCGCGATGCAGGCCCTGCTGGACGGAGTGCACGAGCGCCCGGGGCAGCCCACCCCGCTGGCCCGCTGGCTGCGCAACGGCCGCGGCTCGCTGGACCGGCTCCGACGGGTGCCGGCGGAGTTCGCCGCCAGGCCCGTGGTGGACGTCGCGGAGCAGCTCTGCATCACCAACGTGGTCCAGCAGCTGGACCAGCTGATGGCGAACCCGGCGGTGGAGCGCCGGGTCGAGGAGGGCACCCTGCGGCTGGTCGGGATGTACTTCGACTTCGCGACGGCCCAGGCCTACGTCCTGGACCGGGCGGCCGGGACGTTCAGCCCGGTCGAGGCCCGCAGCGAGAACCGCGGTGAAGACCAAGGCGAGGACTGTGGCGAGGACTGTGGCGAGGAGCATCCCGGGAACGGCGCTGCGGCCCGAACCGCAGCCCGAGCCGCGGACGACGCCGGGAGCCACACCACAGGCAAAATCGAACACCACGCCGAGGCCGATGCCGGGACCGGCCCCCGTGCCCGACCCCACACAGCATCGGCCGAACGGGTGAATGAGGACGATCGGATTCCGGTAGAGGGTAGCGAGGAGGGCCCACAGCTGGCCGCCTGAGAGCCGGGTCCGTGCCCCCGCCGGGCGGGCCGGGGCACGGGCCCACCCACCCTCGCACGGATCGCCGGCTCTCCGCGGCGGACCGCACGGGAAGTCGGCCGCCCGTCGGTCAAAGGTCTACACCAATTCACAGGAGCCTCTTGTCAACTGCCCCGTTCGCCTGGTGAGCTGTGCGCTGGGACACACGGGACAATCCCCACGCACGGGATCGCCCCCGATCATGACTCGATGAGGAGTGCGCGTTGAGCAACGAGAGCCTGGCCAACCTGCTCAAGGAGGAGCGGCGCTTCGCCCCGCCGGCAGAGCTCGCCGCAGCCGCCAACGTCACCGCGGCGGCGTACGCGCAGGCCTCCGAGGACCGTCTGGGCTTCTGGGCCGAGCAGGCCCGTCGCCTCACCTGGGCCGTCGAGCCGACCGAGACCCTCGACTGGTCCAACCCGCCGTTCGCCAAGTGGTTCGCCGACGGCAAGCTCAATGTCGCGTACAACTGCGTCGACCGCCACGTGGAGAACGGCCTGGGCGACCGGGTCGCCATCCACTTCGAGGGCGAGCCCGGCGACAGCCGCTCGATCACCTACGCCCAGCTCAAGGACGAGGTCTCGCAGGCCGCCAACGCGCTGCTGGAGCTCGGTGTCCGCAAGGGCGACCGGGTCGCCGTCTACCTGCCGATGATCGCCGAGGCGGTCGTCGCGATGCTCGCCTGTGCCCGGATCGGCGCCACCCACTCGGTGGTCTTCGGCGGCTTCTCCGCCGACGCCGTCGCCTCCCGCATCCGGGACGCCCAGGCCAAGCTCGTCATCACCTCCGACGGCGGCTACCGCCGCGGCAAGCCCTCGGCGCTCAAGCCCGCCATCGACGAGGCGCTCACCAAGGTCGACGGCGTCGAGCACGTCCTGGTGATCCGCCGCACCGAGCAGGACATCCCGTGGACCGAGGGCCGCGACGTCTGGTGGCACGAGATCACCGCCCGCCAGTCCACCGAGCACACCCCCGAGGCGCACGACGCCGAGCACCCGCTGTTCATCCTCTACACCTCGGGCACCACCGGTAAGCCCAAGGGCATCCTGCACACCTCGGGCGGCTACCTCACCCAGGCCAGCTACACCCACCACGCGGTCTTCGACCTCAAGCCGGAGACCGACGTCTACTGGTGCACCGCCGACATCGGCTGGGTCACCGGCCACTCGTACATCGTCTACGGCCCGCTCTCCAACGGCGCCACCCAGGTCATCTACGAGGGCACCCCGGACACCCCCCACCAGGGCCGGTTCTGGGAGATCGTCCAGAAGTACGGCGTGACCATCCTCTACACCGCGCCGACCGCGATCCGCACCTTCATGAAGTGGGGCGACGACATCCCCGCGAAGTTCGACCTGTCCTCGCTGCGGGTGCTGGGCAGCGTCGGCGAGCCGATCAACCCCGAGGCCTGGATCTGGTACCGCGAGCACATCGGCGCCGGCAAGTGCCCGATCGTGGACACCTGGTGGCAGACCGAGACCGGCGCCATCATGATCAGCCCGCTGCCGGGCGTCACCGAGACCAAGCCGGGCTCGGCCCAGCGCGCCCTGCCGGGCATCGCGGCCACCGTGATGGACGACGAGGCCAACGAGGTGCCGAACGGTTCCGGCGGCTACCTGGTGCTCACCGAGCCGTGGCCGTCCATGCTCCGCACCATCTGGGGCGACGACCAGCGCTACATCGACACCTACTGGTCCCGCTTCGAGGGCCGCTACTTCGCGGGTGACGGCGCCAAGAAGGACGAGGACGGGGACATCTGGCTGCTCGGCCGGGTGGACGACGTCATGCTCGTCTCTGGCCACAACATCTCCACCACCGAGGTCGAGTCGGCCCTGGTCGGCCACCCGTCCGTGGCCGAGTCCGCCGTGGTCGGCGCCACCGACGCCACCACCGGCCAGGCCATCGTCGCCTTCGTGATCCTGCGCGGCGGCGCCACCGAGAGCCCCGAGCTGGTCGAGGAGCTGCGGGCGCACGTCGGCCGCACGCTCGGCCCGATCGCCAAGCCGAAGCAGATCAAGGTGGTCGGCGAGCTGCCGAAGACCCGCTCCGGCAAGATCATGCGCCGCCTGCTGCGCGACATCGCCGAGGGCCGCGAGGTCGGTGACACCACCACCCTGGCCGACAGCACGGTGATGAGCCAGATCCAGGCCCAGCTGCCGGCCTCGGACAACGGCAACGGCTGAACCCACCGGCCCGGCGACAGCCGGGTCCACCAGGCCGGCGACGGCTGAACCGGTCTGAACCGGACTAAGACAGACTGAGACGGGCTGAGACGGACAACGGCTGTGCCCCGGGCGGTGACCACCGCCCGGGGCACAGCCGTTCCGTCGCCACGACGCCGCGTTCACCCCCGCCCGCCACATGGGCGAGCGGCAGCCGTCCGGGACCGTCCGGGGCTCTCCAGGACCGTCCGGGTGGCGGTTCGGTGCTCCTCCGGAGTGCAGAACCGGCCCACAGGGCTTAAGTCCTTGAGTAGGACAATCCGGATGTCACCTGATCGCCCGCTAGACTGTTAGGGACGTATCAAGATCCCTTGACGGGACTCGCGGACGTCACAGGGCGCGCCGGGAAGTCTGGTCGGCAACTACACCACACGTGTATCCGTTGCCGCTCCCAGCCCCAGGAGGTCCCCCGTGACCGATCAGCCGCCCGTCCACGAGCCGACGACCCGCCGCCGGCAGTTCCTCGGCCGGCTGTCACTGCCCGAGCGCACGTTCATCACCGACGCCCTGCGCACCGAGACGGTCGGCGGCATGCTGCTGCTGGGCGCCGCGGCCATCGCGCTGATCTGGGCCAATGCCTGGCCGCAGGCGTACCAGAGCATGCTCGACTACACCGTCGGTCCCTCCGCCCCGCTGCACCTCGACCTTTCCCTGGCCACCTGGGCCAAGGACGGCCTGCTGGCGATCTTCTTCTTCGTCGCCGGGATCGAGCTCAAGCGCGAATTCGTCGCCGGCGAGCTGCGCACGCCCAGTGCCGCACTGCTGCCCGTGGCCGCAGCCGTCTGCGGGGTCGCGCTGCCCGCGATCCTCTTCGCCCTGGTGAACTCCGGCAGCGGCGGACACCCCGGTGGCTGGGCGATCCCGACCGCCACCGACATCGCGTTCGCACTCGGGGTGCTGGCCGTGGTCGGCAGCCACCTGCCGTCCCCGCTGCGTGCCTTCCTGCTCACCCTGGCCGTGGTCGACGACCTGATCGCGATCCTGATCATCGCGGTCTTCTACAGTCACGGCATCAAGTTCTGGGCGCTCGGCCTCGCCTTCGCCGGGCTGGTGCTGTTCTGGTTCCTGCACCGGCGCGGTGTCCACGGCTGGTACATCTTCGTGCCGCTGGCCGTCGTGACCTGGGCGCTGATGCACGAGAGCGGCATCCACGCCACGGTGGCGGGCGTCGCGATGGGCCTGATGCTGCGCTGCCACCGGGAGGGCGACGAGAAGCACTCCCCCGGCGAGCACATCGAGCACCTGGTCCGCCCGCTCTCGGCCGGCGTGGCCGTCCCGCTGTTCGCGCTGTTCTCGGCCGGGGTGGTGATCTCCGGCTCGGCGCTGCGCGAGGTGTTCACCCAGGCCACCCCGATCGGCATCGTGGTCGGGCTGCTGGTCGGCAAGTCGGTGGGCATATTCGGCGGTACATGGCTGACCGCCCGGTACACCAGGGCCGAACTGAACCCGCAGCTCAAGTGGTCCGACATGGTCGCCGTCTCGGTGCTCGCGGGCATCGGCTTCACCGTCTCGCTGCTGATCAGCGAGCTGGCCTTCCCCGACGACCCGGACCTCGCCAAGCGGGCCAAGACCGCCGTCCTGCTCGGTTCGCTGATCTGCGCGACGGTCGCCACCGTGTTGCTGAAGCTGCGCAACCGGCACTACCGCGCGCTGTGCGAGGAGGAGGACCGGGACGTGGACGGGGACGGCATCCCGGACGTCTACCAGGAGGACGACCCGGCCTGGCGGGCACGGGTCGGCGAGGCGGCCCGCCCGGCCACCGGCGAGGGCCCGGGCTCGGACCACCAAGGCCACCAGGACCACCAGGACCGGTCCGGACCGCAGGCCTGAGGCACGGCTGAGATCCGCCCGGGACAGCGCCGGAAAGCCCCTCCGGAAGGCCTCCGAACTGCGTCCGGAGGGCCCCGGCCGCCGGGACACGTCCCTCCGGCGGGGCCCCGGAGTGGTGTCCGACTGACCGGTAGGGGCATGATTCTGAGCTGTCGACAATCCACAGACGTCTCCGGAACCCCCACCGGCTCCCGGAACCGCACACCCGCGGCGGCGTCACGCCGCACAGCCGCAGAGGAGAACCGCTGATGCCCGCAGGAGCCGCAGACCCGTCCAGCAACGGCCGGGCGCCCTACGAGGGCGAGCGTTCGGTGGGGCAGCTGTTCGCGGCGGCCACCGCCGACCTGTCCGCGCTGGTCCACGACGAGATCGCGCTCGCCAAGGCCGAGATCCGGGCGGACGTCAAGCGCGGCGTCTCCGGCGGCGTCTCGCTGATCGTCGCCGGCGTGGTGGCGCTGTTCTCCATCCCGATGCTGAGCGCCGCCGCGGCCTTCGGCATCCACGCGCTGGGCCTCTCGCTGGGCTGGTCCTTCCTGATCGTGGCCGGTGCCTACCTGCTGCTCGCGGTGCTGCTCGGAGTGCTGGCCTGGCGCTCGTTCAAGAAGATCGAGAAGCCGGTCCGCACCATCGAGGGCGCCCAGAAGACGGCCGACGTGCTGAAGAACGCCCGTCCGCGCCCGGCCACCCAGGAGGAGATCGACCGGGCCCTCGGCCGCATCCCGTAGGTCCGTGGCTCCGTGAGCCCGCGACTCCGTGATTCCACGGATCCATGAGCCCGGGAATCCGTGCTCCGCGGATCCATGGGCCCACCGGCAGGGGCGTCGCCCTGACCCGCGGCGGGGCCCCGCGCCGACCGGCCACCGGACCCGCCGACAACGAGTGCCGGGCACGTGTCCGACGCGCGGATGTGACACGCTCTCGGTATGCCGCTTGACCAGAAGCCCGTGCCCGCGCAGCCGTCCGCCGACTCCGGTCCCGACTCCGGCGCCGGCCTCACCCCCGAAGGCCCCGGCACCGCCTCCGAAGGCCCGGCCGGTACCGCGCCGGACGGCCGCGACGGCCTCGGCACCGCGCCGGACGGCGCCGGCCTGGCGCCCACCCCGGAGCCGGAGCGGGAGCCCGGGCGGGAGCCGGCACGGGAACCCGTCGAAGCGGCCTCCGGCGACGCCCCGGCGCAGGGCGGCGAGGCCTGGAGCGTCCGGCAGGCCGGCCCGTGGACGCACCGCGACCTCGCGGCCAACGGCGCCCGCTTCCACATCGCCGAGCTGGGCTCCGGCCCGCTGGTGCTGCTGGTGCACGGCTGGCCCGAGTACTGGTGGGCCTGGCGCCACCAGCTGACCGCACTCGCCGCGGCCGGTTACCGGGCGGTGGCGCTCGACCTGCGCGGCATCGGCGGCAGCGACCGCACCCCGCGCGGGTACGACCCCGGCAACCTCGCCCTGGACATCACCGGCGTGATCCGCTCGCTCGGCGAGCGCCGGGCGCACCTGGTCGGGCACGCCTCCGGCGGCACCCTGGCCTGGGTGGCGGCGGTGATGCGTCCGTCCGTCATCCAGAGCCTGACCGTCGTCTCCGCCGCGCACCCGCGGGACCTGCGCCGGGCACTGCTGACCGACCGTCGGCAGTTCGCCGCCTTCGAGCACGTGCTGGGCTTCCAGCGGCCGTGGATACCGGAGCGCCGGCTGGTGGCCGACGACGCCGAGCTGGTCGGCGGCTACCTGACCTCCTGGACCGGCCCGAACGGCCTGGACGAGGCCGCCGTGCACGCGTACCGGCAGGCGATCCAGATCCCCAGCACCGCGCACTGCTCGATCGAGCCGTACCGCTGGCTGCTGCGTTCGCTGGCCCGGCCGGACGGCATCCAGTTCGCCCGGCGGATGAAGAAGCCGATCACCGCGCCGACCCTGCACGTCCAGGGCGCGGCGGACCCGGTGCTGCTGTCGCACACCGCGCTCGGGGGCGGCGAGTACGTGGCCGCGCCGTACCGCTGGCGGCTGCTGCCGGGGGTCGGGCACTTCCCGCACGAGGAGGCGCCGGAGGAGTTCACGGCCGAGCTGCTGGACTGGATCGGCCGTCACAAGGAGTAGCCGGTGACGGGTGGGGCAGGGCCGGACGTGCGGTCGGTGCCGGAAGGGCCGTTGGGCCCAACTCCCTTGGCTTGACGCTCATATGACATCCGCATAGGCCAATTTCGGCGAGGCCGGGGCGGTTACCCCCACCGGCCCAGGGGCATCCCTTCCGGTATGAGTTGGATGCCCGAAAGCGGCGGCGCTCCGCGCGGCCGACGCCACAACAGCCCCCAGCGTTCCGCCCACCGACCCGACCGGGCGGACGACCTCGGTTTCGACGGCCCCGACGGCCGTCAGCGCACGGAGCGGCGACAGCTCGGCATCCCCCGCATCCTCGGCCGGCGCGCCCGCTGGGTGGGCGCACGGCTGCGGCGCGAGACCTGAGCCTCGCGCCGCGTCACACCGGCCGTCACCTCGGCCGGGGTGCCGGGTACCCGGCACCCCGTTCAGTTCACGATCGTCGGCGACAGCGCGGTGAACCAGAGCAGGACGAAGGTCGCCACCGACATGATCGGCACCAGCACCTTGGTCTCGACGCTGTTGCCGCTGCGCTTGATCAGCACGATCTCGTAGCGCTCCTTGTGCGGCCAGAGCAGCGGCGCGCCCTTCTTCGTCAGGCAGTCGCCGAGCAAGTGCGCCAGCGTGCCCAGGGCCACCGCGTACGGGAGCCAGCCGGGCGAGTTGGGCATCCAGGTGTTCATCCCGAAGGTGCCGAGCGCGGCCAGGCCGATGACGGTGATCCACGCCTCCGGGCCGTCGCCCGGCGGGCAGAGCCGCAGGGCCCTGATCGCCAGCGCCAGTAGGAAGAAGGTCAGCCCGAGGGTGAAGTTGCGGCCCAGGAAGGTCACCCCGGCCCAGGTGCCGGCGCCCGTCAGCGCGACGAACAGCAGTGAGTGGGTGGCGTGCCGGTGGCCTCCCGAGGCCCAGGCCACGAAGCGGCAGAGCACCTTGGAGACCGGGCCGAGGAAGTTGGCGATCGAGCCGTCGTGGTGGTCGAGGTCCGGCAGCAGGGCCGCGCCCGCGCACAGCACCGTGCCCATCAGTATGTCCGCCGGCTGCAAGGTGGTGTGCAGCAGCAGCGGGGGCAGGAAGGGAGCCGAGGCCGCGTACAGCATCGCCCCGCTCACCGCGTGCGAGTGACCCATCATCGGACTGCCGGGACCTCCCGTCGGGCCCACTCCTGGACGGCGTCCGATTGAGCCGAACGGGTGAGCGCGGCCGACGCTATCAGGGCCGCCTGACGGTGTGACGGATATCGGGCGGTCCGGTCCGGCGCGCCCTCCGGAGCACGATCGGCGACCGGGGAGCGGCGGCCGGCGACCGGCCGCGCCGCCCGCTCAGAGCGCGCAGCCCTGGGTGTCCACCCGGGCGGTCGCGGCGACGCCCCGCTCGGCGTCCTCCCGGACCTCGGCCGCGGTCAGCACGTAGCCGGTGTCCGCGCTGTCCAGGGACTTGGCGAACACCACGCCGTACACCTCGCCGTCCGGGGTGAGCAGCGGCCCGCCGCTGTTGCCCTGCCGGACCACCGAGCGCACCGAGTAGACGTCGCGGACCACCTGGCCGCGGTGGTAGATGTCCGGGCCGTTGGCCTGGATCCGGCCGCGGATGCGGGCCGGCTGGACGTTGAAGGCGCCGTTCTCCGGGAAGCCGGCCACGATCGCGCTGTCGTTGGTCTTCGCCTCGCCCGCGAAGGTCAGCGCGGGCGCGTTCAGCTTGGGCACGTCCAGGACGGCGATGTCGCGCTGCCAGTCGTAGCGGACCACCGTCGCGTCGTACAGCTGGCCGACCCCGCCGATCTGCACGGTCGGCTCGTTGACCCCGCCGACCACGTGGGCGTTGGTCATCACCCGGTGCGGGGCGAAGACGAAGCCGCTGCCCTCCAGGGTCTTGCTGCAGGAGGTCGCCGTGCCGACCACCTTGACCAGGCTCTGCCGGGCCCGCGCCACCGCTGGGCTGGCGGCGAGCGCGGGGTCTGGGGTGTCGACCTGGGTGATCGGCTCGTGCTCGAAGGGGTTGAACACCTGCGGGAAGCCGTTGCGGGCGAGCACCTTGGAGAAGTCGGAGAACCAGTTCGGCGCGTCGCCGGGCAGCGCGTCCTGCACCCCGCCGAGGACCGCCGAGGAGCGGACCTGCTTGGAGACGGTCGGGAGTGACGCGCCGGCCAGCGCCGACCCGATCAGCCAGGCCACCAGCAGCATCGAGACGACGTTCACCACCGCGCCGCCGGACGCGTCCAGCACCCGGGCCGGGCGGCGTCCGATGTGCCCGCGCAGCTTCCAGCCGAAGTGCGCGGTGACCGCCTGGCCGATCGCGGCGAGGACGATCACCACCACGACGGCCACCACCGAGGCCGTGGTGCCGGGGCCGATGTGGTCGAGCACCAGCAGCGGCAGCAGTTCGACGGCCAGCAGGCCGCCGCCGAGGAAGCCGACCAGAGAGAGCACGCCGACCACGAAGCCCTGCCGGTAGCCCGACACGGCGAATGCCACGGCCGCGGCGATCAGCAGCACATCCAGGACGTTCACCCGGACACCCTCCCACGGTCCGCGCGCCGGACGCGCCGACGGCCCGTCACAACGGACCGGACCCGCCGGTCCCGCCGGACGCGCCGCCGGCCGGTCACGAGGCGCCGGAGTCGCCGCCCGGCAGCGCCCTGGAGTGTTCGAGGTCGCCCTGGACCAGGGCCAGCGCCTCGTCCGAGAGGTCGACGATCCGGGACGGGTCCCACGGCAGCTCCATGCCGCTGTGGTGCAGCACCCGGTCGATCACCCCGGCGGTGAAGCCCCAGACCAGCCGCCCGGCGACCGCGAAGGCCGACCCGAGGTGCCCGGAGGGGTGCCGCAGCCGCACCCGGTTCGCCGGGTCGGCCAGGTCCGCGAGCGTGACCCGGAACACCGCGCCGGTCTCGCCCTCGTCCACCGGGTGCACCGGCGACTCCTCGCGCCACCAGCCGAGCACCGGGGTCACCACGAAGTCGCTCACCGGGATGTACAGCCGGGGCAGCTCCGCGAACACCTGCACCCCGGCCGGGTCCAGGCCGGTCTCCTCCCAGGCCTCGCGCAGCGCCGCCGCGATCGGTCCCGGACCGTTCGGGTCGCCGTCCTCCGGGTCCAGCGCGCCGCCGGGGAAGGACGGCTGGCCGGCGTGCGAGCGCAGCGAGCGGGCCCGCTCGATCAGCAGCAGGTCGGGACCGTCCGGCCCCTCGCCGAACAGCATCAGCACGGCCGCGGGACGGCCGCCCTCGGCCGGCGGCAGGAAGCGGCTCAGCTGCTCCGGCAGCACCCGCTCGGCCGCCTCCTGCACGGGCGCGAGCCAGTCCGGCAGACCGTGGGGCTCGATGCCCCGCACGGCGCCTCCGGTCTCCGGGCCGCCGGGGTGCCCCCACCGCTCGCTCATGCGTCCACCGCCAGGTCCGCGACCCGCCCGTGGTGGACGGCGGCGTCCGCGCGGGCGGCCGCCTCACCGGGGAAGTCGGCCGGGGGCTGGAGCCGCTGCCCCGGCTGACCGCCCATCTCGTACTTCAGCAGCTTGCCCGCCTTCTCCGGGTCGGTCTCCCCCTCGCCGTACGCGGGGCAGAGCGGTGCGATCGGGCAGGCGCCGCAGGCGGGCTTGCGGGAGTGGCAGATCCGGCGGCCGTGGAAGACCACGCGGTGCGAGAGCATCGTCCACTCCGACTTCGGGAAGATCTCGGCGACGGCCGCCTCGACCTTCACCGGGTCCTCCTCGGTGGTCCAGCCGAACCGCCGGGCCAGCCGCCCGAAGTGGGTGTCCACGGTGATGCCGGGGACCCCGAAGGCGTTGCCGAGGACGACGTTGGCGGTCTTGCGGCCGACACCGGGCAGGGTCACCAGGTCGTCCAGCCTGCCGGGCACCTCGCCGCCGAACTCGTCGCGCAACGCTATCGAGAGGCCGATGAGCGACTTCGCCTTGTTCCGGAAGAAGCCGGTCGGGCGGATGACCTCCTCCAGCTCCTCCGGGTTCGCCGCCGCCATGTCCTCCGGCGTCGGGTACTTCGCGAACAGCGCCGGGGTGGTCTGGTTCACCCTCAGGTCGGTGGTCTGCGCCGACAGCACGGTGGCCACCAGCAGTTGGAAGGGGTTCTCGAAGTCCAGCTCCGGATGCGCGTACGGGTACAGCTCCGCCAGCTCGCGGTTGATCCTCCGGGCCCGCCGCACCATCGCCAGATGCGATTCCGGCTTCCTCGGCTTGCCCGCCGCCTTCTTCGCCACCGGCTTCGCCGCGGCCGTCCGGACCTTGCTCTCTGCCATGCACGAAGGCTACGCCGACCGGCGGACCGCTCGGGGCCGATCAAGCGCGGAAACGGCCCCTGGCAGGGCCTGTTGTCTGATGAACCCCGCCCGTGGCCGTCACCTGACAGGGGGAGAGTGCGGATGATCAGGGTCCTGCTGGCCGAGGACATGAGCATGGTGCGCGGCGCGCTCATGGCCCTCCTCGCGTACGAGGAGGACCTGGAGGTCGTCGCCGACGTGGAGCGCGGGGACCTGGTGGTGCCGACCGCCCTGGAGGTGCGCCCGGACGTCGCGGTGCTCGACATCGACCTGCCGGGACTGGACGGGCTGCGGGCGGCGGCCGAACTCCACGAGAAGCTCCCCGGCTGCCGGACGCTGGTCCTCACCGGACTGGTGCGACCCGCGTACCTGCGCGCCGCGCTCTCCGCCCGTGCGCTCGGGTTCCTCGGGAAGGACGCCCCGGCGCGGGAGCTGGCGGCGGCGATCAGGGAGGTGGCGGCCGGGTCGACGCGATCCGGATCGCCGGGGAGATGGGCTGGCTGCCGACGGTCCAGCTCCGCGGCCGGGCCCGGCGACGCCCGGCCCGGACGGCGGATCGCTTCGGTGACATGGCGCCTCCGGCGTTGACGGACCGTGCGTTTCGCATGGATCCGACCGTGACCGACCTCCGGCGAGGCTCAACGAGGCTTCCCTTCGTCAACGAAGGGCATGACGGCCGGTACGCCCGGAGCTAGGCTCGCGAGGACGTCGAGGGCGCCGTACCGGGGGGAGCCGAGCCATGTGTCGAAGCCTGCCTGGCGGACGGTACGGGGCCGGAAGGCGGGCTTCGCCGGCGCCTTCACCGCGCTCGTCTGCGCCCTGCGGGTCACCGGGGCGGGGCGGGCGCTCCGGGTGGGGGCGACCGTCGTCGTCCCGGTTCGCGCGGTGGCCCAAGGAGTGCTCCCGGCAGACGACTTGACACGTCGCACCCGAGCATAGTTTCCCGTCGACGGCGCTCCGCCGACGATCCGTCGACACCGAAGCCGGCACCGACGCCGCACCGACACCGACGCCGCACCGACACCGGCATCGGGCGTGGCCGGCCGCGGCGCTCAGCCCGGGGTGCGGCCGATGGTCCCCTCAAGGCTGTTGAGCAGGCCGCTGAGGGCCCCGGCGAGGCGGTCCTGCTCGGCGGGGGTGAGGCCGACCAGCAGGGCCCGGTCGTAGGCGACGAGTTCCTGGATCAGGCCGTCCACCAGGGCGCGGCCCTCCTCGGTGAGCGCGAGGTGGGCGACCCTGCGGTCCCGGTCGTCGGTGCGGCGGCTGACCAGGCCGCGCTCCTCCAGCAGCCGCAGGCGCTTGGTGACGGCGGCGCCGGAGGCGAAGCTCTCCCGGGCGAGCTGGGTGGGGGTCAGCTCGCGGTCGAGGCGGAGCAGGGCGCCGAGGATGTCGAACTCGGCGCGGGTGAGCCCGGCCCTGGTGAGCGGGTCCGGGGTCTGCTGGAGCAGCGCGGCGCAGCGGTTGATCCGGCCGAGGACGGCGATCGGACCGGTGTCCAGCCCCGGGTAGGCCCGCTCCCACTGGCGCAGCACACCTGCGACGACGTCCTCCACGCGTGCTGCTCCCGTTCTGCGGCCTGCCGATCGGCTTCGATCCTAAGGCGTGTCCGGCAGGTCCCGGCGGCCGCGCCGTTCCAGCAGGGCCGCCAGCAGGTGGTGGGCCTGCTGCTCGGTGACCGCGGCGCGCTGGTGCGGGAGGTCGGGGCGGCGCCACTCGCCGGCGGCGGTGTCGGCGGCCTCGCGCAGTTCCAGCAGGGCGGCGGCGAGGCGGGTGCGGGCGGCGTGGGCCTCCGGGGCACTCGAGGCACCGGCGGAGGCGCGCGCCCGGTGGCCGGCGGCCTCGGCGCCGGCCAGGGCGCGGGTCAGCCGGGCGGCGGTGCGGCGGTTGGTGACCAGCAGGCAGGCCGCGAGTCCGGTGAGCGCGCCGACGCAGGTGTCCAGCCAGCGGTCGGCGACCAGGGCCCCGGCCGGCTGCGGGCCCGCGAACTCCGTCATCAGCAGTGCCATCGGGGTGACGAAGACCGTCGCCAGCCAGTAGCTGCGGGCGATCGTCGCCTCAGCACCGAACTGGCAGACCAGCCCGAGCCCGATCAGCGCCACCGGGCCCGAGTGCGCGACCGGCAGCACGGCGGTGAACAGCAGCAGCCCGAGCAGGTTGCCGAGCACCCGTTGCAGCGCGCGCTGCCAGGTGAGCGTGCTGTTGGCCTGGAACACCGAGGCGGCGGTGACCACCGCCCAGTACGGCCGGCCGACGCCGAGCGCCAGCGACAGCCAGCCCGCCGCGGCGCAGCCGACCGCGACCCGCAGGGCGATCGGCAGCAGCGCGGACCCGGGGCGCAGCGCCCGGTGCGGTGTCCGGTGGAACGGACGGCGCGGGGCGGGGAGTCGGGCGCGCAGTTCGGCCTCCTCCGCGTCGGTGAGGTCCAGGAGTGGCAGCGGGCGGTCGCGGCGCAGGTCGCGGGCCCGGGCGAGGTACCGGTCGGCGTCCTCGGCCCGGCCCGGCCCGGTCAGGGCGGACTCCGCGTGCACGAGCAGCCGTTCCGGTCGGTCGCCGAGCGACCGCGGCCGGTTCGGGGAGGAGAGCGCGAGGCTCTGCCACGCCGCCTCGACCGCGCCGACCAGCGCGGTACGGGCGGCGGCCGCGCCCGGACCGTCCCGGTCGGTCCGCAGCAGCCGGGCGGCGGCCTCCAGGGCGCGGGCGGTGGCGATCCGCTCCGGCCCGTACGGGCGCACCAGGGCCGGGGCCATGCAGACCAGCCAGGCCAGCGCGGCGCCGAGCACGGTGAGCGCCAGGTGCGCGGGGACATCGGAGAGGCGCTGGGGCAGGAAGGCGCAGCTCGCCGTGGTGAAGGTGATGATCAGACTGCCGGGCGGGCCGACCCGGGCGGCGTCGCAGAACAGCTTGTGCAGGGCGGCGAGCACCGCCGCCACCGCGACCAGGACGGCGGCGTCGTGGGTCAGCGCCGCGGCGGTGAGGGCCGCTCCGGTGCTGAGCACGGTGCCGAGCAACACGCCGGCCAGTGTCCGGGCCCTGGCCCGGTACGGCAGGCCGTGCCCGTACAGGGCGCCCAGGCCCCCGGCGGAGGTGTAGAGGGCGAGGTCGAGCCGGCCGAGACCGAGCAGGGTCAGGTTGAGCGCACCGAGGGTGACCACGGCGCTGAGCGCGGGCTTGTGCCAGATGTCCCCGGACGGGCCGATCCGAAGTGCCTGCCGGAACTGGGCGGTTGTGGCCATGCACAAAAGATTAGCAGGTAATTTACCCGTAAAGCATATGCGGTCGGCCACTGTTCGACGAGACCGGACAAGCGTTCGTCCGATGGCCGCCCCGGGGCTCCCGCCACCGGGCCCGCACGGTGACCCGCCGGTACGAATGGCCCCGCACGGCACACCTCCGCACACCCCCTCCTCATATGATCGGAGCGACATGCGCCATGCTTGGTGATGCAGAACACTGAACGGAACTTGTGCCGGACGGCCCACCCGCCGTACGGCCGAGAAGGAGGAAGCACGTGGACGACGTTCTGCGGCGCGCCGCACTCTTCGCGGCACTCGACGACGAACAGGCCGGCGAGCTGCGCGCTTCCATGACCGAGGTCACCCTCGCCCGTGGGGAGTCGCTGTTCCACGAGGGCGACCCGGGCGACCGGCTGTACGTCGTGGCCGAGGGCAAGGTCAAGCTGCACCGCGCCTCGCCGGACGGCCGCGAGAACATGCTGGCCGTGCTCGGCCCCAGCGAGATGATCGGCGAACTGTCGCTGTTCGACCCGGGCCCGCGCACCGCCACCGCCAGCGCGCTGACCGAGGTCAAGCTGCTCGGCCTCGGCCACGGCGACCTCCAGCCCTGGCTGCACGCCCGCCCCGAGGTCTCCATCGCGCTGCTGCGGGCCATCGCCCGCCGTCTGCGCCGCACCAACGACGTGATGTCCGACCTGGTCTTCTCCGACGTGCCCGGCCGCGTCGCCAAGGCCCTGCTGGACCTCTCCCGCCGGTTCGGCGTGCAGTCCGAGGAGGGCATCCACGTCGCCCACGACCTCACCCAGGAGGAGCTGGCCCAGCTGGTCGGCGCCTCCCGCGAGACGGTCAACAAGGCGCTCGCCGACTTCGCCGGCCGTGGCTGGCTGAAGCTGGAGGCGCGCGCGGTGGTCCTGATGGACGTCGAGCGGCTGTCGCGCCGCTCGCGCTGACGCCCGCGAACGCCGAAGGGCCCGTCCGGATCGGACGGGCCCTTCGGCGTTCCCCGGGTCGGTCGCCGCCCCGGCGCGGTCAGTCGCCGCCCTGGCCCGGGATCAGCCCGTGCTCGACCAGGTAGTCCAGCTGGGCCCGCACCGACAGCTCGGCGGCCGGCCAGAGCGCCCGGTCCACGTCCGCGTAGACCCGGGCCACCACCTCGGACGCGGTCCGGCAGCCGTCCTCGACCGCGGTCTCCACCTGGGCGAGCCGGGCGGCCCGGTGGGCCAGGTAGTAGTCGACGGCGCCGAGCGCGTCCGCGAGCACCGGGCCGTGGCCCGGCAGGACCGTCCGCACGCCCTGGTCGGAGGCCATGGTGTGCAGCCTGCGCAGGGAGTCCAGGTAGTCCCCGAGCCGGCCGTCCGGGTGCGCCACCATCGTGGTGCCGCGGCCGAGCACGGTGTCCCCGGTGAGCACCGCGCCGTCGTCCGGCAGGTGGAAGGTCAGCGAGTCCGAGGTGTGCCCAGGGGTGGCCACCACCCGCAGGTCCAGGCCGCCGACGTCCAGGCGCTGTCCGCCCACCAGGCCCTCCGCGCCCAGCCGGTGCGCCGGGTCCAGTGCCCGCACCTCGGTGCCGGTCAGCTCGGCGAAGCGCGCCGCGCCCTCGGAGTGGTCGGCGTGGCCGTGGGTGAGCAGGGTCAGCGCGATCCGCTTGCCCCGCTCCTCCGCGAGGTCGATCACCCGGCGCAGGTGGCCCTCGTGCAGCGGGCCCGGGTCGATCACCGCCGCGAGGTCCGAGCCGGGCTCGGAGAGCAGCCAGGTGTTGGTGCCGTCCAGCGTCATCGGCGACGGGTTCGGCGCCAGCACGCACAGCGCCCGAGGGGTGGCCTCGCCGCCGACGACGGCGGCGGGGTCACCCGGCAGGAGTCCGCTCACCGGCCGCCTCCGAGGTCTCGGTGCAGGGCCCGCAGCGGCAGCGCCCGGACGAGGGCCCGCTGCGCCACCTCGACGAACGGGGCCTGGCTGTCGCAGGCGGGGACACGGGGAATCAGGCGGCGGGCGGGCATCTCGGGTGCCGTCCGGCGAGCCACGTCGTCGTGGGTCATCGGGCGTCGGTCCTCTCTCTGCGGAGGTGCGGGAAGGTCATGTCGTACGGGTCGTACGGATCTTGCGGGTCGTGCAGGTCGTGCGGGCCCTGCGGGTCGGGACGGGTGGTCCCGGTCGGTGGAACGGTCAGGAGCCCTCGGGGAACTCCCCGTCGATGGTCAGTTCCTCGTATCCGGGCCAGCGGACCGTCAGGCGGTCCCCGCGGACCTCGGCCCGGCCCAGCACCGGGGCCAGCGGGCGGTCGGCGGCCACGGCCAGGGCCTCGGCGGCGGTCCGCACCGGCGACAGTTCGCGCAGCACCGTCACGGTCGGCGGCAGCATCCCGAACCGGCCCTCCCGGTGGCCCCGCACCGCCTCGGCGGGGGTCAGCCAGGCGACCCGGTCGGCCTCGCCGACCTCCAGGGCCGCCCGCTGGCCGGCCGGCAGCGCGGCCACGAAGAACCAGGTGTCGTAGCGCCGTTCCTCGAACTCCGGGGTGATCCAGCGGGCCCAGCCGCCCAGCAGGTCGCTGCGCAGCACCAGGCCGTGGTCCCGGAGGAACTCGGCGAAGGACAGCTCGTGCGCCTCCAGCGCGGCCCGCTCGGCGGACCAGTCGCGCGGCGCGGCGACGCTGTCCGCGTCGGGGCCGGCCAGCAGCACGCCGGCCTCCTCGAAGGTCTCGCGGACCGCCGCGCAGACCACCGCCCGCGCCGTCCCGGCGTCCACCCCGAGCCGACGCGCCCACTCCTCGGGCGCCGGCCCGGCCCAGCGGGGCTCGACCTCGGCGTCCCGCGGGTCCACCCCGCCGCCGGGGTAGGCGTACATCCCGGCCGCGAAGGCCATCGAGGTGCGCCTGCGCAGCAGGTAGGCCTCCGGCCCCTCGGCGGTGTCGCGCAGCAGCACGACGGTCGCGGCGGGCCTGGGCAGCGGCGGGGTCACCGCGCCGGATTCGACCGCCCGGATCCGGGCAGGCCAGCCGGGCGGCATCGGGAGCGTCGTCGCTCGATGGTCCATGCCCGGATGCTAGGGCGTGTCCGACAATTCCCGCCAGGCTCACCGGTCGATCGGACACACCCCGGCAACACGGAGGTGGGGCCGAACAGGCCCGGCCCCGCCTCCGCGATCACGTTCAGGCGGTCTTGACCCGCACCTGGAGCTCGACCTCGACCGGGGCGTCCAGCGGCAGCACCGCGACGCCGACGGCGCTGCGGGCGTGCACGCCCGCCTCGCCCAGCACCGCGCCGAGCAGCTCGCTGGCGCCGTTGACGACGGCCGGGACGGCGATGAAGTCGGGGGCGGCGGCGACGAAGCCGACGACCTTGACGACCCGCTCGATCCGGTCGAGGTCACCGATCACCGACTTCACGGCGGCCAGGGCGTTCAGCGCGCAGATCTGCGCGAGCTCCTTGGCCTCCTCGGGGGACACCTCGGCGCCGACCTTGCCGGTCGTCGGCAGCTTGCCGCCGACCACCGGAAGCTGGCCGGAGGTGAACACCAGGTCGCCGGACTGCACGGCCGGCACGTACGCGGCGACCGGGGCGGCCACCGGCGGCAGGGTCAGGCCCAGCTCGGCGAGCTTCTCCTCGACCTTGCTCATGCGTTCTTCTCCCGCTTGAAGTAGGCCACCAGCTGCTCCGGGTTCGGGCCGGGCACGACCTGGACGAGCTCCCAGCCGTCCTCGCCGAAGTTGTCCAGGATCTGCTTGGTGGCGTGCACCAGCAGGGGCGCCGTCATGTATTCCCACTTGGTCATGGCCAGACTCTAGACGAGCCGTCGCGGCGATCCGCTCCGCCGGCCGCGAGGCGTGTGAGGTGGGGCACAAAGAGGGCATGATCAGGCCTGGCGGCCCCGGTGCTCCGGGCATCCGGCGCGGTCCCTGGTTACCCTCGCGGGAGGGCACCCTGGCGAGGGGCACCCTCGGCAGGAGGGAACGCCCACAGGACGGAGACGGACGGAGACGGAGCGTGGCACGCACCCCCGGCCAGACGGACCGGCGCGACCCCGACTGGGAGGGCGTCCGGCTGCACGTGGTCAGTGGCAAGGGCGGCACCGGGAAGACCACGCTGGCCGCGGCGCTGGCCCTGGCGCTCGCCGCCGACGGCGGGCGGGTGCTGCTGATCGAGGTCGAGGGCCGGCAGGGCATCGCCGAGCTGTTCGGGATCGCCGCGCTGCCGTACGAGGAGCGCCGGATCGCCTCGGTCTCCCGCACCCAGCTGGGACTGCCCGCCGGTGACGCCGGCGCCGGCGAGGTCTTCGCGCTGGCGATCGACACCGAGCTGGCGCTGCTGGAGTACCTGGAGATGTTCTACAAGCTCGGCCGGGCCGGGAAGGCGCTCCAGAAGGTCGGCTTCGTCGACTTCGCCACCACCGTCGCGCCCGGCGTGCGGGACGTCCTGCTCACCGGCAAGGCCTGCGAGGCGACCAGGCGCAAGGAGCGGGACGGCCGGCGGCGCTACGACGCGGTGGTGATGGACGCCCCGCCGACCGGACGGCTGACCCGGTTCCTGAACGTCAACGCCGAGGTCGCCGGGCTGGCCAGGATCGGCCCGATACACACCCAGGCGCAGGCCGTGATGCGGGTGCTGAAGTCGCCGGAGACCGCGGTGCACCTGGTCACCCTGCTGGAGGAGATGCCGGTGCAGGAGACGGTGGACGGCATCGGGGAGCTGCGCGAGGCGGCGCTCCCGGTGGGCGGGGTGATGGTCAACCTGGTCAGGCCGCCGGTGCTGGACGCGGCGGCGGTGGCCGCGGTGGACGGGGACCACCGCGAGGAGGTCGCCCTGGCGCTCGGGGAGGCCGGGCTGGGCGGCCGCCCGCGCACCGCGGAGAAGGTCAGGGCGGCGGTGGAGCCGCTGCTCGACCCGCTGCTGGAGCAGGCCAGGGAGCACGCCGAGCGGGTCGAGCTGGAGCGCGCGCAGCGCGCCGACATCCAGCAGCTGCGGCTCCCGACGTACGAACTGCCGCTGCTGGGCGAGGGCGTGGACCTCGGCGGGCTGTACCGGCTGGCCGGCGAACTGAAGCGGCAGGGGGCGGCATGACCACCAACGGCACCGGCGCGACAGGCAACGGGGTCCGGAGCACCGGGCAGCGGCTCGCGGTGGACGGGCTGATCGACGACCCGAAGACCAGGATCATCGTCTGCTGCGGCTCCGGCGGCGTCGGCAAGACCACCACCGCCGCCGCGCTCGGCCTGCGGGCGGCCGAACGCGGCCGCAAGGTCGTGGTGCTGACCATCGACCCGGCCCGCCGGCTCGCCCAGTCGATGGGCCTGACCGAGCTGGACAACACTCCGCGGGTGGTCAAGGGGGTCACCGGCACCGGGGAGCTCCAGGCCATGATGCTGGACATGAAGCGGACCTTCGACGAGGTCGTGCTGGCCCACGCCGAGCCCGAGCGGGCCCGGGCGATCATGGAGAACCCCTTCTACCAGTCCCTGTCGGCCGGCTTCGCGGGCACCCAGGAGTACATGGCGATGGAGAAGCTCGGGCAGCTGCGCGCCGCCGAGGAGTGGGACCTGATCGTCGTGGACACCCCGCCGTCCCGCTCGGCGCTGGACTTCCTGGACGCGCCCAACCGGCTCGGGTCCTTCCTGGACGGCCGGGTGATCCGGATCCTGACCGCCCCGGCCAAGGTCGGCGGGCGCAGCGCGATGCGGTTCCTGAACGCCGGGATGGGCCTGCTCACCGGCACCCTGGGCAAGATCTTCGGCGCCCAGCTGCTCACCGACGTGCAGACCTTCGTCAGCGCGATGGACTCGATGTTCGGCGGCTTCCGCGAGCGCGCGGACCGCACGTACCAGCTGCTCAAGGCGCCGGGCACGGCGTTCCTGGTGGTGGCCGCGCCGGAGCGGGACGCGCTGCGCGAGGCGGCGTACTTCGTGGACCGGCTGGCCGCGGACCGGATGCCGCTGGCCGGGCTGGTGCTCAACCGGGTGCACGGCACGGGCGCGCCGCAGCTCACCGCGGAGCGGGCGCTGGCAGCCGCCGAGGCCCTGGAGGAGAACGGCTCGGAGCACACCTCACCCGAGGCGGAGCTGCTCGCGGCAGGTCTGTTGCGGCTGCACGCCGAGCGGATGCAGATCGTGGGGCGCGAACGCCGTACCCGCGACCGCTTCGTCTCGGTGTACCCGGACGTGCCGATCGTGGAGGTGCCGGCGCTGCCGGGCGACGTGCACGACCTGGACGGACTGCGGGCCATCGGGGACCGGCTCAACGGCGCGGTGTAGTCCGCGCCCGCGGGGCCGACCGGCCCGGACCGCGTGGTGCGGCCGGGCTCAGCCCGCCTGGGCGTAGTCCGTCAGTATCACGCCGGTCGCGAGGGACTCCTCGTACTCGGTGCGTGCCGTCTCCAGCAGCCTCCGCCACGAGATGACGGTCGGGCGGCGGCGCAGCAGCGCCCGGCGCTCGCGTTCCGTCATCCCGCCCCACACCCCGAACTCCACCCGGTTGTCCAGGGCGTCCGCGAGGCACTCCGTCCGGACGGGACAACCGCTGCACACCGCCTTCGCGCGGTTCTGCGCCGCCCCCTGGACGAACAGTTCGTCCGGATCACTCGTGCGGCAGGCGGCCTGCGCACTCCAGTCGTCAACCCAGCCCATCCCGGCGCCGTCCTCTCCCGTATCGAGGCTCCCCCACGGCGGCAACGGCATGTTCACCGTTGCCAGTTGAGGACGTTACGGAAGAACGACAGCTTGCAACAGCCCCTTCGGGCTCAATCTCGCATGACCCGATCGGACTATGGGTATCTATCAGCTCACTCGTTGGAGTGATCGCAGGTCGTACACCTTGCCAAGGACCGAACCCTCACCCTCGCCACAGACGTCACCACGGAGCGTGACCGGCCACAGGGGTACAGCAGGCCACAGCTGCCTCAAAATCCGGCCATCGGCGGGTAATTCGGGCAAGTCTCCTCGCCCACACGAGTGAACGATGTTGACGCACCGAAGCTGTCGCAAGCTTGTGACAAGCCTAGGCGAACACCTGCCCCGGTGTGCGGGATTCCGCGACGTAGGGTTCTCCCCATGGCACCGAAGCGCCCCCAGGCACCCCAGCCCCCAGGCAACACCGGAGCTCCTCGCGACCGCTCCGGCGGATCAGCGCTGGAGCACGCCGGCAACGGCGTGAAGTTCCTGGGCGTCAGCGTGCTCTCCGGACTCCTGCTGGCAGGCCTCGCCCTGCCCGCCGTCGGCGCCATAGGGCTGACCGCCAAGGACACCGCGGAGAGCTTCGACAGCGTCTCCGACGACTTCAAGACCCCGCCGCTCACCCAGGCGACCCAGATCTTCGACGCCAAGGGCGGCCTGATCGCCAAGGTGTACGAGCGCGACCGCACGGTCATCCCCGCCGACCAGATGTCGCCGTTCATGCGGTACGCCCAGGTCGACATCG
>NZ_JBVJRP010000003.1:539863-628296 GCF_055607525.1 Kitasatospora sp. NPDC036993 | reverse complement strand
CCGGAGGCGGGTTCGGACGCGGCGGGGATGAAGACGCGTGCGGTGCGGGACGGGGATTTCTGGGTGCTGAACGGTGTGAAGCGGTGGATCACCAATGCGGGGGTGTCGGAGTTCTACACGGTGATGGCGGTGACGGACCCTTCGATGCGTTCGAAGGGGATCTCGGCGTTCGTGGTGGAGAAGGGCGACGAGGGGGTGTCGTTCGGGGCGCCGGAGCGGAAGCTGGGGATCAAGGGGTCGCCGACGCGTGAGGTGTACTTCGACGATGTGCGGATTCCGGCGGACCGGATGATCGGTGTGGAGGGGACGGGTTTCGCGACGGCGATGCGGACGCTGGATCACACGCGGGTGACGATCGCGGCGCAGGCGGTGGGGATCGCGCAGGGGGCGTTGGACTACGCGAGTGGGTATGTGCGGGAGCGTCGGCAGTTCGGGAAGGCGATCGCGGAGTTCCAGGGTGTCCAGTTCATGTTGGCGGACATGGCGATGAAGCTGGAGGCGGCGCGGCAGTTGACGTATGCGGCGGCGGCGAAGTCGGAGCGTGGGGACGGGGATCTGACGTTCTTCGGTGCGGCGGCGAAGTGTTTCGCGTCGGACGCGGCGATGGAGATCACGACGGACGCGGTGCAGTTGCTGGGTGGGTACGGGTACACGCGGGACTATCCGGTGGAGCGGATGATGCGGGACGCGAAGATCACCCAGATCTACGAGGGCACCAACCAGGTCCAGCGGATCGTGATGGCCCGCAACCTCCCGTAACCGGCCGGCGAGCGAACCACGGCGCGTACCACGCGCACCGGCGGCCGGGCCCGTGAGCGGCCCGGCCGTCGACGCCGCCCCCGTCCGTGGATGTTAGGTTCCGGTGAATGAGCGATCAGGAAGAGCAGGACCAGTCCATGAATGACGGGCCCTCGAAGCCGGCGATGCGCGAGGCGCTGGTGGCCGCGGCCTTCGAGCTCTTCCTGGAACGGGGCTTCGAGCAGACGACCGTCGACGACATCGTCTCGCTGGCCGGTGTCGGGCGGCGCTCCTTCTTCCGCTACTTCCCGGCGAAGGAGGACGTGGTCTTCCCCGACCACGAGCGCAGCCTCGCCGAGATGACGGAGTTCCTGGACTCGGGCACCGGCGAGGAGGACCCGGTCAAGCACGCCTGCGACGCCGCCCGCCTGGTCCTGCGGATGTACGCCGAGCAGCCCTCCTTCTCCGTCCAGCGCTACCGGCTGACCCGCAAGGTGCCCGGCCTGCGCGCGTACGAGCTGTCCGTGGTCTGGCGCTACGAGCACACCCTCGCCGCCTACCTGCGCGGCCGCTTCGCGGACCGCCCGGACGGACCGCTGCGCGCGGACGTGATCGCCGCGGCCGTCGTCTCCGCGCACAACCACGCCCTGCGCACCTGGCTGCGCTCGGGCGGGGAGAGCGACTGGGTGGCCGAGGTGGACGCGGCGATGGCCTTCGTCACCGGCACCTGGAGCGACCGCCCGGCCGAGGCCGCCGACGAGGGCGAGTCCGACGAGGTCGTGGTCCTGGTCGCCAGCCGCCGGGCGCCGCTGTGGCGGATGGTCCAGGGCATCGAGAGCGCCCTGGGCGCCGACACCCGCCAGGCCTGACGACACCCGCCAGGCCTGACGACGCGCGCCAGGCCTGACGGCACCCGCCGGGGCCGGCGGTGTCTGCCGGGCCTGACGGCACCCGCCAAGCCTGACGGCACCTGACGACACCTGACACCCGCCGGAGCCTCAAGGGCTTCGCCTCACCCGTGCGGCGCAACCGCGCCCGGCCCGGCACCGCCCGGTCTCCCGCGCGCCGTGCGGCGCCCCGGCGTCCGGGCGAGACTCGGTCGCAGGACGGGGCCTCCCGGGCATCGGGCGGCCCGGGAGCGTGAGGGAGCGGCGATGCCGGAGACGTCCCAGCAAGGGGGCAGCGGCCCGACCCTGCGCGAGGTGCTGCTGCACAGGGGCTACCTCCGGCTGCTGCTGATCTCGGCACTGGTCGGCATCCCGGTCTCGCTGGCCGCCTTCGGCTTCGTCGGCCTGGAGCACGAACTCCAGCACTGGGTCTGGGAGAGCCTGCCCGAGGCGGCCGGCTACGGCCGCGCCCCCTGGTGGTGGCCGCTGCCCGCGCTGCTGCTGGCGGGCCTGCTGCTGGCCCCGATCGTGACCCGGCTGCCCGGCCACGGCGGCCACGTCCCGGTGGACGGGCTGGGCGGCCCGCCCACCGCGCCCGCCGCCGTCCCCGGCGTGGTGCTGGCCGCACTGGCCTGTCTGCCGCTCGGCGCGGTGCTCGGCCCGGAGGCGCCGCTGATGGCGCTCGGCGGCGGGCTCGCGCTGCTCGCCGTCCGGTCCGCCCGGCGGGCCGAACAGCCGCAGCTGGTGGCGGTGTTGGGTACGGCCGGCGCGGCGGCGGCGATCTCCACCATCTTCGGCAGCCCGCTGGTGGCCGCGGTGATGCTGATCGAGGCGGCCGGGCTGGGCGGCCCGCAGCTGATCGCGCTGATCCTGCCCAGTCTGCTGGCCGGCGGGGTCGGCGCGCTGGTCTTCACCGGTTTCGGTCACTGGACCGGTCTGTCGATCGGAGCGCTCTCGCTGCCGCGCCTGCCGAGGAGCGGTGTGCCCGACCCGGGGGACTTCCTCTGGGGCGTCCCGCTGGCCGTCGCGATCGCCCTGCTCTGTGTGGCCGGGCAGACCGTCGGCCGCCGGGTGAAGACCCTCACCACGACCGGCACCGCCCGGCAGACCGCCCTCCGTACCGTGCTGTGCGCGGTCGCGGTCGGCGGCTGTCTCGCCGGGTACGCCCTGCTCACCGGCCGCTCCCCGGAGGAGGCCGCGCTCTCCGGGCAGGCCACCCTGGGCGTGCTCGCCGCGGACCCGGGGGCCTGGCCGGTCGGCGCGCTGCTCGCGCTGGTGCTCTGCAAGGGGCTGGGCTGGTCGATCGCCCTCGGCAGCCTGCGCGGTGGCCCGATCTTCCCGGCGATCCTGCTCGGTGCGGCCCTCGGCACGGCCTGTTCCTCGTTGCCGGGCTTCGGCGCCGCACCCGCCCTGGCCGTCGGCCTCGCGGCCTCCGGTGCCGCCGTCACCGGCCTGCCGGTCACCGCTACCGTGCTGGCCGCCGCCCTGCTCGGCGGCGAGGCGGCGAACTCGATGCCGCTGCTGATCGTGTCCACGGTGGCGGCCCTCATCACCGCGGAGTCGCTGCGCGGCCGGCCGAAGCGGGACTCCGCCCCGGCCGGCCGTACGGGGGCCGCCCCGGTCAGCTGACCTCCTGGCCAGGGCCGTCCGCGACCGCGGTGAGGTACTGCTCGATCTGCTGCTGGTTCTCCACCAACCGCAGGCACAGGTGCCGCAGTTGGGCCAGCTCGTCGGGGTCGAAGCCGCGGAAGACGGCGGCCATGGCGCGTTCGGTGGGCACCCGGAACTCCTCCAGCCAGGCCAGCCCCTCGGCCGTCGCCGTGACCAGCACCGCCCGCCGGTCGTCCGGGTCGGGGGAGCGGCGGGCCAGCCCCTCCCGTTCCAGGGTGTCCACCAGCCCGGTCGCGTTGCGCGGACTCACCCCGCCGGCCCGCGCCAACTCGCCCACCGTCAGCCCGGATTCATCCGCCTCACCCGCTTCGCGGGCCGCACCGAGCCGCACCAGCACGTCCAGTGCCCCCGCGCTCAGCCCGCGCCCCTGCGATCCGTGCGCCCGCAGCTTCTCCACCGCGTGGAACGCCGACCGCGCGGCGGCGGCCGCCTCCAGCGCCAGGGTGTCCCCGCCCTTGGTGAACACGCCCATCGCGGTCCGCACCCTGCTGTCGTACAGCCGGCCCTCGGCGTCCCGCCCCAGCGGGCCGGTCGCCGTCTCCCCAGATTTATTTACCTGCTTCATAATGAAGCCATTCTGCACTGCCTTGGGAGCCTGTCAAGGGGCTGCGGGCTGGGGGCTGCCGACTCGATCGGCGCTGCGGGTCGTCGACGTTCGCCGGGCGGGGCCGTCGGCGCCGCCGCCGGAGCGGCCCCGCGGCGGGCGCCCGGCCGTAGTGGAGGGTGACCCGGAGTGCTCCGGCCGACTGATTCGCCAGACAGGCGTACGAACTGTATTTCTGCTGATGGGAGCGGCGTTTCTGACGGACTGTGAGACCGCGCGGGTGCGGGCACCGGTTGCGGCGGGATCCGGGGCATGGCTCCCTGAGTCCTGTGCGGGGCCGATCGGCGCCGCCGCCCGTGAACCCCGAAAACTCCGTGGAGGAGATCTTCATGCGTGCTCTCAAGCGAGTCGTGGCCGTCGGTGCTCTCACCGTCCCGCTCGTGATCGGCTGCGCCGGCCTGGCCTCGGCCCAGGAAGGCCTGGACGCGTCCTTCGGCAAGGGCCAATTCATCGCCAACGAGAACGGCGCGGGTGTCGCCAGCACCCAGTCCTCCGTCAGCCCCGACGGGGTCTCGCACGCCGACTTCTGGATCTGGGCCGACGACACCGGCGTCTACGGCTCCTTCACGGGATCCGGCGCCACCTGGCAGAGCGAGTGACGTAGCCCGCGGGCCCCGAGGGGAAAACCGCGATGGAAAAGCAGAAGGGCCCCAGATCGACTGGGGCCCTTCGTTGGTGTCCGAGGGGGGACTTGAACCCCCACGCCCGATAAAGGGCACTAGCACCTCAAGCTAGCGCGTCTGCCATTCCGCCACCCGGACCGGGTGTCGCCCTCGCGATTTCCGATCTCTCGTCCGTCGCGCTGACAGATGTAACTGTAGCAAAGATCGGCTTGGGCTCCCAAAACGGTTCCCGGCCGGGGACCGGGGCCGGTGGCGGGGGCAAGGACCGGCGTGTGGCGGCGGCGTGACCAGGGGGTTTCGGGGCAGTGCGGGGGGTGGATCGGGATCCGGGGCTGGGGGAGGATGGGCGGACGTGCTCGTACGGCCCGGGTGCAGGTCCCGGGGGTGGCGCGCTGGTGCGTCGGTGCGGGCCCAAGACGAGGAGTGACCGTGAGCGAGCGGAGCGAGTCGGCGGCCCCGAAGGTGACGGCTGAGTCGGAGGTCGCCGAGATCTGTCGCGATCTGATCCGGATCGACACCAGCAACTACGGGGACGGGTCCGGGCCGGGCGAGCGCAAGGCGGCCGAGTACGTCGCCGAACAGCTCGCCGAGTTCGGGCTCGAACCGAAGATCTTCGAGTCGGCCAAGGGCCGGGCCTCGACCGTGGTGCGGATCGAGGGCGAGGACCGCTCCCGTCCCGGCCTGCTGATCCACGGCCACACCGACGTGGTGCCGGCCAACGCCGCCGACTGGACCCACGACCCGTTCGGCGGCGAGATCGCGGACGGCTGCGTCTGGGGCCGCGGGGCGGTCGACATGAAGGACATGGACGCGATGACCCTGGCGGTCATCCGCGACCGGCTGCGCACCGGCCGCAAGCCCCCGCGCGACATCGTGCTGGCCTTCCTCGCCGACGAGGAGGCCGGCGGCACCTACGGGGCGCGCTTCCTGGTGGACAAGCACCCGGGGCTGTTCGAGGGCGTGACCGAGGCCATCGGCGAGGTCGGCGGCTTCTCCTTCACGGTCAACGACCAGGTCCGCCTCTACCTGGTGGAGACGGCCGAGAAGGGCATGCACTGGATGCGCCTGACGGTCGAGGGCCGGGCCGGCCACGGCTCGATGGAGAACGACGACAACGCGATCACCGAGCTGTGCGAGGCGGTCGCCCGGCTCGGCCGGCACCAGTTCCCGCTGCGGATCACCAAGACCGTCCGGGCCTTCCTGGACGAGCTGTCGGACGCCCTCGGGGTCGAGCTGGACCCGGAGAACATGGACGAGACCCTGCGGGTGCTCGGCGGCATCGCCAAGATGATCGGCACCACGCTGCGCAACACCGCCCAGCCGACCATGCTCGGCGCCGGGTACAAGGTGAACGTGATCCCCGGTCAGGCCACCGCGCACGTGGACGGGCGCTTCCTGCCCGGCTACGAGGAGGAGTTCCTGGCCGAGCTGGACAGCGTGCTCGGCCCGCGGGTGAAGCGCGAGAGCCTGCACTCGGACAAGGCGATCGAGACCGGCTTCGACGGTGCCCTGGTCGAGGCGATGCAGACCGCGCTGCGCGCCGAGGACCCGATCGCCCGGGCGGTGCCGTACTGCCTGTCGGGCGGGACGGACGCCAAGTCCTTCCAGGACCTCGGAATCCGCTGCTTCGGCTTCGCGCCGCTCCAGCTGCCGCCGGAGCTGGACTTCGCCGGGATGTTCCACGGCGTGGACGAGCGGGTGCCGGTGGACGGCCTGAAGTTCGGCGCCCGGGTGCTGGACCGCTTCATCGACGCCTGCTGATCAGGCGACTGGGTCGGCCCGCTCCCGGAGTGCCGGGGGCGGGCCGACCGCATTGTCGGAGCTGATGATTGTGGGACGGGTTGAGGGAGATCGACAGAAACGATTCTTCCGAGAATTCCAGGCTGATCATGTGTGCGAGTCATCACCGTTGCGGGTGAATGGGAGATTCCTTCCGTACCCCGTTTGCCGCAGTGTCGTTCATCCCTGTGCAGCCCGCCGAACGGGTTGCGTTGTCCATACAGGAGGAATGATGAAGGTCAAGAAGATCGCCGCTGTCACCGCCGCCACCGGCGGCCTGGTGCTCGCCGCCGCCGGTGTGGCGTCGGCTCAGGCCGGCGCCGAGGGTGTGGCCGCCGGTTCCCCGGGTGTGGTGTCGGGCAACCAGATCCAGATTCCGGTGCACGTGCCGGTCAACTTCTGCGGCAACACCGTGAGCGTCATCGGCGTGCTGAACCCGGCGTTCGGCAACTTCTGCGCCAACACCTGAGCCGACCTCCGGGCCGCCGAGGCCTGTTGAGCGGACTCGACGACCCCCGGGCGGCGGACGCGCCGCGCCGGGGGCGTTCGGGTTTCCGGCGGGCGGGGGAGGCCCCGGATACACGGAGCGCGACACGATCGCTCGATCGGGTGAAGCTGATTCGTTCGGCTCAACCTCGCCGTTGGCCTCTCGTTAACTCGTGTGCAGTCGAAGCCCTTGCGTGATTTACGGATATTCCGAAATTCCGACTTTCGCAAGGTTCATGTCAAGGTCGACACGTCGTCTCGAAATGTCAGGGGAAAACATGAGGAATGTAGCCAAGAAGGGGATCCTCACGGCCGTGGCCACCGGCAGTGTGCTGGCCTCGGCCGCCGGCTACGCCTACGCGGGGGGCGCCGAGGCACAGGGGGGTGCCGTCGGCTCGCCCGGCGTCGCTTCGGGCAACTCGGTGCAGGTGCCGATCGAGGTGCCGATCAACGCCTGCGGCAACACGGTCGACGTGATCGGCTTGCTGAACCCGTCCTTCGGCAACCACTGTGCCAACGCCAGTGGCGGGAGCCATCACGCGGGCCGGCCCGCCCAGGGCGGCCAGCCCGGCGGAGCGGGCAGCGGCCAGGGCGGCAGCGGCCACACCGGCGGAGGCGCGGGTGGCGGCTCCGGCACCGGCGGGGGCTCCGGTGGCACCGGCATCCCGGGCACCACCGGCATCCCGGGCACCACGGGTATCCCGGGCACCACCGGTATCCCGGGCGCCACCACCGTCCCTGGGGCCAGTGCCTCCGGCGTTGCCACCAACTCGGCCGGTGTGATCTCCGGCAACAGTGTCCAGGCGCCGGTGGACGTTCCGGTCAACGCCTGCGGCAACTCGGTGAACGTGGCCGGCGTCGGCAACCCGGCCTTCGGTAACGACTGCGTCAACGTGGCGAAGGCCGCCCCGAAGCCGGTCGAGGAGTGCGAGGAGGCCTGCCCGACCACGCCCCCGTCGCCGCCGCAGACCTCGGCCGAGGAGGTCACCCGCAACGGCGCTCCGGCCCCCGTGGCCACCTCGGCCGCCGCCGTGACGCCCGTCGCCGCGGCCGAGAGCGCCCTGGCGGCCCCGGCTGCCGCCCCGGCCGCCCAGCTGGCCTCCACCGGTGCCGGCGGCGTCGAGCTGCTCGGTGCCGCCGGCCTCGCGCTGCTGCTCGGCGGCGGTGTGCTCTACCGCCGCTCCCGCGCCGGCGTCCGCTGACGCGGCGGACCAGGGGCCGCTGACCCGGCCCCGCGCGCACCCACCGTGGGAACGACGCGCCCGCGGCCGCCGAGTGAACGGGCGGCCGTGGGCGCGTGAAGGGTCGGTGCGAGTTCTCCCCGGGGCCGGGACGCCCCGTCCGTCACCAGGCCCGGACCTGCCGGATGATCCGCCGCTTCAGCCGTACCGTCCGGCTGCCGTCGGGAAACAGCCTGAGCCGGTCGAGCTCCCAGTGCCCGTACTCGGCGTGCTCGGTGAGCAGTTGGCGGGCCGCGTTGCGCGTGGTGCCGCGCGGCATGCGCAGGGACTGGTACTCGTACTCCGGCTGCCGGACCGGCTTGCGTGGGATCAAAACGCTCCTCCTGGGGATCACCTTCGGGCAAGCCTACGGCCTGCCCCGGACAGTCGGTCCGGGTATTTCCGGCCGTCCTCCCGTGCGGAAGCGGTGCCCCGGGGGGATGCGGTCCGACCGGTCGACTGACAGTGCATCAGTTCTGTTGTCGCCGTGGAGGGGATACCCCGATACCGGCGCGCGAAGCGGCACCCGGACGGCTCCGCAGGGCCCGGCGCGCGCCCTCCGCGCCCGTTGCGCGCCGGTACCGCACGGGGACGAACCGGCACCGATCGGACATCAGGGGGGAAGTTGCGGTGAAAACGAGGGTGTAGGTGACAACCGCTGTGCGTACCGGCGCCGCGGGGAGATAGCGTCTGCACCATGTCTGATGCCGCGCAGCCCACCATTGCCGAGGTACGCGCCGCCGCTGAGGCGGTCAAGGCCGCCATCGACCGTCATCTGGAAGCGGTGTCCAGCCCCAACGCAGCCGATGATCCCGCCGTGTCCGCCGCCTACGAGCAGCTCGCGACGGCGGCCATCGCCTACGACCAGCTCCTGTACGAGGCCTACGACGAGGTCACGCCCTTCGAGATCCCCGGGGACGAGGGACCCGGCGGGTACCACGGCCCCGAACAGCCCGAGGCGATCAGCGTGTTGATCCGCCGCGACTACCACGTCGTCGACCCCAAGCGGCTGCGTGCCCAGGCCGAGCGGCTGGACGAGTCGCTGACCCCGGGCGGCGTGGGCGCCGGCGAGGTGAACGCCGCGATCGGGGTGCTGTTCGGCGAGTACGAGCCGGACGAGATCGCCGCCCGCAGCGAGGAGTTCGGCCTGGAGGAGGCCGACTCGACGCTCTGGGTCGCGGCCGCCGAGCCGACCGATCCGGGGGAGTGGCTGCCGGAGCCCTTCGAACACGCCGATCCGCAGCTGCTGATCTGCCGGTTCGACGTGAGCGAGGTCTACGACGACGAGGACCCTGACGACTGAAGCAGTCGACGACCGAAGCCGTCCGGGACGGCCGACGGGCGGGCCCGGGACCACCGGGGCCCGCCCGTCGCGCGTCTCCGGCCGGCCGGCGCGGCGGGTCAGTACGCCGAGGCGGCGTTCTCGGCGAGGATCGCCCGGAGCCGGGTGGTGCGCGGCTGCGCCGGGCGCCCGGTGACGGCCTGGCCGAGCGCCGGGCCCGCCGCGTGCACCACGGACAGGTGCCGCTCGCCGCGGCCGAAGGCGGTGTAGACCCACTGCCGGGTGAGCACCGGGGCGGCGTCCTCGGGGAGCACCACCACCGCGCCCGGCCAGCGCCGGCCGAGCGCCTGGTGGACGGTCAGCGCCCAGCCGTGCCGCAGCCTGGCGGCCTCGGCGGGCGGGACGGTCCGGCGCGAGCCGTCCGTGTACTCCAGGTGCAGACCGGTGGCGTCGCCGTCCAGCACCCGCGCCGGGCGGGTGGTGCCGGGAGCGGGGGAGTCGACCACCCGGTCGCCCGGGTCGAAGCCGCCGAACCGGCCGGGGCCGGGGTTGAGCCTGGCCTTGGCGGCGGCGTTCAGCGCCCGGGTGCCGGCCGGGCCGCCGTGGCCAGGGGTGAGCAGCACCACCTGCTCGGCCGGGATGCCGAGCGCGCGCGGGATGGAGTCGGTGAGCAGCTGAATGGCGCGGTGGACGGCCTCGCCGCCGTCCTTGGCGGTCAGGATGACCACCTCCTTGTCCGGCGCCTCGACCGGCTGGAGCTCGCCGATGCCGATGCCGGAGACCAGTTCGCCGATCGGGCCGAAGTCCGGGGTGCGGGAGGCGACCGCCGGGCAGACCTTGGCGGCGAGCAGGTCGGCGAAGAACCGGCCGGGGCCGGCCGACCAGAGCTGACCGGGATCGCCGCTGAGCACCAGCCGGGTGCCGTCGGCGAGCGACTCCAGGACGATGGCGGCCAGGTCGACGTCCAGCAGTGGCGCGTCCAGGACGACCAGCAGGTCCAGGGCGAGGGTGCCGTCCGGGGCGCGGCCGGGGCCGGCGGTGCCGGAGAGCAGCTCGGCGAGGGTGACCACGGGGGTCTCGGTGCCGTCCGGGGCGCCGGCGAGCGCGGCGAGGGAGTCCCGGCCCTGGTCGGTCCAGGTGGCGGCCCAGGCCCGCAGCCCGAGGCCCCGGGCGGCGGCGACCAGGGTGGCCGGTTCGGCGCGGGACGCCTCGCCGCCGGTGTGGAGCACCAGGGCGCTGTCGGCGACGGCGCGGATCAGGGCGGTCGCGGAGGAGGACGGGGCGGCCTCGGCGGCGGCCGCCCAGGCGCTCGGACCGGGGGCGGCGGGGCCCCCGGCGGCCTCGGCGCTCACGGTGTCCTCGGAGTCTGCGGTGCCCGGCGTGTCCTCGGTGTCCGGCGCGCCCTCGGTGTCCCCGCCCGGGACGAAGGTGGCCATCAGCTGGACCAGCTTCTCGGCGAGGCTCTCCTCCGCCAGCGCCAGCCCGGCCAGCCCGAGCAGCGTCCGGGTCGGTGCCTCGTCCTCCTCGTCGCCCCCCGTCGCCTGCGCCTCGGGGCCGGTCAGCTCCTCCTGGAAGGACAGCACCCGTCCGTCCTCGACGGCGGCCCGGATCGCGTCGGCCGGTTCGGGCATCCGGAGCCGGTCCAGGCCGGCCGCCACCTCGGAGAGCTCCAGGGCGGAGTGCCCGCGCAGCGCCGCCTGCTCCAGCAGCCACGGCACCAGCGCCCGGGCGCGGCGCTGGTCGTCCGGGCCGGCGCCGGCGCCGAGCAGTTCCCGGGCGAAGCCGTCCGCGTGCTCGGGCCGGACACCGGGCAGGCTCAGCACCGCCCACGGGTCCTCGCGCAGCCGCGCGGGGGCCTCCTCGCCGAACGCGGCCACGGCGGCCGCCGCCAGCTCGGCCGGGGCGCCGCCGGCGGTCAGCACCTCGGCGGTGGCGCGGAGCGCCTCATCGCGCTGCTCGTCGGAGACCACCGGAGCCGGAGCAGCGGGAGCGACCGGAGCGGCCGGGGTGACCGGGGCGGGTGGGGCAGCCGGGGCGGGAACAGCCGGCTCCGAAGCCTCGGCCGCCGACGCGTCGGGCTCCGGAGCCTCGGCCGCCGAGGGCTCCGCCATCGAGGCCTCCGCGCGGGCGGCACCCGCCCGCGCGGCGTTCGACCCGGCGTCCTCGGGCTGCATGCCGCGGATCCGCTGCGCCAGCTCCGCGAACGCGGCGGCCTTCGCCTCGGGGGTCAGCCGGGCCCCGGAGGTCACCTCCGGAGCGCCGTTCCCGGTGTCAGTCATCGTCGTCCGCTCCAAGGGTCACTCCACTGCACGTTCTGTTCGACGACCCGGGCCGGGGTCACAACTCGGTCCAGCCCTGGTCCGGGTAGCGGTGCACCGGCGACGAGATGTCGTCCAGCGCACCACGGATCTCATCCGGAAGCGTAAGCGCCTCCACCGACAGCGCCGCCTGGAGCTGGGTCACCGTCCGCGCTCCGACCAGCGCGCTCGCCACCCCCGGCCGGTCCCGGACCCAGGCCAGCGCGACGGCCAGCGGGCTGCTGGCGAGCCCGTCGGCGGCGGTGGCGAGGGCGTCCACGATCCGCCGCGAGCGGTCCCCGAGGTACGGCTGGACGAACCCGGTCAGGTACGGCGAGGCCCCGCGCGAGTCCTGCGGGATGCCGTGCCGGTACTTGCCGGTGAGCACCCCGCGCCCGAGCGGCGAGCCGGCCAGCACCCCGACCCCGGTGTCCAGCGCGGCGGGCAGGGCCTCGCGCTCGATGCCGCGCTGGAGCAGCGAGTACTCCAGCTGCGCACCGGCCAGCGGCACCCGCCCGTGGTGGGCGTGCTGCCAGGTGGCGGCCCGGGCGAGCTGCCAGCCGCTGAAGTCGCAGACCCCGACGTAGCGGGCGCGCCCGGAGGAGACGGCGATGTCGAGGGCGCTGAGCGTCTCCTCGACCGGCGTCGCGGAGTCGAAGGAGTGCAGCTGCCACAGGTCGACGTAGTCGGTGCCGAGCCGGCGCAGCGAGGCGTCCAGGGCGGCGAGCAGGTGGCCGCGCGAGCCGTCGAAGCGGCGGGCGGACTCGGGGACGCTGCCGGCCTTGGTGGCGATGACGAGCTCGGAGCGGGGGACCAGGTTGTCGGTGAGCCGGGAGATCAGGTACTCGGCGCCGCCGTCGGCGTACACGTCCGCGGTGTCGACCAGGTTGCCGCCGGCGTCGACGAACTCCTTGAGCTGCTCGGCGGCCTCGTGCTCGTCGGTGTCGCGGCCCCAGGTCATGGTGCCGAGGCCGAGCCGGGAGACCTGGAGACCGGTGCGGCCGAGGTGACGCTTTTCCATCGGACGGGTCCTCCACTGGCCGGTGGCCCCGGGAGCCCCGGCAGCCCTGTAAACGCGCAGGTGGAGAGAGTGCTCCCCACCCCGGCCGAGCGTAGCGGCCGGTGCCCGGGCAGGGGTGCAGACCCGCAGACGACCGTTCGCGGCGGAAACCGGGCGGGTGTGACCCAGCCCACCACTACCCGTCAGTAGCATGACGGGTCGGGCGCGGCTACCCTCGCCACCAACCCCAACCCACTGGAAGGTGCGGCAGATGCGACTCGGGATCAACCTCGGATACTGGGGACTCGGCATGGACGCCGACAACGTCGCCGTGGCCCAGGAGGCGGACCGGCTCGGCTACTCGGTCTGCTGGGCGGCGGAGGCGTACGGCTCGGACGCCGCGACCGTGCTCAGCTTCGTCGCCGCGAGGACCGAGCGGATCGACGTGGGCTCGGCCATCTTCCAGATCCCGGCCCGCACCCCGGCCATGACCGCGATGACCGCCGCGACCCTGGACACCCTGTCCGGCGGCCGGTTCCGGCTCGGCCTCGGCGTCTCCGGGCCGCAGGTGTCCGAGGGCTGGTACGGCGTCAAGTTCGACAAGCCGCTCGCCCGCACCCGCGAGTACGTGGAGATCATCCGCAAGGCGATGTCCCGCGAGCGCCTGGTGCACGAGGGCGCCCACTGGACGCTGCCGCTGCCCGGCGGCCCCGGCAAGCCGATCAAGCTCACCGTGCACCCGGTGCGCGAGCACATCCCGGTGTACATCGCCGCGATCGGCCCGAAGAACCTGGAGCTGACCGGTGAGATCGCCGACGGCTGGCTCGGCATCTTCTTCTCGCCCGAGCACGCCGCGATGTCCCTCGACCCGCTGACGGCCGGCCGCGCCAGGGCCGGGAAGACGCTGGAGGGCTTCGACCTCTGCCCGACCGTCAACCTCGCGGTCGGCGAGGACGTCAAGGCCGGGGTGGACGCCCTGCGCTCGTACGCCGCGCTCTACATCGGCGGCATGGGCAGCAAGGAGAAGAACTTCTACAACCAGCTGACCCGGCGGATGGGCTACGAGCGGGCCGCCGACGAGATCCAGGAGAAGTACCTGGCCAGGGACTACGCGGGCGCCGCGGCCGCCGTCCCGCACGACCTGATCGACGCCACCTCGCTGATCGGCGACACCGCGCGGATCGCCGACCGGATGCAGGCCTACGCCGACGCGGGCGTCAGCACGCTCACCCTGGCCCCGTCCGGGTTCACCCTGGACGAGCGGATCCACGCGCTGCGCGCCGGCGTCGAGGCGCTGGAGCGCGCCGGGCTGGCCTGACCGGACGGCGGGCGGCACGGCGGGCGCTACAGCCAGTCGTGCCGCTTGAACACCCGGTGCAGCACCAGGCAGACCACCACCATCAGCACCAGCACCGCCGGGTACCCCCAGACCTGGTGCAGCTCGGGCATGTGCTCGAAGTTCATCCCGTAGACGCCCGCGATCATCGTCGGCACGGCGGCCAGCGCCGCCCAGGCCGAGATCTTCCGCATGTCGTTGTTCTGCTCCACGCTGACCTGCGCCAGGTTGGCGTTCAGGATGTCGGACAGCAGCCGGTCCATGCCGTCCACCTGGTCGCTCACCCGGGCCACGTGGTCGGCGACGTCCCGCAGGTAGGGCGCGGTCTCGGGGCGGACGAAGCGGACGCCGCGCTCCAGGGTCAGCATCGGCTCCAGCAGCGGGCCGGTGGCCCGGCGCACCGACATCACCTGGCGCTTGTAGCCGTAGATCCGCCCGGCGGTGTCCCGGCCGACCCGGCCGGGGGAGAAGATGTCCGCCTCCAGTTCGTCCAGGTCGGTCTGGAGCCCGGCGGCCACCTCCATGTAGCCGTCCACGATGGTGTCGCAGACCGAGTGCAGCACCGAACTGGGCCCGTAGCGCAGCAGCTCGGGCTCCTGCTCCAGGGCGGTCCGCAGGCCGCTGAGCGGGCTGTCCTCGCCGTGCCGGACGGTCATCACGAAGTCGGGGCCGAGGAAGACCATCACCTCGCCGACCGTGACGACGTGTCCGCCGGGGTGGTATCCGAGGGTCTTCAGGGCGACGAACAGCGAGCCCTGGTAGGCCTCGACCTTGGGGCGCTGGTGGGCGCTGACGGCGTCCTCGACGGCCAGCGGGTGCAGCTCGAACTCGGTGCCGACGTGGTCGAGTTCCTCGGCGGTGGGCTCGAACAGGCCTATCCAGACGAAACCGTCGGGACCGGCCGCGCGGGCGGCGGCGAGCGCGCCGGCCAGGTCCTCGGGGGCCTCGATCCGGCGGCCTTCGTGGTAGGCGGCGCAGTGGACGATCATGCGGGCCATTGTCACCCGGAAGGGGCCGGCGGGCACGGATACGGGTCCTACCGGTTCCCCCGGCCCACCCCGCCCGGTCTCCCCGGCCCGCCCAGCCCGGTTCCCCCGGCCCACCGCGCCCGGTCCCGGCACCGGGCGGGAGACCGGGGCCCACGGCCGGGCCCCGAGGCCGTAGGGTGGCCCCATGCCGACCCTGCTGCTCGTCCGTCACGGCCGCTCCACCGCGAACACCGCCGGGATCCTGGCCGGTTGGACCCCCGGCGTGGACCTCGACGACACCGGGCGCGCCCAGGCCGCCGCCCTGGCCGGCCGGCTGGCCGGCATCCCGCTGGTGCAGGCGGTCAGCAGCCCGCTGGAGCGCTGCCGGCAGACCCTGGAGCCACTGCTGGCGGCCAGGCCCGAGCTGGGCCCGCCGGCCGAGGACGAGCGGCTGGGGGAGTGCCACTACGGCGAGTGGACCGGTCGCCCGCTGGCCGAGCTGGCCAAGGAGCCGCTCTGGCGCACCGTGCAGGACCACGCCGCCGCGGCGGCCTTCCCCGGCGGGGAGTCGCTGCGCGAGCTGAGCCACCGCACGGTGGACGCGGTGCGCGAGTGGAACCGGAAGATCGCCGCCGAGCACGGCGAGGACGCGGTCTGGATCGCCTGCTCGCACGGGGACGTGATCAAGGCCGTGGTGGCCGACGCGCTCGGGCTGCACCTGGACCACTTCCAGCGGATCAGCGTCGAGCCCTGCTCGGTCACCGCGATCCGCTACACCCCGCAGCGCCCGTTCGTGCTGAGGATGGGCGACACCGGCGACCTCGCCCCGCTCGCGCCCCGGCCGGGCCCGGCCGCGGCCACCCCGACCGGCGACGCGGTGGTCGGCGGCACCGCCTGAGCCGTTCCGCCGACGGGGCGTCCGGGGAGGCGCCGTCCAGGGCGGCACCGTCCGATTCCCCGGGTGCCACCCCGCCCGCGGCCGCCGGCTCGGCTCCCCGGCCGGAGCCCGAAGGTCGTAGGGTGACTGATGAGTCCATCCGGTCGCGATCCGCCCCCGGCGGAACCGCGCCGACCGACACGATCCGGAGCGAGAGCGTGCCCCGTCAGGTCTACTTCTACGACCAGCCCGAACGGTTCGTGGCCGGCACCGTCGGTCAGCCCGGCGCCCGGGCGTTCTACCTTCAGGCCAGTGCCCGGGGCCGGATCACCAGCGTGCTGCTGGAGAAGACCCAGGTCGCGGCGCTCGCCGAGCGCATCGAGGAGGTCCTGGACGAGGCGCTGCGGCGCAGCGGCGGCGACTCCGTCATCCCGGCCGCCGCCCCGAAGGACCTGCTCGACACCGCCCCGCTGGACCTCCCGCTGGAGCAGGAGTTCAGGGTCGGCACCATGGCCCTCGCCTGGGACAGCGCGGACGGCTGCCTGGTGGTCGAGGCGCAGGCGCTGATCGAGGACGAAGAGGAGGAGGCCGCCGAGGCGGTCTTCACCGACGACGAGAACGGCCCGGACATGCTGCGGGTGCGGCTGTCCGGCGCGATGGCCCGGGTCTTCGCCAAGCGCGCGCTGGACCTGGTCGCGGCCGGCCGCAAGCCCTGCCCGTTCTGCAACCTGCCGCTCGACCCGGAGGGCCACCTGTGCCCGCGCGCGAACGGCTACCGGCGCTGAACACCGACACCCCGCCGCAGGCCGACCCGGCGGCGGCCGCCGCGCTGGCCGCCGACGTGCCCACCGCCCTCGCGCTGCTGCGCCAGGGCGAGCTGACCGTGCACGGCCGCCTCACCGAGGCCTCCAACGCCGCGCTGTACTGCACGGTGGCGCACGGTTCGCTGCGCGCCCAGGCCGTCTACAAGCCGGTGGCCGGCGAGCGCCCGCTGTGGGACTTCCCCGACGGCACGCTGGCCGGCCGGGAGGTCGCCGCGTACGAGCTGTCGGCCGCGACCGGCTGGGGGCTGATCCCGCCCACGGTGCTGCGCGAGGGGCCGCACGGGCCCGGCATGGTGCAGCTGTGGGTGGAGCCGGACCCGGGGGCCGGGCCGCTGCTCGCGCTCCAGGACCCGCGCGGCCCCGAGGAGGGCTGGCTGCCGATCGTCCGGGCCGAGGTCGAGGGCGGGCGGACGGCCCTGCTGGTGCACCACGACGACCGGCGGCTGCGCCGGCTCGCCGTCCTGGACGCGGTGCTCAACAACGCCGACCGCAAGGGCGGCCACCTGATCCCGTCCGCCGACGGCCGGGTGTACGGGATCGACCACGGTGTCACCTTCAGCACCGAGGACAAGCTGCGCACCCTGCTCTGGGGCTGGGCCGGCGATCCGCTGCCCGACGAGGCGCTGGAGGTGCTGGCCCGGCTGGCCGGGCAGCTGGACGGTGAGCTGGCCGAGCGGCTGGCCCCGCACCTGACGGCGGCGGAACTGGACGCGACCCGGGCCAGGGTGGCCGGGCTGCGCGGGTCCGGCCGGCACCCGCTGCCCCCCGAGGACTGGCCCGCGATTCCCTGGCCCCCGGTGTAGCCCAGGGGTACCGACGGGGGCGGGGCGCCGCCCCCGGAGCGCGGGTGGTCCCGACCGGTCTCGAAATCGGCGGCAGATGGTCTGGACCTGTCCCCGGAATAGGTCGCACACTGCTCCGATGGATGTGCGACGGACCACCCCCACCCCCCGAGTCACGCCGGACCTGCCGTTGCACCGGTTACAGGTCCCGCTGCCCCATCTGCTGCCCTTCGCCGTCGGAAGTTTCGACGCGATCGGCCCGCTCTCGCGGGCCGGATTCCCCCACCGCCACTCGTTCTACGAGATCGTCCACGTCACCGGCGGCCACGGCGCCCACGTCCTGGACCTCGTCCACCGGCCGTTGGCGCCACCGCAGTTGTGCGTGATCAACCCGGGCCAGGTGCACTACTGGGCGGACACCGAGGAGCTGACGGGCCGGGTCGTCCTGTTCAACGAGGACTTCCTGCTCGGTCACCCCCAGGACCTCGCCGCCCTGCGGGCCCTGTCCACCCGTCCTGCCCTCGCGCTCGGTGAACAGGCCGACGCGGTCGGCGCGTTGCTCGACGACATGGAAGACGAGTACCGGACCAGGGCGCCCGGCTACCAGGGTGTGCTGCGGGCCAGCCTGCACATCCTGATCGTCCGGGCGCTGCGCGCCTGCGCACCCGCCGACCGCCCGGCGGTGCCCAGCCGCCCGGCCGAAGTGGCCGCCGCCTTCACCCGGTTGATCGCCCGGCCGGGCGGGGTGCGGCACTCGGTGGCCTCCACCGCGCAGGAACTCGGCGTCTCGCCAGGGCACTTGCAGACCCTGGTGAAGCAGGCCACCGGCCGGACCCCGGGCGGACTGATCCGCCGCCAGCAGACCTTGGAGGCCAAACGGCTGCTCGCCTGCACTGATCTGACGATTCGTCAGGTATCCAAGGAGGCCGGCTTCGTCGACCCCGCGTACTTCTGTCGCTTCTTCCGCCGGGAGACCGGGATGACGCCGGGGGAGTTCCGCTCCCGGGTCGACGGAAATCACCACGATCCCCGGATCATGTCCATCGCGGTAGCGCCGGACGGCCCGTAACTTTGCTGCTGGCCACCGGTGGCCGGTCCGGCGCGCGTGGACGGGCGACCGGTCCGGCCCTTGTCATGCCCCCACCATGGCAAGGGCCGCCCCCACCCCCCCGCCTCACGAAAAGGAGACGGCGCATGCCCACGCCCGACGGCATGATCAGCCGCAAGTCCGTCCTCAAGGCCGCCGCCGCGCTAGGGGCTGCCCCGCTGCTGGTCGGCGGCGGAGTCGCCCTGGCCCGGGACCAGGCCGGCACCGGCGAACCGCTCAGCCTCACCCCCGAGTGCCACGACGGGGACGCCCCCACCATCGAGCAGACGGAGGGCCCGTACTTCAAGCCCAACTCCCCGCTGCGCAGCTCGATGGTCAACGACGGCCCCGGCACCCACCTGATCGTCAGCGGCTTCGTCTTCGGCCGCGCCTGCCGGCCCATCTCCGGCGTACTGCTGGACTTCTGGCAGGCGGACAACAACGGCGACTACGACAACGTCACCTACACCTTCCGCGGCCACCAGTTCACCGACGCCAACGGCGCGTACAAGCTGGACACCATCGTGCCCGGCCTCTACCCGGGCCGCACCCGGCACATCCACGTCAAGCTCCAGGCCCCCGGCCGCCCGATCGTCACCACCCAGCTGTACTTCCCGGGCGAGCCGCGCAACAGCACGGACACCATCTACGACGCCCGGCTGCTGATGAACGTCCGGCAGAACGGCAACACCCGCGAAGGCAGCTTCGACTTCGTGCTGAACGTCGCGCAGACGCCCGGCACGCCGAGCCCGACGCCCACCACGCCCACGCCCACCGCCACCAACACGGGTGGTCCGACCACGCCGCCCGGCGGCACCTGGACCCCGGGCACCCTGTACAACGCGGGCGACCGCGTGACCTACTCCGGCGTCTCCTACACCTGCCTCCAGGGCCACACCGCCATGGCCGGCTGGGAGCCGCCGAACGTGCCGGCCCTCTGGAAGCGGTCGTAGCGGCTCCGGCCGCATCCCCAGGGGTGCCGGGCGCCCGGTCGGCGGCAGGGTCGACCGGGCGCTCACCCGCGCCCGGAGCCGGGCGGTTCCGTTCACTACCAGTCGGGAAACCGCCGGGCAACGCCAGGAAGCGAATCCAGTCGATCTTCCGCACTGGTTGGGCTTTCAAATGTTCGCAAGGTTAAAGTTGTTTCCATGCATGCCTGGCCCGCCTCCGAGGTTCCCGCCCTGCCTGGTCAGGGGCTCCCCCTCCGCATCCACGACACCGCAGCGGGAACGGTCCGCGAGGTGGTGCCGCAGGACGGCACCGCCCGGATCTACGTCTGCGGCATCACCCCCTACGACGCGACCCACATGGGCCACGCCGCCACCTACAACGCGTTCGACCTGGTGCAGCGCGTCTGGAAGGACGCCGGCCACGACGTCCTGTACATCCAGAACGTGACCGACGTCGACGACCCGCTGCTCGCCCGCGCGGTCGAGACCGGTCAGGACTGGACCGCCCTCGCCGAGCGCGAGACGGCCCTGTTCCGCGAGGACATGACCGCGCTGCGGATGCTTCCGCCGGCCCACTACATCGGCGCCGTCGAGTCGATCCCGTGGATCGTCCCGATCGTCCAGAAGCTCCTGGCCGCGGGCGCCGCCTACCAGGTGGACGGCGACATCTACTTCTCGGTCGACGCCGACCCGCACTTCGGCGAGGTCTCCGGCCTCACCGCCGAGGCCATGCGCCCGGTCTTCGCCGAGCGCGGCGGCGACCCGGACCGCCCGGGCAAGCGCAACCCGCTGGACGCCCTGCTCTGGCTGGCCGCCCGCCCGGGCGAGCCCGCCTGGGACACCGAGCTCGGCCACGGCCGGCCCGGCTGGCACATCGAGTGCGTCGCCATCGCCCTCCAGTACCTCGGGATGTCCTTCGACATCCAGGGCGGCGGCAGCGACCTCTCCTTCCCGCACCACGAGATGGGCGCCGCGCACGCCCAGGTCGCCACCGGCACCCACCCGTACGCCAAGGCGTACGTGCACGCCGGCATGGTCGGCCTGGACGGCCACAAGATGTCCAAGTCCCGCGGCAACCTGGTCTTCGTCTCGGCGCTGCGCCGCGAGGGCGTCGACCCGGCGGCGATCCGCCTGGCGCTGCTCGCGCACCACTACCGCGCGGACTGGGAGTGGACCAAGAGCACCCTGGACGATGCCGTCGAGCGCCTCGCCCGCTGGCGCGCCGCGGTCTCCCGTCCGGACGGCCCGGCCGGCGAGCAGCTGCTCACCGAGGTCAGGGCCGCGCTCGCGAACGACCTGGACGCGCCCGCCGCGCTGGCCGCGGTCGACCGCTGGGCGGCCCGGCAGGAGGCCGAGGGCGGCACCGACATCGGCGCGCCCGGTCTGGTGACCCGCACCGTGGACGCCCTGCTCGGCGTCGCGCTGTAGGCCAGGGGCCCCGCACCACACGCCGAAGGGGCGTCAGGACACCTGGTCCTGACGCCCCTTCGGCGGTTCCGGCGCCCGTGGGCGCGGGCTACTCGTCCTCGGCGCCGTCCTGGCTCTCCCTGGCGGTGCCCGGCGTCTCCGGATCGGCCGGCCGCTCCGCGGTGGCGTGCCCGGCCACCGGCTTCTCGCCGGTCGGCCCGACGTTCTCCCGGCGGCGCAGGTAGCGCTCGAACTCGCGGGCGATGGCGTCCCCGGAGGCCTCCGGCAGCTCCGCGGTGTCCTGCGCCTCCTCCAACTGCTGGACGTACTCGGCCACCTCGCTGTCCTCGGCGGCCAGCTGGTCCACGCCGAGCTGCCAGGCCCTGGCGTCCTCGCCCAGCTCGCCCGGCGGGATGCGCAGGTCGAGCAGGTCCTCCAGCTTGTTGACCAGGGCCAGCGTGGCCTTGGGGTTCGGCGGCTGGGAGACGTAGTGCGGCACGGCCGCCCAGAGCGTCACGGCCGGCACTCCGGCGTGGGTGCAGGCCTCCTGGAGCACCCCGACGATGCCGGTGGGGCCCTCGTAGCGGCTCTCCTCCAGGTCCAGCCGGCGGGCCAGCTCGGGATCGGAGGTGACCCCGCTGACCGGCACCGGGCGGCTGTGCGGGGTGTCCCCGAGCAGCGCGCCCAGGATCACCACCAGCTCGACGCCCAGCTCGTGCGCGAAGCCCAGCAGCTCGTTGCAGAACGAGCGCCAGCGCATGCTCGGCTCGATGCCGCGGACCAGCACGATGTCCCTGGTCGTCGGCTCCGTGACCCGGACCACCGAGAGCCGGGTGGTCGGCCAGGTGATCCGGCGGACGCCGCCGTCCAGCCAGATCGTGGGCCGGTTGACCTGGAAGTCGTAGTAGTCCTCCGCGTCCAGGGCGGCGAACACCTTGCCGCTCCAGGTCTCGTCCAGATGCGCCAGAGCCGCGGAGGCGGCGTCGCCCGCGTCGTTCCAGCCCTCGAACGCGCAGACCATCACCGGGTCGATCAACTCGGGAACATCTTCCAGCTCGATCACCCAGCGTCTCCCTCCGGTCGGCGGTCGGACCTGCGCCGCCCCGGCTGGCCTGCCGGGGCGCCGACGGGCCGGCTGCCGACTGTCGAACCTCTCGTCTCCCATGGAACGCCTCGCTCCATGGTCCCTACCTGCCCAGCCTACGGGCTTTGATGCGCACCGCGGCCGGGCACCGGGACAGTCTGGGGGAGCGGACCGCCCCGATCCAGCGGATATCGGGAGCCCGGGACTGACGGTCCGTCAGGTAATCGACGAAGGCGGAGAGTATGCGGATCGTGCCACGGCGTGACGGTCGCCCCGTCGTGGCACGGTCCCGCCGGTCCGCCGGCGGCGCCGCTACTCCGGGGCCACCCAGCCGCTGCGGTACGCGGCCCAGTGCTCGGGCAGCGAGGCGAAGTCCACGTACAGCGCGACGCCGAAGTTCGCCCGCCGCCGGTCCTCCCGGCCCAGGCCCAGCCGGACGCCCCGGACGGCCGCCCGGACGGTCTCGGCGTCGCCCCAGTGGCCCCACTTGTCGTCCCAGAAGAACGGCAGGCCCATCAGCAGGTCCACGTCCGCCGGGGTGGCCCGCAGCGCCAGCTCGGTCTGCCGGGCGACGTAGCCGCCGTACAGCGGCTCGGTGGGCATCGAGGTGTCGTAGCTCATCACCGCGATCTGGTCGACCCGGCGGGCGGTCTCGGTGAAGTACGCCGCGTCCCACCACTTGCCGTGGCCGGTGAGCAGGATGCCGGCCGTGTGCAGGCCGGGGACCGGGTCGATCTGGGGGGCCGCCACCGACAGCTCGGCGCCGCGCGCCGCGGTGACCGGGCGGACCTGGTCGAGCAGGGCCAGCCAGCCGGCCGAACCGGGGCGGATCGGCTCCATGTCGAAGTGCACGCCGTCGAAGCCGAGGTCCAGCACCTGGCGGGCGGAGGCGGTGACCCGGTCCCGGGTGGGGCCGTCCTCCAGGTCCAGGCCGTCCTTCTCCGGCCTGACCTCGTCCCCCAGCCAGCTCTGCAGGCGCACCCCGGGCAGGGCCCGGTGCACGGTGTCGGTGAACCAGCGGCCCCTGGGGTGCACGGCGGGCGGCAGCGAGCCGTCGTGCTCCAGCGGTCCGGTGTGCACGTACAGGTCCCTGATGCCGGTTCCGGCCAGTTGCCGGACCAGTGCGGCCACGTCCGCCTCGGTCCTGCGGCCGTCCACCCAGGCGTGGCCGAGCCAGAGCGCGTCCCGGCCCCTGGTACGGGCCTCGGCGGCGGGCTCGCCGGTGTAGTGCAGCCGGAACACCACGAACACCGAGCCCAGCGCGGTGGCCGGCACGGCCGCCACCAGGGCCAGGACCAGCAGGGCCCGGCGCCACCGGGACCAGGCCCGCCAGCGGTCGCGCAGCGCTCGGAACGGGGCCCCCAGGGCCCGACCGGCACGCCGCGCGGAGGTCCGGAATCCGGCCACGCGCTTGCTCCCCCCTTGCGGTCGAGCGCTCAGGATACGGAATGGAACGGCGGGCCGAGCCGTGGGCCGGATACTCTGGCCACGTGCGTGCCCGAGCAAGCGGGTCGCAAAGCCGACAGCCGTCGCACCAGGGAGAAGCCCCATGGCCATTGCCGCCACCCCGTCCATCACTCAGCAGAGCCGCGCGAACGCGCTGCGCGAAGCGCTGGCCACCCGGGTGGTGGTCGCCGACGGTGCCATGGGCACCATGCTCCAGGCGCAGGATCCGACGCTGGAGGACTTCCAGAACCTCGAAGGCTGCAACGAGGTCCTCAACGTCACCCGCCCCGACATCGTCCGGTCCGTCCACGAGGCCTACTTCGGTGTGGGCGTGGACTGCGTGGAGACCAACACCTTCGGCGCCAACTTCAGCGCGCTGGGTGAGTACGAGATCGCGGGCCGGATCTTCGAGCTGTCCGAGTCCGGCGCCAGGATCGCCCGCGAGGTGGCCGACGCCCACGCCGCCGCCGACGGCCGCACCCGCTGGGTGCTCGGCTCGATCGGCCCCGGCACCAAGCTGCCGACGCTCGGCCACGCCCCGTACGAGACGCTGCGCGACGGGTTCAAGGAGAACGCGGCCGGTCTGATCGCCGGCGGCGCCGACGCGCTGCTGGTCGAGACCAGCCAGGACCTGCTCCAGACCAAGGCCGCCATCCTGGGCTCCAAGCGGGCGCTGGCCGAGGCCGGCCTCGACCTGCCGGTGCTGGTGCAGGTGACGGTGGAGACCACCGGCACCATGCTGCTCGGTTCCGAGATCGGCGCCGCGCTCACCGCGCTGGAGCCGCTGGGCGTGGACTACATCGGCCTCAACTGCGCCACCGGCCCGGCCGAGATGAGCGAGCACCTGCGCTACCTGGCGAAGAACGCCAGGATCGGCCTGTCCTGCATGCCGAACGCGGGCCTGCCGGTGCTCGGCAAGGACGGCGCCCACTACCCGCTCTCCCCGGCCGAACTGGCCGACGCCCACGACGTGTTCACCCGCGAGTACGGCCTCTCGCTGGTCGGCGGCTGCTGCGGCACCACCCCCGAGCACCTGCGCCAGGTGGTCGAGCGGGTCCAGGGCCGCCCGGTCACCCCGCGCGACCCGCAGCCCGAGTCCTCGGCGGCCTCGCTGTACCAGGCGGTGCCGTTCCGCCAGGACACCTCGTACCTGGCGATCGGCGAGCGCACCAACGCCAACGGCTCGAAGAAGTTCCGCGAGTCGATGCTGGCCGGCGACTGGCAGGCCTGCGTGGAGATCGCCCGCGACCAGATCAGGGACGGCTCCCACCTGCTGGACCTCTGCGTGGACTACGTCGGCCGCGACGGCGTCGCCGACATGAAGGAGATCGCGGGCCGGCTGGCCACCGCCTCCACCCTGCCGATCGTGCTGGACTCCACCGAGCCGGACGTGCTGCGGGCCGGCCTGGAGGCGCTCGGCGGCCGCGCGGTGCTCAACTCGGTCAACTACGAGGACGGCAACGCCCCGGACTCGCGGTTCGGGAGGATCGCCTCGCTGGCGCGCGAGCACGGCGCCGGCCTGATCGCGCTGACCATCGACGAGGAGGGCCAGGCCCGCACCGCCCGGCACAAGGTCGAGATCGCCGAGCGGCTGATCGCCGAACTCACCGCCGACTACGGCGTCGACGAGGGCTCGATCCTGGTCGACTGCCTCACCTTCACCCTGGCCACCGGCCAGGAGGAGTCCCGCAAGGACGGCGTCGAGACCATCGAGGCGATCCGCGAGCTCAAGCGCCGCCACCCGAAGGTGCAGACCACCCTGGGCCTGTCCAACATCTCCTTCGGCCTCAACCCGGCCGCCCGGGTGGTGCTCAACTCGGTCTTCCTGCACGAGTGCGTGGAGGCCGGTCTGGACTCGGCGATCGTGCACGCCTCCAAGATCCTGCCGATCTCCCGCATCCCCGAGGAGCAGCGCGAGACGGCGCTCGACCTGGTCTACGACCGCCGCCGGGACGGCTACGACCCGCTGCAGCGCCTGCTGGAGCTGTTCGCCAACGTCTCCGCCGCCTCGGTCAGGGCCTCCAAGGCCGAGGAACTGGCCGCGCTCCCGCTGGACGAGCGGCTCCAGCGCCGGATCATCGACGGCGAGCGCAAGGGCCTGGAGGCGGACCTGGACGAGGCGCTGGCCGGGCGCCCGGCGCTGGAGATCATCAACGAGACCCTGCTGGCCGGCATGAAGGTGGTCGGCGAGCTCTTCGGCTCCGGTCAGATGCAGCTCCCGTTCGTGCTCCAGTCCGCCGAGGTGATGAAGACCGCGGTGGCCCACCTGGAGCCGTTCATGGAGAAGTCCGACAGCGAGGGCAAGGGCACCATCGTGCTGGCCACCGTCAAGGGCGACGTCCACGACATCGGCAAGAACCTGGTCGACATCATCCTGTCCAACAACGGCTACAACGTGGTCAACCTGGGCATCAAGCAGCCGGTCGCGGCGATCCTGGACGCGGCGCAGGAGCACAACGCGGACGTGATCGGGATGTCGGGCCTGCTGGTGAAGTCCACGGTGATCATGAAGGAGAACCTCCAGGAGCTGAACCAGCGCAAGCTGGCCGCGAGCTACCCGGTGATCCTCGGCGGTGCCGCGCTCACCCGGGCCTACGTCGAGCAGGACCTGCACGAGATCTACGAGGGCGAGGTCCGCTACGCCAGGGACGCCTTCGAGGGCCTGCGGCTGATGGACGCGCTGATCGCGGTCAAGCGCGGCGTGCCCGGCGCGGCCCTGCCGGAGCTCAAGCAGCGCCGGCACGCCAGGGTCGAGGTGGAGGAGCCGGAGCCCGAGGTGAACCTCGGCCAGATCCGCTCCGACGTCACCGTCGAGAACACCGTGCCCTCCCCGCCGTTCTGGGGCGACCGGATCGTCAAGGGCATCCCGTTCGCTGACTACGCCTCCTGGCTGGACGAGGACGCGCTGTTCAAGGGGCAGTGGGGGCTGAAGGCCTCCAGGGCCGGCGACGGCCCCTCGTACGAGGAGCTGGTGGAGACCGAGGGCCGGCCGCGGCTGCGCGCCTGGCTGGACCGGCTCCAGACCGAGGGCTGGCTGGAGGCGGCCGTGGTCTACGGCTACTACCCGGCCAACTCCAAGGGCGACGACCTGATCGTCTTCCACGAGGACGGCACCGAGCGGACCCGCTTCACCTTCCCGCGCCAGCGGCGCGGGCGGCGGCTCTGCCTGGCCGACTTCTTCCGCCCGGAGGAGTCCGGGGTGCGGGACGTCGTGGGCCTCCAGGTGGTCACCATGGGCAACCGGATCTCGGAGGCGGCCAACGAGCTGTTCGCCGGGAACTCCTACCGCGACTACCTGGAGCTGCACGGCCTCTCGGTGCAGCTGGCCGAGGCGCTGGCCGAGTTCTGGCACGCGCGGGTCCGCTTCGAGCTCGGCTTCTCCGGCGAGGACCCGCAGGACGTCAGGGACATGTTCGCGCTCAAGTACCGCGGCGCCCGCTTCTCGCTCGGCTACGGGGCCTGCCCCGAGCTGGAGGACCGGGCCAAGATCGCCGAGCTGCTGAAGCCGGAGCGGATCGGCGTGGTGCTCTCCGAGGAGTTCCAGCTCCACCCGGAGCAGTCGACGGACGCGATCGTGATCCACCACCCGGAGGCGAAGTACTTCAACGCCCGGTAACCCCCGGTTCGCCCCGCGTCCGCTCCTTCCGGACGGAGCGGGCGTATCCTGGATGATCCCGAACGGGCCGGTCCGCTCACCAGCGGGCCGGCCCGCGCCCTTCCCCGGAACGCCCCGGGCCTGCCGGAAGGACCCCACCATGACGACCAGTTCCACCGCCACGCGCCTCCTCGACCACGGGGACGACCGCGGGCTCCAGGCGGTGCTGCTGGACATGGACGGGACCCTGGTGGACACGGAGGACTTCTGGTGGCAGGCCGAGGCCTCGCTCTTCGCCGAGCTGGGCCACGAGCTGGACGAGGCGGACCGCGCCCACGTGGTCGGCGGCCCGATGACCAGGGTGATGGACTACCTGGTCGCCAGGACGGGCGTGGACATCGCGCCGGCCGAGCTCGGCGTGCTGGTCAACCAGCGCTTCGTCGACCTGCTGGCCGGCGGCGTGCCGCTCATGCCGGGTGCCGAACGGCTGCTCAACACCCTTGCCGCGCACGGCGTCCCGGCCGCCCTGGTGTCCGCCTCGCACCGGCACGTGATCGACATCGTGCTGCGCTCGCTGGGCGCCCACCACTTCGCCTTCACCATCGGAGGGGACGAGGTGCCGCGCACCAAGCCGTTCCCCGACCCGTACCTGGAGGCGGCCCGGCGGCTGGGCGCGGAGCCGTCCCGCTGCGTGGTGGTCGAGGACACCCCGACCGGGGTGCAGGCGGGCGAGGCGGCCGGCTGCCCGGTCGTCGCGGTGCCCTCGGTGGCGGCGATCGAGCCGGCTCCCGGGCGGCTGGTGCTGCCCTCGCTGGAGCGGGTCGACCTCGACCTGTTGCGTTCGCTGGTCGCTTCCCGAGTGTGATAGTCATCTCATTGCGACCCGGACCTACCCGCCGGTACGCGATCTGACGGGGCTCCGGACCGGAGTCGCCGGGGGAGAAAACGGGCATTGGCTGACAACTCGTCGGGTGCGCCGCGATGCCCTGAACCACCGTGTCCCAAACGTCATCTGCACGGGTATCGGTCGTGCGTGTTCGATATGGCACGCTACTCCAGATTCGTGCCACCCAGAAGGACGCGCCTCGTGAAGACTTCAGCTGAACGCCTGGCAGCACTCGGATGCGCCGGCCTGGTCGCCGTTTCGGTGGCGGGCTGCGGATCGGTGACCGACGTGGTCAAGGGGGACGGCGGCAAGTCGATCACCATGGGCACCAGTCAGCTGACCGGTGTCCTGGACCCGGCCGCCGCCTACGACTCCGGTTCCTGGCTGCTGCTGCGCAACACCTTCCAGTCGCTGCTCACCTTCCAGGCGGCCGCCAGTGCGCCGTCCCCGGACGCCGCGCAGTCCTGTGAGTTCACCGGTGGCGAGGCCACCGAGTACCACTGCGTCCTGAAGCCCGGTCTGAAGTTCTCCAACGGGCACCCGATGACCGCCCAGGACGTGGTCTTCTCGATCGAGCGCACCAAGAAGATCAACGACCCGAACGGTCCGGCCGAGCTGCTCGACTCGATCAAGTCCGTCGAGGCCAAGGGCGACAACGAGGTTCTGTTCCACCTCTCCACGCCCGACGCCACCCTGCCGGCCAAGCTGGCGAGCCCGGCCGGCGCCATCGTGGACCACCAGGCCTACCCCGCCGACAAGGTCGTCCCCAACGACAAGCTGATCGGCTCCGGCCCGTACCGCATCGACTCGGTCGAGAACATGAGCGGCGGCAAGCAGCTGGGCAAGGTCGTGCTGTCGGCCAACGACAAGTACGGCGGCGAGGCCAAGCGGCGCAACGGCAAGTTCACCGTGCGGTACTTCGACAAGCCGGACGACCTGAAGACGGCGCTGGACAAGGGCGAGGTCGACCTCACCGACAACAGCCTGGAGCCGAACACCGCCGCGCAGGTCCGCTCCGACCAGCAGGGCGGCAAGACCGACCTCCAGGTGACCGAGGGCGACAGCAACGACACCCGTTCGCTGGTCTTCAACACCAAGGACCAGCTGATGAGCAACGTCGCCGTCCGGCAGGCCGCGGCCCAGCTGATGGACCGCAAGGCGCTCGCCCGCGACGTCTTCGCCCGCACCGTCCAGGCGCTCTACTCGCTGGTCCCGGCCGGCCTCCCCGGCCACACCACGGCCTTCTTCGACCGCTACGGCGACCAGGACGTGGCCAAGGCCAAGAAGATACTCACCGACGCCAAGGTCCAGACCCCGGTCAAGTTCACCCTGACCTGGTCCCGTTCGCGGGCCGGCAGCAACGAGGCCGAGACCCTGAAGAAGCAGCTGGAGACCGGCGGCCTCTTCCAGGTGACGCTGGCCCAGGAGCCGGACTGGGACTCGTACCGCAAGGGCTGGACCGAGAGCAAGTACCAGGCGTACATCATCGGCTGGTTCGCCGACTACCCGGACCCGGACAACTACCTCGCCCCGCTGCTGGTCAACGGCGGTGCCTACCACCACGGTTGGGACGACCAGCGGATCAGCGGGAAGCTGGTGCCGGACGGCCTCAAGCAGACCGACCGCAGCGCCGCGGCCGGCACCTACGCGCAGATCCAGCAGATCGAGGCCGAGTCCGTGCCGCTGATCCCGCTGTACCAGAACAAGTCCTTCTTCGCGTCCCGCTCGTACGTCACCGGCGTCGAGTCCACCGTCGACACCACCGGCTACTTCCGCTTCTGGGAGATCGGCCGGACCAACAAGTAGCGCCCGCAGGACGGTGGCCCGCCCGCATCCCCCACCGGTACGGGGGATGCGGGCGGGCCACCGTGACGTTTCCGCGCGCCCCGGGGGGCCGCGGCGGGCCTCAGAGGGCGCCCGGGCGCACCAGCCCGCTCTCGTAGGCGTACACCGCCGCCTGCACCCGGTCGCGCAGCTGGAGCTTCGTCAGCACGTGGCCCACGTGGGTCTTCACGGTGGTCTCGCTGACGAACAGCTCGGCCGCGATCTCCGCGTTCGACAGCCCGCGCGCCACCAGCTTCAGCACCTCCAGCTCACGCTCCGTCAGCGCGCTCAGCGCCTGCGGCGGCGCCTCGTCGCCCGAGGGCAGCTTGGTGGCGTACATGTCCAGCAGCCGGCGGGTGATGCTCGGCGCCAGCATCGCCGCGCCGTCCGCGACCACCCGGATCGCCTGCACCAGCTCCTCGGCCGGGACGTCCTTCAGCAGGAAGCCGCTGGCGCCCGCGCGCAGCGCCTCCACCACGTACTCGTCCAGGTCGAAGGTGGTCAGCACCAGCACCTTGGCCGGGCCGTCCCGGCCGGGGCCGGCGATCCGGCGGGTCGCCTCGACGCCGTCCATCCTGGGCATCCGGATGTCCATCAGCACCACGTCGGGCTGGAGCGCCCGCACCTGGTCCAGCGCCTGCTGGCCGTCGCCGGCCTCGCCGACCACCACGAGGTCGGACTCGGCCTCCAGAATCATCCGGAAACCGGTGCGAAGCAGCGGCTGGTCGTCGACCAGCAGCACTCGGATCGTCACCTAGGACTCCTTGTTCATCGGATCCCCCGTGGGATCGCTTTCATCCGACGTACGAGCCACCGGCAGCGGGTACGGCGGCGGGGTGCCGCCGAACTCCGGGCAGCTGGCCTGGTGGTCACACCAGTCGCAGAGGCGGTTGCGGGTGGCCGGGAAGTCCCCGGTGGCCACCGCCTGGCCGATCCGCTCCCACAGCGCCTGGAGCTTGCGCTCCACCGCGAGCAGGTCAGCCTGGTCCGGGTCGTACGAGACCACGTCCCCGCCACCGCCGAGGTAGACCAGTTGGAGGCGCCTGGGGATCACGCCCTTCCAGCGCCACACCACCAGGGCGTAGAACTTCATCTGGAACATCGCCTTGCCCTCGAAGTCCCGCGAGGGCGCCCGGCCGGTCTTGTAGTCCACCAGCCGGACCTCACCGGTCGGGGCGACGTCCACCCGGTCGATGTAGCCGCGCAGCAGCAGCCCGGACTCCAGGGCCGTCTCCACGTAGAGCTCCCGCTCCGCCGGGTGCAGCCGGGTCGGGTCCTCCAGCCGGAACCACTGGCCGACCAGCTTCTCGGCGTCCGCCAGCCAGCGGGTGAGCGCGGCGCCGTCCGGGTCGTCGGGGAACAGCCCGCCCAGTTCGGGGCGCTCGCCCAGCAGCCGCTCCCACTGCGGGCGCAGCAGGCCCAGCGCCCGCTCCGGCGTCCGGTCGGCCGCCGGGCTGTCGAACAGCCGCTCCAGCACCGCGTGCACCAGGGTGCCCCTGGTCGCCGCCGCGCTCGGCGGCTCCGGCAGCCGGTCGATCACCCGCAGCCGGTACAGCAGGGGACAGGTGAGGAAGTCCCCCGCGCGGGACGGGGAGAGCCCGGTCGGAGGTGCCGCCGGACGCCCGGCGGCACTGCTGGTCTCGGTGTGCTGCATGGCCACGAGCCTATTGCCCTTTGCTGTCATCCCGCTGCCACGGTGCTGCCGCAGCGGCGGAGGAGTGGGTATGAAGCCAGAAGGAGGGGCCCGCAGCGCCCGCGGCCCGCGATCACGTAGCGTGGGCGCACCGGGGCACGACGGGGGAGACGACCGAAGGGATCACGGTGAGCGACAGCAGGGGGCAGCGACCCTCCGAACGGCCACCGCACGACGACGGCCGGCGCCCGGCCGGGCCGCCGCCCGAGCCCGGCGGCGGCATCCTGATGGGCCGGCCCTTCGGCGTGCCCGTCTACGTGACCCCCTCCTGGTTCCTCATCGCCGCGCTGATCACCTGGGTGTTCGGGGGGCAGCTGGGCGACGTGCTGCCCGACCTCGGCGGCGCCCGCTACCTGGTCGCGTTCTTCTTCGCGGTCGCCTTCTACGCCTCCGTCCTGGTGCACGAGCTGGCCCACACCCTGGTCGCCCTGCGCTACGACCTCGGGGTGCGGCGGATCCAGCTCCAGTTCTTCGGCGGCGTCTCGGAGATCGAGAACGAGGCCCAGAGCCCCTGGCGGGAGTTCTGGCTGGCCTTCGTCGGCCCGTTGCTGTCGCTGCTGCTCGGCGGCGTGTTCTACCTCGCGGTGCGGGCGGTGGAGCTGTCCACCGTGCCCGGGGTGCTGCTCACCGGCCTGATGGTCTCCAACCTGGTGGTCGCCGCCTTCAACCTGCTGCCCGGCCTGCCGCTGGACGGCGGCCGGATGCTGCGCGCGGTCGTCTGGGCGATCAGCGGCAAGCCGATGACCGGCACGGTGGCCGCCGCCTGGGTCGGCCGCGGGCTGGCCGTCGCGGTGCTGTTCGGCCTGCCGCTGGCGAGCGCCGCCCGCGGGGTCGAGCGGACCACCACCGACACCCTGGTGGACGCGGTGCTGGCCGCGGTGCTCGCCGCGATCATCTGGAACGGCGCCACCGGCAGCCTGCGCAACGCCCGGCTCAAGGAGGTGCTGCCCGGCCTGCGGCTGCGCGAGCTGGCCCGGCGGGCCGTCGAGGTCACCGCCGACACCCCGCTCGGCGAGGCGCTGCGCCGCGCCCGTGAGGCCGAGGCCGGCGCGGTGATCGTGGTGGACGGCCGGGGCGAGCCGATCGCCCTGGTGCGCGAGTCCGCGGTCCGGGCGGTGCCCGAGCACCGCCGCCCCTGGGTGGCCGTGGGCCCGCTCGCCCGCGACCTCGAACCCGGGATACGGCTGGACGCCGACCTCGGCGGCGAGGACCTGCTGAGGGCCGTCCAGGCCACTCCGGCGGGGGAGTACCTGGTGGTGGAGCCGGACGGCCGGGTGTTCGGCGTCGCCGCGCTCAGCGACATCGAGCAGCGGCTGACCGCCGCCGTCACCGGCCGCTGATCACCCGCGTCCCGCGAGCCGGTCCGCTTCCCTTAGGATTGGGCACATGTCCGAACCGACCGGTGCCGCCCGCCGACGCGGGCCCTTCCAGGTCGGGGACCAGGTCCAGCTGACCGACCCCAAGGGTCGCCACTACACGTTCACGCTCCAGGCCGGGAACCAGTTCCACACCCACAAGGGTGCGTTCCCGCATGACGAGCTGATCGGCGCTCCCGAGGGCACGGTCGTGCGTACGACGGGGAACGTCCCGTACCTCGCGCTGCGTCCCCTGCTCCCCGACTACGTCCTGTCCATGCCGCGCGGCGCCGCCGTGATCTACCCCAAGGACGCGGGGCAGATCCTGGCGATGGCCGACATCTTCGCCGGCGCCCGCGTCGTCGAGGCCGGTGTCGGCTCGGGCGCGCTCAGCACGTACCTGCTGCGCGCCGTCGGCGAGCAGGGCTCGCTGGCCTCCTACGAGCGCCGGCAGGACTTCGCCGACATCGCCAAGGGGAACGTCGAGCGCTACTTCGGCGGTCCGCACCCGGCGTGGAAGCTCACCGTCGGCGACCTCCAGGACAACCTGGTCGAGACCGACGTCGACCGCGTCATCCTCGACATGCTCGCCCCCTGGGAGTGCCTGGACGTCGCCTCCAAGGCGCTCGTCCCCGGCGGCCTCATCTGCTGCTACGTGGCCACCACCACGCAGATGTCGAAGACCGTCGAGGCGCTGCGCGACCACGGCACCTTCACCGAGCCGCAGGCCTGGGAGACCATGGTCCGCACCTGGCACCTGGAGGGCCTGGCGGTCCGCCCGGACCACCGGATGATCGGCCACACCGGCTTCCTGCTCACCGCCCGCCGCCTGGCGGACGGTGTCGAGCCGCCGCTGCGCCGCCGCCGCCCGGCCAAGGGCGCGTACGGCGAGGACTACGACAACGGGTCGGCCGAGCCCACCCTCCAGGAGCGCGCCGCCGCTCGCAAGGCCGCCCTCGGCGCGGAGACGGAGCAGCCCGACCTGGGCTGATCCCACAGACGGTCAAGGGGTGGTACGGGCTCTGCGCCCGTACCACCCCTTTCGCGTTCCGCCGGCCACGGTGTGGGACGATGCTCGCTCACGCAGACCAGCTCCTGGAGCTCTGGAGGGGACGCCTGGTGGAGACCGCGGTCGGGACGACGGCGACGGCTGGACAGCAGACACCGCGGGGCCGTACCGGGCCCGGGCACGCGCGAACCGCCCCCTGGCACTGGGCCGTCGCCCTGGCCGGCTGCGGCGCGGTGGTGGGCGCCGCGCTCGCGGCCTCGCCGGCGACCGGCAGCCCGGTGCCCGTGCACGGCAGCACCGCCGGGCCCCTCGCCGCCGGCGCGGCCCCCGACCCGGCCCTGGCCCAACTTCCGCTGGACTGCGGCCCGTTCCCGGTCAAGACGGCGCTCAGAGTGCCCGCGAAGCTCGGCGACGGGCGCCCCGGCACGGTGGTCGCCGCGCACTGCGCCGCCGAGACCGGCACCCCGCCGGACGCGGTCTTCCTGCTCGGCTTCGGCAGGGGCGGGAGCCCCGAGGTGGTCGCCACCCTGCTGCCCGAGCGCGAGAACCTCACCGTGAGCCGCATCACGGTGCGCTCGGACGGCGCCATCACCGGCCACGCGCAGGGGTATTCGAGCGAGGACGTGCCGCGCTTCAAGCCCGACATCTCACTCGACCTCACCTGGACGCACAGGGGCGGCGGCTGGGAACGCTCCCAGACCGCCGCCCCGGTCTCCGCCGTGTGACGACCGCCACCCGTCCGGACGCGGACTACTCCGCGTCCGGGCCGTAGACCTCGACCCGGTCGGCGACCCGGCGCACGTGAATGCAGTCGCCGGGGCACTCCTTCGCCGAGTCCACCACGTCCTGAAGGATCGTCAGCGGCACCGGGGCACTGTCCCCGGGCTGCTGGCGCAGCTCGTCGTCCGGGCCCTTCACGTAGGCCAGCCCGTCGATGTCGAGCTCGAAGACCTCGGGCGCGTACTGCACGCAGATGCCGTCGCCGGTGCACAGATCCTGGTCGATCCACACCTCCAGCGCCTCGGCCGCTGCCGCCGTCTGCTCGGTCACCGACATGGTCCCCTGCCGTTTCTGTCCCGGGTCGCCCCTATTCCTGGAGCAATCCCGCCATTCGTACAACGATCGGACCTCTACTTGTGGTCGCGATCGGATATCACTTCGCTCGACGATACATCTGGCCCGCTTTGGGTGGTGCGCGGTGGGTATCCCCTTAGCAGAGGGGAAGCACGCTGGGGCGAAGATCGGACACGCCCGTTCCATCTTTCTTGATCTAGGGGTTTACGGACCCCTGGTCCCAGGTAGGGTCTGGAAGCGTCCAGCTCCCCGGAGGAGGTGAGGACCGTGGCAGCCCACGATGACGACTACACCCGCAGCACCGGCAGGCCCGCTCGTGGTTCCGACGAGGCCGCTCAGGTCTCGTACCTTGAGCAGGAAATCGCAGTGCTGCGCCGCAAGCTCGCCGACTCGCCGCGCAATTCGAGGATCCTCGAAGAGCGGATCGTCGAGCTCCAGACCAACCTGGCGGGCGTGACCGCCCAGAACGACCGGCTCGCCTCCACCCTGCGTGAGGCCCGCGACCAGATCGTGGCCCTCAAGGAGGAAGTGGACCGGCTGGCACAGCCCCCGGCCGGTTTCGGCACCTTCCTCGACGCGAACGAGGACGGCACCGCCGACATCTTCACCGGCGGGCGCAAGCTCCGCGTGAACGTCAGCCCCGACGTCGCCCTCGACGAGGTGCGGCGCGGCCAGGAAGTGATGCTCAACGAGGCCCTCAACATCGTGGACGCGATGGCCTTCGAGAACATCGGTGAGATCGTCACCCTCAAGGAGCTCCTGGAGGACGGCGAACGCGCCCTCGTCCTCGGGCACACCGACGAGGAGCGCGTGGTGCGGCTCGCCGAGCCGCTGCGCGGGCTGACCATCAGGCCCGGGGACGCCCTGCTGCTGGAGCCCCGCTCCGGCTACGTGTTCGAGGTCGTGCCGAAGTCCGAGGTCGAGGAACTGGTCCTCGAGGAGGTCCCGGACATCGACTACCGCCAGATCGGCGGCCTGAGCAACCAGATCGAGCTGATCCGCGACGCGGTCGAGCTGCCGTACCTGCACGCCGACCTCTTCAAGGAGTACGAGCTGCGTCCGCCCAAGGGCGTGCTGCTCTACGGCCCGCCCGGCTGCGGCAAGACGCTGATCGCCAAGGCGGTCGCCAACTCGCTGGCCAAGAAGGTCGCCGAGGTCACCGGCCGCCCCCAGGGCAAGAGCTACTTCCTCAACATCAAGGGCCCCGAGCTGCTCAACAAGTACGTGGGCGAGACCGAGCGGCAGATCCGCCTGGTCTTCCAGCGGGCCCGGGAGAAGGCGAGCGAGGGCACGCCCGTCATCGTCTTCTTCGACGAGATGGAGTCGCTGTTCCGCACCCGCGGTTCCGGCGTCAGCTCGGACGTGGAGAACACCATCGTCCCGCAGCTGCTCGCCGAGATCGACGGCGTGGAGGGCCTGGAGAACGTCATCGTCATCGGCGCCTCGAACCGCGAGGACATGATCGACCCGGCGATCCTGCGGCCCGGCCGGCTGGACGTCAAGATCAAGATCGAGCGCCCGGACGCCGAGGCCGCGAAGGACATCTTCTCCAAGTACCTCAAGGACTCGCTGCCGTTCCACCCGGACGACCTCAAGGAGCACGACGGCTCCGTCGACACCACGGTGGCCGCGATGATCCAGTCGGTGGTGGAGCGGATGTACTCCGAGACCGAGGAGAACCGCTTCCTGGAGGTCACCTACGCCAACGGTGACAAGGAGGTCCTGTACTTCAAGGACTTCAACTCCGGCGCGATGATCCAGAACATCGTCGACCGCGCGAAGAAGATGGCCATCAAGGACTTCCTCGACCACGGCCAGCGCGGTCTGCGCGTCTCCCACCTGCTCGCCGCCTGCGTGGACGAGTTCAAGGAGAACGAGGACCTCCCGAACACCACCAACCCGGACGACTGGGCCCGCATCTCCGGCAAGAAGGGCGAGCGGATCGTCTTCATCCGCACGCTGGTCACCGGCAAGCAGGGCGCCGAGTCCGGCCGCTCGATCGACACTGTCGCCAACACGGGGCAGTACCTGTAAGCACGCGGTCGACCGGGCCGGCAGCGGCCCCGGAGCCGTACGCACACCGTCCGGCTGTGGCGCCTCGCGGCCCCGCAGCCGGACGGCGCGTCTCCGGGCCCGCCGGTCGGCGCCCGGTCCTAGGCTCGACCCACCGTCCGCGGGCAGAGGAGTCCGGCGTCGGTGTTGTTCGGCGGTACGTCAGAGTGCTCCGCCCGTCGGGGGCGGCGCACCGGGCAAGGAGGGCCGCATGACCGTACGGCGCGTGATGGGCATCGAGACCGAGTACGGGATCTCCGTGCCCGGGCACCCCAACGCCAACGCCATGCTCACCTCGTCCCAGATCGTCAACGCGTACGCGGCGGCGATGCACCGGGCGCGGCGGGCCCGCTGGGACTTCGAGGAGGAGAACCCGCTGCGCGACGCACGGGGGTTCGACCTGGCCCGCGAGGTCGCGGACGCCAGCCAGCTGACCGACGAGGACATCGGCCTCGCCAACGTCATCCTCACCAACGGGGCCCGGTTCTACGTGGACCACGCGCACCCCGAGTACAGCTCGCCCGAGGTGACCAACCCGCGCGACGCCGTGCTCTGGGACAAGGCCGGCGAGCGGATCATGGCGGCGGCCGCGCAACGCGCGCTGGAACTGCCCAACGGGCAGAACATCCACCTGTACAAGAACAACACCGACAACAAGGGCGCCTCCTACGGCACCCACGAGAACTACCTGATGAAGCGGGCGACACCGTTCGCCGACATCGTCCGCCACCTGACCCCGTTCTTCGTCTCCCGCCAGGTGGTCACCGGCGCCGGCCGGGTCGGCATCGGCCAGGACGGCTCGGCGCACGGCTTCCAGATCAGCCAGCGGGCGGACTACTTCGAGGTCGAGGTGGGCCTGGAGACCACCCTCAAGCGCCCGATCATCAACACCAGGGACGAGCCGCACGCCGACGCCGAGAAGTACCGCCGGCTGCACGTGATCATCGGGGACGCCAACCTCTCCGAGATCTCCACCTACCTCAAGCTGGGCACCACCTCCCTGGTCCTGGCGATGATCGAGGACTCCTTCATCGCCGCCGACCTGGCCGTCGACCAGCCGGTGCGCACCCTGCACCGGGTCTCCCACGACCCGACGCTCAAGCACCTGATCACCCTGCGCAACGGGCGCAGGCTCACCGCCGTCCAGCTCCAGCTGGAGTACTTCGAACTGGCCCGCAAGTACGTCGAGGACCGCTTCGGCACCGACGCGGACGAGCAGACGGTGGACGTGCTGGCGCGCTGGGAGGACGTCCTGGGCCGGCTGGAGCGCGACCCGATGTCCCTGTCCAAACAGCTGGACTGGGTCGCCAAGCGGGAGATCCTGGAGGGCTACCGCAGCCGGGACGCCCTGGAGTGGGCCAATCCGCGGCTGCACCTGGTCGACCTCCAGTACAGCGACGTACGGCCCGAGAAGGGCCTCTACAACCGCCTGGTGGCCCGCGGGCGGTTCGAGCGGCTGCTCGCCGAGGACGAGGTCGAGCGGGCCGTCTCCAAGCCCCCCGAGGACACCAGGGCGTACTTCCGCGGGCGCTGCCTGGAGCAGTACGCGGAACACGTCGCGGCGGCCTCCTGGGACTCGGTGATCTTCGACCTGCCCGGCCGGGACTCGTTGCAGCGGGTGCCCACGCTGGAACCGCTGCGCGGCACCCGCAACCACGTCAAGGAGCTGCTGGACCGCTGCCGCACGGCGGAGGACCTGCTCCGGGTGCTGTCCGGCGGGTAACTTTTCGATCACCATGGGTGAACGTCCGCCGAATGGGAATCATCCGGGGTGGCAGCGGGCGTTGGACAGTAAGCGCCACCGGCAAACCGGGAGCGGCAGTCGCACCCTGTGTATAGGGTCGGTGCAGCAGCAGCGACCGAACCGTGCCAGACGAATCGAGCGGGGTGAGGGAAATGGCGAGCAAGGACACCGGCGGCGGCCAGCAGCGGGCAAACCGTTCCTCCGAGGAGGTCGAGGAGCAGGCCGCGGAAAGCCAGAATTCCGACGACCTCAAGGAGCGCCAGGAAAAGCTGAGCGACGACGTCGACGCGGTACTGGACGAAATCGACGAGGTCCTCGAATCCAATGCCGAGGATTTCGTCCGTGGATTCGTCCAGAAGGGCGGGCAATAGCCCGGCCCGGCCATTCGGGAAATCACGGTCGCGACCGTCGGAGGCGGCCGGACGGGGAACACCGTCCGGCCGTCCGGCACCGGCCCCTCCACCCGTGGACGGTGATCGTCGGGCGGGTAGGGTGCGGGCAGCGCGCGCTTCAAGCTACCTGGAAGGAATCGTGTGGAAGCCAACACTCGTGGCACCGGGCGTCTACCGGCTGCCTTCCTGACCCCGGGGTCCTCCTCGTTCCTCGACTTCCTCGCCGAGCACCGGCCGGAGCTGGTCCCCGGCGGCCGCCGCGGACTCCCCGAGGGCGCCGTGGTCGAGGCCCCGCACGGGACCACGATCGTGGCCGCGGTCTTCGACGGCGGCGTGGTGATCGCGGGTGACCGCCGGGCGACGATGGGCAACGTGATCGCCCAGCGCGACATGGAGAAGGTCTTCCCGGCCGACGAGTACAGCGCGGTCGGCATCGCCGGCACCGCCGGCCTCGCGATCGAGATGGTCCGGCTGTTCCAGCTGGAGCTGGAGCACTACGAGAAGATCGAGGGCACCACGCTCTCGCTGGAGGGCAAGGCCAACCGGCTCACCACCATGATCCGGGGCAACCTGGGCATGGCGATGCAGGGCCTCGCGGTGGTGCCGTTGTTCGCCGGCTACGACGTGGAGCTCGGCCGTGGCCGGATCTTCAACTACGACGTCACCGGCGGGCGTTCCGAGGAGCGCAGCTTCACCGCGACCGGCTCGGGCTCGGTCTTCGCCCGCGGCTCGATGAAGAAGCTCTACCGCGAGGAGCTGACGGCCGACCAGGCCGCCACCATGGTCGTCCAGGCGCTCTACGACGCGGCGGACGACGACTCCGCCACCGGTGGCCCCGACCTCGCCCGCAAGATCTTCCCGATCGTCTCGCTGATCACCGAGGACGGCTTCCGCCGGCTCACCGAGGCGGAGGTCACGGAGATCGTCGTCGCCATCACCGACGAGCGCCTGACCCGGCCCAACGGCCCGCAGGCCCCGCTGATCTAGTCACCTCACAGGAAAGGGACGACCGCCGGTGTCGACACCGTTCTACGTCTCGCCCCAGCAGGCCATGGCGGACCGCGCGGAGTACGCCCGCAAGGGCATCGCCCGCGGCCGCAGCGTGGTCGTGCTCACCTACGCCGACGGCATCGTCTTCGTCGCGGAGAATACCTCCAGGGCGCTCCACAAGGTCTCCGAGATCTACGACAAGATCGCCTTCGCGGCGGTCGGTCGCTACAACGAGTTCGAGAACCTGCGCATCGGCGGCGTCCGCTACGCCGACCTGCGCGGCTACTCCTACGACCGGGCCGACGTCACGGCCCGGGGCCTCGCCAACGTGTACGCCCAGACCCTGGGCACCATCTTCTCCTCGGTCGGCGAGAAGCCGTACGAGGTCGAGCTGATCGTGGCCGAGGTCGGCCGCACCAGCGACCAGGACCAGATCTACCGGCTCACGCCGGACGGCTCGGTCGTCGACGAGAAGAACTACGTGGTGGTCGGCGGCAACGCCGACTCGATCGGCAACTACCTGGGCCAGAGCCACCGCGCCGGCCTGAGCCTCACCGAGGCGGTGAAGGTCGCGGTCGACTCGCTCGCCCGCGACCCCAACGGCGGCAGCCCGCGCAGCCTCACTCCGGAACAGCTGGAGGTAGCGGTCCTCGACCGCCAGCGGTTCCAGCAGCGCAAGTTCAAGCGGATCCTGGGCAACCAGCTGGGCCGGCTGCTCGACGGTGACCAGTCCGCCGAGGCGGACGACGAGGAGAACCCGGCGGACGGCACGCCGGTGTAGCAAGTGCCTGCGGAGTCCCGTGCGGCGGCCCTGCCGCCGCCGTGCGGGACTCCGGTGCCCCTGCGGCGGCCCAGTCGTCGTGGAGGCGGTTTCGGACAGCTCCGACAGAGAATGGAGTGCTCATGGACCGCCGGATTTTCGGGCTGGAGAACGAGTACGGCGTGACCTGTACGTTCCGCGGGCAGCGACGGCTGTCACCGGACGAGGTGGCGCGGTACCTGTTCCGCCGGGTCGTCTCCTGGGGCCGCAGCAGCAACGTCTTCCTGCGCAACGGCGCCCGCCTGTACCTCGACGTCGGCTCCCACCCCGAGTACGCAACCCCCGAGTGCGACGACGTCGTCGAGCTGGTGACGCACGACAAGGCGGGCGAGCGCATCCTCGAAGGACTCCTGGTGGACGCCGAGCGGCGGCTGCACGAGGAGGGCATCGCGGGGGACGTCTACCTCTTCAAGAACAACACCGACTCGGCCGGGAACTCCTACGGCTGCCACGAGAACTACTGCGTGGCCCGGCACGGCGAGTTCTCCCGGCTGGCCGACGTGCTGATCCCGTTCCTGGTCACCCGGCAGCTGATCTGCGGCGCGGGCAAGGTGCTCCAGACCCCGCGCGGCGCGGTGTTCTGCGTCAGCCAGCGGGCCGAGCACATCTGGGAGGGCGTCAGCTCGGCCACCACCCGCTCGCGCCCGATCATCAACACCAGGGACGAGCCGCACGCGGACGCCGAACGCTACCGCCGGCTGCACGTGATCGTCGGCGACTCCAACATGTCGGAGACCACCACGCTGCTCAAGGTCGGCTCCACCGACCTGGTGCTGCGGCTGATCGAGGCCGGCGTGGTGATGCGCGACCTCACCCTGGAGAACCCGATCCGGGCGATCCGCGAGGTCAGCCACGACCTCACCGGCACCCACCAGGTGCGGCTGGCCAACGGCCGCGAGGCCAGCGCGCTGGACATCCAGGAGGAGTACTACACCAAGGCCCTGGAGTTCGCGGACCGCAAGGGCATCAACACCGGCACCGTCGCCCGGGTGCTCGACCTCTGGGGCCGCACCCTGGAGGCCGTGCGGTCCGAGCGGCTGGACGGGGTGGCCACCGAGATCGACTGGATCATGAAGTACAAGCTCATCGAGCGCTACCGCGAGAAGCACCAGATGAGCATGTCCAACCCGCGGGTGGCCCAGATCGACCTCGCGTACCACGACATCCACCGCCGCCGCGGCCTGTTCTACCTGCTCCAGGGCAAGAACCAGGCGCAGCGGGTGACCACCGACCTCAAGACCTTCGAGGCCAAGTCGATCCCGCCGCAGACCACCAGGGCGCGGCTGCGCGGGGACTTCATCCGCCGGGCGCAGGAGCAGCGCCGGGACTTCACGGTGGACTGGGTGCACCTGAAGCTGAACGACCAGGCGCAGCGCACGGTGCTGTGCAAGGACCCGTTCCGTTCGGTGGACGAGCGGGTGGAGAAGCTGATCGCGGGGATGTGACCGCGCGGCGGCGCGAGCGAGCCGTGTGAACGCGTGGTGTGACCGAGTCCGTGATCACGACGCCATGATCAAGACCCTGGAGCCGGCCCCGGTGGTGTCTACCGGGGCCGGACGCGTGCCGGGCATACGCTGTCCGTCGAGTCAGGAGAGACGACTTCGACCGACAGTTAGGACCACCGTGCGCCGCACCGCCGGTTTGCTTCTCACCCTGCCGCTGCTGCTCGCGGTCGCCTGCGGCAGCTCGCCCAAGGCAGCCGGCCCGGCGACACCGTCCTCGGCGAGTGCCGCCCCGACGGTGCCGGCGCCGGTCGCCGAGGCGTCGCCGATGCCCACTCTTTCGGGTGGCGGGTTCGGGAGCAAGGCCACCATCACCATTCCCGAGGGCCAGCAGCCCAGCGGCCAGTTCGTGGTGAACACGGTCAGCGAGGGCGAGCGCGCGACCGTCGGCAAGGGCGACTGGGTGACGGTCAACTACACCGCCAAGGACTGGACCACCGGCAAGGACCTGCCCAGCTCGTACGACGCCAACGGCAAGCCGCAGCTGTACCAGGCCGGCAGCGGGCAGCTGGTGCCGGCGCTGGACCAGAGCGTGATCGGCAAGAAGGTGGGCAACCGGCTGCTGGTGGTGGCCCCGCCGGCGGCGGCCTTCGGCGAGCAGGGCTCCGGCCAGCTGGGCGTCAACAAGGGCGACACCGTGGTGTTCGTGCTGGACATCATGGAGAGCCTGCCGCCGGACTCCACGCTGACCGGGAACATGACCGAGCCGGCCGCGACGATGCCGCAGGTCAAGGACAACGGCAAGGCGGCCGCGACGATCACGATCCCGGCCGGGCAGGCCGCGCCCACCGACCTCCAGCAGGCGGTGCTGATCAAGGGCGAGGGCAAGCAGGTCAAGAGCGGACAGACCCTGGTGGTGCAGTACACCGGGGTGCTGTGGGCCGACGGCCAGCAGTTCGACGCCTCCTGGACGCACGGAGGCGCGCAGGCGGTGCAGATCGGCACCGGCAGCGTGATCGAGGGCTGGGACAAGGGGCTGGTCGGGCAGAACGTCGGCAGCCGGGTCCTGCTGGTGGTGCCGCCCGCGCTCGGTTACCAGGACAAGGCGCAGGGCTCGGTGCCGGCGAACTCGACCCTGGTCTTCGTGATCGACATCCTGGAAGCGGTCTAGGAAGATCTCAGGGGGATTCCGTACGCTTGGGCGGACGCTCGTACAACGTAGCGTCCGCCCTCATCCTGAGCTGTCATACTGCCCACGCACTGTGGCAGGCGCCGCCCGGTGCCGAAGGTCCTGGGCGGGCGGTGCGACCGCAGCCGGCGTGCCCACGCCGGGCGCAGACCTGGAAGACCTCGTGGCGAGATGGATGGGGAGTCATGACTGAGAAGACGCCGAGCCCGGGCGGGGCCGGTACCGCGGCGAACGACAGCTCTGCGGGTGACCCGGCCGCCTCCCGTCCCGGCGGTCAGGTCGGCGGGGACCGCGAGTCGATCGTCGTTCCGCCGGCGATCCTGGCGCAGCAGGCCGGCTGGGCGCAGCCCGGCGAGGCGCCGCGCCCCGCGGGCGGGACCAAGACGGACGACGCCCCGCAGATCTTCGCCTCCAACGTGCGCAAGGCCGACACCTCGGAGGCCGGGTACGACGAGAACCCGCCCGGCGTCGGCAAGCTGGGCGTGGTCCTCGGCACGGTGCTGGCCCTGCTGCTGGTCGGCAGCGGCATCACGCTCTACGTGGTGAACAAGGACGACGGCAAGGACACCGCGGCGGCCAAGCCGGACTCCACCACCGCGCCGCCCACGCCGACCGCCGATCCGGTGCCGCCGATCAAGGACAGCGCCAAGGTGCTGCCGACGGTCACCGGCGACTTCGGCGCGAAGGCCGAGATCCAGGTGCCGGGCGAGCCCTCCGACGGCTCCTTCGTGGTGAAGGTGCTGTCCGAGGGCAACGGCCCCAAGGTGGAGAAGAACTCCTGGGCCTCGGTGGACTACACCGCCAAGGACTGGAACACCGGCAAGGACATCCCGAGCTCGTACGACTCCGGGAACAAGCGGCAGATCTTCCAGGCCGGCACCGACGCGCTGATCCCGGCGCTGGACCAGGCCGTGGTCGGGAAGAAGGCCGGCAGCCGGCTGCTGGTGGTGGCCCCGCCGGCCGCCGCCTTCGGCTCCCAGGGCAAGCCCGACATGTCGATCGGGGCCAAGGACGACCTGATCTTCGTGATCGACGTCCGCAACAGCACCGCGCCCGACGCCGTGGTGAGCGGTACCGTCACCCCGCCGCCGGCGGACTTCCCGCAGGTCAAGGACAACGGCAAGAAGCCGGCCGAGATCACCCCGGTCGCCGGGGCGAAGGACCCGACCGAGCTGAAGTCGCACGTCCTGATCAAGGGCACCGGCCCGAAGGTGGAGAAGGGCGAGAAGGTCGTCGTCCAGTACACCGGCGCGCTGTTCTCCAGCGGCAAGGTGTTCGACTCCTCGCTCAGCAAGGGCCAGGCGTTCACCTTCCCGGTGGGCGGCAGCCAGGTCATCGCGGGCTGGGACCAGGGCCTGGAGGGCCAGACGGTCGGCAGCCGGGTCGAGCTGGTGATCCCGGCCGCGCTGGGCTACGGCGACAAGGGCCAGGGCGACATCCCGCCGGGCGCGGCGCTCGTCTTCGTGGTGGACATCCTGGACGCCGGTCAGGGCTGATCCACTTTCGGGTGACAATGGTGGACGTGTGACCTTCGGGTCCGGCCGCGTGGCCGGACTCGGACGGGCGGCGGGTGCCCGTACGGTGGTCTGCCCGGACGGTCGTCCGGTCGGACCGGGTGCGGGCGCCCGCCGCTTGGTCGTGAATGCAAGCGAACGTGAGAAGAGGGACCGTGAACCTGAACGAGAAGCCCGAGATCGACTTCCCGATCGGTGACGCTCCGAAGGAGCTGCAGATCCGCGACATCGTCGTCGGTGACGGCGCGGAGGCCAAGTCGGGCCAGGTCGTCAAGGTCCGCTACGTCGGCGTGACCTTCGAGACCGGTGAGGAGTTCGACGCGAGCTGGAACCGGAGCCCCAACGAGTTCAAGTTCCCGCTGGGCGGCGGCCGTGTCATCAAGGGCTGGGACCAGGGCGTCGTCGGCATGAAGGTGGGCGGCCGTCGCGAGCTGACCATCCCGTCGCACCTGGCGTACGGCGCCCAGTCGCCGACCTCGGCGATCCCGCCGCACTCGACCCTGATCTTCGTGGTCGACCTGCTGGGCGTCTGAGCCTGCCGAGACCGTGGGCCGGACCCCTCGGGGGGCCCGGCCCACGGGCCTGTCCGGGCCGGAACGGCCCGGCGCGGGCAGGAGGTGCGGGAGGCCGCTTTTGCCGTGCGTACCGCTACCGGTACGGTCGGTCCCGCCGGGTGGTGATCGCCCGGTTGGCGCACCCCGCGCGCGGCGCGGCACACCGGAAGGGTCAGCGATGGCGATCGCCAAGGCAGAGCGGCTGATGAATCTCGCCCTGTGCCTGATGAACACCAGACGTCCGCTCTCCAAGAAGGAGCTGCGGGAATCCGTCGAGGCGTACCGCGAGGCCTGGCAGAACGGCAGCGAGGACGCCTTCAACCGGATGTTCGAGCGGGACAAGGACGATCTGCGCGAGCTCGGTCTGGTGATCGACGTCGACGAGAGCACCCTGGACGGCGAACTCGGCTACCTGGCCCGCGCCGACCGCAACCGGCTGCCCGAGATCGCCCTGGACGCCGAGGAGGCGGCCGCGCTGACCCTGGCCGCCAGGGTCTGGCAGCAGGCCAAGATGTCCGGCGCGGCCAGCGGCGCCCTGCAGAAGCTGCGCGCGGCAGGGGTGCCGTTCACCGAGGCCGAGGGCCGGACCGCCCTGGAGCCGCGCATCCCCGCTCGGGAGGCCGCGTTCGAGCCGCTGCTCACCGCCGCCCGGGACCGCCGTCCGGTCACCTTCGAGTACCGCAAGGCCGGTGCCGCCGCCGTCGAGCAGCGCAGCGTGGAGCCGTGGGCGCTGGAGTGCTGGCGCGGGCACTGGTACCTGGCCGGGTACGACCGCGACCGGGGCGACGCCAGGGTGTTCCGGCTCAGCCGGATCACCGGCCGGGTGAAGACGAAGCCCGGGGCCTTCGTCGGCACCGTTCCCGAGCACGTGGACGTCCGGGCCACCGTGGCGAAGTTCGCCGGCGAGGGGGCCACCGCCAGCGCGACCGTCCGGGTCCGCCGGGGCGCCGGCTTCCCGCTGCGCACCAAGGCGCTGAGCAGCTCGCGGGTGGACGAGGTCTGGGACGAGCTGGAGATCCCGTACGGGAACGGGCTGGGCGCCGACCTGGCGGAGTTCGGGCCCGACGTGCTGGTGCTCGGGCCGGAGGAGCTGCGGGCGGATGTGATCGACCGGCTGCGGGCGGTCGCGGGTATCGAGGGAGAACGCGCGTGAGCAACGCCATCGACCAGACGCGACGGATGCTGTCGCTGGTCACCTACCTGCGCGAGCGGCCCGGGGCCGAGGTCGCCGAGGTGGCCAGGGCGTTCGGGATCAGCGAGCGCGAGCTGATCGGGGACCTCAACGTGCTGCCGATGTGCGGCACCAGCTTCCGCGGCGGTGACCTGCTCGACATCGACACCGACGGCGAGCGGATCTGGTGGCACAACGTCGACGACGTGGCCCAGCCGCTGCGGCTGGCCGCCGACGAGGCGACCGCGCTGCTGGTGGCCGCCCGTGCGGTGGCCGGGCTGCCCGGCCTGCGGGCCGGGGACCGGGAGGCGCTCACCCGGGCCGTCGCCAAGATCGAGAACGCGGCGGGGGAGAGCGCCGAGGGCAGCGCCAGGGTCGGGGTGACCTTCGAGGCGGAGAGCCACGTCTTCGCCGACATCGACCGGGCGCTCAGCGAGGGCCGCCGGCTCTGGCTGCGCTACTACTCGCACGGGCGCGGCGGGATGACCGAGCGCGAGGTCGACCCGATCCGGCTGCTCACCGAGGGCCACACCTACCTCGAGGCGTGGTGCCGCACCTCCGAGGACCACCGGATGTTCCGCCTCGACCGGGTCGCCGAGATCCGCGTCCTGGACGTCCCGGCCGACCCGCCCCGGCGCGAGCCGCGCGACCTGAGCGGCGGGCTGGTCAACCCGGCGGCGGACGACCCCGAGGTGGTGGTCGAGGTCTCCTCCGGCGGGCGCTGGGTGGCCGAGTACTACACCCACGACCGGGCCGAGGAGCTGCCGGACGGCGGCCTGCGGATCACCATGCGCAGCGCCGACCCCTCCCAGCTGCGCCCGCTGGCGCTGCGGCTGGGCCGGGACGGCCGGATCGTCTCGCCGCCGGAGCCGGCCGAGCAGGCGCGCTCGGCCGCGCGGGAGGCGCTGGCCGCCTACGGGGAGGGGCGGGCCTGAGCGGTGGAACCCGGGACCAGATTCAAGGTGTACTGCTCCGAGTGCCGGGAGAAGGTCGAGCTCCCGGCCGAGGAGTTCCGGCTGACCCTCGGTCGCACCCCGGCCCAGGCGCACTACAGCTTCGGTTGCCCGCGGTGCGGGGCGGCGGTGCGCAAGCCGGCCGGGGAGAAGATCGTCGAGGCGCTCACCGGGGCCGGGGTGCGCACCATGCGGCTCGTGCCGGCGGAGGGCTGACGCCCGTCCCGGCGGGGGCCGGCGCTCGTCCCGGCGGGGGACCGGCCCCCGTATAGGGTGGGGCGCATGTCCTGGATGCTCGTCGCCGCCGTCCTGCTCGCCACCGCGGGCCTGCTGGTCCTCGGGGTCCTCGCGATCCGGCTCTGGCTGGACGTACGGGCGCTCGCCGAGGGCGTGGACCGGGCCGCGCGGGCGCTGGCCGTGGCGGCCGAGGACCTGGCGGACGCGGTGCCCGGCGGAGGCGACCGGGCTGCGGAGCACAGCGCCCCGGCCGCATAGCACGGCGGGAACCGCGGGGGTACGGGGACTGCTGCGAGCGGGTGGGGGCGGGTTACGCTCTCAAGTGGCTCCTGAACCGCGTACCGGGGGCCGCTGTCCCGTTCGGGCGGCCGTCGTCGTGGCGTCATCCGCAGCGGTTACCATCCGCAGCGGACGGCCCGTCGGGCCGCCATGACTGAAGGTGGTCGCGCATGCGCATCTCGATGACTGCGATCGTGGTGATCGTGGTTCTCGCCATCGTGCTGTTCGGAGCCAAGCGGCTGCCGGACCTGGCGCGCTCGCTGGGCAAGTCGATGCGGATCCTGAAGAGCGAGGCCCAGGCGATGCGTTCGGACGGCGAGTCCGAGCCGCAGGCCGCTCCGGCTCCGGCGCCGGTGGCCGGCACCGCGGGCAGGGCCGTCCAGTCCGCTCCGGGCGCGTCGGCCACGGCCCGTCCGGTGACCGAGCCCGCCGCCGGGGCCTCCGCACCCGACGGCGACCGCCCGCACTGAGCGCGGGGCACGTGACGCGCCTGACGCGCGTCGCACGTCCGGCGTGCGCGACGCACGCGACCACGGAGGCCCGTCGACCGGCGGGCCCCGACGCACGAGTTGAGGACCGGGGTTGAGCAAGCTCTCCAAGGCGTCGAAGACGTCAAAGGATCCTGAGGGGCGGATGGCCCTCGCCGACCACCTGAGGGAACTGCGCAACCGCGTGGTCAAGTCGGTCCTGGCGATCGTGCTGATCACCATCGTGGCGGCGATCTACCACAAGCAGCTGGAGGACTTCCTCCTGAAGCCGCTGCCGCGGTGCGACACCAAGGAGCTGGCCGAGCACTACCACGGCAAGTGCGCCCAGGTCTCCAACATCGGTCTGACCTCCGGCTTCACCTGGATGCTCAAGGTGGCCCTGACGGCCGGCGTGGTCGGGACCGTGCCGATCTGGCTCTACCAGGTCTGGGCCTTCGTGGCGCCCGGTCTGCACCGGCACGAGAAGAAGTACACGGTCGTCTTCCTGCTCTGCGGGACGCCGCTGTTCCTGGCCGGTGTGGCCGTGGCCATCCTGGTGCTGCCGACCACGGTCGACGTGCTGATCTCGTTCACCCCGAACAACACCACGCCGATCCTGCCGCCCGAGGACTACTTCGACATCGCCACCCGGATGGTGCTGGTCTTCGGCCTCGCCTTCGAGTTCCCGCTGCTGCTGGTGATGCTGAACGTCATCGGCATGGTCACCGGCAAGCGGCTGCTGGGCTGGTGGCGCGGCATGGTCATGGGCATCACGGTGTTCGCCGCCTTCGCCACGCCGAGCGCCGACCCGCTGAGCATGCTCGCGCTGGCCGCGCCGATCTGGGCGCTGTACTTCATCGCGGTGGCGATCGCGATCTTCAACGACAAGCGCAAGGCCCGCCGCAACCCGGACGCCGGGCTGGACGACGAGGAGGCCTCGCAGCTGGACCTCTCGGTGCAGCCGGTGTCGGGCGCGGAGAACGTCCAGGCCTCGGCGGCCCCGGCGGCCGGTGCGGCCGTGCCGGCGTCCCGCCGTGAGGAGATGGACGACATCACCTGAGCCGGCCGGCCCTGAGGGAGCCCCGGTCCGCCGCCGCCGAGCGGTGGGCCGGGGCTCTTCGCTGCCCGGGCCCCGGTACTGCCCCGCCCCGGCATGGCCAGGCCCCGGCTGCCGATCCGGACTTTCCGCTGGTCGGGGGGTTCGCGGGTTTCGGCGGGTGGTCTTGGCAGCTTGCATGGCATGTGACATATTACTGGTGTGCTGAAGACCGAAAGACCTCCCCTGGACGTCGTCGTGGTCGGCGCCGGCGTGGTCGGCGCCGCCTGCGCCTACTACGCCGCCCGCGCCGGGCTCGCCGTCGCCGTCGTGGACCGCGGGCCGGTGGCCGGCGGCACCACCGGCGCGGGCGAGGGCAACCTGCTGGTCTCCGACAAGGAGCCGGGCCCGGAACTCGACCTCGCCCTGCTCAGCACCCGGCTCTGGCGGGAACTCGCCGAGCTGATCGGCCCGGCGATCGAGTACGAGCCCAAGGGCGGGGTGGTCGTCGCCTCGACCGCCGCCGGGCAGGACGCGCTGCGCGCCTTCGCCGCCGGGCAGCGGGAGGTCGGGGTCGAGGCCGAGGAGGTGCCCGGCGAGCGGCTGCGCGAGCTGGAACCGCACCTCGCCGAGGGCCTGGCCGGAGGCTTCCACTACCCGCAGGACGCCCAGGTCCAGCCCGCCCTCGCCGCCGCCCACCTGCTGCGCGAGGCCCGCCGGATGGGCGCCGCGCTGTTCACCGGGGAGAGCGTCACCGCCGTCGACCGGGGGCCGGACGGCGTCGTGCGCGGCGTGCGGACCGACCGGCGCCGGCTGGCCGCCCCCGCCGTGGTGAACGCGGCCGGCACCTGGGGCGGCGAGCTGGCCGCACTGGCCGGCGTGCACCTGCCGGTGCTGCCCCGGCGCGGCTTCGTGCTGGTCACCGAGCCGCTGCCGCGGGTAGTCCGGCACAAGGTCTACTCCGCCGACTACGTGGCCAACGTGGCCAGCGGCTCGGCCGGGCTGGAGACCTCCGCCGTGATCGAGGGCACCCCGGGCGGGCCGGTGCTGATCGGCGCCAGCCGGGAGCGGGTCGGCTTCGACCGCACGCTCTCCCAGGAGGTGCTGAGCCGGCTCGCCGCCCAGGCCGCGGGGCTCTTCCCGGTGCTCGCCGGTGTCACGGTGATGCGCACCTACCGGGGCTTCCGGCCGTACCTTCCGGACCACCTGCCGGCCATCGGCGAGGACCCCAGGGTGCCCGGGCTGTACCACGCCTGCGGGCACGAGGGGGCCGGCATCGGGCTGGCCCCGGCGACCGGGCTGCTGATCAGCGAGCAGCTCACCGGCAAACGGCCGGAGCCGGACCTCGCGCCGTTCCGGGCGGACCGCTTCCCGTCCGGGTGACAGCGCGACCGCCTGAGCAGGCTCCCGCGAGAGCCCGAGCAGGCTCCCGCGACCGCCTGAATGGCTGCGCCCGAGACCTGCCGAACGCCCGACACCGCCCACATATGAGATTCCGTCCTGGATTGGAGAAGCCGCCGATGCGCCGCCGCACCCCCGCCGGGCTGGTCGAGGCCGAGCCCGGGCCCGCCCACCACATCGAGTTCGACGGGCGGCCCGTCCCCGCGCTGCCCGGGCAGTCGGTCGCCGCCGCGCTCTGGGCCGACGGCGTGCTCGCCTGGCGCACCACCAGGGTCGGCGGCAGGCCGCGCGGGGCGTTCTGCGGGATCGGCGCCTGCTTCGACTGCCTGGCCACCGTGGACGGCCGCCCCAACCAGCGCACCTGCCTGATCCCCGCCGAGCCCGGCACCACCGTCACCACCCAGGAGGGCCACGGCCGTGCCGACCTCGCCGTCTGACTCCCCGCTGTACGACCTCGCGGTGGTCGGTTCGGGCCCGGCCGGGCTCGCCGCCGCCGTCACCGCCGCCGACCTCGGGCTGCGCTGCGTCCTGCTGGACGGCGGGCCGAGCACCGGCGGGCAGTACTACCGCCACCCGGCGCCGGGCCTCGGCGCGGCCAGGCCGGACCGGCTGCACCACCACTGGTACGTCTACACCGGCCTGGCCGAGCGGCTCGCCGCGCACGAGGACGCCGAGCGGGCCGCCTTCCTGGCCGGACACCAGGTCTGGGCGCTGGAGCGCACCGGGGACGGCTTCGCGGTGCACGTCACCCGCGGTCCCGGGAGCACCGACCGGGCCACCGTCCGGTCCCGGGCGGTGCTGCTCGCCACCGGCGCGTACGAGCGGCAGCTGCCGTTCCCCGGCTGGACCCTGCCCGGGGTGGTCACCGCGGGCGGCGCCCAGGCCATGCTCAAGGCCGGGCTGGTGCTGCCGGGGAAGCGGATCGTGGTGGCCGGGAGCGGCCCGCTGCTGCTCGCGGCGGCCTCCTCGCTGGTCACCGCGGGGGCCGAGGTGCCCGCGGTGGTCGAGGCCACCGCCTACCTCGGGTACCTGCGGCGCCCCGGCGTGCTGGCGGGCGTGCCCGGCAAGCTGGTCGAGGGCGCCGGGCACGGCCGTGCGCTGCTGCGCCACGGCGTCCGGCTGCGGCCGCGCAGCGCGGTGGTCGAGGCGCACGGGGCGGACCGGGTCACCGGAGTCACGGTGGCCGGACTGGACGCCGACTGGCGGCCGCGGCCCGGCACGGAGCGGCGGATCGAGTGCGACGCGCTCGCCGTCGGCCACGGACTGCTCCCGCAGATCGACCTGGCCACCGAGCTGGGTGCGCGGACCCTCACCGGGCCGGACGGCGCGGTCGCGCTGGAGGTCGACGCCCGGCTGCGCACCAGTGTGCCCGGCCTCTGGTCGGCGGGGGAGACCAACGGCGTCGGCGGCGCCGACCTCGCGATCGCCGAGGGCGAGCTGGCCGCGCACGCGGTGGCCGGGAGGCAGCCGGCGGCCGTGCTGCTGCGCCGCCGCTCGCGGCTGCGGGCCTTCGCCGGGCTGATGGCCGCGGCCCACCGGCCGGGCCAGGGCTGGACCGGCTGGCTGCGTCCCGACACCGACGTCTGCCGGTGCGAGGAGGTGCCGGTGGCGGCGATCAGGGAGGCCGTCGAGGAGTTGGGCGCGGGCGATCCGCGCACCGTCAAGCTGCTCACCCGGGCCGGGATGGGCTGGTGTCAGGGCCGGATGTGCGGTCCGGCCGTGGCCTGCCTGGCCGGCCCGGGTGAGCCGTCACCGGACCGGCGGCCGCTGGGCTGCCCGGTGCCGCTCTCCCAGCTGGCGGCGGGGCCGACCCCGGAGGTGTAGGGCGCGTCCGGCAGTTCGCGTCGCGCACCCGGCGGGAATCGTCGGACACGCCCCTGGGCTCGCCGTCGAAGGGCGGGCCGGGGACCTTGTCTCCGGCCCGTCCACTCTAGTAAAATGTCACACCTCATCTAGGAGCTCATGTGTCCATCACCCAGCACGACACCACCCGTCCCTGGCGCGGCATCATGGTCGCCACCACGCTTCCGCTGCGCCCGGACCAGTCCGTCGACTACGACGCCTACGCCGAGCACGTCCGCTGGCTGATCGACTCCGGCTGCGAGGGCGTCGTCCCCAACGGCTCGCTCGGCGAGTACCAGACGCTCACCGCCGAGGAGCGCGCCAAGGTCGTCGAGGTCGCCGTCGAGGCGGCCGGTGACGGCTCCCGGGTCATGCCGGGCGTGGCCGCCTACGGCAGCGCCGAGTCCCGCCGCTGGGCCGAGCAGGCCGCCGAGGCCGGTGCCGGCTCCGTCCTGCTGCTGCCGCCGAACGCCTTCCGGGCCGACCACGCCTCGGTGCGCGCCCACTACGCCGAGGTCGCCAAGGCGGGCCTGCCGATCGTGGCGTACAACAACCCGATCGACACCAAGGTCGACCTCGTCCCCGCGCTGCTCGCCCAGCTGCACGCCGAGGGCTCGATCGTCGCGGTCAAGGAGTTCAGCGGCGACGTCCGCCGGGCGTACGAGATCGCCGAGCTGGCCCCCGGGCTGGACCTGCTGATCGGCGCCGACGACGTGCTGCTGGAGCTGGCGCTCGCGGGTGCGGTCGGCTGGATCGCCGGCTACCCGAACGCGCTGCCGGCCGCCTCGGTGGCGCTCTACGACGCGGCCGTCTCCAAGGACCTGGAGAGCGCGCTGCCGCTCTACAAGTCGCTGCACTCGCTGCTGCGCTGGGACTCCAAGACCGAGTTCGTCCAGGCCATCAAGCTCTCCATGGACATCGCCGGGCGCCCCGGCGGCCCGGTCCGCGCCCCGCGCGGGCCGCTCGCCCCGGAGATCGAGGCGGCCGTCCGCGCGGCCACCGAGAAGGCGCTGGCCGACGGCCACCTCTGAGCCCCGCCCGCTTCGGGACCGCCAGGCCGGCTGCGGCGGCAGCCGGCCTGGCCCCGCGGGCCTGTCCTGCCGACCATCCGAACCTGTACGGGAGTTGTGACCCATGCGCAGCCGTCACGTGTTCCATGCCGTCGACTCGCACACCGAGGGCATGCCGACCCGGGTGATCACCGGCGGCTTCGGCGTCATCCCCGGCGCCACCATGGCCGAGCGCCGGGTGCACTTCCAGCAGCACCTGGACCACTTCCGCACCCTGCTGATGTACGAGCCGCGCGGCCACGCGGCGATGAGCGGCGCGATCCTCCAGCCGCCGACCCGGCCGGACGCCGACTTCGGGGTGCTCTACATCGAGGTCTCCGGACTGCTGCCGATGTGCGGCCACGGCACCATCGGGGTCGCCACCGTGCTGGTCGAGACCGGGATGGTGCCGGTGGTCGAGCCGGTCACCACCGTCCGGCTGGACACCCCGGCCGGACTCGTGGTCGCCGAGGTGCGGGTCGAGGACGGCGCCGCCAAGGCGGTGACCATCCGCAACGTGCCGGCCTACTCGGTCGCCCTGGACCGCAAGATCGAGGTGCCCGGCCACGGCACGGTGAACTACGACCTCGCGTACGGCGGCAACTTCTACGCCATCCTGCCGCTCGCCGAGTTCGGACTGCCCTTCGAACGCGAGCGCAAGCAGGACATCATGGACGCCGGCCTGGCGATGATGGACGCGATCAACGCGAGCCAGGACCGGCCGGTGCACCCGGAGGACCCGTCCATCCACAGCTGCCACCACGTCCAGCTGCTCGCCCCCGGCTCCACCGCCGAACACTCCCGGCACGCGATGGCCATCCACCCCGGCTGGTTCGACCGCTCGCCCTGCGGCACCGGCACCTCGGCGCGGATGGCCCAGCTGCACGCGCGCGGCGAACTGCCGCTCGGGCGGGACTTCCGCAACGACTCCTTCATCGGGACCACCTTCACGGGTCGGCTCGTCGAGGAGACCGAGGTGGCCGGCCGGCCCGCGGTGGTGCCCACCGTCACCGGGCGGGCCTGGGTCACGGGCACCGCCCAGTACTTCCTCGACCCGAGCGACCCGTTCCCGGCGGGCTTCCTGCTCTGACCTCCCCTACCTCCTTCGTTCTCGTACCTCCCCCCGAAGGGCTGCTGGCTGTGACCATCACCTCGTACAACCCCGCCGATCCGGACGACCTCGTGGTCGCCGTCGAGGAGCCAGGAGCCGAGGCCGTGCGGGCCGCCGTCGGGCGGGCCCGGTCGGCGCAGCGCGACTGGCTCGCCGCCGGCGCGGGCGCCCGGTCGGCGGCGCTCGGCCGGATCGCGGACGCCGTGGAGGCGCACGCCCACGAGCTGGCCGCGCTGATCGTGCGCGAGGTCGGCAAGCCGCTCGCCGAGGCGCTCGGCGAGGTCGCCCGTACGGCGGCGATCTGGCGCTACTACGCGCAGGCGCCGTACGCGCCGTCCGGGGCTGTGCACGAGACCGCCGCCGGGCCGGGGCTGCTGCTCACCAGGCGCCGCCCGTACGGGGTGGCCGGGCTGATCACGCCGTGGAACTTCCCGCTGGCGATCCCGACCTGGAAGGCCGCCCCGGCGCTCGCCGTCGGCAACGCCGTGGTGCTCAAGCCCGCCCCCGAGGCGACGGCCTGCGCGCTGCGGCTGGCGGAGCTGGCCGGGCTGCCCGAGGACGTGTTCACCGTGTTGCCCGGCGGCGCCGAGGAGGGCACCGCGCTGGTGGACTCCACCGACGTGGTCTCCTTCACCGGCTCGACCGGCGTCGGCCGGGCCGTGGTGCGGGCCGCCACCGAGCGCGGCGTGCCGGTGCAGGCCGAACTCGGCGGGCTGAACGCCGCGCTGGTGCTGCCGGACGCCGACATCGCGCAGGCCGCCGGGCACATCGCCGCGGCCGTCGCCGGGTACGCCGGGCAGAAGTGCACCGCCACCAGCCGGGTGATCGCGGTCGGCGCCGCGTACGAGCCGCTGCGCGAGGCGCTGGTCAAGGCGCTGGCGGCGGTCGACGACGCGGTGTGCGGACCGGTGATCAACGCCGCCGCGCGGGAGCGCCTGACCGGCGCCGTCTCCTCGGCCGTCGAGGCCGGGGCGAGCGTGCTCACCGGCGGCCGGGTGCCCGAGCGGGCCGGCTGGTACGTCGAGCCGACCCTGCTCGCCGAGGTGCCGGCCGGACACCCGCTGGCGAGCGAGGAGTTCTTCGGCCCGATCGCGGTGCTGCACGCCGCGGCAGACCTGGACGAGGCCGTCGCGCTCGCCAACGACACCCCGCACAGCCTCGCCACCTCGGTGCACACCCGCAGCCTGGACGTGGCGCTGGCCGCCGCCGACCGGCTGGACGCGGGCATGATCCGGGTCAACGCCCCGTCCAGCGGCGTCGACTTCCACCTGCCCTTCGGCGGGGCCAAGGGCGCGAGCCACGGCGACCGCGAACAGGGCCAGGCCGCCCTGGACTTCTACACCGTCAGCCGGACCGTCAGCGTGCTGCCGGGAGGTGCCCTCTGATGTTCGTCCGCACCGTCGACTACCACACGGCCGGCGAGCCGTTCCGGATCGTGCTGGACGGCGTGCCGCCGATCCCCGGCGACACCGTCGCCGAACGCCGCGCCATCGCCCTCGGCGCGGGCGGCAGCGCGACCGCGCCCCGGCCCAGCGCCCTGGACGAGATCCGGCAGCTGCTCAGCCGCGAGCCGCGCGGCCACGCCGGGATGTACGGCGGCTTCCTGGTGCCGCCGGACGACGACGAGGCGCACCTCGGCGTGCTGTTCTGGCACAAGGACGGCTACTCCACCGCGTGCGGGCACGGCACCATCGCGCTCGGCGCCTGGGCCGTGGACTCCGGACTGGTGACGGCCCCCGAGGACGGCGTGGCACGGGTCAGGATCGACGTCCCCTCCGGCCGGGTCACCGCGCTGGTGCACCGGGCCGGTGGCCGGACCACCGGGGTGACCTTCCGCAACGTGCCCAGCCGGGTGACCGCGCTGAAGCTGCCGGTGCGCACCTCGCACGGCACCGTGGAGGTCGCCGTGGCGCACTCCGGCGCCTGCTACGCCTCGGTGCCCGCCGCGGCCTTCGGGCTCGCCGTGGAGCCGGGGAAGCTGGCCGAACTCACCGCCGTGGGACGGGAGATCAGGGCGGCGCTGGCCGGGTCCGAGGCGGTCGCGCACCCGACCGACCCCCGCCTCTCGGGCGTGTACGGGGTCATCCTGCACGACGAACTGCCGTCCGAGGACGGGGTGCTGTACCAGCGGAACGTCACCGTCTTCGCGGACGGGCAGATCGACCGCTCGCCCTGCGGCTCCGGCACCTCGGCCCGGCTCGCGGTGCTCGCCGCCGAGGGGCGGCTGGCCCCCGGCGAGCCGCTGCGCCACGAGTCGGTCATCGGCACGGTCTTCAGCGGCCGGGTCCTCCCGGGCGGCGACCCGCGGGGCGAGGGCGTGGTCACCGAGGTCGGCGGGACGGCCTTCCGCACCGGCGAGCACGGCTTCGTGCTGGAGCCGGGCGACGAGCTGGGAACGGGGTTCCTGCTGTGAGTCCAACCGCAAAGCCCGGCACGGCAATTGTGCCGCTCCAGTACGCCGTGGCGGGAACCGGCGGCGTCGGGCCGACCGGTGCGGTGGGGGCGATCGAGCGGGTGCTGCTGGACGGGTTCGACCCGGAAGCGGCACCCGCCCGGTCGGCCGTGCCGGTACCCGCCGGAGAACTGCTGCTGATGCCGGCCGCCGCCGGGCGGTACGCGGGCGTGAAGATCGCCGGGGTGGCACCCGCCAACCCGGAGCGGGGGCTGCCCCGGATCACCGGCAGCTACCTGCTGCTGGACGGGCCCACCCTGCAACCGCTCGCCCTGCTGGACGGCGCCGCGCTCACCGCGCTGCGCACGCCCGCCGTCACCGCGGCCGCGCTGCGGCGCCTCGCGGTGCCGGACGCGGAGCACCTGGTGCTGTTCGGCTCAGGACCCCAGGCCTACGGGCACCTGGACGCGCTGCTCGCCGTCCGGCCGCTACGCCGGCTCACCGTGGTGGCGCGCAACGCCGAGCGGGCGCAGGCGCTGGCGGCGTACGGGCGGGGGCTCGGGCTGACGGCCGAGGCCGGCGGGCCGGAGGCGGTCCGCGACGCGGACCTGGTGGTCTGCTGCACCACCGCGCGCACGCCGCTGTTCGACGGTGCGCTGGTGCCGGCGCACGCAGCGGTGGCGGCGGTCGGCTCGCACGAGCCGGACGCCCGCGAGGTCGACGAAATGCTGGTCCGGCGGGCCGAGCTGTACGTGGAGGCGCGTACGGTCGCGGCCCGGGAGGCCGGGGACCTGCTGATGGCCGGCGTGGCCGGGCGGCAGCTGTGGAACCTCGCCGAACTGGTGCGCGGTGACGCGCTGGTGCCGGACGGGCGGCCGCGGTTCTTCAAGAGCGTCGGGATGGCCTGGGAGGACCTGGCCGTCGCGGCGGAGGTGTACCGGCAGCAGTAGCCGTCCGGCGTCCGCTCAGTCGCCCAGGAACTCGAGCCGGCTTCCCGGGGTCGCCGCGCACTCGGCGAGCAGGTTCCGCAGTTCGCGGACGGCCGCCCGCTCGGCCTCGGTAGTGCAGCGGGCGAGCAGGGCGGTGGCCTCCTCGAAGGCCGCGCCCGCCTCCTGCTCGTCGAACAGGGTGTCCCCGTAGGGGTCGATCCGGCCGAGCCGGTGGCGGGCCGGATCGGTGTGCCGGGCCAGGGCGATGGTGAGGGCCTCGCCCGGGCTCGACAGGTGCAGCATCCTGGGGCTGGTACGGCGTCCGCCGTTCGGGTGGCCGTCGTACAGCGCGATGTCGATCGCCATGTCGTTACTCCTGGCTGTGGTCGGGAGTTGTGGAGCCGGAGCCGGTGCAGCGGGAAGGGATCCCCCGCTGCGCCGGCTCCTCACGTTTTCCGGTGGCGGGCAGGCCCGGGCAGGCGAGGGCAGGCCCGGTCAGGCCCGGTCGTCGGTGTAGCCGGCGAGCAGCCGGGCCAGGTGCCTGCCGGTGACCAGCAGCGGCTGCTCGCTGCGGGCGACCTGGGCGGACAGCTCGGCGCCCTCCAGGGCGTTGATCACCGTGCCGGCCAGCTCGACGGCGTCCTCCTCGCCGATGCCGGCGGTGCGCAGCCGCTGCGCCACGATGGCCCGCCAGTTGTCGAAGGCCTCGGCGACGGCCTCCTCGATCACCGGCACCCGGCCGACCGTCTCCAGCGCGGTGGTGGTGATCGGACAGCCGTCCTGCCAGTCGGAGGCGCGCAACTCCTCGGCGAGCAGCCGCGTACAGGAAGCCAGCGACTCGCCCAGATCCGGCGAGGAGTCGAGCCCGGCGCGCAGCAGGACGGCGAACTCCTCGTCCCCGTGCCGGATCGCCTCGGCGGCCAACTCCTGCTTGCCGCCCGGGAAGAAGTGGTAGACGGAGCCGAGGGTGGCCTCGGCCTCTCGGGAGATCTGCTTGATCCCGGTGCCCTCGTACCCCTGGCGTTGCAGCAGCCGGGAGGTGGCCCGGACGATCCGCTCGCGGGTGCCGGGCTTCGCGGCGCCCGTCGCGCCGTTTTTCGCCCCGTTCTTCGCGGCGCCCGTCGCGGAGGTCTTCTCGGGCGTCTTCTCGGGCGTCTTCACGCCGTGATTCTAGCCGAGGTGCTGAGTAGAGCGTTCGTTCCAGTCCTGTGCTAGCGTCGGCCCCGGTGCTCTGAATAGAGCGTTCGTTCCAGAGTGAGGGGGAGACGCATGTCCGTGGAGCAGCAGGCGCAGCGGTCCGTGACGGTGATCGGGCTCGGTCCGATGGGGCAGGCCATGGCCGGGGCGTTCCTGGACGCCGGGTACGCCGTCACGGTGTGGAACCGGTCGGCCGGTCGGGCCGGGGAACTGGTCGCCCGGGGCGCGGTGGTGGCGGCCGGCGTGGAGGCGGCGGTCGCGGCGAACGACCTGGTGGTGCTCAGCCTCACCGACTACGACGCGGTCTTCGAGGTGCTGAAGGCGGTGGAGCCGGTGCTGGACGGGAAGGTGGTCGCGAACCTCAGCTCGGACACCCCGGAGCGCGCCCGCGAGGCCGCCCGCTGGCTGGCCGAGCGCGGGGCCGGGCACCTGACCGGTGGGGTGCAGGTGCCGCCGTCCGGCATCGGCAGCTCCGAGTCGTCCACCTTCTACAGTGGGCCGGTCGAGCTGTTCCGGCGGCACCGGGCCGCCCTGGAGGTGCTCACCGGAGCCGACTACCGGGGCGACGACCCCGGGCTGGCGCAGTTGTACTACCAGATCCAGATGGACCTGTTCTGGTCCTCGATGCTCGGCTACCTGCATGCCACGGCCGTCGCCGAGGCCAACGGGATCCCGGCCGAGGAGTTCCGGCCGCACGCCGTCGCCACCGCCTCGCTGGTGCCGCGGCTGATCGAGTTCTACGCGCCGCGGATCACCGCGGGCGACCACCGCGGGGACGTCGACCGGCTGGCGATGGCGCTGGCGAGCATCGAGCACGTCCGGCACACCGCGGAGGACTCCGGGGTGGACGGCGCGCTGCCGGCCGTCCTGGCGGAGCTGGTCCGTCGGGGCGTGGAGGGTGGTGACGGCGCGGCCGGCCTGAGCGCGCTGGTCGGACGGCTCCGCGGGGCGTAGCCGTCCGTGTCAAGCGGAAGATCGTGTGCCGTCGGCCGTTGTCACGGCCGACGGCCGCTGTCACCATGGCGTTCGACGCCACGAGGGGCTCGGGTGGCGGGTGTTCGAATCGCTGACGGACGCGCACGCAACGTAACGTGACATTGTACGCTGGTGTTCTGCACCCACCCGGAGGAACACCATGTCCGACCTCAAATCCCGCACCCTGATCTCCGTACAGGAGCGGCTTCGCGACCAGGTCGCCCACGCACTCCGGGCGGCCCTGATCTCCGGTGAACTGCGCCCCGGCATGGTCTACTCCGCACCCGCCCTCGCCGCCGACTTCGGTGTCTCCGCGACCCCGGTCCGCGAGGCCATGCTCGACCTCGCCCGCGAGGGCCTGGTCGAGGCCGTCCGCAACAAGGGCTTCCGGGTCACCGAGCTGACCGACCGCGACCTGGACGACTACACCGAGATCCGCGCCCTGATCGAGGTCCCGACCGTCGGCCAGGTCGCGCGCACGGCCACCAAGGATCAGCTGGAGCGGCTGCGCCCGCAGGCCGAGGCGATCGTCGCGGCGGCCCGCAAGCACGACCTGATCGGCTACCTGGAGGCCGACCGCCAGTTCCACCTGGACGTCCTGGGACTGGCCGGCAACACGCGGCTGGTCGAGGTGGTCGGCGACCTGCGCAAGCGCTCGCGGCTGTACGGCCTCAACCGGCTGGACGAGCGCGGCGAGCTGGTCTCCTCGGCGGAGGAGCACCTGGAGCTGCTGGACCTGATGATCGCCGGCGACGCGGCCGGGGCCGAGGCCTGCATGACCCGCCACCTCAGCCACGTCCGGTCGCTGTGGGCCGGCGAGGAGAAGCCGGCCGAGCCGGAGCCCTCGGCCCTGCGACTCGGGGCCCGGCACGGCTGAACCGCTCGTTCGGGTGATGGTTGAGGATCGGGCGTCGGAGGGTGTCCGGGTCCTACGATGATGGTCTCGACATCGGCAGCCAGGAGGAAATCCATGTCCGCCGCAGCAGTGGAAGAGCCCAGGGAGCAGCCGACGCTGCTCGAAGCCGCGGAGCTGATCTCGCAGCAGTTTCCCGGCTACCGGGTCGAGATCGTCGGGAGCCAGATCACCGTGACGCCGCCGCCGGACATCAAGCACGGTCGATCGCTGACCAAGCTCATGCGCTTGTTCTTCGCCGCGGGTCTCGACGACGACGAAGCAGAGGTCCTGCAGAACGTGGGCATCTGGCTGCCGGGCGGCCCGTCCGACTACGCGGTGCCCGATCTGGCCATCCTCGACGCGAACAGTGACGACCTGCTGATCGAGTACAACTGCTACGACCCGGCGGCCTTTCGCCTCGTGGCGGAGGTGACCTCCTCCAACTTCAGTGACGACCTGAAGAAGAAGCCCGCCGCCTACGCGACGGCCGGGGTGCCCGTCTACCTGATCGTGGACCGGACGAACCAGCGCGTGATGGTCCTGACCGACCCCAAGGACGGCGAGTACCGGGTGCACGCCGTCCACCACCCCGGGCAGTCCTTCACACTGCCGGAGTCGATCGGCGCGTCGGTGACGCTCTCGGTGGACGACGTGCTGACGGCGAAGAAGTAGTTCAGACCGCCGCCGCGGGCACCGTCAGCCGGCCGTCGTGGACCTCGGCGACCTGGTCGACGGCCGTCAGGTGGGTGCGGTCGTGGGTGACCAGGACGGTGGCGGTGGCCCGGCGGTGGGTCAGGTCGGTGATCAGGTCGAGGACGGCGGCGCCGCGTTCGTGGTCCAGGGCGCTGGTGGGTTCGTCCACCAGCAGCACGGTGGGGTCGTTCATCAGGGCGCGGGCGATGTTGACCCGCTGGCGCTGGCCGCCGGAGAGCTGGTGCGGACGGCGGGCGGCCTGGTCGCGCAGGCCGACGGCGTCCAGGAGCTCCAGGGCGCGGGGGAGGGCGCTGCGCGGGGAGCGGCCGTCCAGGTGGGCCATCACCTGGAGTTGCTCCACGGCGGTGAGCGAGGGCAGCAGGTTGGCCTGCTGGAACACGACGCCGATCCTGGTGCGGCGCAGCGCGGTGAGTTCGGCCCGGCTGAGGCCCGTGGTGTCGGTGCCGTCGACGACCACCCGGCCGGAGTCCGGGGTGATCAGGGTGGCGGCGACCGCCAGCAGGCTGGACTTGCCGGAGCCGGAGGGGCCGACGACGGCGGTCAGCGAGCCCTTGGGGACGGTCAGCGAGACGTCGTCCAGGGCGGTGAGCCGGCCGTCGCCGTCCGGGTAGGTCAGGGTGATGCGGTCGAGGGCCAAACTCATCGGGCACTCCCCAGGGCGGTCAGCGGGTCGACGGAGGTGATCCGGCGGATGGACAGGGCCGCGCCGATCGCGCCGAGGGCGATCATGACGACGGCGGGCAGCAGGACGGTCGGGGCGTCCAGCACGAACGGGACGGCGGAGCCGATCAGCGCGCCGAGGCCGGCCGCGACCGCGGTGCCCAGCAGGGTGCCGAGCACCAGCAGCAGGACGGCCTGGCCGAGGGCGTCGCGCAGCAGGTAGCGGGTGGAGGCGCCGAGGGCCTTGAGGACGGCGATGTCGCCGCTGCGCTGGATCGTCCAGACAGTGAAGAACGCGCCGATCACCAGGGCCGAGATGGCGAACAGGAAGCCGCGCATCAGCTGGAGGGAGCCGTTCTCCGAGGTGTAGGAGCCGATCGCGGTGAGGGCGTCGTCGCGGGTGCGGGTCTCGGTGCCGTGGCGGGCGTCGGCGGCGGCCAGGTCGGCGCCCTTCGCGGTGTCGAGCGCGATGACGGTGGCGTGGCCGGCGCCGCCGGGGGCGGCCTGCTGCCAGTCGCCGAGGCTGGTCCAGATCACCGGGGTGTGGCTGTACGCGGCGTCGCCCTCGACGGCGGCGACCCGCAGCGGGTGCCCGGCCAGGGTGAAGTCGGCGCCGGGGGCGAGGCCGCCCAGGTTCTCGGCGGCGGTCCTGGACAGCACCGCCTGGCCGGGGGCGACCCGGGTGCCCCGCGGGGCCAGGTCCGAGCCCTCGGGGACGCCGAAGGCGGAGAGCGCGGTGGTGCGCTTGCCCGCGGCGGCCTTGGTGGTGGTGATGCCGAGCGGCTGGGCGGAGGTGACGCCGGGCTCGTGGGCCCAGGCCTGCCACTGCTCGGGGGTGACCTGGGAGTCGGTGAAGGAGAGCTTCTGCCCGTCGGCCGGCTTGCCGAACACCAGGTGGTCGGCGGGCAGGCCGGTGATCGCGGAGATGTTCTGCCGGCCGAGCCCGGCGGTGAGCCCGGACAACAGGCCGACCAGGACGGTGATCAGTACGATGACGGTCCCCATCAGGGCGAACCGCCCCTTGGCGAACCTCAGGTCCCTCCAGGCGACGAACACAGTGAGCCTTCCTCTGCACAGGTGCTTTCGACTCTTCCACCGTCCCGGATCGGCGGGCCCGCGGGCATCGCGCCGGGGATTGCATCCTGGGCATCAAAGGGCAGAGGCCGAGTTCAACCTTTTGATTGATGCCGGGTGCGGGCACGGAACCTAGGCTGGACGGATGGCGACCGAACGACTCAGAACCACCCCCGTCGCCCGCGTCCTCCAGGTCTGCCTGCACCTGCTCGTGGCGGGCCTGCTCGCGCTCGCCGTCGCCCGTGCCGTCCTCGTCGACCGGGGCGGCGATCCGTCCGCCGTCGCCGCCGCGGCCACCGCCATGGCCGCCGTCTACGCGGTCGGGCCGCAGCTGGCCTCCGTGCGCCGCTCGCGCCGGGCGGCCGCGCTCTGGCTGGCGCTGCTCGGCGTCACCTGGGCGGGCGTGCTGGTCGCCACCCAGGACGGCGTCTGGCTGGCGTTCCCGCTGTACTTCCTGGAGCTGCACCTGCTGGGGCGGCGCGCCGGGCTGGTGGCCGTCGGGCTGACCGCCGCCGCGTCGATCGCGGCCTGGTCCTGGCACCAGCACAGCTTTGGCTTCGCCGCGTCGATCGGGCCCGCGCTCGGCGCGGCCGTCGCCACCGCCACCGTGCTCGGCTACCAGGCGCTGTACCGGGAGAGCGAGGAGCGCCGGCGGCTGATCGACGAGCTGACCGCCGCCCGCGCCGACGCCGCCGCCGCCCACCACGCGGCCGGGGTGCTCGCCGAGCGCGAGCGGCTCGCCCGGGAGATCCACGACACCCTCGCGCAGGGCCTCAGCTCCATCCAGCTGCTGCTGCGCGCCGCCCAGCGGGCCCTGCCGGAGCGCACCGAGGCCGCCGGCGGGTACGTCGAGCAGGCGCGGCAGGCCGCCCAGGACAACCTGGACGAGGCCCGCCGGTTCGTCCGGGCGCTCACCCCGCCCGCGCTGGACGGCGATCCGCTGCCGGTCGCGCTGGAGCGGCTGTGCGCGACCACGACGGCGCACGGCGCGCTGCCCGTCCACCTGCACCTCTCCGGCGATCCGTTCCGGCTGCCGGCCGCGCAGGAGGTCGCGCTGCTGCGGATCGCGCAGTCGGCGCTCGGCAACACCGTCCGGCACGCGGGGGCCTCGCGGGCCGAGGTGACACTCAGCTACATGGAGGGCGAGGTGGCGTTGGACGTGTACGACGACGGGGCCGGGTTCGACCCGGCGGCGGTCGCCGGCCGCACCGGCGGGGACGGCGGGTTCGGGCTGCCCTCGATGCGGGCCAGGGCCCGGGCGCTCGGCGGCGGCTTCACGGTGGAGTCGGCGCCCGGGGAGGGGACGACGGTGGCGGTGCAGCTGCCGGTCGCTCCGGAGGCCGGCCAGTGATCCGGCTGCTGATCGCGGACGACCACCCGGTGGTGCGGGCCGGGCTGCGGGCGGTGCTGGAGTGCGAGCCGGACTTCGCCATCGTGGCGGAGGCGGCCACCGCCGAGCGGGCCGTCGAACTGGCCGCGGAGCCGGGTGTGGACGTGGTGCTGATGGACCTCCAGTTCGGTCCGGGATCGGCGATGAACGGGGCGCAGGCCACCGCGGCGATCACCGCCAGGGCGGGCGCGCCGCGGGTGCTGGTCGTCACCACGTACGACACCGACGCGGACACCCTCCCGGCCCTGGAGGCGGGCGCCACCGGCTACCTGCTGAAGGACGCGCCGCCGGAGGAGCTGGCGCAGGCCGTCCGGGCCGCCGCGGCCGGGCGCAGCGCGCTGGCGTCCAGCGTGGCGGACCGGCTGCTGGAACGGATGCGGACGCCGGCGGCGGCGCTCAGCGCGCGGGAGACCGAGGTGCTGGGGCTGGTCGCGGACGGGCTGGCCAACCAGCAGATCAGTCAGCGGCTGCACCTGAGCCAGGCCACGGTGAAGTCCCATCTGGTGCACATCTACACCAAGTTGGGGGTGGACTCGCGTACGTCGGCGGTGCGCGAGGCGCGGCGGCGGGGGCTGATCCGCTGAGCGTAGGGTGAGGGTGTTCAGGGCCCGCGCCCGTGGCCGTGTTCCGTACCCGCAGTGTGAGGAGCGCCCGATGACCGTCCGACTCGACGAGCTGGCCGTACCGGTGATCGCCGCCCCGATGGCGGGCGGGCCCTCGACACCCGAGCTGGTGGCGGCGGTGAACCGGGCGGGCGGCCTGGGGTTCCTGGCCGCCGGGATGAAGACCGCCGCCGGGATGTCCGAACAGATCGCCGCGGTACGGAAGTCGACCGGCCGGCCGTTCGGGGTGAACCTCTTCGTGCCGGGCCCGCCCGGGGACCGGGCGGCCGTCGCGGCCTACCGGGAGCGGCTGCGGCCCGAGGCCGAGCGGAGGGACGTGGCGCTGCCGGAGGAGGCCGGGCCCGACCGGGACGACTGGGAGGCCAAGCTCGCCGCGCTGCTCGCGGACCCGGTGCCGGTGGTCTCGTACACCTTCGGGCTGCCGACGGCAGAGGAGGCGGCGGCGCTGCGGGCGGCCGGCACGACGCAGGTCGGCACCGTGACCACGCCGGCGGAGGCGCGGGCGGCCGAGGCGGTCGGGATGGACGCGCTGTGCGTGCAGGGGCCGGAGGCGGGCGGGCACCGGGGCACCCACCGGGTGGCTGACCTGCCGGGGGAGCTGCCACTGCTCCGCCTGCTGCCCGCGGTCCGGGAGGTGACGGCGCTGCCGCTGGTCGCCGCGGGCGGGCTCGGCGACGGCCCGGCCGTCGCGGCGGCGCTGCGGGCGGGGGCGGTGGCGGTGCAGCTGGGCACGGCGCTGCTGCGCTCCGACGAGTCCGGCGCCTCGGCCGCCCACCGGGCGGCGCTCGTCGAACTCCCCGAGACGGCCGTCACCCGCGCCTTCACCGGCCGCCCGGCCCGTGGCCTGCGCAACGCCTTCATGGACCGCTACGGCCCGTACGCCCCGGCCGCCTACCCCGAGGTCAACCGCCTCACCACGCCCCTCCGCGCCGCCGCCGCCCGCCGCGGTGACACCGCCGCCATGCACCTCTGGGCCGGCACGGCGCACGCGCTCGCCCGCACGGGCCCGGCGGAGACGATCGTCGCGGAGCTGTGGCAGGCGGCCCGGGGGTAGCGCACCGGGGGCGCGCCGGGCGGCGAGTGTTGTCCCCCGCAGGGGTGGCCGAAGCGGAAGGCCGCGCCGTACCAGTAGGCGGCCGTTCAGCATGGCGTCCATCTGGTGGCAGAGCGATGGGTGGTGCCTGTGAAGGGGCGTAGCTGGACCGAGGTGTGGGCTGAGGCCCAGCGCATCAACCCGTGGCTGGCCTCGCCGGAGGCCGAGGCGGAACGGGCACGGATCCGGCAGGAGACGCTGGCGCGGATTCGGGGGTATGAGCTCGTTGAGCTGCGGAAAGCAGCAGGGCTGACCCAGAAGGAGGTCGCCGGGCTGATGGGGGTCAGCCAGGCGCGGGTGTCGCAGATCGAGCACGGACAGGTGGACAGCCTGGACAACCTTCGGGCCTATGCCGCCGCGATCGGCGGCGAGGTCGAGGTCACCGTCCGGCAGGGGGAGCGGACGATCAAGGTGGCCTGACCGTCCGCTCCTTGCGTCCTCAGGCGAGCAGGCCGGCCATCCAGGACTCGATGGCGTCGGCTTCGCGGGGCAGGGCGCCCGACATCAGGCGGGCGCCGTCCTCGGTGATGACCAGGTCGTCCTCGATGCGGATGCCGAGGCCGCGGAGTTCGGCGGGGAGGGTCTCGTCGTCGGGCTGGAGGTAGAGGCCGGGTTCGACGGTGAGGACCATGCCCTCCTCCAGGGTGCCGTCGAGGTAGTGGTCGGCGCGGGACTTGGCGCAGTCGTGGTAGTCGAGGCCGAGCATGTGACCGCTGCCGCAGAGGGTGTAGCGGCGGTAGAGGCCGTTGTCCTCGTCGAGGGCCTCCTCGGCGGAGACCGGCAGGACGCCCCAGTCGGCGAGGCCCTCGGCGATGACCCGCATGGCGGCGCGGTGGAAGTCGCGGTACTCGGCGCCCGGGCGCAGGGCGGCGATGCCGGCGCTCTGGGCGGCGAGGACGAGGTCGTAGGCCTGGCGCTGGACCGGGGTGAAGGTGCCGCTGAGCGGGAGGGTGCGGGTGATGTCGGCGGCGTAGAGGCTGTCGGTCTCGACGCCGGCGTCCAGCAGGAGCAGGGAGTTCGGGTCGAGGGCGCCGTCGTTGCGGATCCAGTGGAGCACGCAGGCGTGGGCGCCGGAGGCGGCGATGGTGGTGTACGAGGTGCCGTTGCCCTCGGCGCGGGCGCGCAGGTCGAAGACGCCCTCGATCCAGCGCTCGCCGCGGTGGTGGCGCAGCGCGGTGGGCAGGGCGCGGACGACGTCCTCGAAGCCGGTGACGGTGTGGTCGACGGCCAGTTGCAGCTGCCCGATCTCCCATTCGTCCTTGACCAGGCGCAACTCGGAGAGCACGGCGGCCAGTTCGCCGTCCCTGAGGTCGCCGGACAGCCGTCCGGTGGCCTCGTCGACCAGCGGGTCGGTGCCGGCCAGCACCCGGGTGGGCGGCTGTGGTCCGGTGAGCAGCTTGCCGAGGTCGTCGAGGTGTTCGGTGCGCACCCCGGTGAGCCGGGCGGCCTCGGCGAGGTCGGGGCGGGCGCCGACCCAGAACTCGCCGTAGCGGCGGTCGCGGTAGAACTCGCCGCCGTCGCGGGGGGAGCGCGGGCGCAGGTAGAGGACCGGCTCGTGGCCCTCGGGGCCGGCCGGTTCGAGGACCAGGACGTGGTCGGCCTGGTCCTCGCCGGTGAGGCCGGTGAGCCAGACGTACGCGCTGTGCGGGCGGAAGCGGTAGTCGAGGTCGTTGCAGCGGACCTTGAGCCGGCCGGCCGGGACGACCAGCCGTTCGCCGGGGAAGGCGGCGGAGAGCCGGGCCCGGCGGCCGGGGAAGCGGTCGTATCCGGGGACGCGCCGGTCGGCGGGGAGGGGGGTGGCGGCCCACTGGGTGGCCATGAACGAGGCGAGGGCGGGAGGGACCGGGAGGTCGTGGCTCCCGGTGTTGAGGCCGGTCGGGGGAAGGGTCACCGGTGAACTCCTTGTCGGGGCTGGGGAGATGCGGGGCACGGACACAGCTCGGTAACGGGTGGCGTCACCTCTTGTGCAGTGCAATTTCACATTACTATGTTACGGGTCACACAGCGCAGCGGCCGGATCAGGCGGATCAGGCCCCCCACAGCGGAGTTGCACATGACCAGGCGCACCCACGCCGCCCTCGCGGCGGCCCTCGCGGCCACCCTCACCCTCGGCCTCGGGGCCTGCTCCAACGACAAGAGCGACAGCGGCGCCGACGCCGCGCCCTCCGACAGCAAGGGCCCGGGCGCGGCGTCCGGCACGGTCGTCGGCGGCACCCCGGCCAAGGGCGGCACCCTCACCGTCCTGACCAACCAGGACTTCGCGCACCTCGACCCGGCCCGCAACTGGGTGGTGCCGCACATGGACTTCGGCACCCGGCTGATCTACCGGACCCTGACCACCTTCAAGTCCGAGCCGGGCGCGGCCGGCAGCGAGATCGTCCCCGACCTCGCCACCGACCTGGGCACGTCCACCGAGGGCGGCAAGGTGTGGACCTTCACCCTCAAGGAAGGCCTCAAGTACGAGGACGGCTCGCCGATCAAGTCCGCCGACATCAAGTACAACGTCGAGCGGTCCTTCTCCCCGGACCTCACCGGCGGCCCCGACTACGCGATCCAGTACCTGGCCGGCGGTGAGAGCTACAAGGGCCCGCTGAACGGCGAGCACCTGGCGAGCATCGAGACCCCGGACGACAGGACCATCGTCTTCCACCTGAAGCGCCCGGTCGCCGAGTTCTCGGACACCGTCACCCTGCCGACCTTCGCCCCGGTGCCGCAGTCCCAGGAGAAGGGCACCCAGTACGACGCCCGGCCGTTCTCCTCCGGCCCGTACAAGATCGAGACCTACGACCGCGGCAAGCAGCTGGTGCTGGTCCGCAACACCAACTGGGACCCGGCCACGGACACGGTCCGCAAGGCGTACCCGGACAAGGTCGTGGTGACCCAGGGCATCAAGGGCGGCCAGGCCGACGACCGGATCATCGCCAGCGACGGCGCCGACGCCAACGCCATCAACATGCCCTGGATGCAGCACGAGACCGTCGCCAAGGTGCTGCCCAAGGCGGACGTCAAGGCCCGCATGGTCGCCGAGCAGACCGGATGTACCGACATGCTCTACCTGAACACCGCCAAGGCCCCCTTCGACGACCCGAAGGTGCGCGAGGCGATGATGTGGGCGGTCGACCGCGACGCCCAGGTGACCGCCTTCGGCGGCCCCGCGATGACCGACCCGGCGACCTCCTTCCTACCGCCGTCGCTGACCGGCGGCGCCAAGTCCGACCCGCTGAAGATCCCGGTGGCCGGCGACCAGGAGAAGGCCAAGAAGATGCTCCAGGAGGCGGGCAAGAGCGACCTCAAGGTCTCGCTCACCGTCTCGACCGGCGACAAGACCCGCGCCGAGGCGATCCAGCAGTCGCTGTCCAAGGCCGGCGTCCAGGTCACCGTGAACACGGTCGACGCGTCCGCCTTCGCCGACACCGTCGGCGACATCAGGAACGCCCCCGACCTGACCCTCAACGGCTGGTGCCCCGACTACCCCTCCGGTGCGACCTTCCTGCCGTTCCTCTTCGACGGCCGCACCATCAAGGAGAAGGGCAACCAGGGCAACTACAGCCAGTTCAAGGACCAGGCCACGATGGACCGGATGGACCAGATCGCGGCCATGACGGACGTCGCCGAGGCGAACAAGGCCTGGAAGCAGCTGGACGAGGACCTGATGAAGAAGGCCCCGGCCGTCCCGCTGCTCTGGCAGCGGCGCCCGCTGCTGGTCGGCACCAACGTGGCCGGCGCGTTCGGCAACTCGGGCTTCGCCGGCATGATCGACCTGGCCACCGTCGGTCTCAAGGACCCCGCCAAGGGCAAGTGAGGGACCGGCAGCCATGAGTACCACCACTGAGCCCGCCGCCGTGGCCGACGCCACGGCGGGGGGCGCCAAGAAGAGTGCCGGGCGCGGGCCCTGGCGGCTGGTCTGGGTCCAGCTGTGGGCCAAGGGCTCGGCCCGGTTCGGGCTGATCACCGTCGGCCTGCTGGTCCTGGTCACCGCCCTGGCGGGGCCGCTCGGCTCGCTCGGCGGCTGGAGCCCCGAGGAGTTCGACAAGCGCTCGCTCGACCCGTACCTGGGCGGTCTGCCCAAGGGGGACTTCGGCGGCATCAGCGCCCGGCACTGGCTGGGCGTCGAGCCGCTCACCGGCCGCGACCTGTTCGCCCGGGTGCTGCACGGCGGGCAGGTCTCCCTGCTGATCGCCTTCACCGCGACGGCCGTCGTCGTGCTCGTCGGCACCCTGTCCGGCATCGCGGCGGGCTACTTCGGCGGGCGCGTCGACACACTGCTGTCCCGGCTGATGGACCTCACGATGTCCTTCCCCTCGCTGATCTTCATGATCGCGATGATGTCGGTGGCCAAGGACGTCAACCGGATCCTGCTGATCACCCTGGTGATCGGGCTGTTCACCTGGCCCGGCATCGCCCGGGTGGTGCGCGGGCAGACCCTCTCGCTCAAGCACCGCGAGTACGTCGAGGCCGCCAAGGTGGGCGGGGCGCGCTCCTGGCGCATCCTCACCCGGGAGATCCTGCCCAACGTCTCCGGCCCGATCATCGCCTACACCACCCTGCTGGTCCCCGGCATGATCGCCACCGAGGCGGCGCTCAGCTACCTCGGCGTGGGCGTCCGCCCGCCGACCGCGTCCTGGGGCCAGATGATCGCCGAGAGCATCGTGCACTACGAGACCGACCCGACCTACTTCCTGATCCCGACCGCCTTCCTGTTCGTCGCCGTGCTCGCGTTCACGCTGCTCGGGGACGCGCTGCGGGACATCCTCGACCCCCGGGGAGGCCGGTCGTGATCCTCTACCTCGGCCGCCGCCTGCTCGGCGTGGTGGGCATCCTGCTCGCCATCTGCGCCATCACCTTCACCATCTTCTACCTGCTGCCCAACGACCCGGCCGCGGCCGCCTGCGGCAAGACCTGTAGCCCCGAGCGGCTCGCCGACGTCAAGGCGGCGATGGGCCTGGACAAGCCGGTCTGGGACCAGTTCCTCGCCTACCTCGGCGGCATCTTCGCCGGCCGCGACTACGGCAGCGGCCCCAGTGCGGTGCACTGCGGCTTCCCCTGCCTCGGCTACTCCTACGAGTACGGGCTGCCGGTGTGGGACCTGCTCACCGACCGCCTGCCGGTCTCCATCTCGCTGGCGCTCGGCGCGGCCGTGATCTGGCTGGTCCTCGGCCTCGGCGCGGGCGTCACCTCGGCGCTGCGCAAGGGCAGGCCGGTCGACAAGGCCCTGATGGTGCTGTCCGTCGGCACCGCCTCGCTGCCGGTCTACTTCACCTCGATCATGCTGATCTGGGGCGTCGTCCGGACCGCGGGCGTGCTGCCCTACCCGGCCTACCACAAGTTCACCGAGAACCCCTTCGAGTGGGGCTCCAACCTGCTGCTGCCGTGGATCGCGCTGGCCCTGCTGTACGCGGCGATGTACGCCAGGCAGAGCCGCAACTCGATGATCGAGACGATGGCCGAGCCGTACATCCGCACCGCCAGGGCCAAGGGCCTGCCGGCGCGGACGGTCACCGTCAAGCACGGGCTGCGCGCCGGGATGACGCCGATCCTGACCATCTTCGGGATGGACCTCGGCGGCCTGCTGGCCGGCGCGGTCATCACCGAGTCGATCTTCGGCCTGCCCGGCGTCGGCCGGCTGTTCTACGACGGCCTGGCCCGCTCCGACCAGCCCGTCATCCTCGGCGTCACCCTGCTCGCGGCCTTCTTCATCGTCGCGGCGAACCTGCTGGTCGACCTGCTGTACGCGTTCGTAGACCCGAGAGTGAGGTACTGATGACCAGGCTGTTGGAGGTCGAGGACCTCAAGGTCGCCTTCGACACCCCGCGCGGCACGGTCCGGGCGGTGGACGGGATCTCCTTCGCCGTCGAGTCCGGGCGGACCCTCGGGCTGGTCGGCGAGTCGGGCAGCGGGAAGTCCGTCACCTCGCTCGCCGTCATGGGACTGCACCACGGCGCCACCGTCACCGGCTCGATCCGGCTGAACGGCCAGGAGCTGGGCGGCCTGGGGGAGCGCGAGCTGGGCACCGTCCGGGGCCGCAGGATCGCGATGATCTTCCAGGATCCGCTGTCCAGCCTGCACCCCTTCTACACCGTCGGGGAGCAGATCGCCGAGCACTACCGGGTGCACTTCAAGGCCAACCGCAAGGCCGGACGGGCCAGGGCGGTGGAGATGCTGGCCGAGGTCGGCATCCCGGAGCCGGCCCGCCGGGTCGACGAGTACCCGCACCAGTTCTCCGGCGGCATGCGCCAGCGCGTCATGATCGCCATGGCGCTGGCCTGCGAACCCGAACTGCTGATCGCCGACGAGCCCACCACAGCGCTCGACGTCACCGTCCAGGCGCAGATCCTCGACCTGATCGCCCGGATCCAGCAGGAGCGCGGCCTCGGCGTCGTGATGATCACCCACGACCTGGGCGTGGTCGCCCGGGTCGCCCACGAGGTGCTGGTCATGTACGGCGGCCGGGCCGCCGAACAGGCCCCGGTGGAACGGCTGTTCGCGCAACCCGCGCACCCGTACACCCGCGGCCTGCTGGACTCGCTGCCACGCCTGGACGACACCGACGACGCCCCGCTGCGGGCCATCCCCGGCAGCCCGCCGTCGCTGATCGCCCCCGCCTCCGGCTGCTCCTTCGCCCCGCGCTGCGCCCGCACCGCCGCCGCGTCCGCCGAGGAGCACGCCCGCTGCCTGGGCGAGCGCCCGCTGCTCGGCGTGCTCGCCCCCGGCCACCAGACCGCCTGTCACCTGCCACTGGTGCCGGAAGGGGTGCTGTGATGACCACACCGTCGACGAAGGATGCGCCGCAGGCTCCGCTGCTGTCGGTCCGGGACCTGGTGAAGACCTTCCCCGGCCGGCGCTCCCGCACCGGCCGGCCGGGCGCACCGGTCCGGGCGGTGGACGGGGTGAGCTTCGACGTCGGCGCGGGGGAGACGCTCGGCCTGGTCGGCGAGTCCGGCTGCGGCAAGTCCACCACCGGCCGGATGATCGTCCGGCTGCTCGACCCGACCTCGGGCACCGTCACCTTCGACGGCACCGAGATCGGCGGGCTCTCCCAGGCCCGGCTGCGGCCGCACCGGCGCGACCTCCAGATGGTCTTCCAGGACCCGTACTCCTCGCTCAACCCCCGGCAGACGGTGGCCCGGATCATCTCCGAGCCGCTGCTGGTCCAGGGCGAGGGCGCGGCGGCGGCGCGCAAGCGGGCCGCCGAGCTGATGGAACTGGTCGGGCTGATCCCCGAGCACCTGGACCGCTACCCGCACGAGTTCTCCGGCGGCCAGGCCCAGCGGATCGGCATCGCCCGCTCGCTGGCCACCTCGCCGCGGCTGGTGATTGCCGACGAACCGGTCTCCGCGCTGGACGTCTCCATCCAGGCCCAGGTGGTCAACCTGATGGAGCGGCTCCAGCAGGAGCTGGGACTGGCGTACGTGTTCATCGCGCACGACCTCTCGGTGGTCAAGCGGGTCTGCGACCGGGTCGCGGTGATGTACCTGGGCCGGATCGTGGAGATCGGCGACAAGGCCGAGGTGTACGGCAGGCCCGCGCACCCGTACACCAGGGCGCTGCTGTCGGCCGTGCCGCTGCCGGACCCGGAGGCGGAGCGGACCAGGGAGCGGATCGTGCTGCTCGGCGACCCGCCGAGCCCGGCGGCCCCGCCGCCCGGCTGCTCCTTCCACCCGCGCTGCCCGAAGGCGCAGGACCTGTGCCGGACCGAGCGGCCGCTGCTGAGGATCGCCGGGCCCGGCGAGCGGCAGGCGGCCTGCCACTTCCCGGAGGGCTGAGCCGGCGCTTACAGACCCCCGGTCGGACGCGGCGGGGAACCCTGCGAGGGCCGCGTCCGACCGGGTTCCACCCACCCTTCCCCATGCCCGTCCGCGGGCCCGCCCGTTCACTCCTCGACGGGCAGCAGGCCGTCCTCGGGGAGCAGCCGTCGGGGGCCCGGGCCCTCGGCGGCCAGTTCGTCCCCGGGGTTGAGCACCCGGCAGCGGCGCAGCGAGACGCAGCCGCAGCCGATGCAGCCGGTCAGCTCGTCCTCCAGCCGTTCCAGTTCGGCCCGGCGGGCGCGCAGTTGCTCGGCCCAGTGCCGGGAGATGCGCTCCCAGTCGTGCTTGCCGGGCATCCGGTCCTCGGGCAGGCCGGTGAAGACCTCGGCGACCTCGGAGAGCGGGATGCCGAGCCGCTTGGCGACCAGGATGAGCGAGATCCGGCGCAGCACGTGCCGCCGGTAGCGCCGCTGGTTGCCCGCGGTGCGTTCGGCGGAGATCAGCCCCTGGTCCTCGTAGAAGCGCACCGCCGAGGTGGCGATCCCGGCCCGCCGGGCCACCTCGCCGACGCTCAGCAGATCGACCGGCGCGGTGGTCATGGCGGCTCCTTGACTTCAAGTTCTGTTGAAGTCCTAGCGTACCGGACGTGACCGAATCACCCGCCGTCCAGAACCACACCACCGCTGCCGAGCGGGATGGTTGCCCGTCGGAGCCGCCGTCCGCCGGGGCCTCCGGCGGGTGGCGCGAACTCTTCTCCCGCCGGTACGCCGCCGCCGCCTCGATCCTGGCCGGCGGCGTCGCGCTGTACGCGATGAACCTCTACTTCACCGCCGCGCTGATGCCCTCGATCGTGGGCGACATCGGCGGCGGGCGGTACTACGCGTGGGTGGCCACCGGCTTCCTGATGGCCGCCGTCATCGCCTCGATGCTGGTCAGCCGGCTGCTGGACCGCCTCGGCGCCGCCCGGGCCTACGTGCTGGGCTTCCTGGTCTTCGGCGTCGGCGCGGTGGTCAACGCGCTCAGCCCGTCGATGGCGGCGCTGATCCTCGGCCGGGTGGTGCAGGGCCTCGGCGGCGGGCTGGTGGCCGGGCTCGGCTACGCCGTGATCCGCAGCGCGCTGCCGGAGCGGCTGTGGACCAGGGCGGCCGGGCTGGTCTCCGCGATGTGGGGCGTCGGCACCCTGGTCGGGCCGTCGCTGGGCGGGCTGTTCGCCCAGCTCGGCGCCTGGCGCTGGGCGTACGTCCTGCTGCTGGCCGCCGCGCTGGTGCTGGCCGTCCTGGCCCGCCGGGTGCTGCCCGGGCGCTCCGGCGCCGGGCACGGAAGCGGCCCGGTGCCGCTGCCCTCGCTGCTGCTGCTCACCCTGGCGGCGGCCGCCTTCAGCGTCAGCTCGACCGTGCCGGGCGGCCGGCCGACGGCGCTCTGCCTGCTCGCCGGGGCGGCGCTGCTGGCCGGCTTCGCGGCGGTCGAGCGGCGCGCGGCGGCGACGGTGCTGCCGCAGCAGACCTACCGGCCGGGCAATCCGCTGAAGTGGCTCTACCTGACCGTCGCGGTGCTCTGCGCGGGCGTGGTGGCGGAGAACTTCATCCCGCTGTTCGGCCAGCGGCTGGGCGGCCTCGGCCCGCTGGTGGCCGGGTTCCTCGGCGCCGCGATCTCGGCCGGCTGGACCACCGCCCAGCTGTTCAGCGTCGGGATCGAGTCGGCCCGCGGCCGGGCCCTGGCGGTCCGCGCCGCCCCGCTGGTGCTGGTCGGCGGCCTGCTGGTGTACGGGCTGACCCAGACCGGGCACGCCTCCGGGCCGCGGGTGGTGCTCTGGGCGGTGGCGCTGTTCGCCGCCGGCACCGGGATCGGGCTGGCCTTCCCGCACCTGAGCGTGGCCGCGATGCGCAGCAGCAGCGACCCGGCCGAGGGCGGCAAGGCGGCCGCGGCGATCAACACCACCCAGCTGATCGCCTTCTCGGTGACCTCGGCGCTGGCCGGCACCCTGGTCAACCTGGGCGGGGACAGCCCGGTCGACGCGGCCCGGTACATGACCTTCGGGATCGCCGCGATCACCGTCCTGGGGGTGGCCACCGCCGCGCGCACCGCGCGCAGCCTGGGGCGCTGAGGCGCCCGGGTACACGAGCAGGCCCCGGATCCCTTTTCGTCGGGGGGATCCGGGGCCCTTCGCGCGTTCGCCGGGCCGGGAGGCTCCGGGTCAGGGGGTCTCCGGGTCAGGGGGTCTCCGGGTCAGGAGGCCGGGCCCACCCGGACGGTGGTGATCTTCCCGCCCTGGGACTCCCGGACGACCTCGATCTTCGTGTTGGTGTCCGGCACCTTCACCGTCAGCTGCGGCGTGGCCGCGTCGCCGTACACCCCGGTGTGGTCGTTGAACACCGGGACGGCCGGCTTGGCCGGGATGCGCACCGCGGTGCCGCCCTTGTGCAGGGTGAACGGCGTGGTCGGCTTGAGCGAGAAGGTCGCGTCGTAGGTCTGCGCCCGCCCGTTGACCAGCGTGCCGTCGGCGAAGCGGATCGGCGCCGGGCGGGCGTCGACCGGCAGGATCAGCCCGCCGCCGGGGTGGTCCTTGGTGTTGTTGTCACCGTACGAGGTGTCCCACAGCCAGATCAGGACGCCCTCCTGGTACGGGTAGTTGTCCACCACGTTGGCCTTGCCCGCGACGCCGCTGTAGCCGAAGTTGTACGGGCCGGTCTTCAGGAACGACCCGTAGCCGGTGTAGCGGCGGTTCTCGGCGAGGTACGCCCGCGGGTGCTGCTTGACGGCGGTGCGGCCGGTGATGACCGTGAAGCCGCTGGCCGTCCAGCCGCCGGTGCCGTTCTCGGCGCCGTCGGCGAACAGCTCGGCGCCGCCGGCGGTGGCCTTCACGGCGTCCACCAGCACGCCCCTGCCGTGGGTGTTGCTGTCCGAGGTGACGTGGAAGCGCAGCCGGACCTGCCGGCCGAGGTAGCCGTCCAGCGGGATGTGCAGCTGCTTGTGGCTGCCGGAACTGCCGCTCAGCCCGGGGGTGTTGGCGCTGGTGTTGCCGATCGGGGCGCCGTCCACGGTGCCGCCGAGGGCGGTCCAGTGCTTGCCCTCGTCGGTGGAGGCCTCGACGGTGAGGAAGTCGTAGTCCTGCTCGGTGTCGTACCAGACCGCCGCGTCCAGGGCGGCCGGTCCCGCGGCGGTGCGCAGGTCGACGTCCCGGGCCAGCGAGTTGTCGAGGTTGTCGCCGGTGTCGCTCCACCACTGCCTGCCGCCCTCGTACGGGTCGGCGAGGTCGGTGCGGGTGGTGCCGTCCGGCAGGTGGACCAGGACGGCCTGCGCCTGGTCGGTGTTGTAGCTGCTCACCCCGAGGGCGTGGGTGGAGCGGGTGGCGGCCTGGGCCTCGTCGTAGTCGAGCCAGCCGAACTGGAGCTTGCTCCAGGCGTCGAGGTCGCCGGGGTAGCCGCCGGTGGTGTTCGGGCCCTTGCCCAGGTACGAGCCGGAGGACATCAGCGACCAGAAGTTGACGCTGTTGTCACCGCCGCTGGTGGAGTACAGGTCGGGCAGGCCGAGGTTGTGGCCGAACTCGTGGGCGAACAGGCCGACGCCGCTGTTCTCACCCCCCTGGACGTAGTCGTAGACGTACAGGCCGGTGTCGCCGACCGGGGCGCCGCCGATCTTGTTGCCCTCCGGGCCGGTCTGCCCGGTCGCGTCCGGGAAGGTCCAACTGCGGTGCGCCCACAGCGCGTCGGCGCCCTGGGCGCCGCCGCCCCAGGTCTCGTCGACGCCCGCGTGCACCACGACGACGTTGTCCAGGTAGCCGTCCGGCTGTGCGAACTCGCCGTCCTTGTCGTGGTCGTAGCGGTCGTAGACGTCGTACTGGGCGAGCTGCGCCTTGATGTCGGCGGCCGGGCGGCCCTTGGCGACCTCGCCGTCGTACCAGGCCTTGACGGCGTCCCGGATGAACTCCTGGCCCTGGGTCCAGGCGCCGGAGCCCTGCGGGCCCTTGTTGCTGCCGTAGCGGGCCTCGTTGTGCGGGACGGTGACCCAGTCGCTGACGGTGCCCTGGACGTCGTAGCGGCCGGAGGACTGGGTGCGGTAGTAGTTGCGCATGGACACGGCACCGGGCGTGTCGTCGAAGAACATCTTCTGGTAGTAGGCGCGGTCGAAGTTCTGCGACCACAGGGTGTGGTTGTCGTCCTTGCCGGGCTTGGGGATCTGGTTGTGGAGCGGTCCGGGGGTGCCGCCGTAGCGGGGCTGGCCGTTCCACTGGGTGGTGTTGTCGACCTCGTCGCCGAACTGGGCGAGGATCACGAAGACCTTGTCCGTGCGCTGGTGCGCGAGCTGGACGTAGTCGTTGCCGATCCTCACCTTCGCCGGGGCCCGCTTGCCGGCGGCCTTGGCGGCGGCGCCCTGGTCGAGGGCGCCCTTGTTGAGCTGTTCCAGGGCCTTGCCGCGCAGCGCCTGGCGTTCGCGCTCCTGCGGGGCCATCGGGGCGGGCGGGGCCTCGGCGCCCTCCGGGGCGTCGGAGGCCGCGGCGGCGGTGAGGGAGATCGGGGGAGCGGCCTGGGCGGGGGTGCCCAGCAAGGTGGCCGCTATCGCGCCGGTGGTGAGCGCGGCGGCGAGGGCCGCGGACAGTCTGCGCAACTGACCGGTCCTTTCCGGAAGATGGGGGTGCTTCGACATCGGTAAGGTGAAGCGCAGGTAATATTTCACATGTCACGGGTTACGTGGAAGAGGTGTGAAACAAGCGAACGGGCGCCGCACCCGGAGGTGCGACGCCCGCTGCCGGACCGGCGATCGTGTGGAGTGCCGGATTCCGGCCCGGATGGTGCAACGGGTCATCCCAACGAGGCGCGCAGGAAGGCGAGTTCGGCCTGGGCCAGCTGCTCGCCCAGCCCGCCCGGGGTCATGTGGGTCACTCCGGGCAGCGGCAGCACGGTGTGCGGGCGTCCCGCCCTGACGAGCGCCTGGGAGAGCAGCAGGGTGTGCGAGGGGTGGACGTTGTCGTCGGCCAGCCCGTGGATCAGCAGCAGCGGCCTGCTCAGGCCGGGCGCGTCGGTGAGCAGGCAGTCGTCGGCGTAGCCCTCCGGGTTGTCCTGCGGCAGGCCGAGGTAGCGCTCGGTGTACGCGGTGTCGTAGAGCCGGAAGTCGGTGGGCGGGGCGCCCGCGCAGGCGGCGTGGAAGACGTCGGGGCGGCGCAGCACGGCGAGCGCCGCGAAGTAGCCGCCGTACGACCAGCCGCGCACGCCGACCCGGCCGAGGTCGAGGTCCGGGTGGGCGGCCGCGAGCGCGTGCAGGGCGTCGACCTGGTCGTCCAGCGCCACCTGGGAGAAGCGGCGGAAGATGGTGCGGCTGAAGTCGGGGGAGACGAACGGGGTGCCGCCGTTGTCGGTGGTGACCACCGCGAAGCCCTGGTCGGCCCACCACTGCTTGAGCTGCCAGCGGCGCGGCTCGGCGGCCACCGCCTGGTAGCCGGGACCGCCGTAGACGTCCAGCAGGACGGGCAGCCGCCGGCCGGGGACGTGGTCGCGCGGGTACACCACGGCGGTGGGCAGGGCGCGCTCGGTGACCCGGGCGAGCCGCGGCTCCACCCGGTGGGGCAGCATGGCGCTGAGGTCGGTGAGCGGAATCTCGTGGCCGTCGCGGCTGATGACGCGCCGGACGCCGTCGGCGGTGGCCGAGGTCAGCAGCAGGGTGTCGGCGGCGGCGAGGGCCGTGTGCAGGCCGGGGCCGGCGGTGAGCCGCTCGGGCGCGCCGCCGTCCGGGTCGACCAGGTGGACGTACTGGTGGAACGGGTCGCCCTCGCCGGTCTCGCAGAGCAGCCGGCCGTGCAGGGTGCCGACCACCCGGCGGATCTGGAGCCCGGTGGTGTCCAGCGGCTTGCCGTCCAGCGCGAGGCCGCGGGCCTGCGGGGTGTCGAGGACGGTGAGCAGTCGGCCGTCGGCCAGCCGGTCGGGAGTGCCGGGCAGGTCGTCCACCCAGAACTCGTCGGTGGTGCGGGAGAGTTCGGTGGTCACGCCGGTGGCCGGGTCGGCGCTCAGCAGCAGCACGTTCTGCTGGAGGCGGTCGGCGACGGTGAGCAGCACCTCCTCGGTGGAGGCCCAGGAGGCGGCGCAGACGTACGGGAACTCCTCGCGGTCCCAGCGCAGCGGGACCCGGCCGCCGTCGAGGCCGAGCACCCAGAGCTGGACGTCCGCGTTGGGGCCGCCGGCCTGCGGGTAGGCGAAGTCCTCGGGCGCCTCGCCGGGGTGGGCCGGGTCGGCGAAGTACCGTCGGGGGACGGCGGATTCGTCCACCCGGGCGGCCAGCAGCGCGCCGCCGTCCGGGCGCCACCAGTGGCCGCGGGCGCGGCCCAGCTCCTCGGCGGCGGCGAACTCGGCGACGCCCCAGCGGGCGCCGTCGGCGGGGGAGAGCGGTTCGAGGCCGGGGGTGACGTACAGGGCGTCCTCGGCGACGTAGGCGACGCGCTGCCCGGTGGCGTCCGGCCGGGGGTCGAACGCGGGCCCGGCGACCGGGAGTTCGTCGCTGTTGCCGGTGGTGGTGTCGGTGCGGAACAGCCGGCCGTCCAGGGTGAAGACGGCGGTGGCGAGGTCGGCGGTGGCGGCGTACGTGCCGATCCCGGCGGCGACCAGCCGGATGCGCTCGCGCAGCCGGCGCTCGACGGCGGGCAGGTCGTCGCGCCGGCCGGTGCGGCCGGGCAGCAGCGCGGCCGGATCCGCGACCAGGCGCTCGTCGCCGGTGGCGGTGTCGAGCAGGTGGAGGCGGTCGACCGGGTCCTCGGGACCGGCCGATCGGAGCAGCAGCAGCCGGGTACCGTCCTCGGCGAAGGTGCACGCACGCGGTGCGCCGAAGGTGAACCGACCGGTACGGGCGCTGAGGGCAAGGAAGGCGTCGGTGATGGTCACGGCCTGATGGTGGTCGCGCGGTGCGCGTTCCGACCAGTAGTCTGTCATGTGAAATGTCACACACTAGTGTGAGTGTCAGCCAGCGGAGGAAACCGTGACCGACGACCTGCGGACCGCCCAGCCCCCGGCACCGCTGCCCGCCGCCGACGGGCTGTTCAGCGTGTCGCCGCGGACCGCGCACCTGAACCACGGCTCGTTCGGGGCCGTGCCCATACCGGTGCAGCGGGCGCAGGAGCGGCTGCGGATCGAGCACGAGCAGGACCCGGACGGCTTCTTCGCCGACCTGCCGGCCCGGATCGCCGCCGCCCGGGCCCTGCTCGCCGCCGAGCTGGACACCGACCCGGAGCGGCTCGCGCTGGTCGCCAACGTCACCGAGGCGGTCGCGATCGCCCTGGACAGCATCCCGTTCGCACCCGGCGACCGGATCCTGGTCACCGACCACGGCTACGGCGCGGTGACCCAGGCCGCCGTCCGCAAGGCCGCCGAGACCGGCGCCGAGGTCGTGGTGGCCAGGGTGCCGCTGGAGGCGCCGGACGAGCAGGCCGTCCGGGAGGCGGTGCTGGACGCCGTGGACGGGCGGACCACCGTCGCGATCCTGGACCAGCTCACCTCGCCCACCGCCCGCCTGGTGGCCGGCCGGGCCCTGCTCGCCGACCTGCGCGCCCGCGGCGTGACCACCGTGGTGGACGGCGCCCACGCGCCCGGCATGCTGCCCGCTCCGATCGACCCGAACGCCGACTTCTGGTTCGGCAACCTGCACAAGTGGGCCTTCGCCCCGCGCGCCACCGGCGTGCTCGCCGTCCGTCCCGAGTGGACCGCCCGGGTGCGCCCGCTGGCGCTGTCCTGGGAGCACGACAAGGGCTTCCCCGGCAACGTCGAGTGGCGCGGCACCTGCGACTACACGCCCTGGCTGGCCGCCCCGGCCGGCTTCGGGCTGCTGCGCGGACTCGGCCACGCGGAGGTGGCGGCCCACAACACCGCGCTGGCCGGGTACGGCCGCCGGGTGCTGGCCGAGCGGACCGGCCTGGCGCCGCTGCCCGGGACGCCCGGGGTGTGGATGAGCACCGTCCGGCTGCCCGCCGGGTACGGCGAGACCGAGCCGCAGGTGAAGGCGCTGATGGCCGAGGTGTGGCACCGGCTCGGCACCCGGATCGCCGTCCGTCCGTGGGCCGGCGGCGGGGTGCTGCGGGTCAGCGCCCAGCTGTACAACCGGGCGGCGGAGTACGAGCGGCTGGCGGACGGCCTGGCGGAGCTGCTGAAGGGGTAGCCGCACCGGCAGCGAAGGGCGCGTCGGGGTCAGATCTCCAGAGCGAGTTCGATCCGCTTGAGGTGGTGCCTGGCCATCGCCAGGTTGGAGCGGCCGCGGTTGAGCGCCAGGTAGAGGAACAGCCCGCGGCCGCCGGGCGTCGTGATCGGCCGGACCATGTGGTACTGGTGGGTCAGCGTGATCAGCATGTCCTCGATCTCGTTGTCGAGGAGGTTGAGCGCCTCCAGCGCGCGCATCTTGGCGCGGACCACGTCGGTGTTCCCGGCCGCGGCGACGTTGAGGTCCAGCTCGCCGCCGTCCCCGAGGCTGCCGAGCGCCATGCCGCTGCCGTAGTCGACCAGGGCGACGCCGATGGCGCCCTCGATCGCCATGGCCTCCTTGAGGGACGTCTCCAGGTTCGCCATCGTGGCTGTCCTCCCGCGTGTCGGTGGCTGTTCCGTGACCGTGACGACGGTAGGGAGCACCGGCGGATTCCACCGGGGATGACCGGAGACGTTCGAACCCTGCCCCGTTCCGATCACTTGAGGACATCGGCCACCATGGATCTGAGAGAGGAGTGGTCTCGGGTGTGACAGCGGGGAGTGATCCCGTCGCACGGAAAAACGGTGCTATCGATGTCGGTCCTCCCGGGTAACCTCTCGCTGAGATGCGAGATCACACCAACCACACCCGGACGGCGATGAACACCCCCGATCCAGAGCCCCAGGACGACCAGGAGCTCGGCCCCGCCGAGGCGTACGCGGCCAGTCGTCGCCGGGCCCAGGAGCAGGCCACCGCCCTGTACGGCTTCCAGCAGCTGTACGACTTCCCGCTGGACGACTTCCAGCTGGAGGCCTGCGAGACGCTGGAGGCCGGATCCGGCGTCCTGGTCGCCGCCCCCACCGGCTCGGGGAAGACCATCGTCGGCGAGTTCGCCGTGCACCTGGCCCTGGCCGCCGGTCGCAAGTGCTTCTACACCACGCCGATCAAGGCGCTCTCCAACCAGAAGTACGGCGACCTGGTCAAGCGCTACGGCGCGGCCAAGGTCGGCCTGCTCACCGGTGACAACACCGTCAACGGCGACGCACCCGTGGTGGTCATGACCACCGAGGTGCTGCGCAACATGCTCTACGCGGGCTCCAGCACCCTCGACGGCCTCGGCTACGTCGTGATGGACGAGGTGCACTACCTCGCCGACCGCCTCCGCGGCGCCGTCTGGGAGGAGGTCATCATCCACCTCCCCGAGTCGGTCACCCTCGTCTCGCTCTCCGCGACCGTCTCCAACGCCGAGGAGTTCGGTGACTGGCTGGACACCGTGCGCGGCGGCACCAAGGTGATCGTCTCCGAGACCCGCCCCGTGCCGCTGTGGCAGCACGTGATGGCCGGCAACCGGATGTACGACCTGTTCGCCGACCCCGACCGGGACGGCCGCCCCAAGCACAGCCTCAAGAACCCCGGCAAGGCCGTCAACCCCGAGCTGGTCAGGCTCGCCCGCTCCGAGATCGACCGCAACCCGCGCGACCGCTTCACCCGCGGCCGGGGCCGCTCGATGCCCAACGGCCGTCCCGGCCGGGTCTGGACGCCGGGCCGGGTGGACGTCATCGACCGGCTCGACGCCGAGGGCCTGCTGCCCGCGATCACCTTCATCTTCAGCCGGGCCGGGTGCGAGGCCGCCGTCCAGCAGTGCCTCAGCTCCGGCCTGCGGCTCAACAAGGACTCCGACCGCGCCCGGGTCCGGGCCATCGTCGAGGAGCGCTGCGCCGACATCCCCGACGAGGACCTGCACGTCCTCGGCTACTTCGAGTGGCTGGACGGGCTGGAGCGCGGCATCGCCGCCCACCACGCAGGGATGCTGCCCAGGTTCAAGGAGGTGGTCGAGGAGCTCTTCGTGAAGGGCCTGGTCAAGGCCGTCTTCGCGACCGAGACCCTGGCGCTCGGCATCAACATGCCCGCCCGCTCGGTGGTCATGGAGAAGCTGGTCAAGTGGAACGGCGAGACCCACGCCGACATCACCCCCGGCGAGTACACCCAGCTCACCGGCCGGGCCGGGCGGCGCGGCATCGACGTCGAGGGCCACGCCGTGGTGCTCTGGCAGCGCGGCCTCGACCCGGAGGCGCTGGCCGGCCTGGCCGGCACCCGCACCTACCCGCTGAAGTCCTCGTTCCGGCCCTCCTACAACATGGCCGTCAACCTGGTCTCCCAGTTCGGCCGGCACCGCTCGCGCGAACTGCTGGAGACCTCCTTCGCCCAGTTCCAGGCGGACCGCTCGGTGGTCGGCATCGCCCGCCAGGTGCAGCGCAACGAGGAGGGCCTGGACGGCTACCGCGAGTCGATGACCTGCCACCTCGGCGACTTCGACGCGTACATGGAGCTGCGCCGCAAGCTCAAGGACCGGGAGAACGAGCTGGCCCGCGAGGGCAGCAGCCAGCGCCGCTCGGCCGCCGCCGAGTCGATCGAGCAGCTCAAGCCGGGCGACGTCATCCACGTGCCCACCGGCAAGTTCGCCGGCCTCGCCCTGGTCCTCGACCCTGGCCTGCCGCCGGTCAACCGCTCCGGCCGGGGCGGCCCGCGCCATCCCGACTTCCAGGACGGCCCGCGCCCGGTGGTGCTCACCGCCGAGCGGCAGGTCAAGCGGCTCGCCATGATCGACTTCCCGCACCCGGTCGTCGCGATCGAGCGCCTGCGCATCCCCAAGTCCTTCAACCCGCGCAGCCCGCAGTCCAGGCGCGACCTCGCCTCGGCACTGCGCACCAAGGCCGGCCACCTGGAGCCCGAGCGGTTCCGGCGCGGCCGTGCGGCCGCCGCCGACGACCCGGAGATCACCCGGCTGCGCACCGAACTGCGCCAGCACCCCTGCCACGGCTGCTCCGACCGCGAGGACCACGCCCGCTGGGCCGAGCGCTACCACCGGCTGCACCGCGACACCGAACTGCTGGAACGCCGGATGCGCTCGCGCACCCACACCATCGCCCGCACCTTCGACCGGGTCTGCGGGCTGCTCACCGACCTCGGCTACCTGAGCGGCGACACCGTCACCGACGACGGCAAACGGCTCGGCCGGCTCTACGGCGAACTCGACCTGCTCGCCTCCGAGTGCATCCGCGAGGGCGTCTGGAGCGGCCTGGCCGCCGCCGAACTCGCCGCCTGCGCCTCGGCGCTGGTGTACGAGGCGCGCCAGTCCGACGACGCCGGCGCCCCCCGGGTGCCGGAGGGCGCGGCCAAGGAGGCACTCGGCAAGATGGTCCGGATCTGGGGCCACCTGGACGCCCTGGAGGAGCAGCACCGGATCAACACCGCCGAGGGCGTCGGCCAGCGCGAGCCCGACCTGGGCTTCGCCTGGGTCGCCTACCGCTGGGCGCTCGGCCACAACCTCGACCAGGTGCTGCGCGACGCCGAGATGCCGGCCGGCGACTTCGTCCGCTGGACGAAGCAGCTGATCGACGTCCTGGGCCAGATCCAGGACGCCGCCGGCGAGGACGTGGAGCTTCGCAGGACCGCCCGCAAGGCCGTCGACGGCCTCCGCCGCGGCATCATCGCCTACTCCTCCGTGGGCTGAGCCCGTACACCCGCAGGGGCCCGCCCGCTCACCCGAGCGCGCGGGCCCTTTCGCATGCCCCCACCCACCCCCTGCGTGGCCGTAGCCTCGCCCCGCAGCCGGGGCCTCCACGACGTTGCGCCGGAAGTCGGACGGGCGACTCTGCTGGCGAAGTCGGTTGGGGTGGTTGTGGGACAGTAAGTGTCTGTTGGTGGGAGTGGGTTGTGCTGCGTCCTGGTGGTGTGTCGGGGATTCCGTCGGAGACGGTGGCTTTGGCTCGTAGGGTTCATCCGGGTGGGACGGATGAGATGCGGGTGCGGGACGCGTTGGGTCCGTTGTTCGTCGACGAGGACTTCACTGTGGGTGAGTTCGAGGAGATGTACGCGGGTCTGGGGCGGCCGGGTGTCTCTCCGGCGCTGTTGGTGATGGTCACGGTCCTGCAGTTCCTGCACACCCTGTCCGACCGGGACGCCGCGGTGGCGGTCGCGGACCGGATCTCCTGGAAGTACGCGCTGGGCCTGGAGCTGGAGGACGCGGGTTTCGATGCCAGTGTGCTGTGCGAGTTCCGTGCCCGTCTGGTTGTGGGTGACCGGGCAGATGCCCTGCTGACCTTGATGCTCCGGCGGTTGAAGGCCGCCGGCCTGGTACGGGCCGGCGGCCTTCAGCGCCCCGACTCCACCCATGTGCTGGCCTGCGTGCGCAGGCTGAACCGGATCGAGTGCCTGGGCGAGGCCCTGCGCACGGCCCTGGAGGAGATCGCCCTCACCAGCCCCGCCTTCATCGTGCCGTTGCTCGGGCCCGGCTGGGACGAACGCTACGGCCGCAAGGTCGAGACCAGCCGGCTCCTGCGCCGCAGGAACGCCTCCGCGCTCAAACTCGCCGAGCAGATCGGCGCCGACGGCCGGAGCCTGATGATCGCCATCGACGCGGATCCCACCGCCCGCTGGATGAACGACCTTGCGCAGGTCAGAATCCTGCGGGAACTGTGGGACCAGCACTACGAGAAGACCCGCGCCGGCACGCTGCGCTACCGCGACACCGGGAACAGCCGCCCTCGGCGATGCGCATCCGCTCACCCCACGACCCGCAGGCCCGCTACAGCACCAAAGGCGTTCCCGGCGCCGGCAGCGTGGAGTGGACCGGTTCCAAGGCCCACCTGACCGAATTCTGCGACGAGGACTTACCGGACCTGGTCACCGACGTCCACACCACCCCCGCCACCGAACCCGACGTCGCCGCCACCACCCCCATCCAGGACAAGCTCACCGACCGGGACCTGAAACCCGGCGAGCACCTGACGGACTCCGGCTACCCCAGCGGGCCGAACATCGGCGCCGCCCTCGAACGCGACATCACCCTCATCGCACCCGTCACCGTGAACACCGGCCGAGGCGCCCACAACGGCACCTTCACCCCTAAGGACTTCCACGTCGACTGGCAGGCCGGCACCACCCACTGCCCCGCCGGAGCCACCAGCATCTCCATGCGCCCGAAGAAGAACGGCCTGATCCGCGTCGCCTTCGCCCGCGCCGACTGCCGCCCCTGCCCCATCCGCGCCCACTGCACCACTGCCCGCCCCCCACCTCGGCCGCAGCCTGGAGATCCACCCCGAACCCATCCACACCGCACGAATACGGATGCAGACCGAACAGGACACCCCCCAATGGCGCCAGGCCTACCGCGCCCGCGCCGGCATCGAAGGCACCATCTCACAAGCAGTCCGAGGCCCCGGCCTACGACGATCCCGCTACCGAGGCCTCACCAAAACCCACCTCCAGAACATCCTCACCGGCATGGCCATCAACATCCAACGACTCGGCACCCACTGCGACACCACACCCAAGAAACCAGACCGCCGCCCCACCCGCATCCACACACTCTGCACCCAACACGACATCACAACAGCAGCCTGACCCAGACCAAACACTTCGCCAGCAGAGTCACCCCCGCCGACTTCCTGCGCAACAGGCATAAGAACCCAGCCCGGTGGGACTTTTGCGGGGGGGAAGAGGGACCGGGATGGTGGTGGGGCATAGGAGGTTGATTCGGGAAAACTCCTCCGCGCTCTCCGA